>NZ_JBHRTR010000025.1:176355-197653 GCF_042646425.1 Marinibaculum pumilum
CGGCGGATCTTTTCCAGCACATGCTCGCCCGAGGTGGTGTTGCCGTATTTCGGTGGACTGTCTGGCCCGGTGCAGGTCGGCAGCACTTCGATCCGCGCGTCGTAGTTCGGCTGGTGAAAGAACAGCAGCGACAGCCGGTCTGCGGTAGACGCGGCTTCCGGCGGCGGCGGCACCACCCGGTGCAGGGTGGAAACCCAGCGGTCGTTCGTCCATTCCGCCATCAGGTCGCCGAGGTTGATGACGAAACTGTCGGGCACGTAGGGCGCGTCGATCCAGGCACCGGACTTGTCCAGCACCTGCAAGCCCCCGGGGCTGTCGTCGCGCTGCACTATGGTCAGGCTGCCATAGTCGGTATGGGCGCCGCCGCGCAGCTGGTTGGGCAGCACCTCCCCCTCCACCGGCGGATAGTGCATCGCCGTGAAGTTGGTGATGTGGTGGTCGACCTTGGCGTCGAAGAAATGCTCGTCCATGCCCAGGCCCAGGGCGAAGACCCGCATCAGGCCGGTGGCGAGGCCTTCCATCGCATTGTAGTAGCGGGTCCAGACCGGCCGCAGCTCCGGCATCTCCGCCGGCCACATGTTCTCGGCAAAGAAATTGCCGCCGGCCAGGTGGTAGTCGTCCTTCGGCGTGTCGCAGGGACCGATGGAAAAGCCTTCCTTCAGGTCCGGCGGGCTCTCGTCGCCCAGGGAATAGCTCAGCGCCTCGCCGCCGAAGGCGGTATAGCCGCGATAGCGGTCGTCCGGCATCTTGTAGGCCATCTTCGCCGCCATCGGCAGGTCGAAAAAGCGCCGGCTGACGGCGCGCATCTCCTGGATCAGGTCCGCCGGCACGCCATGCCCCGTGACGATCAGGAAGCCGATATCGGTACAGGCCCGGTCGACTGCCGCCGCCACCTTCGCCTTGCCTTCGGCCCCGCCCGAGAAATAGGGGCCCAGGTCGATGACCGGAATCTCACCCATGCTTCCGCCTCCTGTGTCCGCCGGGTTGCCGGCGCTTGTTCCCGCTCTACTCCGGATCTTCCGTCATCCTCGGGCCTGACCCGAGGACCGATCTGCGGGCCACCACGCTGCGTGGCGGCACCGTTCCGTCGCGATCCTCGGGTCAGGCCCGAGGACGACGGAACCGCTGTCGACACCGCCTATGCATTGGCCCCTCAGGCGTTCGCTCTGGCCAGCATCGCATGCAGCAGCACGTTGCAGCCGGCGGCCAGGTCCTGCGGGGTGGCGTTCTCCACCTCGTTGTGGGAGATGCCGTCCTCGCAGGGCACGAAGATCATGCCGGTCGGCGCGACGCGGGAGATGTAGCAGGCATCGTGCCCGGCGCCGGAGACGATGGGCATGTTCTTGAAGCCCATTGCGGCGGCCGCCTCCTGCACCGCTGCGACGCAGGGTTCGGCGAAGGCGACGGGCGGCGAGTACCAGATCTCCTTCAACTCGATCTCCAGCCCCGCCTCTTCCGCCGCCTTCGCGGCGAAGGCGCGCAGCTCGCCGTCCATCTTCGACAGGATCGCGTCGTCGGGATGGCGGAAGTCGACGGTGAAGAAGACCCTGCCCGGGATCGTGTTCCGGGAGTTCGGATGCACCTGCATCATGCCGACGGTGGCGCAGGCATAGGGCTGGTTGGCATGGCCGATGCGGTTGACCTCGCCCACGATGCGCGACGCGCCGACCAGCGCGTCCCTGCGGCGTGCCATCGGCGTCGGGCCGGCATGCGCCTCCTGCCCGGTCAGGGTGATCTCGTACCAGCGCTGGCCCTGCGCGCCCTGGACCACGCCGATGGTCTTCTCCTCCGCCTCCAGGATCGGCCCCTGCTCGATATGCACCTCGAAAAAGGCGCCGAAATCCCGGGAGCCCATTTCCTCCGGCCCGGCATAGCCGATCCGCTTCAGCTCCTCGCCGATCGTCTTGCCGTCCGGGTCGGCACGGCTGAGCCCATGGTCCAGGTCGAAGACCCCGGCATAGACGCCGGAGCCGATCATCGCCGGCGGAAAGCGCGAGCCCTCCTCGTTGGTCCAGACCGAGATTTCGACCGGCGCGCGGGTCGTCACGTCATGGTCGTTCAGGGTGCGCACCACCTCCAGCGCGGCCAGCACGCCATAGACCCCGTCGAACTTGCCGCCGGTGGGCTGGGTGTCCAGGTGCGATCCGGCACCGACCGGCCGGGCGTCCGGGTCGGTGCCCGGCCGGCGGGCGAAGATATTGCCCATCCGGTCGACCGTGACCGTGCAGCCCGCCTCCTCCGCCCAGCGGACGAAGAGGTCGCGCCCCTCCCGGTCCAGGTCGGTCAGCGCCAGGCGGCAATTGCCGCCCTTCGCGGTGGCGCCGATCTTCGCCATCTCCATCAGCGAGGCCCAGAGCCGGTCGCCATCGATGCGGAGATTGCCTGCGGCGCCTTTCTGCGGGCTGTTGTCGTTCACTCGGCGGCCTCCTTGACGTTCCTCATCGGGTTGTTCGGATGGTCCCGCCAGGTCAGGCGTCCCTTGCCCGTGTCCACCGCCACCATGTCGATGCAGCCGGTCACCGGGCAGGCCATCTGGCACAGGTTACAGCCTACGCATTCCGCGTCGATCACCGAATAGACCCGCTTCGCGCCGTCGCGCTCCGCCGCGATCGCCTGGTGGGAGGTATCCTCGCAGGCGATATGGCAGAGGCCGCAGCCGATGCACTTGTCCTGGTCGATGCGGGCGATGGTCTTGTAGTTCAGATTCAGGTCGTTCCAGTCGACCACGTTGGGCACCGCCATGCCCCGGAAATCATCGATCCGGGCATAGCCCTTGCCGTCCATCCAGTTCGACAGGCCGTCGGCCATGTCCTCGACGATCTTGAAGCCGTAATGCATCGCCGCGGTGCAGACCTGTATGGTGCCGCAGCCCAGCGCGATGAACTCCGCCGCGTCGCGCCAGGTGGCGATGCCGCCGATGCCGGAAATCGGCAGACCCCTGGTCTCCGCGTCGCGGGCGATCTCCGCCACCATGTTCAGGGCCACCGGCTTCACCGCCGGGCCGCAATAGCCGCCATGGGTGCCCAGCCCGTCGACGATCGGGGTCGGCGCCATCGCATCCAGGTCGATCGACATGATCGAGTTGATGGTGTTGATCAGCGACACCGCGTCGGCGCCGCCGGCATGGGCCGCCCGCGACGGGCCGCGGATATTGCCGACATTCGGCGTCAGCTTCACGATCACCGGCATCCGCGTATGCGCCTTGCACCAGCGGGTGACCATCTCGACATATTCCGGCACCTGGCCGACGGCGGAGCCCATGCCGCGCTCCGACATGCCGTGCGGGCAGCCGAAGTTCAGTTCCACCCCGTCGGCGCCGGTCTCCTCCACCGCCGCCAGGATCGCCTTCCAGTTCGGCTCCTCGCAGGGAACCATCAGGGAGACGACCACCGCCCGGTCGGGCCAGTCGCGCTTCACCTTCTTGATCTCCTGCAGGTTCACCTGCAGCGGCCGGTCGGTGATCAGTTCGATATTGTTCATGCCGACCATCTTCACGCCGCCCACCTCCAGGGTGCCGTAGCGGGAAGAGACGTTCACCACCGGCGGATCCTCGCCCAGGGTCTTCCAGACCACGCCGCCCCAGCCGGCCTTGAAGGCACGGACCACGTTGTAGGCCTTGTCGGTCGGCGGCGCGGAGGCCAGCCAGAACGGGTTCGGCGACGTGATGCCGCAGAATTCGGTGCGCAGATCGGCCATCTTCGCCTCCCTCAGCCAGCCGTCAGGGCGGCGTGGATCGAGGCCGCCGCGACCTTGCCATCCTCGACGGCCGCAACCGTCAGATCCTCGCCCGCGATGCAGTCGCCGCCGGCCCAGACGTCCGGCAGGGTGGTGCGTCGCGCATCGTTCACCGCGATGCGGCCGCCGGCGATCTCCAGCGCCTCGGCGGCGCCGTCGGTCACCGGATCGGCGACGAAACTCTGGCCGATCGCCTTGAACAGCATGTCGGCCTCCACCGTGAAGCGGCGCGCGGTCTGTTCCAGACTGCCATCGGCGCCCAGTTCCGTCACCGCGCATTCCACGCCGGCCAGCCGGCCGCCTTCCGCCAGCAGCCGCACCGGCGCGGCGAAGAAGCGGATCTTCACTCCGTTCACCTGGGCGAACTCGCGCTCCTTCCAGGTGGCGCTCATCTGCGCCGGCCCGCGGCGGTAGAGCATGGTGACCTCCTCCGCCCCAAGTCGCCGGCACTGCACGGCGATGTCCACCGCGGTATTGCCGCCGCCGATCACCACCACCCGCCGGCCGACCGCCAGCGCCGACAGGTCCGGCGCCTGGCGCAGCTCGGCGATATAGTCGACCGCGTCCAGCACACCGGGCATGTCCTCGCCCTCCAGCCGCAGGGCGTTGACCCCGGCCTGGCCGGTGCCCAGGAACACCGCGTCGAAATCCTTGCGCAGCGCGGCGAGGGAGATGTCGCGTCCCAGCGCCTGGCCGCAGCGCAGCTCGATGCCGCCGACGCCCAGGATGAAGTCGACCTCCGCCTGCGCGATGCCGCCCGGCATCTTGTAGGCGGCGATGCCGTATTCGTTCAGGCCGCCGGCCTTCTCCCGCGCCTCGAACACGGTGACGTCATGGCCCTGGCGGGCCAGCGCATGGGCGCAGGCCAGGCCGGCCGGGCCGGCGCCGACCACCGCAACCTTCCTTCCGCTCGACGGGGCGCGGGTGAAGGGCTGTTCGCCGCGCGCCAGCAGGTCGTCGGTGGCATAGCGCTGCAGGGCGCCGATGCGCACCGGCTTGCCCTCCTGCTTCTCGCGTACGCAGACCTCCTCGCACAGCACCTCGGTGGGGCAGACGCGGGCGCAGGCCGCGCCCATGATGTTCGCCTCCAGGATCGTCATCGCCGCGCCGCGGACATTGTCGGTGGCGATGCCGCGGATGAAGCGGGGGATGTCGATGCCGGTGGGGCAGGCCGTGACGCAGGGCGCGTCGTAGCAGAAATGGCAGCGGCTGGCCTCGACCAGTGCCTCGCGCCGGTTCAGCACCGGCTTCACGTCGGCGAAGTTCGCCGCATAGGCGTCCGCCGGCAGGCGGTGGGCGGCGATGTCCGGCCCGCCCCCTTCCGCCCCGTCGACAAACGGATTCCCGGATTCGCTGGCAGACTGCGCCATCCCCGCGACCTCTCCCGCTGACCGCGCCGCCCGGCAGTCCGGCCGGCGCCTGAAGATCCTGTTCGACCGGCCGCCCCGCTCAGATCCGGGGGATCGGCCGGTTGCCCCTTCACCGGGGCTTTGCTGATGGCGGTTTTCCGCTTTTGCATAGCAGGGTAACGAAATCCTGACCAAATGGTCAAGATTGCCTGAACGCCCCGGCCTCGCCTAACGTCGCTGCGCCCGGCAAGCGAGCGAGGACAGCAGGCGCGTGACAGAACTGAACGAAGCAGACGGACTGCCGGATGCGGGTGCCAGGGCGGATACCCAGGTCGGGCGGCAGATGCGCAGCCGCATCCTGGAGGCGGCCGAAGCGGTGTTCGCCCAGCGCGGCTTCGACGGTGCCACCACCGCCGCCATTGCCCGCGCCGCCGGCCTGCCGAAGGCGAACCTGCACTACTATTTCGGCACCAAGGAGGCGCTGTACCGCGCGGTCCTGGCCGACATCCTGGACCTCTGGCTGGCCGGCGCCGACGGCATCCGCCCCGATGCGGATCCGGCGGCGGCGCTGGAAGCCTATATCCGGGAGAAGGTCTACTGGTCGCGCAACCGCCCCAATGCCAGCCGGGTCTTTGCCGGCGAGGTGCAGGGCGGCGCCCGGCGCATAGGCGACTATCTCTCCGGCCACCTGCGCGACTGGGTCGAGGGCAAGGCCACAGTGATGGAAGGCTGGATGGCGCAGGGCCGGATGGCGCGGGTCGATGCCCGCCACCTGATCTTCTCGATCTGGGCGCTGACCCAGCATTATGCCGACTTTGCCCCGCAGGTGACCGCCGTGCTGGGCCGCGAGCGGCTGGACGGACCGGAGTTCGAGCGCATCACCCGCCACGTCACCGGCCTGGTTCTGGCGGGCTGCGGGTTGCGGGGGCCCGGTTCCCAGAAAGCCGTGCCAAGAAACGCGAAAGCAGAGATTCCGATATCGGGGGAGGAAACCGCATGAAGATCGCCGGATCCGTGGCGCTGGTCAGCGGCGCCAATCGCGGCCTGGGCCGCAGCTTCGTCGAGGTGCTGTTGGCGCGCGGCGCGGCCAAGGTCTATGCCGGGGCGCGCAGGACGGCGGAGCTGGAAGACCTGGTCGCCGCACATGGCGGCAAGGTCGTGGCGCTGGCGCTGGACGTCACCGACCAGGCGCAGGTGGCGGCCGCCGCCGACGCCGCGCCGGACGTCACCCTGCTGGTCAACAATGCCGGGGTGCTGGAAGGCGCCGGCCTGCTGGAGGCCGGCAGCGTCGCGCCGCTGCAATGGGAGCTGGACGTCAACGTGGTCGGCATCGGCCGCATGGCGCTGGCCTTCGCGCCGCTGCTGGAACGCAACGGAGGAGCGGCGGGCGGCGCGGCGATGGTGAACATGCTGTCGGTCGCCAGCCTGGCCACCGTGCCGCATTTCGGCACCTATGCCGCGTCGAAGATGGCGGCGATGGCGCTGACGCAAGGGCTGCGCTGCGACCTGGCGGAGAAGGGGGTGGAGGTGTTCGGCATCTATGCCGGCTTCATCGACACCGGCATGATCGGCTTCGTCACCATGGACAAGACCTCGCCGGAGGAGGTCGCCGGCCGCGCCCTGGACGGGGTGGAGGCCGGAACGCCGGAGATCGACGTGGACGAGCGCTCCGCCATGGTCCGCCGCCGCATGCGCGAGGATCCGGAGGAATTCACCAAAGAGATGTGGCAGCGTGCGGCGGACTTCCGGAAGAACTTCCCGCGCGACAGGCGCGGCCGGACGTGAGGAGAATGCCGCGATGATCGGGATCGATCTTGCCGGCCGGGCGGCCATCGTCACCGGCGCCGCGCGCGGCATCGGGGCGGAGATTGCCCGGCGCTTCGCCGCAGCCGGTGCCGGGGTACTGCTGGGCGATGTCCTGGACGACCAGGGAGAGGCCGTGGCGGCGGAGATCCGTGCCGGCGGCGGCCAGGCGGAATACCTGCATCACGACGTCGCCGACGAACCGGCCTGGGAGGCGGCGGTCGCCCGCTGCCTGGACCGCTTCGGCGGGCTGGACGTGCTGGTCAACAATGCCGGCATCGAGCAGACCGTCTTCCTGGCCGACCTGGACGTCGCCGCGGCCCGGCAGCTGCTGGACGTCAATGTCCTGGGGGTGCTGATCGGCCACAAGCATGCGATCCGCGCGATGCGGCCCGGCGGCCCGGCGGGCCGCGGCGGCAGCATCGTCAACCTGTCCTCCGTCGCCGGGCTGGTCGGCACGCCGGGGCTGGGCACCTACAGCGCCTCCAAGGGCGGGGTGCGGCTGCTCAGCAAGGCGGCGGCGGTGGAATGCGGCCAGCTGGGCTACGGCATCCGCGTGAACTCCGTGCATCCCGCCCTGGTGAACACGGAGATGGGGAACAAGCTGGTGGGCGACCTGACCGGCCTGGGGATATTTCCCGACCTGGCCACCGCACAGGCACATATGCAGACCCTCTATCCGATCGGCCGCACCGGCGAACCGCCGGACATCGCCGACGTGGTGCTGTTCCTGGGCAGCGACCTGTCGCGCTGGATGACCGGCACCGAGCTGGTCGTCGATGGCGGCATGACGGCGGTCTGACCGCGGCTGTGGTCAGCCCTGCGGCGGTGCCGGCCGCAGGCCGAAGCGACCGGCCAGGGCCTCCACGTCCACCGCCGCCGGGCTCTCACGCAGCAGCTGCTTCATGCCGGCACCGCGCAGCGCGTCGAGGAAGGCCTGCACATCGGGATCGCCGGCGGGGCGACCGAAATGCGCCGCGACCAGGGCGTCGAACTGCTCCATGTGGCGGTAGACCAGGGGCCGCAGCGCGGGCTGCTGCTCCGCCTCGATCACCAGCCCCAGGAAGAAGCGGATGCGCCGCCTGTCGGTGGCGATCATCCGCAATGCCGGCATGATGTCGTGCGCCGGGCCATGCGCCCCGGCATGGTCCAGATGCCCCTGCAGCAGAGCGGTCACCAGGTCGATCTTCTTCGGGAAATAGTAGGTCAGGTGCGATTGCCGGATGCCGGCCGCCGCGGCGACCTTCGGCTGGGTCAGCTTCTTGATGCCGGAATCCTGGAGGATCTCCAGCGCCGCATCCAGAATCCGTTCCCGCAGGGAGCGTTCCTCCCCGGTTGCCTTGTCGCCCAAGATCCCGCAGTCCCCTGCAATGGTTTTGGTATTTCTACCAAGACCCCGACCCGGCTGTCACCCCGACCGGCCCGGCGCCGGAATCGGTCCCCGGCTCAACCCCGGCGCTCTGCCAGGTGGCCCTCGTAGCAGAGTGCCTGGAAGAAGCGCAGGGGCGGGCCGAAGCCGGCCTCGGCCAGCAGCGCCGTCAGGCGCGCGGCAGTGAGCGGATGGAAGTTGGCGGCGATCCGCCCGAACATCGCGCTCACCGCCGCTTCGCCGGCGCCGGTGTCCAGGGCCCATTGCCGGTAGCCGTCGCGAAGCGCCGGTGCCGCCGCCGCCAGGTCCACGAGCAGCAGGGGCGCGCCCGGTCCCAGCCGCGCCGCCAGGGCTGCGAGGAAGGCCTGCCGCGCCCCGTCATCCGGGGCGAACTGCGACACCAGCACTGCCAGGGCCGCGTCGTGCGGCGTCGTTTGCGGCAATTGCTCCACCGCAGCGACGTGAAAGTCGATGCGGTTGGCGCAGCCGGCGGCGGCCGCCTTCTCCTGCGCCTGTGCCAGCATGTCCGCCGCGGGATCGGCGGCGGTGAAACGCCAACCGGGGGCGCAGGCGGCAAGCCGCAGCAGGTCCGCTCCCGTTCCGGCACCGGCCACCAGGATGCGGGCGTCCGGGGCCAGCCGCGGCACCAGCAGGGCCGGCAGCATGTCGTGCAGCAGCGCATAGCCCGGCACCAGGCTGCGGATCCGGACGTCGTAGCCGGCAGCGCCGCCGCCGAAGGCGGGCCTGGGGCGTGGTTCATCGGCCATCGGCCGTCTCCCTTTCCGTTGCGCCGGCCAGCAGGGCCACCAGCCCGGCGGCGGCCAGCAGGACCGCCGCGGCCAGATAAGGCGCCGCCGGCGCGACCTGATACAACGCGGCGCCCAGGACCGGTCCCGCCACCATCCCGAGCCCCTGTCCGATCGCGTTGATACCGGCGGCCCGCGCCTGGGCCTGCATGCCGGCGCGCAGGCTGAGCGATGCGAGGTTGCCCGGCAGCAGCAGGCCAAGGCCCAGGCCGGCGGCCGCCATGGCGATGGCCAGCGCGGTCCGGCTTTCCACGACCGGCAGGGCCATCATGGCCAGCAGCCCGGCCAGGGCGCCCGCCACCATCAGACGCCGCGGCGACCAGCCCAGCCAGCCGACCAGAAGCGCCTGCGCCACCACCATTGCTGCGGCGGACAGGGTCAGCACCCCGCCTGCGGCCGCTGCGGCCGCCGCCGGCGCCAGGCCGAACGCGTCCTGCAGGCGCAGGCCGGTGACCTGTTGCAGCAGGGCATAGACGGCGACCCCCATCAGGGTGACCGCCAGGAATGGCCCGATGCGGGTCAGACTCAGTCTGCCGCGGGCGATGGCCGAGATCGCCTGCCGCCGCACCGGCTGCCCCGGCTCCGGCAACCAGCGTGCCACCGCCAGCAGCGACACCAGGATCAGCGCGGCCGCGAGCATGAAGCCCAGGCCGGTCCGGCCCTCCGCCAGGCCCCAGGCCAGTCCGGCGCCCAGGATCGCGCCAAGGCCGAAGGCGGCGCCCAGCCGGCCCATGCCGCCGGCCCGGCCGGCGGCCGGGGTGGTGTCCGCCATCACCGCCTGGGCCGCCGGCAGCAGGCCGCCGCCCAGCACCGATTGCAGCAACCGCACGACAAGCAACACTGCGAACAGACTGTCGCCACCGGACAGGGCGGTGGCATCGCCGTCGAGCGCGGCCCTTACCACCAGGCCCAGCAGAAGGCAGCCCGATGCGGCCGCGGCCAGGCCGACCAGCAGGACCGGCCTTCGCCCCCAGCGCTCGGCGGCAAAGCCCCATGCGGGTGCGGCCAGGATCAGGGCCAGGGCACCCAGGCCGAGCAGCAGGCCGGTCTGCATGTCGGACAGGCCGAACTGGCGGCCGAGCGGCGGCAGAACCGCGAACACATAGGCATGCCCGGCCGCGTTTCCGGCCAGGCCGCCAAGCAGCGCCCAGCGCCCCAGCGGTGCAGGAGAAAACGCCATCGCCCTGCCTCAGAAGCGCAACCGGGCGCCGATGCCAAAGCTCAGCGGCTGCCCCGGGACGACCCCGATCACCGGGCTGCCCGTCGTGGAGACGCCGGCACGGTAGCCGGACTGTACATAGTCGGCATCCAGCAGGTTGCGGACATAGCCGTAGATGTCGGCCCCGTCGCCCTGCCAGCCGCCGCGCAGGTTCACCAGGCCATAGCCGGACAGCCGGTGGCTGTTGGCGGGATCGATCTCGCGGCTGCCGACATACTGGTATTCGGCGCCCAGGATGAAATCCCCGGGCAGGCCGAGTGGCCTGGCCGCCAGCAGGTAGTCGGCCCCCAGGCTGGCGGTGAAGGCCGGCGCATAGGGCAGGTCATTGCCATCCTGCAGGCCGCTATTGGCATCGCTGCGGGTGATCGCCGTCTGCAGCAGCGCGAGATCGCCGCGCAGGGTCAGGCTCTCGACCGGCCGCAGCGCGAATTCCAGTTCCCCGCCATAGGTCCGGGTGTCGGCGTTCTGCACCTGGAACTGCCCGGCTGCCGGGTTGAAGGTGAAGAGCTGCTCGTCCTTCGTATCGTTCAGGAACAGGGCCGACGAGAGATCCAGCCGGCCACCCGCCACGGTGCCGCGCAGGCCCGCTTCGTAGGACCAGGTGGCCGAACCGCGATAGGCCTGCTGCGCGATTCCGAAGGCGGCGGCCTGATTGTAGAAGGGATAGCCGCCGGCCTTGGCACCGCGGGCGATGGTGGCATAGCCGGTCAGGCCGGCCGCCAGGTCGTAGCTGAGCCCGGCACGACCGGTCAGGAAGCCGCTGCTGACATCGCCGGCCTCGCTGAACGACGGCACCGCCGGCGCGCCGCCGGCCCGCCCGGTGAACCGGCCGTCGAAATCCCGCCGCTCATGGGTGAACCGCAGGCCGCCGACGGCGCGCAGGCCGGTCAGAAGCGGCACCGTCACCTCGCCGAAACCGGCGAGATTGGTGGTGCCGATCTCGGCGGCATAGCTGCCGTTCGGCAGGGCCGGGCTGGTGATGTCGGTGGTGGAGGCGAAATCGGCATGCAGGGCGCTGACCCCGCCGACCCAGCGGAAGCCGCCGGCGCCACCACCGTCGAGGCGGAATTCCTGGCTCCACTGGCTCGACCGTTCGTCGATGCGGCGCACTGCGTTCGCGTTGGCGAAAGCCCAGACCGGCAGGCCGCTGCTCGCCGCGGCGATATAGCCGTCGGTGATGTCCGTCTCCAGCGCCAGATCATAGGCCTGGAAGCCGGTCAGGGAGGTGAGCCGGGCGAAAGCGAAGTCATGCTGCACATCCAGAACGGCACCGCCGGAATCCATGTCGTTGCGCGGCTGCGGGTCAAGGGCATTGGCGGGATAGCCCGGACCGTCCAGCAGCACGCCGGTGGTCGGTCGCTGGCGGTCGCGCTGGAAGCGGCCGGACAGCGTGGCCGTGGTGGCGTCACCGGCCAGCAGCCGCAGCTTGCCGCCGATCTTGCCGATCGTCTGTTCGCGGATATCCCGATCATCGGAGGCGAGACTGTTGGGGCCGCTGTACTGCAGGTTGCGGATATCGCCGTCGCGATGCGCCAGATCCGCCGCCAGCCGCCCGCCCAGGCGGGCGGTCACCGGCCCGCTGGCCGTCGCGGACAGCCTGCGTTCGCCATAGCTGCCGACTTCCCCACCCAGTTCGAAGGCGGGCCGGGCCGTCGGATCCTCGGTCACCATGCTGACCGCGCCGGCCTGCGCGTTCTGTCCGAACAGGGTGCCCTGCGGGCCGCGCAGCACCTCGATCCGCCGCAGATCGAGGAACTGCTGGTCGAACATCCGCGCCGGCAGGGGCACGCCGTCGACGTAGTACGTTACCGACGGCCCCACAAAGGCGGAAGAGGCGCCGATCCCGCGGATGTTCAGGAGATTGGCTTCCGGCAGGCCGGAATCGGTGAAGTTGAAGTTCGGGATCGACCGGTACAGGTCGCGGGTGTCGCGGATGCCCCGCTCCTGCAACGCCGCCCCATCGACGAGGCTCAGGCTGAACGGCACAAGGGCCAGCGGCTCTTCGAAGCGGCGGGCCGTCACCGTCACCGGCGCCAGCACCAGAGGCCGGGCTGTGCCATCGATCGGCCCGCCGGCATCATCCTGACCGGCTGCCATACCGGCCGGCAGACCACAGCAGGCCACAGCGAGGATCGCCAGGCAGGGCCGTCCCTCCCGGCCTGTTCGTGCCATCCGGTTCCGGCGCCTGCCCGGTCCTGCCTGCTCCGCCGCCCGGCCGCCTGCCACGGTCACTCGCAATCCTCGCCCCATCCCGTCCCCCGGCATCAGGTTCCAATTTCGATATTGGTTGGTTAACCAATCAATGCCTGGATAACAGTATTGAGAGTGAGTTGCAACAGCAGGATGGAACGGAAGGGGTCGCCGCCGGCCGGCAGGACGGCGCAACCGAGACAGCGGTCACCGGGAACACCGCAGCGGTTCTGCCGCACCTTTCCGGGAACGCATGGCTGCACCCGACCGTTGGGCGCGCAACGTCAACCGCGCGAACGGAGGCATGTCATGATCGAAATCCAGCACGACCGGACGGACTTTCTGGTGATCCGCGCCGCCGGCACCCTGACCGAACAGGATTACGAGGCCGCGGTGCCGGAGATCGAGAACGCGATGAAACTGCGCAGCAACCGGCCGATGCGCGTGCTGGTGCTGCTGGAGGATTTCCGCGGCTGGGAACTGGGCGCGCTGTGGGAAGAGCTGAAGTTCGACATGAAGCATGGCGACGATTTCGGCCGCATGGCCGTGGTCGGCGACAGCCGCGCCCAGGAATGGGGCACGAAGATCTCCAAGGCCTTCTTCGATGCGGAGGTCCGCTATTTCGACGCCAGCGAGCGGGCGGCCGCGGAAACCTGGCTGTCGGTCGTCCCGGCGCGCTGAACGGCCGGGTGCCGCGGCCGGCCGCTGCTACAGCCGCCCCGGCGCCTCGCCGCGCAGGAAGGGGAGGATGGCGGCAAGCACCGCGTCCGGCACCTCCTCCTGCAGGAAATGGCCCGACGGCAGGGCGAAGCCGCTGACATCCCCCGCCCAACCCCGCCAGATCGCCGCCAGGTCGCTGCCGCCCATCTTCAGCGGCCCGGCGCCCCATAGTGACAGGACCGGGCAGGCGATGCGCCGGCCCGCCTCCAGATCCGCCCGGTCCAGGGCATCGTCGGTGGTGGCGCCGGCGCGGTAATCCTCGCAGGCGAAATGGATCGCCTCCGGGCTACGGAAGGCCATGCGATAGGCCTCCATGGCGCGCGGATCGATCGCCTCTGGATCGGCGCACCAGGAGCGGATGGTCCAGTCCACATAGTAGTCCGGATCGGCACCGAACAGCCGCTCCGGCAGCGGGTTGGGCTGTGCCAGAAAGCCCCAGTGATAGGCGCGGACGGCTTCCGCCTTGCCCATCCGGTCCCAGGTTTCCGAGGTCGGCACGATGTCCAGCACGACCAGTCGGTCCACCGCCTCCGGATGGTCCAGCGCCAGGCGATAGGCGATGCGCCCGCCCCGGTCGTGGCCGACCAGCGCGAAGCGGTCATGGCCCAGCGCCGCCATCAGCGCCAGCTGGTCGGCGGCGGAGGCGCGCTTGTCCATCGCCGCGCCGGCCGGGGTGCCGGCCACGCTGGCGCCATAGCCGCGCACATCGGGGATCACCACACGATGGGACGCCGCCAGCGCCGGCGCGATGCGGTGCCAGCAGGCATGGGTCTGCGGATAGCCGTGCAGCAGCAGGAGCGGCGGCCCGTCGCCGCCGAGGCGGACGAACAGCTCCACCTCGCCGACGGCGATGCGCCGTTCCTCGAAACCGGGGAAAAGGTCGGTCATCGGGTTCCCTGTCCTCGATCACTATCTGGGTCGCCCCCGGCCTTGAGCCGGGGGCCCATTCCGCGAGCCGGGCCGCCGCACCGAAGGAATGGATCCCGGGTCAGGCCCGGGATGACGGCCAGGTGATCACACCGGCACGATCTTGCCCGGATTGAGGATGTTGTCGGGATCCAGCGCCAGCTTGATCTGGCGCATTACGCTGACCGACTCGCCCAGTTCGGCGTTCAGGTACTTGATCTTGCCGTTGCCGACCCCGTGCTCGCCGGTGCAGGTGCCGTCCATCGACAGGGCGCGCTGGATCAGCCGGTCGTTGATCCGGGTCGCCTCCTCGAACTCCTCCGGATGGTCGGGGCGCAGGACGAAGGCGACGTGGAAATTGCCGTCGCCGACATGGCCGACGATCGGCGCCCGCAGGAAGCTCTCCTGCAGGTCCTGCTTGGTCTGCATGATGCATTCCGCCAGGCGGGAGATCGGCACGCAGACATCGGTGGCCCAGAGCTGCCCGCCCGGCACCGCCGCCTTCGCCGCATAGGCGGCGTCGTGGCGCGCCTGCCAGAGCTGGGTGCGGGCCTCCGGCTTGGTCGTCCACTGGAAATCCTCGCCGCCATTGGCCGCCGCGATCTCCTGCACCAGCTGCGCCTGCTCCTTCACGCTGGCCTGGGTACCGTGGAATTCCAGGAACAGGGTGTCGCGCTCCGGCAGGCTGAGGCCGGAATAGGCGTTCAGGTCCTGCATCTGCACATCGTCCAGGATCTCGATCCGCGCCACCGGGATGCCGGACTGGATGGTCTCGATGGTGGTGGCGACCGCCCCTTCCAGGCTGGCGAAGGGGCAGACCGCGGCGGAGACCGCCTCCGGAATGCCGTAGAGCTTCAGGGTGATCTCGGTGATGATCCCCAATGTGCCTTCAGACCCCACCAGCAGGCGGGTGAGATCGTAGCCGGCGCTGGATTTCCGCGCCCGCCGCGCGGTGCGGATCTTCCGCCCGTCCGCCAGCACCGCCTCCAGGGACAGCACGTTCTCCCGCATCGTGCCGTAGCGCACCGCATTGGTGCCCGAGGCGCGGGTCGCCGCCATGCCGCCCAGCGAGGCATCGGCGCCGGGGTCGATCGGGAAGAACAGGCCGGTGTCGCGCAGATGCTCGTTCAGCTGCTTGCGCCGCACGCCGGGCTCGACGCGGACATCCATGTCCTCCGGATTGACCTGCAGCACCTTGTCCATGCGGCTGACATCGATGCAGATGCCGCCGCGCTCCGCCGCCACATGCCCCTCCAGCGAGGTGCCGGTGCCGAAGGCGATCACCGGCACCTTGTGCGCGGCGCAGAGCTTCACGATCGCCTGCACCTCGTCGGCGCTTTCGGCAAAGGCCACGGCGTCCGGCGCCTTGGTGGCATGCCAGGTCTCGCCGCGGCCATGCTGCTCGCGCACCGCCTGGCTGAGCGACAGCCTGTCGCCCAGCTGCCCGCGCAGCCCCTCGATGACGGTGGTGACGGCCGCCTTTCCGGGGCCGGCAGCGGCAGGGTCGAGATGTTCGGCAGCTTCTGACATGGCCAGGGATCCTCCCCAGGTTCCTTGCTTGGCGCCCGCTGCGGCGCGGGGCGACGGTTGATCGGAGAAGATAGTGCAGGCCGGCGGCGCTGGCGACCGGCCTGCACAGCCCTTTGCCGATTGCCCCCTTTGCCGATTGCCCCCCTTTGCCGATTGCCCCCCTTTGCCGATTGCCCCCCTTTGCCGATTGCCCTTGTTGTCGGGGTGGCGGCGAGGGCTATAGTCGCCGGCATGACCAACCCGACACTGACCACGGATCCTGGGACCGGCCTCGTGACGGTCGAGGGCATGCGCGTGCTGCCCGAATGGATCGACTATAACGGCCATATGAACGTGGCCTTCTACGTGCTGGCCTTCGACCGGGCGCTGGAAGCGATCATGGAATCCTACGGCATCGGCGAGAGCTATGTGCAGACCGGCGCCGGCACCACCTTCGTGCTGGAGAACCATGTGAACTATGTGGGCGAGGTGCTGGAGGGCGCGCCGCTGCGCATCACCTTCCAGCTGCTGGACCATGACGCGAAGCGCTTCCACTACTTCCTGCGCATGTATCATGCGGAGGAGGGCTTCCTCTCCGCCACCGCCGAGCAGCTGACCATGCATGTCGACCTGTCGACCCGCCGCTCCGCGCCGATGCCGCCGGACGTGCAGGACCGCTTCGCCGCCCTCGCCGCCGCCCAGGCCGGCCTTGCCCGGCCGGAGGAGGCCGGCCGCCCGATGGGCATCCGGCGCGCAGCATGACCGCCCGCGCCGGCTTCCCCCGCCTCCGTGCCGGCGCCGCCCCGGCCCTGCGGGCCCCCGCCCTGGCGCTGGCCGTCGCAGCGGCGCTGCTGGTGGGCCCGGTGGCGCCGGCGCAGGCCGGCTGTCCCGACGCGCCGCTGAAGGGGGTGGACTGGCACAAGTGCAAGAAGAACGGCCTGAACCTGGACGGGGTGAACCTGACCGGCGCCACGATCCGGGAGGCGAGCTTCAATTCCGGCAGCCTGAAGAACGGCATCCTGGCGGAGACCGACGGCCGCGGCGCGCAGTTCATCGCCACCGACATGCAGGGCGCGGTGCTGGACGGGTCGAACCTGCGCAAGTCAGACTTCACCCGCGCCGACCTGCGCGGCGCCAGTTTCCGCGACGCCAACCTGTGGCGCGCCCGCTTCTTCAAGGCGAACCTGCGGGGCGCCGACTTCACCGGCGCGCGGGTGGAGGATACCGACTTCTTCGAGGCCGACCTGTCCGGCGCCACCTGGACCGACGGCGAATTCAAATGCGCGGAAGGCTCGGTCGGCCAGTGCAATTGGAACTGACGCAGCTGGAAGCGGGGCGACTGGAATTGGGGCGACTGGAACCGGCGCGCCGCATGCCGGTCTCGGGGCGAGGCCCCGCCCCCTCTCGCCCGTCATCCTCGGGCTCGACCCGAGGATCCATTCCGCTGACGGCGAAGTGCCGCGATGCTGGCGGAATGGGCCTCCGGGTCAGGCCCGGGGACGACAGTCAGGCGGACGGCAACCGATCCCTCCCCCCAGGCCCGCCCCGGTGGACAACCGCCAGCTGAACAAGCGCCTGCGGGTCGGCCTCGGCCGTTCCCGCCGGGCGCTGCGCAACTCCACCCTGGCGCTCTGGGCCGGCTCCCTGATCGTCGGCATCGGCGCCGGCTATGGCGCGATCGGCATCCGGCTGGGCATCCAGTACGTGCAGGAGCTGTTCTACGGCTTCCCCGACGAGCGCTTCCATTCCAAGGCCATGGAGCTGGACTGGTGGGTGATCCTGCTGGCACCGGCGGCCGGCGGGCTGGTGGTCGGCCTGATGGTGCATTTCCTGCTGCCCAACCGGCGGCCGCAGAGCTTCGGCGCGGTGATCGCCGCGACCGCCCTGCGCGACGGCCGCATCCGCCTGCGCGACGGGCTGGTCAATGCCGGGGTCAACCTGGTCTCCCTCGGCGCCGGCGCCTCTGCGGGCCGCGAGGGGCCGGTGGTGCATCTGGGCGCTACCATCGCCTCCGAGGTCAGCCGGGTGACCGGCCTGAACCGCTCGCTCACCCTGTCGCTGGCCGCCTGCGGCGTCGCCTCGGCCACCGCCGCCTCGTTCAACGCGCCGATGGCCGGCGTCTTCTTCGCGCTGGAGGTGATCCTGGGCCATTACGCCCTGCACGCCTTCGCGCCGGTGGTGATCGCGGCGGTGGCCGGCACCATCCTGTGCCGCATCCATATCGGCGACTTCCCCGCCTTCTTCATTCCGCGCTACGAGATCGTCACCTTCTTCGAATTCCCGGCCTTCGTGCTGCTCGGCGTGGTCAGCGCCGCCGTCGCCATCGTCTTCATGTGGTCGGTGTTCTACGGCGAGGACCTGGTGGAGAAGGTGACCGGCCGGCTGAAGATCCCGGTCTGGGCGCGGCCGGTCATCGGCGGCCTGCTGATCGGCGCGATCGGCATCCAGTTCCCGCAGGTCCTGGGGGTCGGCTACGAGGCGACGGACGAGGCGCTGCGCGCCGCCTTCGGCCTGGACATGCTGATCGTGCTGCTGGTGCTGAAGACGGCGGCGGTCTCCATCACCCTGGGCTGCCGCTTCGGCGGCGGCATCTTCAGCCCGGCCCTGTTCGTCGGCGCGATGGCGGGCGGCGCCTTCGGCCTGATCGCCGGCATGATCTTTCCCGACTATGCCGCCAGCCACGGGCTCTATGCCCTGATCGGCATGGGCGCGGTGACGGCGGCCGTCCTCGGCGCGCCGCTGACCACCACCCTGATCATCTTCGAGCTGACCGACGACTGGCGGCTGGCCGCGGCACTGATGGTCTCCGTCGCCGTCGCCACCCTGATCTGCAGCCGCTTCTACGGCCGCTCCTTCTTCTCCCGCCAGATGCGCCGGCAGGGCCTGGACCTGGTCGGCGGGCGGGAGCGGCGCCTCCTGCGCAGCCGCCATGTCGAGGAGGTGATGGACCGCCGCTTCGAACGGCTGCGCGCCGACCTGTCGCTCGCCACCGTGCAGAACGCGATGCGCACCGCCCATTACAGCGACTTCATCGTGGTGGACGAAGAGGGCCGCCTGGTCGGCCGCCTCACCTTCCCGGAGCTGCAGGAGGCGCTCCTGGACATCGACGAGGCCCGCGACGATGGCGAGGAAAAGGCGGCGGAAGCCGCCGAGGCCCGCACCGCAGCCGACATCGCGCGCAAGCGGGTCGGCTATGTCGCCCTGCACGAGGACCTGGCCCACGCGCTCAACATGCTGCAGACCAGCGGCGAACCCTGGCTGCCGGTGGTCGACGACCGCGAGACCCGCAAGGTCGTCGGCGTCCTGCGCCAGGCCGACGTGCTGCTGGCCTACAACCGGGCCCTCCTGCAGGCCCGCGCAGAGGAACGCGGCGACGAGGTGCCGGGGCGGTAGGGAACGGGACCGGTCCCGCCGCCGCGCGGCGTCAGCCCGCGTTGCGGACTCAGTCCGCGCTCAGGGAGAAGGCGCTGCCGTTGGCCGGCCCCTCCTCGAAGAAGCGCGCCTTCGCCTCCTCCAGTTCCTTTTCGATCGCGTCGAACATCTTCTCCACGTCGCCCCTGGAATAGGTATAGGCGTTCTTGTTGGCGAGATTGCCGATCAGCCGGATGTCCTTGATCGTCCGATTGACCCGCGCCTCCGCCAGTTCGACGAACTTGCCCCGCTTGTCCCGCATGCCCCCTCCGTCACGACAAACGACTTTCATTCATTACAAATATGACCGGATTATCAGGATTATAAGTTGCACGTCCAGCGGCGGCACTCCCGTCAGGCGGTAGCCTGGAACTGGCCGTCCTTGCCTTCCGGATTCTGTCGGCATATGTCAGAGGCATATGGCAAGAGGCACCCGCATGACTGAGCACCGGCATGTCAGGCTGTTCCGGAATGGCCGAAACCAGGCGGTCCGCATACCCAGGGAGTTCGAACTGCCTGGCGATGAGGCGATCATCCATCGTGATGGCGATCGATTGGTCATCGAACCGGTGCGCAAACGCGGTCTCCTCGCCCTGCTCAAGTCAATGACGCCGACCGACGAGGAGATGCCGGAGATCGATGATCCCGTGCCTGCGGCGGAGCGCGTGTTGTGACCCGCTACATGCTCGATACCAACATCATTTCAGATCTGATCAGAAACCCGCAGGGCAGAGCTGCCCGCCGCATCGCAGAGATCGGCGAAGACCGGGTCTGCACAAGCGTGATCGTCGCCGCGGAGCTGCGCTACGGCTGCGCCAAGAGCGGCTCCGGAAAGCTCCTGGCCGCTGTCGAGGGCATTCTCGAAGAGATCGCCGTCCTGCCCCTGGAGCCACCAGTCGACGCCAGGTATGGCGCCATCCGGGCGGAACTGGAGGCAAGCGGCCAGCTGATCGGCGGCAATGATATGCTCATCGCGGCCCATGCCTGCACCACCGGCGCCACCATCATATCGGCGAACGTCCGCGAGTTCGGCCGCGTGTCCAGCCTCGCCGTCGAGAACTGGCTCACCTGACCGAGCCTGACGCGGCAAGCCTCAGATCTTGAAGCAATGCTCGCGGTGCCACTGCAGGAAACGCCGGTGCGGATGGTCCTGCGACCTGCGCGGCGGAATTGCATGGCCGCTGGGGTTGATGAAGCCGCGGATCGTGTCCGGGTCGTTCACCTGGCGTGACACCAGGATCTCCAGGTCGTCGGACAGGCCGATCAGGCCGCGGTCGAACATCCAATGCGCGGTGCCCGACAGGGCGATGCCGTTGGTGACGATGTCGGGCCCGTGAGCCGCCACCGGCTTGATATGGGCGGCATCGACCTCGGCACGACCGCCGCCGTTGATCAGCTTCAGGCCGCTGACCGCACAGCGCTCGTCGTAGGCACGCAGGACAAGCCGCCGGAAAAGCCTGTCCCGGACGATGCGCGAGGTGAGCGCCTGGACCCGGTCGCGGGCCGCGTCCCCGGCCCAGGGCGCCTGCTGTTCCTGCAGCCCGGCGGGCGCGTCGCCGGTACGCGGCAGCAGCGGGTCCGCCTCATCGAGGCCCAACGCCAGGATGCGGTTGAAATCGGAGACCGACAATGGACGGACAGCAGCCTGGGCGCGGCCGGAGATGCGACCCTGCGCATTCAGGACACCGCGCTCCACGACCGCGTCGCCCCGCCGGAACGGTACCGGAGTGGCGAAGTCGAGATAGCTGCCGGGCTCGATCAGCGCGAGATAGAGATCCGCCGCCGAAGCGGCCGGATCAGGGATCACCTCCTGCACCTTGGCGACGGCGAAGTAGCCGCGCGAACCCGTCGCCTTCACCGGCTCGTAGTAGATGATCCAATCGCCGGTACAGGCTCGGACCCGCTCCAGGTACTGGCGGGGAAACTGGTACTGCTCTTCCGGCCGATCGTCGTAGATCGAGTCAGAGCGGTGGATGAAGACCCCGAAGCCCATGCCTGCCTCCCCCCGTGCCGCCGCGCCGCTGGCGGGAGCCTCCCCGCACTCCCGGCGGGCATCGAAGCACGGTTCTCCATCGCGGTGGAAGCCGCCATCCGCCCGGCCGCCGGTTGCCCGCTTCGCTCGTCAGGCGCACACTCACGACGGGCGGGCCGGCCTGGATCCACACGCGACAAGAGGGGACACCCATGTTCGAGATGACCCGCAGGACGGCCCTGCTCAGCGCAGGGGCGGCCGCCGCCATGCTTGCCTTGCCCCGGCTGCCGCGTGCGGCGGGCGCCGGCC
>NZ_JBHRTR010000025.1:197773-232389 GCF_042646425.1 Marinibaculum pumilum
CCGCGAAAGCGAAATGTCGTTCCGTCCGGGGGGCAAGACCCCCACTTTCGGCTTCAACGGCTCCTATCTGGGGCCGGTGATCCGGGTGCGCCGCGGCGACAAGCCGGTGGCGCGGGTGACCAACCGGCTGCAGGAAAACATCACCCTGCACTGGCATGGCCTGATCATCCCCGGGGAGGTCGATGGCGGCCCCTACAACATCATCGCGCCCGGCGACACCTGGCGGGCGCCGCTGTCCATCGACCAGCCGGCCGCCACCCTGTGGTACCACCCGCATCTCTACCCCGCGACGGCGGAGCTTGTGCTGAAGGGCCTGGCCGGCCTGTTCGTCATCGACGACGAGGAGAGCGACGGCCTGGGCCTGCCCTCGCGCTGGGGGGTCGACGATATCCCGGTGGTCCTGCAGGACCGCCGCTACGACAAATCGGGTGCCTTCTTCCACAGCTTCAACCCGATCACCGTGGCGGTGGGCTATGTCGGCGACACCATGCTGGTGAACGGCGCGGTCGATCCGGTGGCGAAGACCGCGAAGGGCTGGGTGCGGCTGCGCATCCTCAACGGCTCCAACGCCCGCAACTACCGGCTGGCGCTGTCCGACAACCGCGCGTTCCACGTGATCGCCAGCGATGGCGGCCTGCTGGAACAGCCGGTCACGATGAAGGAACTGCCGATCACGGCCGGCGAGCGCTACGAGATCATGGTGGATGCCCGCGACGGCAAGCCGTTCGACCTGGTCTCCCTGCCGGTGCTGCACCAGCCGGCGATGCGGCTGCCGCCCTTCGACCAGCCGCTGCCGCTGGCCACCTTCCAGCCCGACGGGGCGGACGGCACCGGCAGGATGCCCGACAGCCTGGCGAAGATCCCGTCGCTGCCGCAGACATTGCCGCCGGTCAGCCAGGGCCTGGTCATGCAGATGTACCGCGACGCGGAAGCGCGCAAGCTGATGACCGATGCCGGCCTGATGGAGATGGCGAAGTCCGGCAAGACCGATCCGGCGGTGGTCGCGAAGATGGTGGACCTGATCGCCAACCAGCCGGCAATGCCGCTGAAGGCGCAGCTGACCGCCAACGGCGTCAACGGCAAGCCGTTCTCCTTCGTGGAGAGCGGCTTCGACGCGCCGCTGAACACCGACCTGGTCTGGGCGATCTCCGAGGAGACCGACAGCATGCTGCACCCGGTCCATATCCACGGCTGCCAGTTCCGCATCACCAGCCTCGACCGCAAGCCGCCGCCGGCGCATATGGCCGGCTGGAAGGATGTGGCGCCGATCGAGAATGGCGGCACCGCAGAGATCTATGTCCGCTTCCCGCAGCCGGCGACCGCCGATGCGCCGTTCATGGTGCATTGCCACAACCTGGAGCACGAGGATTCCGGCATGATGACGGAGTTCAGCGTGACGAAGCCGGCAAAGGGCTGAGGCCTTTCCTGCCTGGAGCAGCGGATGCCGTCGCCCCAGGCCTTGAGCCTGGGGCCCATTCCGCCAGCCCGGCCGCCGCGCAGTCGGAATGGATCCCCGCTCAAGGCGGGGATGACCCGCAAGGGCTGAGGCCGGCCGCCGCTACACCAGCGTCCCGTCCGCGTCCGCCAGCGCCTTCGCGAAGAACGCCACTTTGTCCTCGTCGATGGTGATGCCCAGGCCGGGAGTGTCGGGGACCAGGGCGCGCTGGCCCTGCATCGGGAAGGGGTCGGCGAGATAGGTCTCGCCGATGAACTGCGGGCCGTTCAGGTCGACCGGCAGGTCGATGCCATAGCCGGCATAGAGATGGGTGGAGGCGGCGAAGCCGATCGGCGCATCCATCAGGCCGGAGCCGATCAGGGCGAGCCCGGCATTGCGCGCCAGGTCACACATCTGCCGGGCATAGAACAGGCCGCCCATCTTGTTGATCTTGATCGCCACGCCTTCGATCGCCTCCCGCCGCAGGAGCTCGATCACGAAGGGGATGCCGATCGTCGCCTCGTCCAGGGCGACCGTCATCGGCACGGCCGACAGCAGCTTCTTCATGGCGTAGATGTCGTTCATCGCCACCGGCTGCTCGAACAGGGTGATCCCCAGCGGCTCGATCAGGCGGGAGAAGGTCAGCGCCTCCGACAGGGTGAAGCCCTGGTTGGCGTCGGGCCAGACGAAGGCGGTGCCGGCGGCACCGACCACCGCCTTCATGATCGCGGCATCGTGGTGCGGGTCATGGCCGACCTTGACCTTCATCCCCTCATAGCCGGCCGCGGCCGCCTCTGCCGTCATCTTCGCCGCCGCATCCGGGTCGGGGGCGGAGATCAGGCGGGCGAGCTTCACATGGTCCAGGGCCTTGCGGCCCAGCCAGGACTGCAGCGGGATGCCCAGCCGGCGGCAGATCATGTCGTGGCAGGCGATGTCGATGGCGTTCTTCGCCACCGGCTGGCCGGGATCCAGGCCGGGCGCGATCTCGGTATCCATCTTCGCGTGCAGGCCGGCAATGTCGAAGGCGTCGTGGCCGATCACCGCCGGCGCCAGGTACTGCCGCAGGCTGGTGACGCAGCTCTCCAGGGTCTCCGCCGACCAGCGCCGCGAGGGGCCGCTCTCCCCCCAGCCGACGGTGCCGTCGTCGGCGGTCATCTTCACCAGCGCCACCCTTTTGCCCTCGTCCAGGCTGCGGCTGGCGCCCTTCGGCAGGGTCAGCACCGCCTTCAGCGGCATGCGGACCGGGATGACCTCGATCTCGGCGATCTTCATCGGGCGCTGTCTCCAGTTTCGGCTTCTGTCTTTTTCGGTGCGCGCGGACCGCGCAGCTCCCGCCAGCCCACCCAGGCGAGGGTGATCGCCGCCATCCCCAGGAACAGGCCTGCGATCGGGCGGTCGATGAAGATGTCCAGGCTGCCGCGCGACAGGATCAGGCTCTGGCGCATGCCGACCTCCACCAGGGGCCCGAGGATGAAGCCGATCAGCAGCGGCGCCACCGGGAAGCCCAGCTTGTTCATGCCATAGCCCAGGAGGCCGAAGCCCAGCATGACATAGAGGTCGAAGAAGGAATTGGTGGCGACATAGACCCCGGTGAAGCAGAGCAGCAGCACCACGGGGAACAGGATGTCGGTCGGCACCCGCACCGCCTGGATGAACAGCGACATGCCGGCCCGGCCGATCACCAGGTGCAGCAGGGTGGTCAGCACCATCACCACGAAGTAGGCGGTGACGAAGTCGCCGCTTTCGGTGAACAGGGTCGGCCCGGGCACCAGGCCGTGGATCATGAAGGCGCCCAGCATGATGGCGGTGATCACGTCGCCGGGAATGCCCAGGGTCAGGAGCGGGATGAAGGTGGAGGAGGTGACCGAGCTGTTGCCGGTTTCCGCCGCCGCGACCCCTTCCACCGCGCCCTTCCCGAAGCGGCCGGGATCGCGGGAGAAGGTGCGCGCCAGTCCGTAGGTCAGGAAGGCGGCGATCGCCGAGCCCAGGCCCGGCACGGCGCCGATCGCCACGCCGATCGGCGCGGAGCGCAGGATCGACGGCGCGCTGGCCCGCCATTCCGCGCGGGTCAGGCTGTGGTCGGGGTCGGACAGGCGGACCCGGGCCACGGGTGCGGGCGCCTCCCCCTTGCGCACCTTTCGCTCCACCATGGCGAAGCCTTCCGCCACCGCGAAGACGCCCATCACCAAGGCGATGAAATTCCATCCGGCGGAAATCTCGGTAACGCCGAAGGTGAGGCGGAAATCGCCGGTCAGCGGGTCGATGCCGAAGGTGGCGAGGAAGATGCCCAGCGCGCCGGAGATCAACCCCTTCAGCATCATCCCCTCCGACAGCACCGCGATCAGGGTGAGGGAGAAGATGCCCAGCGCGAAATTCTCCGCCGGGCCGAAGGAGAGCGCCGCCATCGCCATCGGCAGGGCGAAGAAGATCAGCGCCAGGTCGCTGATGAAGCTGCCGATGATGGAGGCGTAAAGCGACATCTTCAGCGCCTTGCCCGCCTGTCCGGCGCGCATCAGCGGCGCGCCGTCGAGTGCGGTGGCCGCGGCGGCCGGGGTGCCCGGAATGCCGATCAGCACCGCCGAAAGCGAACCGGCATAGGTGCCGCCCTTGTAGATGCCGACCAGCATCGCCAGCCCGGCCAGCGGCTCCAGGCTGAAGGTGACCGGCAGGGCGACGGCGACGGCCAGCGGCACGTTCAGCCCCGGGATCGCGCCGATCACGATGCCGATCACCAGGCCGGCGGCGGCCATCGCCAGCACCATCGGCTCGAACGCCATCGGCAGGGCGGCCAGCAGCTGCTCCATCTCAGTGCCGCTCCCCGAACAGAACGGCGGTCACGGAAGCCACCGCCCGGCCGGCAGGTAGATCACCATCGCATGTTCGAAGAACTGGTCCAGCAGGAGCGGCGCCAGGATCGCCACCAGGACGATGGTGACATGGCGCCGGTTGCCCAGCAGCCAGGCCGCGGCCGCGACCAGCACGGCGCCGGAGAGCAGGAAGCCGGCCCAGGGCAATGCCAGGATGAAGGCGATGCAGAGCGCGAACAGGCCGGCGAAGCGCGGCGCGGCGCCGCCGTTCCGGTCATCCGCAGCGGGACGGCCTGCCGCCGCCGGCGCGCGGCGCAGCGCGAGAAAGGTCTGCAGGGCCAGGAGGCCGGAGAGGATGGCGATGGAAAGCGCCATCGCCTCCGGCAGGGTATCGGCGGAAACGCCGAAGATCGGCGTGCCGGACGGATTGAGCCGAAGATGTACCAGCAGCGCGACCGCCCCGGCGGCCAGCAGCAGGCAGGTGATCGCCACCGCCATCAGGCGGGCCCTGTCGCCGGTCGCCGAGATTGCGCTCATCGTCCCGCCATCACCCTGATGCCGTCAATGTATGGATCCAACCGCGCCAGGGGCGGGGCGCCGCGGTCCCCCCTCTTGTGTCACCGCCGCAACACGTGCGGCGGTCACGACAGTGGAGGCGCGTTCGCCATTTCCATAGACGCAGATTTCAACCGGTTCAGGCTGCGGGCGCGGGCGCGGCACCTGCCGCACCCGCGCACGCGCCGTCACTTCTTCAGGATCGGCTCGTAGTTGTTCCAGTCGCGCATCCAGACCTCTTCGAAGGCCGGGCCGTCCAGATACTGCACGCCGTCGCCGGACTGCTGCATCTTCTTCACGAAGTCCGGGTCCTTGGCGATCTTCGCCGTGGCGGCGCGCAGCTTCTCGACCACCTCCGGCGGCACGTCCTTCGCCACCGCGACGCCGGTGAAGGGATTGCCATAGACCTCGAAGCCCTGCTCCTTCGCCGTCGGCACGTCGGGCGCGTTGGGGTCGCGTTCCTTGTTGAAGACGGCCAGGCCCTTCATCGTGCCGGCCTTCAGGTGCGACTGCACCGAGGCGAGGCTTTCCGGCACCATGTCCAGATGGCCGCCCAGCACGCCGTTCACGCCGGGCGCGCCGCCCTGCTGCGGCACATGGACCAGTTCCACCCCGGCCTTGTCGGCCCAGGACTTCAGGGTCAGGAAGGGCAGCACGTTCGGCACCGCGCCGAAGGTGTACTTGCCCGGATTGGCCTTGGCGTCCGCCTGCAGTTCCTTCAGGTCCGACCAGGCCGCATCGTCCTGCACCGCCAGGATCAGGGTGCGCTCCGACAGCTGGCCGATGCCGGCGAATTCGTCGGCGCGATAGCCGACATCCTTGGCCAGCGGCGTCAGGATATGGTTGCCGCTGGTGGTCATGATGATCGTGTAGCCGTCCTTGGCGTCCAGCGCCTCCTTGGTGCCGAGCGCGCCGCCGCCGCCGACCTTGTTGACCACCGCGACCGGCTGGCCGAGTTCCTCCGACAGCTCCGGCGCGAAAAGGCGCGCCACGATGTCGGTGGTGCCGCCGGCATTCCAGGGCACGATCAGGGTGATCGGGCGCTCCGGGTAGCCGTCCGCCAAAGCCGGCGCGGTGGCGGAGATCACGACCGCAGCGGCCGCCGCCGCCATCGTGCCGAACAGGGTTCCCACGTATCTCACCAGACTGCTCCTTCCCTTGTTGCGGCGGCCGCGGGCTGCAGCCACCGGACCGGACGTTTCCTCTTTCTCGACCGCGTCTTGTCCACCTTGCCGGTCTGTCAACCGGATGGTTGGCTCATTCCACATGCCCCGGGGGGGGCCCGTCAATCCCGTGATGTCTATCCCGTGGCGTCAATCCCGCCCCTCAGCGGTAGTTCAGGAAGACCGGGCTGATCCAGGCGACATGGCCGTTCATCTGCCGCACGCGCAGATAGACATGACCCGGCCGGTCCTGCGGCACCGGCAGCGTGCAGCGGTCCGACAGGGCCGAGGCGCTGCGGGGCACGATGCGGTGCCACTGCCAGCTCTCCTTCGGGAAGGGGCCGGTGAAGCTGTTGTGCGAGCCTGCCAGCAGCTCCGCCGCGCTGACCGTGACGGTCTGCGCCGCCGGCTCGGCAAGGGTCAGGGTCAGCTGCGTTTCCGCACCGCCCTCAAGCTCCAGCACCAGGCTCTGGTTCGGGTTCAGCCGATAGGCGCCGCGCCGCGAGGTGTAGGAGCGCACCGAGAGCTCCCGCTCCGAGCGCTGCGCAATGCGGTGCCGGCGGTCGGGATCGAAGGGGCCGGACTGCAGGCAGGGAAAGGCCCGCGCGATGCGACCGTCCGCCACCGCGACGTCGAACTGCCAGTCGCAGACCCGCTCCAGCGCCAGGTCGCCCCAGGGGCCCCAGCCCCATTCCAGGCGGACCTGAAAGGTATCGCCCAGCGCGCCGGGCGCGGCGAAGGAATTGCCGGGGAAGCTGCGATGCACGACCTCGCCGTCCTGCACCACCTCCACCACGTCCAGCTCGTCGCGGCCGCGCACGTCGTAGGCGACCTCCACCTCGCGGCCCGCGTCGATGCTGGCGCCCATGACGGCGCCGCCGACGGTGAAGTCGACCTCGATCCGGTCGCCGGTGATCGCATAGGTGCGGCGGGCGTTGATCGCCTCGATGATCGCCGGCCGGTCCAGCCGCTCCGACAGCACCGCGATCAGCCCCTCGCCATAGGCGCCGGGAAAGCCGTTATGGCTGTCGCTGGAGGCGCAGAAGCCGAAGCGCCGCCCCTGGCGCAGGGCATGGCGCACCGTCTGGGCCGTCTGCCGCCCGCCCATGGAATGGTTGAAGAAGTCGAACGGGCCGCGGTCATGCTCCGAATTGCCATGCTCGGAGAAGATCTCGACAACCGGGGTGCAGGCCTCGTCGAAGATCTCCCAGTTAACGCCGCGCCGCCCCTGCGGATAGCCCAGGTGGTGCGGGATCATCAGCGCCTGCTTCTCGCGGCAGAAGGCGCGCAGTTCGCCCACGTCCTGCGCGTAGGCGATCGGCTGGTGGTCGTCGGGGAAGACGACGCACTGGTCGCCGAAATGGCTGGAATGCCATTCGAAGCCCAGGAAGGCGGAGAAGCGGTCGTCGTCGTTGGCGCCGGCGATCAGGTCCTGCACGTTCGGCCAGGCGTCGCGCAGCTTCTCGAAGCCCTTGATCCAGTGCTGTTCGCGCCCGCCCTCCATCGGCACCATGTCGTGCCAGCTGGAATGGCCGGTGAAGGCGAAGAAATCCAGATGGCTGCGCGCGATCTCGATCGACCGCTCCATCGAGCCGACGCCGTAGCCGCAGGCATTGTGATTGTGGATATCCCCGAACAGGATCCGGTACCCGCTGGCCATCGCTCCGTGCCTCCCCCTGCGCCTGCAACCGGCTTTCAGTGTCATCAACCATTTGGTTGAAAGTCAATGGGGAAAGAGCCGGCGACGTCGCGGCAGGCCTATGCGCCGCGCTCCCAGCTGAACGGTTCGAAACCGGCATCCGGGCGATGCCAGTGGGGCTTCCGCAGGGCGTAGATGGCCATCGGCAGGGCGATGAACAGCACCGCGCCGCCGGCCAGCAGGCCGATATAGGCGGTGGGGCTGCCGACGGCGATCTGCCCCGGTGGCACGAAGGACAGGGCCATCGCCAGCAGCGAGGCGGCGAAGCCGGTGCCGGCGAACAGCCAGAGCCCAGCACGGCCGCCCGGCACCCGATAGGAGCGCGCGGCCCCCGGTGCGGCACCGTCGCGCCGGTAGCGCAGCACCAGCGCCGCGGCGAACATCATCAGGTACATCACCAGGTAGAGGATCGCGGTCAGCTGGCCGAGGATCTGGTAGGTCGCCTGCACCGAGGGCAGGATGACGAAGAGCAGCGACAGCAGGGTCACCAGACCCGCCTGCAGGAGCAGGATCGCGACCGGCGCGCCGGCCGCGTTGGTGCGCTGCAGGACCGGCGGCAGGTAGCCGGCCCGCCCCACAGCCAGGATGCCGGAGGAGGGACCGGAAACCCAGACCGTGACCCCGCCCAGCACGCCGAAGGCCAGCATCACCGCCACCACCGGCCCCAGCCAGGCGAGGCCGAAATGGGCGAAATAGGCGTCGAAGGCCAGCAACAGGCTGAGCACCAGGCTGATCTCGCCCCGCGGCACGATCATGGCGACCGCCAGGGTGCCCAGCGCCAGGATCGCCACCGCCGCCAGGGACGAGATCAGGATCGCCAGCGGATAGTTGCGTTCCGGCCTGGTCACGTTGCGGACATGCACCGCGTTCATCTCCATGCCGGCATAGAACAGGAAGATCGACGCGGCGAGCACCAGGGTGTCGAAGCGGCCCAGGTCCGGCACCGCCGCCGACCAGGTCAGCGGCGTTGCGCTCTGCCCGGTCGACAGGTGATAGGCGATGCCGAAGCCGATCAGCAGGGCGGCGGGGATGATGGTGCCGACCAGGCCGCCCCATTTTGCCACGGCGGTGAAGGCCGCCACCCCCCGCAGCGCGATCGCGGTCGCCAGCCAGTAGACCGCCAGCACCGCCGTCAGGGTGTAGAACCGGTTCGCCGCCAGCGCCTCGTCCCAGCCCTGGTCGGGCCCGGCGAAGGCCAGGGCCACCGCGCCGAAGGTCAGCACGGTCGGGAACCAGACCACGTTCTGCACCCACAAAAGGAAGATCGCCAGGAAGCCGGCGCGGGCGCCGAACGCCTCCCCCACCCAGCGGAAGATGCCGCCGCGCTGCGGCCAGGCGGTGGCCAGTTCCGCCGCCACGATCGCCACCGGCACCAGGAAGCAGAAAGCGGCGAACAGGTAATAGGCGATCGCCGCCATGCCGTACTCGGCCTCCGCCGGCAGGCCGCGCAGGCTGACGACGGCGGTCAGGTTCATCACCGCCAGGGTGACGACCGTGATCCGGCCGGCGGCCTTTCCGACAGGGGCGCCCGGTTCGGCATCTTTCGGCATGAAAACCCCTCCAGCCAGGCGGAACCGCGACCCTCAGTTGTGCGAAAAGGCGGCCCGCTCCGTCTCGGTCAGCGGCACGGTCACCGGATGCCTGTCGAAGCCGTCGATCGCGCGGCGCATGTCGTCGACCAGCAGCTGCGCCATGTCCATGCTGACCCCCTGGCGCACCATGATCCGCATGATGTCCGGCCCGGCATCGGCGGTCAGCCGGAAGGCCGGCACCTGCCAGCCGCGCTCCAGCAGCTTTGCCGACAGGTCGTACAGGCTGTAGGGCAGTGCCGCGCCCGGCCGCACCTGGAACGACACCGCGGGGATGCCGGCCTGCGGATCGCCGTCATGGATGAAGTCGAAGGGGCCGAGCGCCGCCACCTCCTGCGCCAGGAAGCGGGCGACCGCGTAGCAGGCGTCCTGCACCCGGCGATAGCCCTCCCGCCCCAGCCGGTTGAACAGGTAGTACTGCGAGACGACCTGGCCGGCGGGGCGCGAGAAGTTGATCGCGAAGCTGCCGACCTTGCCGCCCAGATAGGGGACGGAGAAGACCAGTTCCTCCGGCAGCTCGGCTTTGTCGCGCCACAGCACCCAGCCGACGCCGAGCGGCGCCAGGCCGTATTTATGGCCGGAGGTGGAGATCGACTTCACCCGCTCCAGGCGGAAATCCCAGACGATGTCCGGGGTGCAGAACGGTGCCAGGAAGCCGCCGGAAGCGGCATCGACATGGATGTCCACGTCCGGGCCGCCATCGGCCTGCAGCCGGTCCAGCGCCGCCGCCAGCGGCTGCACCATCTCGTAGCGTCCGTGATAGGTCACGCCGAAGGTCGGCACCACGCAGATCGTGTTCTCGTCGACCGCTTCCAGCATCCGCTCGGGGTCCATGACCAGCTGCCCGTCCGCGGCAATCATGGGGATCTCGCGCTTCTCGATCTCCCAGTAGCGGCAGAACTTTTCCCAGCAGACCTGGACCGGGCCACAGACCAGGTTCGGCCGGTCGGTGGGCCGGCCGGCCGCACGCTGCCGGGCCTTCCAGCGCCATTTCGCCGCCATGCCGCCCAGCATGCAGGCCTCCGACGAGCCCACGGTGGAGGTCCCGACCGCATCCGCGGCATCGGGCGCATGCCACAGGTCGGCCAGCATGTGGCTGCAGCGGACCTCCAGCTCCGCGGTCTGCGGGTATTCGCTCTTGTCGATCATGTTGCGGTCGATCGACCGGTCCATCAGCCGGTGCACCTCCGCCTCTTCCCAGGTCTGGCAGAAGGTCGCCAGGTTCTGCCGCGGATTGCCGTCCAGGAACAGTTCGTCCTCCACCAGCTGCAGGATCTCGCGGGCCTCCTGCTCTTCCGGCGGGAAGGCGTATTTCGGCAGCGGCTTGGACAGGTCGCGGGCAGCGAAGGTGCTGCCCGGTTCAGGCGGCCCGGTTCAGGCGGCGCGAATCTCGGACAGGAAGCGTTCCACCTCCCCGTTGAGGGTGTCGGACAGCCGCCCGAGCTCGCCGGCGGAGGTCACCAGTTCGCCGGCGGCCTGGCCGGATTCCCCGGCGGCACGCTCGACGCCGCCGATATTGCGCGACACCTCCTCGGTGCCGGCGGCCGCGCTCTGGGCGTTCTGCGCGATCTCCTGCGTGGCGGCGGTCTGCTGCTCCACCGCGGCGACGATGCCGGCAGCGATCGCGTTGACCTCCTCGATGGTAGCGACGATCTCGCCGATCGCGGCAACCGCCTCGCCGGTGATCTTCTGCACGCTGCCCACCTGCTCGGAGATGTCGCCGGTGGCACGGGCGGTCTGGGTGGCGAGCGACTTCACCTCGTGCGCGACGACGGCAAAGCCCTTGCCCGCCTCGCCCGCGCGGGCGGCCTCGATGGTGGCGTTCAGGGCCAGCAGGTTGGTCTGCTCCGCGATGTCCTGGATCAGGGTGACGACATCGCCGATCTTCTGCGCCGCCGCCTGCAGGCCCCGCACCGTCTGGTCGGTGGTCTTCGCGCGGTCGGTGGCACGCGCCGCCGAGGTGCTGGACTGCCCGACCTGGCGACTGACCTCGGCGATCGAGGCGGCCAGCTCCTCGGCCGCGCTGGCGACGGTCTGCACGCTGGAGGAGGCGCTCTCGGTGGCCCCGGTCGCGGCACGCGACTGGCGGCTGGTTTCTTCCGCCGTGGTCGACATCCGGGCCGCGGTCCGGTTCAGGCTGCCGGCCGCATCGGATACCTCCCGCACGGCACCGCTGACCGACGCCTCGAAGGCGGCGGCCAGCCGCAGCATCGCCTCGCGCCGCTCCGCCTCGGCGCGTTCGCGCGCCTCGTCGGCGCGACGGTCGGCGGCCGCGGCTTCCGCCAGGCCGTCTCGGAACACCAGCAATGCGCTCGCGACCTGCGCGATCTCGTCGCGGCCCCTGGTGTCGATCTCCGCATCCATGTCGCCATCCGCCACGGCGAGGGTCGATGCGGTCAGCCGCTTCAGGCGGCGGCCGACATTGCGGCCGACATAGAGCCAGGCGACCAGCAGCGCGACGACGACGCTGGCAACCGCGATCGCCAGCAGCCAGAGCTGCGCCTGCTGGAAGGCGTCGTCGACGGCCGCGGTGCGGGCCTGCATCTGCGCCTGGGCATCCGCCACCAGGAAGCGCACTTCGTCGGTGAGGGCGTCGCTGAGGGTCCGGGTCTTGGCCAGGGCCTTGTCGGCGCGGGCGGCGGCCTGCAGGACCTGCATGCGCAGGTCGAAGATGTTGTCGGTGCTCTCGCCGAATTCCATCAGGCCGTTGACCGCCGCCTCGATCCCGGCGGCGGCGTCGCGGTCGGACAGGCTGTTCAGCGCCTCGAAGATGCCGGCCGATTCCTCGTAGAACAGGCCGCGCATCGCCTCGATCGCGTCGGTGCTGTTCAGGTTCGCCGCGGTGGCCAGCAGACCGGCGGTATGGTTGGCCTGGGACTGGATGCGCAGGATGTTGCGCAGGGTGGCGACCTCGGCATCCATCAGGCCGGCGATCCGGGCGCCGTTCTCGTCGCTCAGGCGGTCGACCTCGGCCACCAGGTCGCGCTCCGCCGCCTCGATCATCGGCTGCAGGGTGTCGATCACCTGCTGGTGCGTGTTGGCGGCGCCCTGCAGGGCTTCGCGCAGGGTCAGGACGGCATTGAAGTCGCCGTCCAGCACCCGCTGCTTCAGCACGAAGGGATTGTCGGGCCCTTCCGCATAGCTGAGCATCGTCTCCAGCGGGATCCGCGCCTGCATGCCGTCGGTATCCTCCGGCACCGAGCGCAGGGCCTCGTGGATGCCTTCCACCGGCTTCTTGGCGAACATCTGGAGCATCTTCACCCGGGGCGCCAGGTCGGTGCCCGCAGTCTCCGTCAGCATCACCATCACCTGGCTGGCATAGGCCCGCAGCGAGAGCAGGTCGCGCAGCCGGCCGACGCCATCGGCCAGGACCGCGTTGATCGCTTCCCCGCTATCCGCCGTCGCCGCCTCGGTACCGCGGGTCAGGGCGGCATTGGCCTCGTCGATGCGCGGCGACAGTTCCGCCAGCAATGCGTCATGCCGTTCGGCAAGCTGCGCCACCGCGGTTGCCAGGGCCGCGTCGGCGGCCAGCTTGTCGGCAACGGCGCCGTCCAGGAAGCCCAGGTTGGTGCGCAGCTCCGCGGCCTGGTCGCGGATCGCGCCGATCACCGCGGTCTCGCCAGCCGACGCCGTCTCGCCTGTCGCCGCCGCCTCGCCCGTCGCCGCGTCGGTCGCCGGGGCGACATCGCCCGCCGGCGACGGCGCGGTGCCGGATCCGGCAAGGGTTTCGATCAGGGCGTCAACCCGCGCGCTCCGGCGCTCCAGGTCGGCATTCGTGGCGGCCCGCGCCTCAGCGTCCTCGGCCCCGGCGAGGGCCGGCGCCGCGGCGGCCAGGGAGGCGCTCTCGGCCGCCAGCTCCAGCGCCGCGGTCATCGCCGGTACGTCGCGGCCGGCCATCGCATCGAAGCTCTCCTGCACATTGCCGAAGGAGAGCCAGGACACCCCGGCGGCGACCACCGTGAGCGCCGCCACCCCGCCGAAGGCAAGGTAGAGCCGGGAGCGGATGCTGCCGTGCCGCGGCTTCGCCGCACCTTTCCCCTCAGCCGGGACGTTTTCCGGCGCAATATCCTGCTTGGCCATTTCCCTGCCTTTCCTGCGATCGCTGCGCGGCATTCTCGCCGGCCCCCCGGCGGACACCGTTCTGGACCTGCACGGTAGGCGGCGGGACATGAATGAAGGGTAAAATTTGCCACTGCCGAACACCATCTTCTGCACAGGCAGGTGCGGCCGACCGTCCATCCGGGCTACACTGACGTCCGCCTGCGGACGCGTCGGCCGATGCCATGCCGCCCGCCCCCGGGGCTGCGGGGATGCGTCTCCCGCCAGGCATGGCGGCTGCGACCGGCCGCCGCTTCCCGTGGCCGGCGATTCGCCCGCGCCCGACCCTTGGACCGAACAGAACCCCAGACGTGACTGCCGACCCTTTCGACCTGTCCGACGACGATGCCGCCCTCGGCCCTGCCGGCGCTTCCCCGGCCCCGGACGGCGGCGGACGCCCGCTGCCCGTCGGTGCCGAGCCGGCCTATCTTTCCGTCCTGAACCCCGAGCAGCGCCGCGCGGTGGAATGCATCGACGGCCCGCTGCTGGTGCTGGCCGGCGCCGGCACCGGCAAGACACGCGTGCTGACCACCCGGCTCGCCCATATCCTGTCCACCGGCCGGGCCTGGCCCAGTCAGGTGCTGGCGGTGACCTTCACCAACAAGGCCGCGCGGGAGATGCGCGAGCGGGTCGCCGGCCTGATGGGCCGCGCCGCGGAAGGGATGTGGCTGGGCACCTTCCACGCCATCGGCGCGCGCATGCTGCGCCGCCATGCGGAGGTGGTGGGGCTGCGTTCCGACTTCACGATCCTGGACACCGACGACCAGCTGCGCCTGCTGAAGCAGCTGCTGCAGGCGTCGAACATCGACGAGAAGAAATTCCCGCCGCGCGCCTTCGCCGCCGTGATCGGCCGCTGGAAGGACCGCGGCCTGGCGCCGGCCGCCGTGCCGGCCGGCGATTCCGGCCTGGCCGACGGCCGCGCGGTGGAGATCTACCGCCAGTACCAGGACCGCCTCGCCACCCTGAACGCCTGCGACTTCGGCGACCTGCTGCTGCACAACCTGACGATCTTCCAGTCGCAGCCGGAGGTGCTGGCCGACTATCACCGCCGCTTCCGCTACATCCTGGTGGACGAGTATCAGGACACCAACGTGGCGCAGTACCTGTGGCTGCGGCTGCTGGCGCAGGCCAACCGCAACATCTGCTGCGTCGGCGACGACGACCAGTCGATCTATGGCTGGCGCGGCGCGGAAGTCGGCAACATCCTGCGCTTCGAGAGCGACTTTCCCGGCGCGGAGGTGGTCCGGCTGGAGCGCAACTACCGCTCCACTTCCCACATCCTGGCCGCAGCCAGCGGCGTCATCGCCAATAACGAGGGCCGGCTGGGCAAGACCCTGTGGACGGAAGGCGAAGCCGGCGAGAAGGTCGCCGTGCGCGGCGTCTGGGACCAGGACGAGGAGGCCCGCGCCGTCGGCGAGGAGATCGAGGCGCTGCAGCGCGACGGCCGCTCGCTGGCGCAGATGGCGATCCTGGTGCGCGCCGGCTCGCAGACCCGCGCCTTCGAGGAGCGCTTCATCCAGATGGGGCTGCGCTACCGGGTGATCGGCGGCCTGCGCTTCTACGAGCGGCAGGAAATCCGCGACGCGATGGCCTATCTGCGGGTGATCGCGCAGGAGGATGACGACCTGGCGCTGGAGCGGATCCTGAACGTCCCGAAGCGCGGCCTGGGCGATGCCAGTGTGCAGCTGCTGCACCAGGCCGCACGGGCGAAAGGCACCAGCCTGATGAAGGCCGCCCGCCACCTGGTGGAGACCGACGAGCTGCGGCCCCGGGTGCGTACCACGATCCGCGGCCTGATCGCCGATTTCGACCGCTGGCGGGCGATGCTGGACGGCCTCTCCCATGCCGAGGTGGTGGAGACCGTGCTGGACGAGAGCGGCTATACCGAGATGTGGCAGAACGACCGCTCGCCCGACGCGCCCGGCCGGCTGGAGAACCTGAAGGAGCTGGTGCAGGCGATCGACGAGTTCGACAGCCTGACGGCCTTCCTGGAGCATGTCAGCCTGGTGATGGACAACGACCAGGACGACACCAATGAAATGGTCAACGTGATGACCCTGCATGCCGCGAAGGGGCTGGAATTCGACACCGTCTTCCTGCCCGGCTGGGAGGACGGCCTGTTCCCGAGCCAGCGCGCCCTGGACGAGAGCGGGGTCGCCGGGCTGGAGGAGGAACGGCGCCTCGCCTATGTCGGCATCACCCGGGCGCGGCAGCGCTGCTACATCTTCTTCGCCGCCAACCGGCGGGTCTATGGCCAGTGGCAGTCCAACATCCCGTCCCGCTTCGTCGACGAGCTGCCGGAGGACCATGTCGCCCGCGACGCCCAGAAAGGTGTCTATGGCAGTCGTGCCGCCGGCATCAACGAGGAGCTCTATGGCGGCTTCGTCTACGAGGCGCCGTGGCTGGATGCCGAGCGCCGCGCCGCCAGCCGCAAGGGCGGCGGCCGTGCCGAGGGAAGCGGGCGCGGCCGGCCGGAGATGATCGAGGCGAGCGCTGAGCAGGTGCGGATCGACGACGGGCCGGCGGCCTACCGGGTCGGGTCCCGCGTGTTCCACCAGAAGTTCGGCTACGGCAAGGTGGCCGGCATCGACGACAACAAGCTGACGATCGACTTCGACAAGGCGGGGCGGAAGCGGGTCATGGACAGCTTCGTGCAGCCGGCATGAACATGGCCGACGCCGACGTCCCGCTGTGGCAGGTCGAGGCGGAGGTGCCGGCGGCGTTCGCCGGCGCGGCGGGCGAACTGGCCTTTGCCGACGCGCTCGCGGTGTCCGAATTCATGACCCCGGACCCGGCGCGCCGGCGGCTGGCCGCCGTCTACGACAGGGCGCCGGACCTGGAGGCGATCGCGACCCTGCTGCGCGAGATCGCGCCCGAGGCCGGCGCACCGCTGCTGGCCGACCTGCCGGCGGAAGACTGGGTGGGCCATTCCAACCGGATCCGCGCGCCATTCCGGATCGGCGGCTTCCTGTTGTATGGCGAGGTGCATCGCCACGACCGGCCGACGGCACGCTGGCCGCTGGAGATCGAGGCGGCGCAGGCCTTCGGCACCGGGCGGGCACCGTCGACGGCGCTCTGCATGCTCGCGATCGCCCTTCTGGCCGGCGCGCGCGGCCGGCCGGACAGCCGGGTCCTGGACCTGGGGTGCGGCTCCGGCGTGCTGGGGATCGCTGCCGCCCGTGCCTGGCGGGCGCGGGTAACGGCGGCCGATATCGACCCGGTGGCGGTGCGGATCGCGGCGGAGAATGCCCGCCTGAACGGGGTCGGCATGCGGATGCGGTGCAGCCGCGCCTCGAGTCCGGCCATGCGGGTGCTGCATGGCCCGCGGCCCTACGATGCGATCTTCGCCAATATCCTGTCCGGCCCGCTGATCGCGATGGCGCCGGGCATTGCCGGGCTCTGCGGGCCGCAGACCCTGGTGGTCCTCGCCGGCCTGCTGAACCGGGAGGCGCGGCGGGTCGCCGCCGCCTATCGCGCCCAGGGCCTGGTGCTGCGCCGCGAGCTGCGCGCCGACGGCTGGTCGGCGCTGCTGCTCAGCCGCGCGCCGCTGCGCCTGCCGCTGGGGCCGGCACGGCAGGCCGTGCTGACCGCGCAGCCGGAGGCCTGACCGGACAGCGCGGCGGCGATCAGGCCGCGCTGCGGGCCCGGCTGCCGGCGACCGCGTTCTCGTTCGCGACCCGCCACCGGTCGCCGGCCGCCAGCGGATGGTCGGCCAGGGCTTCCGGCGTGATCTCCGACGCCATCTCGCGCGGGATGTTCAGGTCCCGCAGGGTGGCGTCGTCAAGCGCCGCAAAGGTCGCGCGCAGGCGCGACAGCTCCCGCCAGCGGGCGACCGGGCGGGCCAGGGGGGCGGTCACCGGGCGGATGATGAGACCCAGCGCGGCGAAAGCCGCCGACATGAAGTCGGCAGCGGCCTGCGCGCGGATCAACCGCGCCGCCGCGATCTGGGCGGAGAAATCCTGGCTGCCCATCCGGGCCGGCTCAAAAGGACCATTCGTCGAAGACATGGCCATTCCTTCTCTGCTGCTGCGGCCGGTCCCGCCCGCGATGGCGCGGACCGGCCGGCAATGTGTCCGGGGCGCTGCATCGCGAAGAGCGCGATGCTGCGTTGCACTAGAATTGTTGCACCGCAATATGACCCTTGCAATCGATACCGTCGCCGACGGCCGTCAATGCTGTGTTGCAGCATGTGCATGATGCAGCCACGTGAACGCGGGCGGCATGAAAAAGGGGCCGGCAGCACCAGCCGCCCGCCCCCTTTTCAGCGCACCGCGCCCCGCATCCGCGGGGCGGGCCCGGCCATCAGGCCGCGGTACGGATCTCCTCGCGCCGCTTGTTCTCGTTCGCCGGCGCATCGGCCACGCCCTGGCGGGCAAGCGGATGGTCGGCCAGCGAGTCGCTGGTCACGGCGGAAATGCTGCTGGGGTTCAGGCCCAGGTCGCGCAGAGTATGGCTGTCCAGGCGGGACAGTTCCCGGCGCAGGGCGCGGTCCAGGCGGTTCTGCTCCAGCCGGTACCAGCCCTTGCGCAGGGCGCGGCCGGCGGCGAACAGGCCGTTGCCGATGAAGGTGGCGATCGCCTCGGCGCGCAGCGCGCGGGCGCGTGCCTGCAGCGCGAAGGTGTCGAGGGCATGGTCATCGCCGGCTTGACGATTTGCGGTATACATTCTCACGTTCCTTGGATGTCCCGGGCTGCGTTGCGGCCTTCCCGCGGTGCACCGGGACCTGTCTCTGTCACGCGGTTTATGTTGCAGCGCACACAGCGAATTTCAAAGGGCCCAGCCAGGGAAGCGCAGAAGGCCTGATCTGCATTTTCTGCATGGCTAAGCGTTAAAGGTATGCACCCATGACCAAAATCAGTCCCGACACCGTGAAGCTGCTGTGCGACCTGCATGGCGGTCTGTCCGCCCAGGGCGCCCGGGACTGGGCCGCAGGCGTGGCCGCCAGCCCGGACCGCTTCGGCACCCGTCAGGGCCTGGACCTGCTGACTGCCGGGGCACCGCCCGACAAGGCGGCGCAGGTCGCGCGCGAGGTCGACGCCCTGGCCGCGCACTGGCGCGACGGGCTGGGCGACCGGCAGCACTCGGCCGACCGCCTTGCCCGGTTGCGGGAGGAAATCGCCGCACAGGACCTGGACGGCTTCATCGTGCCGATGACCGATGCCCATCAGGGCGAATACCTGCCGCGACAGGCGGAACGGCTGGCCTGGCTCACCGGCTTCACCGGCTCCGCCGGCATGGCGATCGTGCTTGTCGACCGGGCCGGCGTCTGGAGCGACGGCCGCTACACCCTGCAGCTGCGGGAACAGGTCGACGGCAGCCTGTTCTCGCTGCACCACATCACGGAGGCGCCGCCGCATGACTGGCTGGCCGCCGCGGCCGCGGGTCGCCGCATCGGCTACGACCCCTGGCTGCATACGCCCGACGGGCTGGCGCGCTGGCGGCGCGCGGCGGAAAAGGGCGGCTTCGACCTGGTGCCGGTGGAGCGCAACCCGATCGACCGGGTCTGGGACGACCAGCCGCCGCCGCCGCTGGGCCCGGTCCGCCCGCATACCGAGATGTTTACCGGCCGCTCCGCGCAGGACAAGCGGACGGAGATCGCCGGCCTGCTGAAGGCGGCGAAGGCGGATGCCGCCGTCCTGAGCCTGCCGGAATCCATCGCCTGGCTGTTCAACATCCGCGGCGCCGACGTGCCCCGCGCGCCCTTCCCGCACGCCTTCGCGGTGCTGCGCGCCGATGCGACGGCGGACCTGTTCCTGGACCGGCGCAAGATGGTGCCGGAACTGCGCGGGCATCTGGGCAACGAGGTCACCGTGCAGCCGCCGGACCGGCTGGGCGACGCGCTGGACCGGCTGGGCCGCGATCGCGCGACGGTCCGCCTGGACCCGGCCAGCGCGCCGTCCTGGATCGCGGAGCGGCTGACGCGGGCTGGCGCCGTGCTGGACCGGGGCGCCGATCCCTGTCTGGAACCGAAGGCGCGCAAGAACGCGGTGGAGCTGAACGGCATGCGCGCCGCCCATCTGCGCGACGGGGCGGCGGTCACCCGCTTCCTGAAATGGCTCGACGGGGCCGCCCCCGGCGGCCAGGTCGACGAGATGACGGCGGCCGCGCAGCTGGAGGCGTTCCGGCGCTCCAACAAGCTGATCCAGGACCTGTCCTTCGACACGATCTCCGGCGCCGGGCCGAACGGCGCCATCGTGCACTACCGGGTCACGGCGGAGAGCAATCGCAGGCTGGAGCCGGAGAGCCTCTACCTGGTCGATTCCGGCGCGCAATACCTGGACGGCACCACCGACATCACCCGCACCGTTGCCATCGGCACGCCGGGCGCGGAGATGCGCGACCGCTTCACACGGGTGCTGAAGGGTCATATCGCGATCGCCACCGCCCTGTTTCCGCGCGGCACCACCGGCGCGCAGCTCGACAGCCTGGCCCGCGCCGCGCTCTGGCAGGCGGGGCTCGACTACGACCACGGCACCGGCCATGGCGTCGGCAGCTATCTGGGCGTGCACGAGGGGCCGCAGCGGATCTCCAAGGCCGGCGGCGGCATCGCCCTGGCGCCGGGCATGATCATCTCCAACGAGCCCGGCTACTACAAGGAAGGCGCCTACGGCATCCGGATCGAGAACCTGGTGGCGGTGATCGAGGTGGAGGTGCCGGGCGCGGAGCGGGAGATGCTGGGTTTCGAGACCATCACCCGGGCGCCGATCGACCGCCGGCTGGTGGATCCGGGCCTGCTGACCCGGGCAGAGATCGCCTGGCTGGACGACTACCACGCCGCCGTGCGCGGCAGCCTGGCACCGCTGCTGGACGAACAGGCTGCCGCCTGGCTGACGGCCGCGACGGCGCCGCTGGGCGAGGATGCCGCCGGGCAGTAGCGGCCCCGGCTGCAGCCGCCAGGCGTTTGCCGCTTGTGGCGGAATCGGGGCACCCGGTGTCTTTCGATGGCCCGTCGTTGAAGCCGTTGGCAGCCGCGACCACATCCAAGGGGTCACAGCCCGGCAGGAGCGCGTCATGGACCAGACCGGCAACACCAAAGACTTCGCCCCGGCGGCCGACACCGCTGCCGCAGGTGCCCCGGCGACCGATGTCACGGCGACCGGTGTCACGGCCACCGACCTGTCCGCCAAATCGCTGGACGCCGTCAGCGGCGGCGCCAGCCTCCCCGATTATCAAACCGACAGTGACTGGTGACACGGGTTCGACCGCCATGGTCCGCCACGGCCTGACCCCGCCGCCGGACGCGGCGCGTGTGGCCTGACCGGCCACTGCCACCGCGCCTCTGGGCGGGGACGCCGCCGCCCGGTAGTCTCTTCCGGAGCGCGGGTCAGGGAGGCGGAGCGGGGGTGCGATGACGGCCGGAGAGGGCGGAACGGGCGGGACGGCGCCGGCGGCACGGGATGCCGCCGCGGTCGAGGCGCGCTCCCTGACGGTCAGCCTGTGGGCCAACCTGTTCATGGCCGTCACCGGCATCCTGGCCGCCTGGCTGTCGCATTCCGACGCCGTCCTGATCGACGGTCTCTATTCGGCGGTGAACTTCGCCGCGGCGATCGTCGCCCGCCGCGTCGGCGCCTCGGTCGCGCGGCGGCCGGACCGGTCCCGGCCGTTCGGCTACGACGCCGACGAGGCGCTGTATGTCACCTTCCGCTCGATGGTGCTGGTCGGCATCCTTGTCTTCGCGGCGCTGACTGCGGCCACCAAGATCTTCACCTACCTCGCGGAGGGCGAGGCGCCGGACCTCGTCTTCGGCCCCATTGTCGTCTACGGGGCGATGATGGTGGTGATCTGCCTCGGCCTGGCCTGGCTGCATCACCGCAACTGGGTGCGGGGCGGCCGCCGCAGCGAAATCCTGCGCACCGAGGCGCGCGCCGCCCTGGTCGACGGCGCGATCAGCGCCGGCACCGCCGTCGCGCTGTTTCTGGTGCAGTTCCTGCAGGGCACGGCGCTCGCCCCCATCGTGCCGGTGGCGGACGCGATCGTGGTGCTGATCCTGGTCGCCCTGATCGGGCCGCAGCCGGTGCGCCTGTTCCTGGACGCCCTGCGCGAGGTGGCCGGTGGCAGCGCGCCCGACCATCATGTCGCCGCCGCCGATGCCATCGCCCGCCGGCTCTGCGGCGACCTGGGCTTCGTCCTGCGCGACCTGGCGGTGCTGAAGATGGGCCGCAGCTTCTTCATCGTGGCCTATGCCGACCCGCAGCGCCCGGTGGCCGCGACCGAGATCGACACAGCCAATGACCGCCTGGCGGCGGAATATCGCGCCGCCTTCGGCAATGCGCGGTCGGAGATCGTCGTCACGACGTCGGGCCGGCATGGCACGATCGCCGACCGGCCCGAGGTGGAAGGGCGAGGCTCGGAAGGCTGAGGCTGAGGGTCAGCCGCCGCCCTTCAGCCAGTCTGAAAAGCTCTGCTGCAGCTTCTTCACCTTCGGCATAGAGATGAAGGCGATATAGGGCTGCATCGGATTCCGGTCGGCATAGTCGTGGTGATAGTCCTCCGCCTCGTAGAACGCCTGCAGCGGTTCCAGCCGGGTGACGATGCGGCTCTCGAAGACCTGCGCCTCGTCCAGCTGGCGGATATAGGCGGCGGCGACCTCCTTCTCCTCCTCCGATGCCCAGAAGATCGCGGAGCGGTATTGCGGCCCGACATCGTTGCCCTGCCGGTCCAGCTGGGTCGGGTCGTGCGCGACGGAGAAGAACACCTGCAGCAGCCGGCCATAGCTGATCCGGGTCGGGTCGTAGTCGACGCGGATCGCCTCGGCATGGCCGGTGCGGCCGCTGCAGACGGTCTGGTAGTCGGCGGTTTCCGCCGTGCCGCCGGCATAGCCCGGCTTCACGTCGATCACCCCGTCCAGGCGCTTGAACACCGCCTCGGTGCACCAGAAGCAGCCGCCGGCAAGCACCGCGCTGGCCAGCTTCGCATCCGGCGCCCAGTCCATCTCCGGCGCCGGCACCTCGTGCGGCAGCACGCAGAGGCCGCCGCTCTCGCCCCGTCCGAACATCGCTCGCTCCTCCGACTTCATCCTTGCGCCCAGCAGGCCGCGGCCCGAAGTGAGCCCTGTCGTTCTCGGGCCTGACCCGAGAACCCATTCCGCCAACCTGCCAGACGCCTCGGGGCTTGCGGAATGGATCCCGGGTCAAGCCCGGGATGACGTTCCCGAGATGCCGGGCCGCCTGCACCTCGACCGGGAACGCATCAAGATATGGGGCGCCGGCCCGGTCTTGGCGAGCCGGATCACCGTCCGATCAGGGTCAGCCATTCATCCTCTGTCAGCACCGCGACGCCGAGCTCCTGCGCCTTCTTCAGCTTCGATCCGGCCTCCGCGCCGGCCACCAGGTAGTCCGTCTTGCCGGAAACCGAGCCCGAGACCTTCGCGCCGAGCCCTTCGGCCTGCGCCTTGGCCTCCGCCCGGGTCAGCTTGTCCAGGGTGCCGGTGAACACCACGGTCCTGCCGGCCACCGGGCTGTCGGCGGCGACCCGCCGGACATAGGGCTCGATGGTCAGCTGATCGTCCAGGTCGTCCAGCGCCTCGGCATTCCGCGGCTCCACGAAGAACTCCACCGCGGCACGGGCCACCACCTCGCCGATGCCGTCGATGGCGACAAGGTCGGCCATCGCCTCCCCTTCCGGCTCCTTAGCCGCCTTCGCCATCGCATCGCGCAGGCCTTTCAGGTCGGCATAGTTGGCGGCCAGCAGCTTCGATGTCGCCTGGCCGACATGGCGGATGCCCAGGGCGTAGATGAAACGGTCGAAGGGGATGGTGCGGCGGCGCTCGATCGCGTTGAACAGGTTGCGGGCGGAGGTTGTGCCCCAGCCCTCCTCCTCGGCCAGCGGGGGGGCGCCGTCCTGCCCGTCCGTCTTCTGCAGCCGGAAGATGTCGGCCGGGGTCGCGATCCGGCCCCTGGCGTGGAAGAACTGCACCTGCTTGTCGCCCAGCCCCTCGATATCGAAGGCGTCGCGGGAGACGAAGTGGCGCAGCCGCTCCACCTGCTGCGCCGGGCAGACCAGGCCGCCGGTGCAGCGGCGCACCACATCGACCTTGCCGGTCTTCGGATTCGCCTCCCGCACCGCATGGCTGCCGCAGGCCGGGCAGCGATCCGGAAAGCTGAACGGCTGCGCGCTCTCGGGGCGGCGCCCCTCCACCACCCGCACCACCTGCGGGATTACGTCGCCGGCGCGCTGCACCACCACCGTGTCGCCCTCGCGCACGTCCTTGCGGGCGATTTCATCCTCGTTGTGCAGGGTGGCGTTGGAGACCACGACCCCGCCGACGGTCACCGGCTTCAGCTTCGCCACCGGGGTCAGGGCGCCGGTGCGGCCGACCTGGATCTCGATCCGCTCCAGCACCGTCTCCGCCTGTTCCGCCGGGAACTTGTGCGCGATCGCCCAGCGCGGCGAGCGGCTGACCGCCCCCAGCCGGTCGTGCCAGTCCAGCCGGTCCACCTTGTAAACGACGCCGTCGATGTCGAACGGCAGTTCCGCCCGCTCCGCAGCCAGTTCGGCGTAGAAGGACAGGATCTCGTCCACCGTGCGGCAGAGCTTCGCCGGCCGGTTCAGGGTGAAGCCCCAGTCCTGGAAACGCTCGCGCACCTCCGAGAGGCGCGCGCCCAGCGGGGCGGAAACCTCGCCCCAGGCATAGGCGAAGAAGTTCAACGGCCGGGCTTCCGTGACCGTGACGTCCAGCTGCCGCAGCGAGCCGGCGGCCGCGTTGCGGGGATTGGCGAACACCTGGCGGCCGGCCTCGGCCTGGGCCTCGTTCAGCTTCAGGAAGGCATCGCGGCGCATATAGACCTCGCCGCGCACCTCCACCACCTCCGGCCAGCCGCTGCCGGAGAGCTGCTTGGGCAGGTCGCCGATGGTGGCGAGGTTGCGGGTGATGTCCTCGCCCTCGCTGCCATCGCCGCGGGTGGCGCCGCGCACGAAGCGGCCGCCCTCGTAGCGCAGGCTGGCGCTGAGCCCGTCGATCTTGCTCTCCGCCAGGATGTCGAGCGCATCATCCTCGCCCAGGTTCAGGAAGCGGCGGATGCGCCCCAAAAAGTCGCGCACATCCTCGTCGGCGAAGGCATTGCCCAGCGACAGCATCGGCACCGCATGCGCCACCTTGGCGAAGCCGCCCGCCGGCGCGGCACCGACCTTCTGGCTCGGGCTGTCGGGGCTGCGCAGTTCCGGAAAATGCTGTTCCACCGCCACCAGGAGGCGGAACAGCCGGTCATATTCGGCGTCCGAGACCTTCGGCGCATCCTCCTGGTAGTAGGCGCGGTCATGGCCGCGGATCTCCTCCGCCAGGCTGCGGTGCAGGGCCGCTGCCTCGTCGGGGTCAAGGCCGCCCGCTTCCTCCGGCGCCATCGCGTGATCCGCCGTCCCATTCTGCCCGGACTGGGCCATGCCTTTCTCCCTTCAGCCGGCCGCTGCCGCGTCGGGCGCCAGCAGGCGGGCCGCCTGGGCCCGCGCCTCCGGCGTGATCTCCGCCGCGGAGAGCATGCGCGCCACCTCCTCCAGCCGTGCCGTATCGTCCAGCGGTTCGACGGTCGTGGCAGCCTCGCCGCCTTCCGCCGTCTTGCGGATCCGGAAATGCCGCGCGCCCGCCGCCGCCACCTGCGGCGCATGGGTCACCACCAGCACCTGCACCCGGTCCGCGACCCGCCGCAGCCGTTCCGCCACCGCCGCCGCGGTGGCGCCGCCGACCCCCTGGTCGACCTCGTCGAAGATCATCGTGCCGATTGCCTGGTCGCGGGTCAGCACCACGTTGAGCGCCAGCAGCAGCCGGCTCAGTTCGCCGCCCGAGGCCACCTTGTGCAGTGGTGCCGGCGCCACGCCCGGATTGGTCGCCACCAGGAAGGCGACCCGGTCCATGCCGGCCGGGCCGGCCTGCTCCGCCGGCAGGGGCAGCACCTCGATCGCGAAGCGGGCATCGGGCAGTTTCAAAGGCGGCAGTTCGGCGGAGACCTGCTCGGCAAGCGCCGCCGCGGCCGCCTGCCGCCTGGCCGTCAGCGCCGCGGCCGCGGCCGCGAAAGCCTGCTCCGCCTCCGCCAGTGCGGCCTGCTGCTGCGCCAGGGCGGCATCGCCCTGTTCCACCGCCGCAAGGCGCGCCGAGAGCGTCTCGCGGAACGCCGGCAGCTGCTCGGCCGGCAGCTGGTGCTTGCGCGCTGCGCCGCGCAGCGCGAACAGCCGCTCCTCCACCCGCTCCAGCACGGCGGGATCGAGCTCCAGCCGCTCGCCCGCCTGTTCCAGCGCGGCCACGGCCTCCGCCGCCGCATCCAGCGCCCGGTCGCAGGCGGCGACCGCGCCCTCGAACAGGCCGTCGGCTTCCGCCGCGCGCCGCTCCAGGCCGCGCAGGGCATCGGACAGCCGGGCCTCGACCCCCTCCTGGCCGGACACCGCGGCCAGGGCGTCGCGCAGGCAGTCGGCCAGGGCAGCCCCGTTGCGCAGCTGCGTGCGGCGGGCGGCCAGCTCCTCCTCCTCGCCCGGCTGCGGATCCAGCGCGTCCAGTTCGCCCACGGTATGGCGCAGCCATTCCTCTTCCGCCCGGGCGGCCTTGACCTGCTCCTCCAGCGCGGCGAGCGCCTCCGCCGCCTTGCGACGGCGCGCCCAGGCCTGCGCCACCGCATCGCGCTCCGCCGCGGCGCCGGCCGCCTCGTCCAGCAGGTCGCGGTGGCGCGACGGATCCATCAGCCCGCGGGCATCGTGCTGACCCTGCACCTCCACCAGAAGCTCGCCCAGCTCCCGCAGCAGGGCGACCCCGACCGGCTGGTCGTTGACGAAGGCGCGGCTGCCGCCATCGGCGCGCACCACCCGCCGCAGGATCAGCGCGCCCTCCTCCGCCGGGTCGCCGGCCAGGCCGCGCTCCTGCAGCAGGGCATGGACCGGATGGCCGGGCGGCGGCGCGAAGCTGGCGGCCACGACCCCCTGGGCGGCGCCGCTGCGGACCAGGCCGGCATCGGCGCGCCGCCCCAGGGCCAGGCCCAGCGCGTCGAGCAGGATGGACTTGCCGGCGCCGGTTTCGCCGGTCAGCACGGCCAGGCCGCGGCCGAAGGCCAGGGTGACCTTGCGGATCAAGACGATGTCGGCGATGTCCAGCGCTGTGAGCATGACGGGGCGGCCCTCGGGCGGCCGGGCGGCGGATGCCGGCCGCAGGTCAGAACAGCGAATCCCAGGCCTGGGTGATCCAGGACCGCTCGTCGATCCGGGGATAGAGGTTCTCGCCGGTCAGCAGGTTGTAGGAGTCCAGATACCATTCGCTGCCCGGATAGTTGTAGCCGAGAACGGCGGCCGCCGTCTGCGCCTCCGAAGCAACGCCGAGGGCGAGATAGCATTCCACCAGGCGGGCCAGCGCCTCCGGCACATGGCTGGTGGTCTGGTAGCTCTCCACCACCGACCGGTAGCGCAGGATCGCGGCGAGATAGAGGTTCTGCTTCTGGTAGAAGCGGCCGATCTCCATGTCTTTGCCGGCCAGGTGGTCGCGGGCGAGGTCGATCTTCAGGCGGGCGTCGCGGGCATATTCGCTGTTGGGAAAGCGGCGGACCACCTCTTCCAGCGACTGCAGGGCGCGTTCGGTATTGGCCTGGTCGCGGCCGACATCGACGATCTGCTCGTAGTAGCTGATCGCCTTCAGGTAATAGGCGTAGGCGACGTCCTTGTTGCCGGGATGCAGGCCGATGAAGCGGTCCGCCGCCAGGATCGCATCGTCGTACTTGTTGCTCTGGTAGTAGGAATAGGCGGCCATCAGCTGCGCCTTGGTGGCCCAGACCGAATAGGGATGCTGGCGTTCGACCTCGTCGAAGCCCTGCGCCGCCTGCTGCCAGTTGCCCTGCTCCAGGTCGTTCAGGGCGCCGTTATAGAGTTCCTCCACCGGCCGTTCGACATAGAGCGGCCCCTCGTCGTCGGAACAGGCAGCCAGGACAAGCGCCAGCGCCAGCGCCGCGACCAGCGGCAGCACGCCGCGGATCTGCAGCAGGACGGATCGCAGGTCAGTCAGCATCGTTCTGGCAGCATTCTGGGGTCAACATCCCGGTCGGTCGGCCTGTGAACGGCCCCCTGTCACAACGCCGGCACCGGTCCGCCTGGACTGACGGATTCCCGTGCCGGGGCTGCAGGCGCAGGAGGCCCGGTCGTCGGGGCGGCACGGCTTTCGCCGGCGCACACGCGGCGCGTCGGTCATACCGTTTTTTCCGGGGCGGGTCCAAGCCGTCCCTTCGCCGGGGCGGCCGACCGGTGCCGGGCAGGAATTGCGGGCAGGAAATGCGGGCGTAAAGTGCGGGCGCGGGCGCGCCCCGTCGCTCAGAGGCCGACAGCCGCCAGCGGCGGGTCGGTCAGTTCCGCCCTGGCCGCCACCGGCGCCCATTCCCAGGCCGATTCGTCGGCGAACAGGGCGTGCAGCAGGCGGTTGTTCATCGCATGGCCGGAGCGATTGCCGACGAAACGCCCCTGCAGCGGCGCGCCGGCCAGGGCCAGGTCGCCCAGGGCATCCAGCGCCTTATGCCGCGCGAACTCGTTGGCGAAGCGCAGGCCGTCCTGGTTCATCACGGTGCTGCCGTTGATGACGATGGCATTGTCCAGGGAACCGCCCAGGGCAAGTCCCTGCTGGCGCATCCAGTCGACCTCGTGCAGCAGGCCGAAGGTCCGCGCCGGCGCCAGCGCCGTCAGGAAGTCGTCGTCGGCAGGGGCGAAGGTGCAGGTCTGGCGGCCGATCACCGGATTGTCGAAATCGATGCTGACGGTGATCGAGAAGCTCTCCGCCGGCTCCAGGGAGACCGACTTGCTGCCCTCGGTCAGCGAGACCGGCTTGAGGATCCGGATCGCCCGCCGCGGGCGGCCAAGGGTCCGCAGGCCGGCACGCCGCAGCAGGCCCGCGAAGGGCGCCGCGGAGCCGTCGACCGCCGGCACTTCCGGCCCTTCGACGTCGATCACCGCATTGTCGATGCCCAGGCCGGCCAGCGCCGCCATAAGATGCTCGACCGTGGCGACGGAAGCCACACCGTCCGGATGCCGCAGGGTGGTGCCCAGGGTGAAGTCGGTGCCCAGATCGTAGCGCGCGGCGATCTCCGGCTTGCCGGGAAGATCGCCCCGGCGGAAGCGGATGCCCTGCCCGGCCTCGGCAGGGCGGATATCGGCGCTGACCGGTTTGCCGGTGTGCAGCCCGATACCGGAACACCGCACGCTTTGCTGGACAGTACGTTCAAACATCATAGAGCCGTTCTTCACTCCGGCGGATCCCGACTTGGCCCGGCCATCACCGGCCGTCACAATCCGGCCCGCCATGTCCCGGTCGCCCGCTGCACCCGTGTAAAGCTGCCTCGCCGGTGGAACCGGCAGGGCATGCGCCCAGTGGCCGCAGGCCAGAAAAGGTCGGAGCCAGCCACGGAAGCGCCCCCTGCACCGGCCAGACCGATCATGCCTGCCGAACCGCCAGGACCGCAGACAACCGCGATCTGAGCCCCCCTCCAGGCGCAGACCGGCATGACAGCCGGCCATCTGCCCCGAGGCCGAGCGGCCCCGCAGCGCCGCTCATCACCCATGGTCTTGATATCAGAGGCGGAAACAGCTTCTCAAATCACTCTCTGTTACAACATGTAACTCGCTGCACTGCGGTAGCGCTTTGAAAAATAACACATTTTCGGCGCCGTGCGAGCCCTTCGCAAGATTTCCGAAACAAGTGGAGAGAGGCTTCAACGCCGCCGCCGCCCCCTGCCCTCTATCGCCGCTCCGCTGACCCGAATCAAGGCGCTGCCCGCCCCCTGAGCGACGAAGCCGCGTCATGCCGGCCTTTCGCGACCGGGCATCAGACCGGCCAGAGCAGGTCGGCTGCAAGCATCGCCAGACAGGCGGCGAAGCCGGCCGCCGGCACCCAGCGGGGCAGGACGAAGCCGCCCGGCGCGGCATCCCCCCTGCCCTTCAGGCACCAGAGGGCAAGGTTGACCACCGCGAACACCGCCAGCGCGACATGCGCGGTAAGGCGCGCCAGGGTCACGATCGGGAACAGCAGCGCCAAAGCGAGGCAGATGGCGGAGACCAGGGCCGTCGCCAGCACCGGGGTCCGGGTCCGGGGATGCACCCGGCCCAGCCAGGACGGCAGCCCGCCCCGCTGCGCCAGGCCGTACAGGACCCGGCTGGCCATGATCAGCTGGATCAGCGCACCGTTCAGCACGGAGAAGATCGCCACCAGGTCGATCACCGCCGCGCCGCGGCCGCCGGCCGCGGCATAGACGGCGGACAGCGGCGCCTCGCTCGCCGCCAGCCGCTCCGGCGCCATGACGAGCACCGCGACCAGGGCCACGCCGAGATAGAGCAGGGTGGTGATGCCGAGCACGGCGAGGATCGCCCGCGGCAGCACGCGCGGCGCATCCCGCACCTCCTCGGCGACATTGACCATGTCCTCGAAGCCGATGAAGGCATAGAAGGCGAGCACCGCGCCGGCCAGGATGCCGCCAAGCGCGGCGCTGCCCGACGGCAGCAGGATCTCCGGCAGCAGCGGCGGCAGGCCGGCAAGCGCCGGCGCGCCGGCGACGATCACCGCCATCAGCGCGGCAACCTCCGCCAGGGTGACGATGGCGGCGATCATCGCGGATTCGGCAATGCCCCAGGCGGCCAGGAGGCCGAGCAGGACCACCACCCCGGTCACAGCGAAGGGCGGCGGCACCTCGACGAAGGCCCGCAGATAGCCGGCGAAGCCGAGCGTGATCGTGGCGGCGGAAACCAGGCCGGCGGCGATCACCGCCAGGCCGACCAGCAGGGTGAGCCAGCTTCGCCCGAAGGCCGCATCGACATAGGCCGCCTCGCCCGCGCTGAGCGGATAGCGGCCGGCCAGTTCGGCAAAGGCCAGGGCCGCGGTGCCGGCCAGCAGCGCGGCGACCAGGAAGGCGAGCGGCGCCTGCATGCCGGCAGCCCCGGCGACCTTGCCGACCAGCACGTAGATGCCCGCACCGACGGTGGTGCCCAGGCCGTAGAGAACCAGGAGCCAGAATGGGAGGCTGCGCTTCAGCGCAACGGAAGGGCGGGGCATGTCCATGTCCCATCACACACCGGTGCGCCGGCGGCCGCCCTGATCGAGATCAATTCCCGGCGCGGAGAATCCGATCCCGTCTCGAAGGTCGCGGCGGGCCCGCGGTCGCAGCGAAGGACGCGACCGCGGGCCCTGGGCGACACGATGGCCCGGCAGGATGCCCAGGAGGAGGCACTGCCGGGCCCGCCGGGCTCAGTTCGCCTGGCGTCGCAGGAAGGCCGGGATCTCCAGCAGGTCATCCTCGTCGGCGGTGCGCGGCAGACGATCCGCCGGATCCAGACCGCCCAGGGTGGCCTTCTGCTGGGATTGCTGCCGTGCACCGGCCGCCGGCAGCGGAGGCTGCGGCTTCGCCGCCTGGCGCGGCGCAGGCTCCGCCTCCGGCTCGGCCGCGGCACGGTCCCCCGTCAGGCCTGCGGTCTTCTCCAGGTCGTCGCCGTTGCGGGCCAGCCCCACGCCGGTCATCCGGCGGAAGATGCTGGGCCGGCGCATGCGGGGTTCACCCGCCGCACCCTCGTCGCGGGCCGCAGGCTCGGCGGGCCGCTGCGGCATCCGCTCGGGGGCCGGCTCCTGGGCCGTCGAGCGGGCCTCCGGACGGCGCGGCGGCCGCATCGGCTCCGGCGCGATGAAGGGCTGCTCGGCGGCCTGGCCGCGGGCGCCCCGCTCCACCGCCGGACGGTCGGCGCGGGCCGGCGCCGCCGGCTCCGGGTCGGACAGCAGGCTGCGCTGGGCCGGCTCCTCGGCCGGACGGGCCGCCTGCCGCTCGATGGCGGTCGCCTGGCCATAATCCGGCTCGGCATCCGGGTCCAGGGCCTGCTGGAAGGCGTCGGCCAGCTCGTCCTCGTGCTGGCGCGGATAGGCCTCCTCCGCCAGCACCGCGGAACTGGTGGAGACCAGCTGCGTCCGGGCGGCGCTCGCCCCATAGGCCTGGGCGGTGGCCGCCGCCGGTGCCGGCGCGGGGCCGGCCGCCGGGGCGGCCGTCACGCCGCTGGCGGAGACCTCGCCGCGGGGATCGACATAGCCGCTGCGGATCGGCATCACATTGCCGGAATAGCCGCTGCGGCTGTTCGGCGGCGCCTCGATCTCCATCCCGGCATCGATGCCGGTGGCGACGACCGTGACCCGCATGCTGCCCGACATGTCCTCCGACAGGGTGGAGCCGACGATGATGTTGGCGTCGCTGTCGACCTCCTCGCGGATCTTGTTGGCGGCCTCGTCGACCTCGTACAGGGTCAGGTCCATGCCGCCGGTGATGTTGATCAGCACGCCGCGCGCGCCCTTCATCGAGATCTCGTCCAGCAGCGGGTTGGCGATCGCGCGGTTGGCGGCCTCGATGGCGCGGTTGTCGCCCTCGGCCTCGCCGGTGCCCATCATCGCCTTGCCCATCTCGCTCATCACGGTGCGGACGTCGGCGAAGTCGAGGTTGATCAGGCCCGGCATGACCATCAGGTCGGTGATGCCGCGCACGCCGCAATGCAGCACCTCATCCGCCATGCGGAAGGCATCGGCGAAGGTGGTCTTCTCGTTCGCCAGGCGGAACAGGTTCTGGTTGGGGATCACGATCAGCGTGTCGACGAAGTGCTGCAGCTCCTCGATGCCAGCCTCCGCGGTGCGCATCCGGTGCGTGCCCTCGAACTGGAAGGGCTTGGTCACCACGCCGACGGTGAGGATGTTCATCTCCTTCGCCACGCGGGCGATCACCGGCGCCGCGCCAGTGCCGGTGCCGCCGCCCATGCCGGCGGTGACGAAGGCCATGTGGCAGCCCTGCAGATGCTCGGCGATCTCCTCGATCGCCTCTTCCGCCGCGGCGCGGCCGACATCGGGGCGGGAGCCTGCGCCCAGCCCCTCGGTCAGGTCGACGCCGAGCTGGATGCGGCGGTCGGTCGAGGATTTCGCCAGCGCCTGGGCATCGGTGTTCGCCACCACGAAGGTGGCGCCCTCCAGGTTGGAGGCGATCATGTTGTTGACGGCATTGCCGCCGGCGCCGCCGACACCCACCACGATGATCCGCGGGCGCAGTTCCAGCGGCTCCTGGGAACTGAAGTTCAACGTCATAGCTGCGGTCCTCCTGACCTATCCTTCGCTTGGTCTCTCACACCATCGACACCGCCCCCAGTGCCGTCCGTCCCGTGTGCAATTGCCGGGACCACGCAATCCGGGCTCAGCCCGGCCCTGGCCTGCACGGCGCCGGATCCCCCCGATCCGGTGCCGTGCCTAGAAATTCGCCATCAGCCAACGCCCCATCCGGGCGATGCGCCCGATCGGCGCCACCGGTTCGGGCATCTCCTCCTCCATCGCATCGTCCAGCCGCGCATGGTCGCGCAGCGCGTAGCTCAGCAGCCCGGCACAGGTGCTGAAGCCGGGGCCGCCGGTCGCCTCCGCCAGGCCCGAGACCCGGATCGGCCGCCCGATCAGCACCTGCTTGTCCAGGATCCGCGACGCCAGCTCGCGCATGCCGCCCAGCTGGCAGGCGCCGCCGGTCAGCACCACCTGGCGGCCGGCCAGGCGCGAGAAACCGGAATGCTCCAGCCGGTCGCGGACCAGCTCCAGGGTCTCCTCCACCCGCGGGCGGATGATCCCCGTCAGGTAGGAGCGCGGTATCTGCGTCACCGAATGCCGGTCATGGTCGCCGACCTGGCGGATCTCGATCTGCTGCTGCTCGTCGATATGCGTCGACAGCGCGCTGCCATGGACGACCTTCAGCCGTTCCGCCGTCTCCAGGGTGGTGGTCAGGCCGCGGGCGATGTCGGTGGTGACATGCGCCCCGCCCACCGGCACGGCGTCGGCGAAGACCAGCCCGCCGTCGTAGAAGACGCCGATCTTGGTGGTGCCGCCGCCCATGTCGACGACGGCGACCCCCAGCTCCATCTGGTCCTCTTCCAGGCAGGCCAGCCCGGCGGCATAGGGGGAGACGACCACCGCCTCCAGGTCCAGATGCGCCCGCGCCACGCAATTCGCCAGGTTGCGCATCGGCCCGGTGCCGGCGGTGATCAGGTTCATGGTGACGCCGAGGCGCTCGCCATACATGCCGCGGGGATCGCGGATGCCGCGACAGCCGTCGATGTCGAAGCTGGTGGGGATGGCGTGCACGATATGGCGGTCGCCCTCGACCTCCAGGCTGCGGGCCCGTGCCAGCACCCGGCGGACATCGCCGTCGGTCACCGCATGGCCGGCGATGGAGACATCCAGGTTCACCATCTGCGAGACCGGCTGGCCGGCGGACAGGCTGATCAGGACCTCGCGCGCCTTTTCGCCCGACATGCGCTCCGCGGAATCGACCGCGGCGCGCACCGCCCCCTCGACCGCGTCCATGTCGACGACGGCGCCGGCACGCATGCCGCGCGCCGCCTGGTGGCCGATGCCCACGATCCGCGGCTGGCCATGCAGGTTGCGCGCGATGAAGCAGGACACCTTGGTGGTGCCGACATCCAGCGCAACGATCAGACCGCTCCTGCCGCTTCCCATCACGACCGCCCCCGTGCCTCCCTGCGCAGCATCGCAAACCCCTTTGCCATCACGTGTTCTTCCCCGGCAGGTCGCGGGCCTGCACCGCCTCCGGCGTGAGCTGCAGGATCACCCGGTCCGGCACCCGCAGGTCGATGCCGCGAATGTCCTTGTCCAGCAGGCCCTCGGCGGCCTGCAGTTCGGCGAAGCGGTGCCAGGCCTGGCGCATCCCCTCCTCCGGCAGCCGCACCACCACACCGTTGTCGAAGGTGATGTCCCAGCGGCGCTCCCGGATCCGGGTGGCGGTGGCGACCCGCGCGAACAGCGCGAGATCGTCCTGCAGCAGATCGAACAGCGCCGCCGCCTGCTGCGGCGCCCCCTTGCCGACCAGCCGCCGCAGGTGGCGGAACTCGCCGCCGACCGCCTTCGCCAGGATCACCCCTTCGCGGTCGATCAGCACCGTCCGGCCGCCGTTCTGCCAGCGCACGAACGGCTCCCGTTCCTCCAGCCGGACATGCAGGGTGTCGGGCAGGCGGCGCTCCACCACTGCGCTCTTCACCCAGGGCAGGTCGGCAACCCGGGTCCGCACCTCCTCCAGGTCGAGGAACAGGATCGGATCGCCGCGGTTGACGCCGATCGCCTCCCGCAGATCGTCCAGCGCCGTCTTGCCGCGCCCCTCGACGGTCACGGCGTCCACCGCCAGGCCGCCGGAGGCGCTGAGCTCCGCCAGTTCCGCGCCACCCTCGTAAAGCAGGGCCTCCGCATCCTGCGGGGCTGCGACCGCGACCAGCACGACCGCCAGCGGCGGCAGCAGCAGGGCGGCGGCGATCGCGGTG
>NZ_JBHRTR010000025.1:232510-245954 GCF_042646425.1 Marinibaculum pumilum
GCCTTGCCGGCCTTGCCGGCATCCTTTGCGGCCGCCTTCTCAGACGACCTGTCAGCAGCCTTCCCCGCGGCCTTCTCAGCCGTCTTCCCAGAGGCCTTTTCGGGGGCCTCGTCCTTGCCACGACGCTTCGCCCGGCGCCCATCCGCCGACCCGGACCCCGCCTCTTCGGACCTGCGACGGAACCAGCTCATCGGTCCACCCCCGCATCCTCGATCATCCAGCGCACCAGGGCATCGAAGTCGTAGCCGCGATGCGCCGCGATCTCCGGCACCAGCGACAGCGGCGTCATGCCCGGCTGGGTATTGATCTCCAGGATCACCAGGCGCTGCCCCGCCGGCCGGCTCTCGTCGTAGCGCAGGTCGCTGCGGCTGACCCCGCGGCAGCCCAGGGCGCGATGCGCCGTCAGCGCGATCTCGCAGGCCTGCGCATAATCCTCTTCCGGCATCGGCGCGGGCATCAGGTGCACCGCCTCGCCATCGGTGTATTTCGCCTTGTAGTCGTAGAAGCGCCCCTTGGGCCGGATCTCGATCGCGCCCAGCGCCTCGTCGCCCATCACCGCGACCTGGATCTCGCGCCCCGGCACGAAGCGCTCGATCATCACGGTGTCGCCATAGACCCACTGCAGGTCGTCGCCGGGGCGGAAATTGTCTTCCGGCATGACGATCCGCACGCCCACCGAGGAACCCTCGTTCAGCGGCTTGATCACGTAGGGTGCCGGCAGGCCCGGATCCTCGCGCATTTCCTCGCGCGTGCGGATCAGATGCTCCGACATCGGCAGGCCGTGGGCGGCGAAAATGTACTTCGCAGTCGGCTTGTCCATCGCGTTGGCAGAAGCACGGACGCCGGAATGGGTATAGGGCAGGCCCATGATCTCCAGCAGGCCCTGGATCGTGCCATCTTCGCCGAAGCGGCCGTGCAGCGCATTGAAGGCGACATCGACCCGCAGCTTGTGCAGCACGTCGGCGACCTGGCGGCCGACATCGACGGCGGAGGTGCGGTAGCCCAGCCTGCGACAGGCCTCGACCACCGCCGCGCCGGTCACCAGGGAGACCTCGCGTTCGGCGGACCAGCCGCCCATCAGCACTGCGACATGCTTCGCCATCAGCGCACCTCCCCGTCCGCGGCGCCGCCGGACATGGCGTCCGGGGCCCGCCGGCCGATGCGCCGGATCTCCCAGTGCAGCTGGATGCCGGAGCTCGCGGCGACGCGGGCGCGCACCTCGTCCCCCAGATCCTCCAGGTCGGCCGCGGTGGCGTCGCCGGTGTTGATCAGGAAGTTGCAGTGCTGTTCCGACACCTGCGCACCGCCACGCCGCAGGCCGCGGCAGCCGGCAGCGTCGATCAGCTGCCAGGCCTTCGCCCCCGGCGGGTTGGCGAAGGTGGAGCCGCCGGTCCGGGCGCGCACGGGCTGGCTTGCCTCCCGTTCGCTGCGGATCCGCTCCATCCGCGCCGCAATCCCGGCCGGATCGCCCGGCTGGGCGCGCAGGCCGGCGGCCAGCACGATCCAATCCTCCGGCAGGTCGCAGCTGCGATAGCCGAAGGCGATCTCGTCGCGCCGCAGGAGGCGCCGCCGGCCGGACGGTTCCATCGCCTCGACCCAGTCCAGGATCCCGCCGATCTCGGCACCATAGGCACCGGCATTCATCCGTACCGCGCCGCCGATGCTGCCGGGAATGCCGCAGAGGAATTCCAGCCCGGTCAGGCCGGCCTCCTGCGCCGCACGGGCGACCCGCACGTCGGCGGCACCGGCACCGACGGTCAGATGCTGTCCGGATACCGCGATGTCGGCGAAGCTGCGGGACAGACGCAGGGTGATGCCGGGAATGCCGCCGTCGCGCACGATCAGATTGGATGCCAGGCCCAGCACCGTCACCGGCAGGCCGGCGGGGCGGCCCGCCATGAAGGTGGCGAGGTCGTCGGCATCGGCCGGCTCGAACAGGATCTCCGCCGGGCCGCCGACCCGGAACCAGGTACGGTCGCGCAGGGCGGCATCGCGACGCAGGCTGCCGCGCACCGGCGGCAGGCCGGCAGCGTTCCCCGAACCGCCTTGCCGGGGTCCGCCATGCGGTCCGCCGGCGATCGCCCTGAGGACGGCAGCGCTCATGCCGCGCCTCCGGCACTGCGGGCCGACGGCCGCGGCACGGGTGCGGGCAGGCCGGCAAGCTGCTCCGGCAGGTCGTTGGCCCAGCGGGTGATGCTGCCGGCGCCCAGGCAGACGACATAGTCGCCGGGCTGCGCCTCTTCCTGCACCAGTTGCGCCAGCATTGCCGGATCCGGCAGCTCATGCACCCGGCGATGGCCATGGGCACGCAGGCCTTCCACCAGGGCCTGCCGGTCGATGCCCTCGATCGGCGCCTCGCCGGCGGCATAGACATCCGCGACGATCACCGCGTCGGCATCGTTGAAGCAGGTGCAGAAATCTTCGAACAGGTCGCGCAGACGGCTGTAGCGATGCGGCTGCACCACCGCCAGGATGCGCCCCGCGCAGGCCTGCCGGGCGGCGGAGAGGACGGCCGCGATTTCCACCGGGTGATGGCCGTAATCGTCGATCACGGTGATGCCGTGCGCCGTGCCGGTGCGGGTGAAGCGCCGCTTCACGCCGCCGAAGCCGGCCAGCGCCGCGCGCAGCACCTCCTCCGGCAGACCCATCTCCACCGCGATGGCGACCACGGCCAGGGCGTTCTGCACGTTGTGGCGGCCCATCATCGGCAGGCGCAGGTCGGCGATGGTGCGCGAATTGCCGGTCTGCCGGTCGCGGACGGCGACGTCGAAGGCCGCGCCCTCGGCATCGAGCCGCAGGTTGGTGCCGCGGATATCCGCCTGCGGGCTGAAGCCGTAGGGGATCAGGCGGCGGTCGCTGATCCGCGAGATCAGGGTCTGCACTTCCGGATGGTCGATGCAGAGCACGGCGAAGCCGTAGAACGGGATGTTCTCCACGAAGGTGAGGAACGCCTCCCGCAGCCGGTCGAAGGAGCCGTAATGCTCCATATGCTCCGGGTCGATGTTGGTCACCACGGCAATCACCGCCGGCAGCTTGACCATCGTGCCGTCGCTCTCGTCCGCCTCGACCACCATCCATTCGCCGGTGCCCAGCCGGGCATTGGTGCCATAGGCGTTGATGATGCCGCCATTGATCACGGTCGGATCGAAGCCCGCCGCGTCGAACAGGGCGGAGACCAGGGAAGTGGTGGTGGTCTTGCCGTGGGTGCCCGCGATCGCCGCCGACCATTTCAGGCGCATCAGCTCGCCCAGCATCTCTGCCCGGCGCACCACCGGCAGGAAGCGTTCGCGGGCGGCGCGCACCTCCGGATTGTCCGGCTTCACCGCGCTGGAAATGACGATCACGTCGGCATTGTCGACATTGGCCACCTGGTGGCCCTCGAACACCGCGATGCCCAGGCCCCGCAGGCGCTGCACGTTCGGGCCGAAGGCCAGGTCGGAGCCCTGCACCCGGTAACCCAGATTGTGCATCACCTCGGCGATGCCGCTCATGCCGATGCCGCCGATTCCCACGAAGTGGATCGTGCCGATATCCAGCGGAAGCGCCCTCATGCCGCCACCTGCAGCATGGTGCGCGACGCGGCGGGCAGCGCGGCCGCCTCTGCACGGGCCAGGATCAGGTCCGCCAGCAGGTCGGCGGCATCGGGACGGCCGGCATCCCGCGCCGCCGCCGCCATGTCCGCCAGGGACTGCGGGTCGGAGGTCAGGGCGCAGAGCCCTTCCGCCAGGTTCTGCGGCGAGAAGCGCCCCTCTTCCATCAGCCAGGCGCCGCCGGCGGCGACCATGGCACGGGCATTGGCCGCCTGGTGGTCGTCGGCGGCATGCGGATAGGGCACCAGGATCGCCGGACGGCCGGCAGCCAGCAGTTCGCAGACGGTGGAGGCGCCGGACCGCGCGATCACCAGATGGGCGGCGCCCAGCTGCTGCGGCACGTCCTCGATGAAGGCGGCGAGTTCCGCGGGGATGCCGGCCTGGGCATAGGCCTCCGTCACCCGGGCCAGGTCCTCCTGCCGGCACTGCTGCGTCACCCTCAGCCGGGTCCGCAGCGCCGGGGTCAGGCGGGCGAGCGCCGCCGGCACGACGTCCGACATCACCCGTGCGCCCTGGCTGCCGCCCAGCACCAGCAGGCGGACCGGGCCGCTGCCGTTGGGCGTCACATAGGGCAGGCCGCGCAGGGCGATGATCGCCTCGCGCACCGGGTTGCCGGTCGTCACCAGCCTGGGCGCGTCGGCCGGGCGCAACCGCTCCGTCACCGGGAAGGAGCCGGCGATGGTGCCGACCCGCGGCGCCAGCAGCCTGTTGGCGCGGCCCAGCACCGCGTTCTGTTCGTGGATCAGGGTCGGCATGCCGAGCGAGACCGCCGCCAGCATCGGCGGCAGGGAGGGATAGCCGCCGAAGCCGACCACCAGGTCGGGCCGCGCCGCCCTCAGCAGCCGCCGCGCGGCGAACACGCCCTGGGCGATCCGCAGGCCCGCCTTTGCCTTGTGCATCACACCGCCGCCGGCGGGCGTGCCGGACGGCACCACGTCGACCTCGGCCCCGGCGAAGCGGCTGCCCCAGCCTTCGCCGCGGGCATCGGTCACCAGCCGGACGGAGGCGCCGCGGGAGACCAGCCGCGCGGCGACGCTCTGCGCCGGGAACAGATGGCCGCCGGTGCCGCCGGCGGCGAGGACGATGCGGCGGCGGACCGCCTGCCTGGCATTCTCGCTGCCGCTCATGGCCGGTCTCCTGTCTGTCGTGCCTGCATCATGACACCCCTCCCAGGCCGGGACGCCGCCGTGTCAGCGCCAGCGCCATGCCCATGGCCAGGGCCAGGGCCAGCAGCGAGGATCCGCCATAGGAGACGAAGGGCAGGGTCATGCCCTTGGTCGGCAGCAGGCGCAGGTTGACGCCGATATTGATCGCCGCCTGCAGCCCGAACTGGGTGAACAGCCCGGTGGCGGCCAGGACCACGAAGAGATTCTCCTCGCGCATCAGCCGGGCATAGCCGCGCAGCACGATGAAACCGAAGACCGCGACGATGACGAGGCAGAGCAGCAGCCCGAACTCCTCCCCCGCCACGGCGAAGACAAAGTCGGTATGGGCGTCCGGCAGCACGTCCTTCACCTCGCCCTCGCCCGGGCCACGGCCGAAGAAGCCGCCGGCGGAGAAGGCGTCCATCGCCTTCTCGATCTGGTAGTTCTCGTGCCCGGCCGGGTCGAGGAAACGGTCGATGCGGTTGGCGACATGCGGCAGCAGGGTATAGGCAGCCAGGAAGCCGCCGATCGCCACGATGGCGGCGGCGGCGATCAGCCAGAGCGCCATGCCGGCGACGAAGTACTGCGCGCACCACACGGCGGCGATGACGATCGTCATGCCGACATCGGGCTGCAGCAGCAGCAGGCCGACCACCAGCGCCAGCAGCAGGATGGCCGCGGCATCGCCGGGGAAGTGCCGCCCGGCCGGACCGCCCGCGCCGCCGGGATCCTGCCGGTGCAGCGCGAACATCCAGGCGGTCACCACCGCGAAGGTCGGCTTCAGGAATTCCGACGGCTGCAGCGAGAGCGGGCCGAGATAGAGCCAGCGGGTGGCGCCCTTCACCTCCGGCGACAGGACCAGGGTGGCGGCGGTCAGCAGCAGGGCCACCGCAAAGCCCAGGGCGCCGAGGCGGCGCACCTGCAGCGGCGACAGCATGGAGATGCAAAGCACCACGGCCAGCGCCGGCACCATGAACATGAACTGCCGGGTGACGAAGTGGAAGCTCTCCAGGCCGATGCGATGTGCCACCGCCGGCGAGGCGGCGAGGATCAGCGCCGCGCCGACGCCGACCAGGACCAGCAGCGCCGCCAGGCTCCAGCGGTCGACGGTCCACCACCAGCGGCCCAGAAGGGATGTGTCGGTGCGGGAGAAGGTCACGCTCATGCCGCGGCCCCCCGCAGCACGGTTCCCGACGGCGTGCCGGAGACGGCGCCGCCGGCGCCGGCTGCACGCAGGGCCGCCACCAGGTCGCGGAAACGGTCGCCGCGGGCCTCGTAGTCGGCGAACTGGTCGAAGGAGGCGCAGGCCGGCGAGAACAGGATCACCGCCTCGCCGCCATCGGCGCGGGCCCGGGCATGGGCCGCCTGCAGCGCCGCATCCAGGGTGCCGCAGTCTTCCGCGGCGATGCCCGCCCCCTGCAACCGTTCGGCGAAAGGCGCCGCCGCCTCGCCGATCAGGAACGCCGCCTGAACCGCATCCAGATGCGGCATCACGGCGTCCAGCCCGTCCGATTTCGGCCGGCCGCCGGCGATCCAGTAGATCCGGTCGTAGCAGGTCAGCGCCCGCGCCGCGGCCTCGCCGTTCGTCGCCTTGCTGTCATTGACGAAGCGCAGGCCGCCGATGGTGCCGACCTCCTCCTGCCGGTGCGGCAGGCCGGGAAAGCTGGCCAGGGCGCCGGATGCCGCCTCGCGCCCGACCCCCAGCGCACGGGCCACCGCGAAAGCGGCGGCGGCGTTCTGCCAGTTGTGGCGCCCCGGCAGGGCACGCGCCGCGCCCAGGTCGCAGACCGGGACCGGACCTTCGTGCAGGACGCCGTCGACGACGGAGACGCCGCGCATCAGGTGGCGGCCCACGGCGATCGGCACCAGGCCCGGATGGCCGCGCGCCTCCAGCGCGTTGAAGACGGAGACCGACCAGCTGTCGTCGATGCCGATCACCGCATGGTTGCCGGCGGCCTGGCGCTCGAAGATGCGGCTCTTGACCGCGACATAGCCTTCCATCGAGCCGTGCCGGTCCAGATGGTCGGCGCTGACGTTCAGCAGCACCGCGACATCCAGGTGGCAGGACGGCGTGAGGTCGAGCTGGAAGGAGGACAGCTCCAGCACATAGGTGCCATCTTGCGCCAGCGGCTGCAGGTCCAGCACGGGGCGGCCGATATTGCCGCCGACCTGGTTCGCCCGGCCCGCCCTGTCCAGGATATGGCCGATCAGCGCGGTGGTGGTCGACTTGCCGTTGGTGCCGGTGATGCCCACCAGCCGGGCGGCCGGCTTGGTGTTGAGGAACAGCTCGACATCGCCGATCACCGGCACCGCCGCCGCCTTCGCCGCCGCGATCAGCGGATGCGGCGCCGGATGGGTCAGCGGCACGCCGGGCGCGGCGACCAAAGCGGCGATACCGGACCAGTCGATCCCCTCCGGCTCCGCCAGGACGATGCCGGCTTCGGCCGCGCGCTCCCGCGCGGGCCCGCCATCGTCCCACCCCAGCACGGTGGCGCCGCCGGCGCGCAGCGCACGCGCAGCGGCCAGGTTGCTGCGGGCCAGGCCCAGCAGCAGGACGGTGCGGTCGCGATAGGCGTCGATCGTGATCATGCCCGCCTCACCGCAGCTTCAGGGTGGAGAGGCCGATCAGCGCCAGGATGACCGCGATGATCCAGAAGCGGATGACGATGGTCGGTTCGGCCCAGCCCTTCTTCTCGAAATGGTGGTGCAGCGGCGCCATCCGGAAGATGCGGCGGCCGGTCAGCTTGTAGGAACCGACCTGCACGATCACAGAGACCGCCTCCAGCACGAACAGGCCGCCGACGATCGCCAGCACCAGCTCGTGCTTGGTGACGACGCTGATCATGCCCAGGGCACCGCCCAGCGCCAGGCTGCCGGTATCGCCCATGAACACCCGCGCCGGCGGCGCGTTGTACCAGAGGAAGCCGAGCCCGGCGCCGACCAGCGAGCCGCAGAGCACCGAAAGTTCGCCCGCGCCCTGCACATGGTGGATCTGCAGGTAGTTGGCGAACACCGCATTGCCCGCCAGGTAGGCGATCAGCGCGAAGGTTGAGGCGGCGATCATCACCGGCACGATCGCCAGCCCGTCCAGCCCGTCGGTCAGGTTCACCGCGTTGGAGGAGCCGATCACCACCAGGATCGCGAAGGGCAGCATGAACCAGCCGATATTGACCAGCAGGTCCTTGAAGAAGGGGATCGCGACGGAGAAGGAGAGCGGCGCCTCCATCACGTTCAGCACCCAGAGCGCGGCGCCGCCGGCGATCAGGATCTGCAGCGCCAGCTTGGCGCGGGCGGAGATGCCCTTCGGGTTCTGCTTGGTGACCTTCAGATAGTCGTCCCAGAAGCCGATCGCACCGAAGCCCAGGGTCACCACCAGCACCGCCCAGACATAGGGGTTCGACAGGTCCGCCCAGAGCAGGGTGCCGACCGCCAGGCCCAGCAGGATCAGCAGGCCGCCCATGGTGGGGGTGCCGCGCTTGGTCAGCAGATGCCCCTCCGGGCCGTCCTCGCGGATCGGCTGGCCCTTCTTCTGGCGCACCCGCAGCATGCGGATCAGCGGTTCGCCGAAGACGAAGCTGATCAGGATCGCCGTCAGCACAGCCGCGCCGGTCCGGAAGGAGAGATAGCGGAACAGGTTGAAGAGGATGAAGTCGTCGGCGAGCGGCGTCAGCAGCAGGTACAGCATCGCCTAGCCCCTCCCGCCGTCATGCCGGGCGCTGGCGCGGCCGCCCGCAGCCTTGCCACCCGTCCTGCCCCTCTGGCCGCCGGCGCCCGCCTCGGCCGGCTCCGGTGCCAGGGCCTGGATCTGCTCCACGATCGGACCCATGCGGCTGCCCAGCGAGCCCTTCACCGTCACGACATCACCGGCCCGCAGCAGCGGCAGCAGATGCGGTGCCAGGGCGGCGGAATCGGCCGCATGCCGGCCCTGCACGGTGGCCGGCAGCGCGTCGAACAGGTGCCGCATCAGGGGGCCGGCGGTGAACACCATGTCGATGCCCGCCTCAACCACGGCGTCTGCCAGGCCGGCATGCAGTTCCGGCCCGGCGGGACCCAGTTCGCGCATGTCACCGAGGACGGCGATGCGGCGGCCGCGCGGCCCGACCTCCTGCGCGCCCAGCACCTCCAGCGCGGCGCGGATGCTGGCGGGGCTGGCATTGTAGGCGTCGTCGATCAGCACCAGTTCGCCATCGGCGAGGGCGAGCTGGTGGCGGGCACCGCGCCCGGTCGGCGCGGCGATCTCCGCCAGGGCCAGGGCGGCACGGCCCAGATCCGCGCCGGCCGCATCGACCGCCGCCAGGGCGGCGAGGGAGTTCATCGCCCAGGGCTGGCCGGAGGCACCGACCTTGTAGGTGACCGCACGGCCGCGGATCTGCGCCACCACGACGGTGCAGTCCGGCTGGACCGAGACCTTGAGCAGCCGCGCGTCGGCATCCTCGGCCCGGCCGAAGGTGACGATCCGCGCGGCGCCGGCTTTCTCCGCCGCGGCGCGCAGCAGGCTGCACCATTCGTTGTCGGCGTTGATCACCGCGGTGCCGCCCGGCTCCAGCCCCTCGAAGATCTCCGCCTTGGCGCGGGCGATTCCCGCGACATCGTCGAAGAATTCCAGGTGCACCGCCTCCACCGTGGTGACGATGGCGATATGCGGGCGAACCATCCGGGTGAGGGGGGTGATCTCACCCGGATGGTTCATGCCCATCTCGAAGACGGCGAAGTGGCGGTCCGCCGGCATTCGAGAAAGCGAAAGGGGCACGCCCCAATGGTTGTTGAAGCTTTTGATCGAGGCATGCGTGCTGCCCGACGGCGACAGGGCGGCGCGCAGGATCTCCTTGGTGCTGGTCTTGCCCACGCTGCCGGTGACGCCGATCACCAGGGCGCGGGTGCGCGCCCGCGCCGCCCGGGCCAGCGCCCGCAGCCCGTCCAGGGTATCCGCCACCTCCAGGCGCGGCGTGTCCGCCGGCAGGCCTTCGGGCAGGCGGCCGACCAGCAGCGCCGCGGCGCCGCGCTCCAGCGCCGCCGCCGCGAAGTCGTGACCGTCGCGGGCGCCGCCGTCGCGCTCCTCGCCGCGCAACGCGACAAACAGCTCGCCCGGTTCCAGGCTGCGGCTGTCGATGGAAATGCCACGCACGCTCCAGTCGCCGACGGCGCGCCCCTCCAGCCCGGCGGCGCGCAGCGCGGCTTCCGCCTCCGCGGCGGTCCAGAGCGGTGCGCGGATCGGCCCGGCCATCACGACATCACCTGCCAGCCGCGCTGACCGGCCAGGCGGCGGGTCACGTCGGCATCGTCGAACGGCAGCACCCGGTCGGCGAGGATCTGGCCGCTCTCATGTCCCTTGCCGGCCACGACCAGCAGGTCGCCCGGCGCCATGTCATCCAGCGCCGCCGCGATCGCGGCCTCGCGCTCGCCGATCTCGCGTGCCTCCGGCGCCGCGGCCAGGATCTGGGCGCGGATCGCCGCCGGCGGCTCGCTGCGCGGATTGTCGTCGGTGACGATCACCGCGTCCGCCAGCTCCGCCGCCGCGGCGCCCATCAGCGGCCGCTTGCCGGGATCGCGGTCACCGCCCGCGCCGAACACCAGGTGCAGACGGCCCGAGCAATGCGGCCGCGCGGCTGCCAGCACGGTGCGCAGGGCATCCGGCGTATGGGCATAGTCGATGAAGACGGCCCGGTCGCCGGCCACCGCGACCTTCTGCATGCGCCCGGGCACGCCGGTCAGCCGCTCCAGCGCGGCGGCGCCATCGGCGGGTTCCAGATCCGGCTCGGCGCCGATCACCAGGCCCAGTGCGGCCAGGGCGTTGCGCACCTGGAAGGCACCGACCAGATGCAGCGCCAGGTCGTGCCGGCTGCCGAACAGGTCGAGGGAGAGGTCCATGCCGTCGCTGCGCGGCCGCAGCGCGGCGATGCGCAGGTCGGCCGCCGGCGCCGTCCCGTAGCGCAGCATGCGCTGGCCGCGCTGGCCTGCGATCCCGGCCACCGCATCGGCGATCCCGCCTGTCGCGTCCAGGTCCGCCACGGCGGTGCCGTCGCCGGCCAGCAGGCTGTCGAACAGCCGCAGCTTGGCATCCCGATAGGCCGCCATGCTGCCGTGATAGTCGAGATGGTCACGGGTCAGGTTGGTGAAGGCGGCCGCGCGCACGGCGACACCGTCCAGCCGGTACTGTTCCAGGCCGTGGCTGGACGCCTCCATCGCCAGGCGATCGCAACCGGCATCGGCCAGCGCCGCCAGGCCGCGATGCAGGGCGACCGGGTCGGGCGTGGTCATCGCCGGCACCGCGGCGTCGGCCGGCAGCGCGACACCCAGCAGGCCGAGGGTGCCGAGGCTCGCCGCCGCATGGCCCAGCGCGCCCCAGATGCCCTGCGCGAATACCGCCGTGGAAGTCTTGCCGTTGGTGCCGGTGACCGCCACCACCCGTGCCGGCTGGCGGCCGAAGAAGCGCGCCGCCAGCAGGGCGAGCCGCCGGCGCGGCGCCGGATCGGCCAGCCAGGCCGTGCCCTCGGGCACCGCGGCGCCGGCGTCAGGCGCGGACAGGATGGCGACGGCGCCGCGGCGCAGCGCTTCCGGGATGAAGCACGCGCCGTCCTGGCGCAGACCCGCAATCGCGGCGAACAGGAATCCCGGCCGCACCTCCCGGCTGTCCGCCGTCAGGCCGGTGATCTGCAGCGCCGCGGCATCGGCGCCCGCCGGCAGCCGCAGCTGGCAGCCCTGCATCTCGGCCGCGCGGCCGGCTATGAGGTCAGTTAGCCGCAAGGTGCTTCTCCGGCCCGCCGGGCAGCGGCACGAACATCGCCTCGCGGATCGCCGGATCCTGCTCGTCGACCGGTTCCACGCCCAGAACCGGCGCGATCCGGGCGATCACCCGGCCGACGGTGGGCGCGGCATTCCAGCCGGCGGTGGCATAGCCCCAGGTCTCCTTCAGGCCCTGCGGCTCGTCGAGGACGGCGACCACGACATATTCCGGATCGTTCATCGGGAAGGCGCCGACGAAGGAAGTCAGCAGCGCCTTGCGGCTGTAGCCGCCGCCGGCCTTCACCTTCTCCGAGGTGCCGGTCTTGCCGCCGACCAGGTAGCCGGGGACGGCGGCCTTCTTGGCAGTACCGATGTCGACCACCATGTGCAGCAGCCGGCGCATCGTGTCGGAGGTCTGGGCGGAGATCACCTCGGTGGCAATCTCCGGCTCGCCCGGATTGCGCTCCACCAGGGTCAGGGGCCGCAGGATGCCGCCATTGACGATGGCGGCCGTGGCCCGCGCCAGCTGCAGTGGGGTGACCGACAGGCCATGCCCGAAGGCGATGGTCATCGTCTCTACCTTGCCCCAGTTGGATGGCACCAGCGGACGACCGACCTCCGGCAGTTCGATGGCGGGCCGGTCGAGCATCCCCAGCTTGTCGAGGAAGGCCCTCTGCGCCGGGGCGCCCAGCTCCACCGCCATCTTCGCCGAGCCGATGTTGGACGAGTGCTGGAAGATCTCCGCCACCGTCAGCGCGCGGTTCTCCGGATGGAAGTCGCGGATCGAGAAGCGGGAGATGTAGATCGGCTTGCTGGCATCGAACGACTGGGTCAGCGAGATCTTCCCCGAATCCAGCGCCATCGCGGTGTTCAGGGTCTTCATCGTCGACCCCATCTCGTAGACACCCAGCGCGATCCGGTTGAAGCGCTGGTCCTCGGTGGCGCCGCCCGGGTCGGCGGGATCGAAGTCCGGCAGCGAGACCAGGCCCAGCACCTCGCCGGAATGGACGTTCAGCACCAGCCCGCCGGCGCCCAGCGCCTTGAACTTCTCCTTCGCCGCGCTCAGCTCGGCATGCAGCGCGTGCTGTACCCGCACGTCCAGCGACAGGGCGAAGGGCTTGCCCAGCCGGGTGCGGTCGGACAGCGCCTCGTCGAACGAGAGCTCGATGCCGGAGATGCCGCGATTGTCGATATCGGTGAAGCCGACCACGTGGGAGAACAGCGAACCGTGCGGATAGACCCGCTGCTCCTCCATCCGGAAGCCGAGACCGGGTATGCCGAGCTCGTGCACTTCCGCCTGCTGGCGGCGGGTCAGGTTGCGCTTCAGCCAGGAGAAGGCACGGCCGGAGGCGGCCTTTTCCTTGACCTCGGCATAGCTGAGGTCGGGCAGCACCTGGACCAGCTGCTGCGCCAGCTCGTCGGCGTCGATCACCTCGCGGGCGTCGACGTAGAGCGAGGCGGTCGGCAGGTTGGTGGCGATCAGAACGCCATTGCGGTCGGTGATCGAACGCCGCGACAGGGCCGGCGTATTCGCCTTCTTCTCAGCGAAGCCGGCCCAGCTGTGCGGATCGGCATCGGCGCCGCCGCCGGTCATGCCCAGATGCACCACGCGGCCGCCCAGGACGATGAACACCAGCGCGAACAGCGCCATGCCGACCACCAGCCTGGTGCGGCCGGTCTCCATCGCCTGCTTCGTCACCCCGTCCAGGCGCACCACCTGGGTGCGCCGGTGCAGCCCCGCCGGGATCCGCGGCGCCAGGTCGCGCCCCAGATCTGGGTTGCGGGGGCCGGAATTGCTGAGACCGGCATTGCTGACACCGGAACTGCGGCCTTCGCGGCGGTCCGCGCCGGTGTCGCGGTCGGGCAGCGGCGCCTGGCCCGGTTCCGCCGGACGGCCCGCGGCCCGCGGCGGGGCGCTGGCCGCGATCGCGGCGCCGGCATCCAGCTGGCGCGGCCGGCCGGCCTGGCCGTCGCGGCGCAGCCGCG
>NZ_JBHRTR010000026.1:0-6983 GCF_042646425.1 Marinibaculum pumilum
AGAGACAGGAACCGAAGACCCGAAGCCGGCCCACAACTCGAATTCAAACTCACATGAGCAAGCAATGTGCCGGACAGCACTGCCCTTGAGGCGAGGATCCATTCCGCCAGCCTTGAGGCTTCTGACACGCTGACGGAATAGGTTCTCGGGTCAAGCCCGAGAACGACGCAGCATCAGCTGAAACCGAGCCGTTCCGGGCCGCCCGCCCTCAGCTCGAATTGTCGGTCCCCGCCACCCGGTTCTGCTGCGCATTGGCGCCGACATTGCCGCCATTGCTGTCGGTGCTGGTGCCGTTCGCCTCGACGATGCCCAGGGCGGCGGCGGTGTTGGCGCTGTTGTCCTCCTTCTGGAAGACGTCGGTCTTGGTATCCAGCGCGGAGAAGGTCGCCGCCTCGCCCTCGTTCTTCTTCACCACCAGCAGCGGCTGCAGGTCGACGGTCAGGATCAGCGGGAAGGCCAGGGTCATGGTGATGTTCTGCTGCACCGCCACCAGGGCGAGGGCGGCGGAGACCAGCGCCAGGTAGGAGGCGATCTCGACCTCGTTCTTGCCGCTCTCGCCGCTGGCCATGCCGGCGATGCCGACGATCAGCGCCGGCGCGGCCACCAGCGCGGCCGCGGCGCCGGCGACCAGCGCGGTGTTGGCGGGCAGGGCGGGCACCCATTCGATCGCCACCCCCGCCGGCACCACCGACAGCGCGGTGGAGATGGTGAGGCCGAAGGAGGAGCCGACATTCAGTTCCGCCGACAGCGGCGTCCAGGTGAAGCTCGAGGACTTCGACATCTCCGCCTTCACGTTGAACGGCCCGGCGCTGGCCGAGGCGGTGCCGTCGGCATTGCTGGCGGAGGTGGCGAAATAGCTGTTCGAGCCGCTGTCATAGGCGAAGGCGGAGCCGGAATCCGTCGGGCCCGTGGTGCCGCCGAACCGGAATGCCTGGACCATCGGATGTTCCTTCCTGCGGCCGGTCAGCCCTGGTTGTGGTTCACGTTGGCGTTCACGTTGGGGCCGGTATTGTTCTCGGTCCCGTTGCTCTGCACCTGCACGACCTGGGCGGAGGTGTTGGCGCTGTCGGTCGAATCCTGGCCGCCATTGGCCTGCACCTCGACCCCCTGGACCTGGTTCTTCGCCAAGTAGCGGTGCATATAGCCGCCCGGCGCCAGGGTATAGGTGGTGCCCAGGTCCATCTTGATCGTCTTGCGCGGCCCGTTGATGGCGAGCGCGACCTGGGTGGGCCCGTTCACCGTGGCGCTGAGGGTGCCCCAGGAGATCGCCTGCTGGTGGACGATGTTGGTGACCGCCTGGAAGCCGACGATGGTGATCGACTTCGACGCACCCAGCGAGACCGAGGCGCCCAGGCTGGGCCCGGTATAGGTGAACCAGGACGGCGGGTCGGAGGAGGATGAGCTGCTGTCGCCGCTGCCGGAGCTGTCGCTGCTGCTGTCGTCGGTGGCCAGGGCGCCGTCCGTCGAGGCCTGTACCATGGCGATGCTCCCGTGCAGGGGCGGCGGCCTGTTCCCGGCCGCCGGTCGAAACCCAAGGGCGGCCTATTCCTGGCCGCCTGTGGAAACGTTGCCGCCCACGCTGTTGCGGGAGCCGGCAGTGGAGGTGCGGCTGGCCCGTGCCGTGGCGCGGCCCAGCGCCTGCCCGGCACGAACGCCGGCGGTCAGCACGCGGGCGCCGGCCGCATGCAGCTTTGCGGCGGCGCCGCCGCTCTCCGCCACGGCGCTCTTGAGGGTGATCGGATTGCCGTCGATCGTCACCTCGGTCGAGCCGGCGGAATTGTATTCCAGGTTGGCGATGCCAGCGAGCCAGGCCGTGCCGTCGAAGGCGGGGCCGAAGCTGGTGCTGTAGTCGCCGCCGATCGTCACCGTGAAGGTGAAGCCGGCATTGACGCTGAGCTCCGCCGACATGCCGGCGCTCAGGTCGAGGATCGTCAGGCTCAGCTGGATATAGCTGTAGCCGACGGAAACCTCGTCGAAGCCGGAGATCGTCGGTTCGCTGTCGTCGGCCATGGCCGCTCCCGTTACGCCCGGCGGCGCGGCCGTCGCCGGGACACCGCATCGGCAGTCCCGCTGCCGCCGCTTTTCGCGCTATCATCCATGCCGCAGCGCCGACAGCTTACCGTCCCGCGACGACGATGGCATAGGGGCCATCCTGGCGGGAGCGCACGGGGCCGTCTGCCGGTGCCGAACGGACGAGGCAGGGATGCTGATCAGGAAGCCGACCAAGCAGGGCATCGCCTACCGGCTCTTCGAGTATCGGCAGAAGCCCTATGTCACCCTCTGCTCGCTGTTCTTCTTCCCCTTCGACCGTCCCCGCGACCTGGAGACGGAGCAGGAGATGTGGCCCTATGCCGCCGGCAAGCTGGCGCCGATGGCGCTGGAGGAAGGGCTGCCGAAGGGCGCGGCGGAGGTGCTGGTGGTCGGCGACTTCCATGCCCCCGGCGGCACCCCGGCGCGGGAGGGCGAGGTCGCCCTGCGCATGGGCGGGGTGGACAAGCGGCTGCGGGTCACCGGGCCGCGGCACTGGCGCCTGCGCTGGAACAACCTGTACCAGGCCAGCGCGCCCGAGCCCGTTGCCGCCGTGCCCCTCTCTTGGGCGACCGCCTTCGGCGGCGCCGGCTTCGACCGCAATCCCCTGGGCATCGGCCATGTGGCAGAGGAGCTGTCGGCCGAGGGGAGCGGCCTGCCCCTGGTGGAATATCCCGGCGATCCGGTCACCAGCCCCGACAGCCGTCCGCGCCCGGCGGGCTTCGGGCCGATCCCGCAGGACTGGCCGCAGCGCCTGCAGCGCGCCGGCAGCTACGATGAAGCCTACCTGAAGGGCGGGCAGTTCCCCGGCCTCGCCGCCGACACCGACTTCAAGGCCTTCAACCTGGCCCCCGCCGACCAGTGGCAGAAGGACTGGTTCGCCGGCGACGAACGCTTCGAGCTCCTGAACATGCATCCCGAGCGCCCGCACCTGGCGGGCCGGTTGCCGGAGATCCGCGCCCGTTGCTTCCTGCGCCGCCGCGACCAGGCGGGCGGCACCCGGCTGCAGGAGGTGCCGCAGAACCTGGATACGGTCTGGCTGTTCCCGGGCGACCTGCGCGGCATCGCGGTCTATCGCGGCACGGCGGAACTGACCTCCCCGCTGGCCGACGACATCCTGCACATGCTGTTCGCCTATGAGCGGATGGGGACCGCGCCGCGCAGCACCGCCCATTACGAGGCGGAGCTGGACCGGCGCATCGACCCGGAGAAGAGCGCCGCGCTGCTGACCTACGACCGCGGCCTGAAGCCGGAGGACGAGGGCGACCCGCCGCCCGACCCGCGCCTGGTGGTGCGGTTCAAGGATTTCCGCAAGGACCCGGCGCCGGCCCTGGTGGCGATGATGGCGGCGCAGGAAGGCATGGTCGCCGACGCGGCGAAGGAAGCCGGCGTGGCGCTGGGCGCCCTGAAGGCGGCGAAGGCGGCGGCGCATCCGCCGCTGCCCGAGGTGGCGGCCCTGGATGACATGGTGCTGGACTTCAACCGGCCGGACCTGATCGACGGCAAGGCGGTGCAGGCGAAGGTCGATGCCGCCGCGGCGGCGCTGAAGGCGAAGGGCGATGCCGCGATGGCCGACCAGCTGGCGATGCGCGAGAGCCTGATGCAGGAGACCCGCGAGAAGGCCGCCGCCCACGGCTACGACTACGACGCCTTCGAGGCGGAGATGCAGGCCAAGGCGCAGAAGTCCAACGCGGAGCTCTGGGCGGAGGGCAAGCAGAAGTATTTCGAGGCCAACAAGCCGTTCGACGAGTATGGCGAGGAGTATCGCGACTTCTTCCAGCAGCTGAGGGCGGAGGCCGACAAGGTCGATGCCCAGATGGCGGGGCTGGATGCCACCCGGGCGGAGGGCGAGCGGGCGATCGGCCATATGCTGCCGCTGCCGGCGGCACCCTCGCCGCAGCAGGCCGCCTTCGCGCGCGCCGCCCTGCAGGAAGCGATGGCAAAGGGCGAGCCGCTGACGGGAGAGTCGCTGGCGGGTGTCGACCTGTCCGGCATGAACTTCGCGGGGCGGGACCTGCGGGAAGCGGATTTCCGCGGCGCCAACCTGCGCAACGCCGATTTCCGCAAGGCGCTGCTGGGCAAGGCCAGCTTCGCCCAGGCCGATATCGCCGGCGCCGATTTCACCGGCGCCGACCTGACGGAGGGCAACCTGGCCAAGACCTCCGCCGCCGGCGCAATCTTTGCCGAGGCGAACCTGACCGGTGCCAATTGCGGCGGCATGGCGGGGCCGAAGGCCTGCTTCGTCCGTGCCGGGCTGGTGCGCACCGGCCTTGGGCAGGCGGGCCTGCCGAAGGCCGACTTCTCCGGCGCCCGGATCGAGGATGTGGCGATGATGGAAGGCGACCTGACCGGCGCCCGCTTTGTCGGTGCGGGGCTGAAACAGGTCACCTTCTCCGCCGTGCCGATGGCCGGTGTCGATTTCACCGGCGCCGGCTGCACGGCCGTGCTGGTGCAGAATGCCAGTCTGGAACAGGCGAAATTCGACGAGGCGAAGCTCGACCAGTTCGGCGTGCAGGGGGAAGGCGCCACCCTGAAGGGCGCCAGCTTCCGCGGTGCCGCGGTCGCATCCGCCTCCTTCGCCGGGCTGGACCTGACCGGCACCGACTTCACCGCGGCGCTGATCGACCGCATCGACTTCACCGGCGCGGTGATCGCGGCGGCACGCTTCGACGAGGCGGTGGCGCGCGGCGCGGTCTTCACCCAGGCGCGCATCGACCGCTCCAGCTTCGCCAACGGCAATTTCAGCGCCAGCGTCTGGATCGCCGCCCGCATCCGCCGGACCCGCTTCACCGGCAGCAGCCTGTACGGCAGCAGCTTCCTGCATGCGGTGCTGGAGGAGAACGACTTCGCCAGGGCCAACATGGCGCAATCCACCCTGGCCGGACCGGAGGTCCCATGACCGACGCGACATCCGGCAAGGCGGAGGCGGGTCCGCGGTCTTTCGACTTCCTCAACCCGCCGCAGGTCTTCGGCCGGGCGGAGGTGGAGGGACAGCTGGCCGTGGCGCCGCTGTTCTCCTCGGTGACGATCCGCGACTGCGGCCTGGCCGGGCTGGAGATGCGCTCGGTGCTGTTCGACAAGGTGGCCTTCGAGCGGGTCGACTTCGCCGGGGTCGAGATGTCCGCGGCGGTGTTCGGCAACTGCACCTTCCGCAACTGCCGCTTCGGCAAGGCCAGTCTGCTGAGCCTGTCGTTCAGCACCTGCGGCTTCGAGGGCTGCGATTTCCGCGCCTGCCTGCTGGAGGTGGCGACCTTCGCCAAATGCGACTTCCGCGGCTGCACCTTCGACGGCACCCGGTTCAAGATCGATGTCCTGACCGAATGCAGCTTTTCCGAATGCAGCTTCCGGGGCGCCGACCAGTGGTGCAGTGTCTGGAAGGATTGCGGGCTGGAGGGACAGTCCTGGGCGGGCACCACCCTGTACTGCACCATCCTGTCGAAGGGGAAGCTGGCCGGGCTGGACCTGGAGCGCGCGGCGCTGGAACGCTGCATCGTGCAGGAAGCGGACATGCGGCCGGTGCGCCTGGGCGGCACGCGGCTGAAGACGGTGGCCTTCCAGAAATGCGATTTCCGCGCGATGGACTTCGCCGGCCGGGAGCTGGAGCAGGTGCAGTTCCTGGAATGCGACATGAAGGGCATCGAGCTGTCGGGGGCGCGGATGCCGAACTGCGGCTTCGCGAAGTCGGACCTGACCGGCGCGCGGCTGGAGAAGGCCGCCGCCCTGTCCTGCAGCTTCGCCGGGGCGGTCCTGACGGGGGCGGAGATGGGCGGCATCCAGGCCCCCCAGGCCTCCTTCGCCGATGCGGAGATGGCGGAGGTGCAGGCGAAGGGCGCGAACCTGCAGACCGCCTTCCTGGAAGGCGCCCGGGCACAGCGTGCCAACCTGTCGGGGGCGGACATGCGGCATGCGCTGATGGCCAATGCCGATGTCAGCGGCGCCGACCTGCGCCGCGCCGACTTCACCTGGGCCGACCATCACCGGCTGCTGGCCGAGGATGCGAAATGGGACGGCGCGCACACGAAAGGTGTGCGGGGCACCAACAAGGACCGCAAGCAGTCGGAGACCTTCCTGCCGGCAGCGGCACTGAAGCCGGCAAAGGCCGGCTGAGGAGGAGAGACGCCATGGGACATGACAGCAGGGGCGTCCTGGACCGGGTCGGCGCGGTCTATGTCGCAAGGGTCGTCGCGCCACCCGGCGATATGGCCGCAGAGGGGGCCGTGGCGATCAAGGCGCCGGAGGGGATCCGGACGGCCGAGGTTGCAATCGGCTGTATGGTCCGGCCGCAGCCCGGCGACGAGGTTGCCGTTCTGCTGGACCGCAGCGGCGCTGCCATCGTGCAGGCGGTCCTGCGCCGTCCGGGCGGCGGGCCCCTGACCGTTTCGGCGGAAGAGGGCCTGACCCTGCGCGCCGGGGCGACAAGCCTGAACCTGCACGCCCGCCATGGTGCCTTCCTGGCCAGCGACCGGGGCGTGACCTTGGCGGCCGCCGGCCTGGATGTCCGGGCAGGACGCGGCTTTGCCGAACTTGGCGACCTGGTCTGGCGCGCCGCCTCCGCCTACGCGCTGGTTGGCCGGCTGGTCACCGCCGCCGACAGCCTGGTGACCCGGGCCGGTCACCTGCTGACCCGCGCAGACCGCGCCCAGCGCAGCGCGGAGACCCTGGACCGGGTCGAGGCACCGGTTGTGGAGCTCCGGGGGCGGGAGGCCGCCAGCCTCTACGGCGAAAGCGCCAGCCTCAACGCGGGCGAGGATGTGCGGATCGCAGGCCGGCGGATCAATATCGGCTGAGCGGCGCAGCGGCGGCCGGGCTCGGCGATCCGGGCCTGGGGGTGAGGCCGCGAGATCGACACGTCTTTTTGGCCTGATCTCCCTGTCGCCGTCGTCCTCGGCCCCCGAGCCTACGGGATTCACATATCTCTTCTCTTCGACACGCCTCCCTGCTGCCGTCGCCCTCGG
>NZ_JBHRTR010000026.1:7168-59935 GCF_042646425.1 Marinibaculum pumilum
TGGCAGGACGGCGACGCGGCGCAGCGTCTTTGTATCGTCGTGGCCCTCGGCCCAAGAAAGGATCCATGGGGGCCCGCAACCGGACGGTATCGGATCCGTCGGTGGGGTGCGCGAATGACGCGTGTTCCGGCCGCTGCCGCCCCTCAGCCCCCCGCCAGGCGGGACAGGCTGCGGGCGGCGGCGGCGACCGCGCTCTCCCAGTCGCCGGGGCGGTCCTGGCGGAACGGAGTGATCGTCGGGTACCAGCGGCAGCCGCCGCCGGCCTCTGCCCAGCGCCATTCGGCGACATGCGGGAGCAGGGTCCAGCAGCGCAGCCCCATCGCGCCGGCCATGTCGGCGGCCGGGCAGTCGACCGTGACAGCCAGGTCGACCGCGGCCAGGGCGGCGGCCAGGTCGACGGGGCCGGTGATGTGCTGGCCCAGCGGGGTCAGCAGGTCGGGCTGTGCCAGGCCGTCGATCTCCGCCTGGGCCGGCCCGAACTGCAGGCTGACGAAACGCACATGCGGCACCTGCAGCAGCGGCGCCAGGTCCTTCAGCGCCATGCTGCGTTCGTCGCCGGGCCGGTCATGGCCGTGCGGCCGCCAGATCAGGCCGACGAGCGGCCGGTTGTCGTCCGCGCCCCGGTTCGCGACCGCTGCGACCCGCTGCTGCCAGGCCTGGGCCGCCCGCGGCGGCACCGAGAGATAGGGGATCCCTGCCGCCGGTGCCTCCAGCGCCTGCGGCAGCAGGTTCGGCAAGGCCCCCAGCCGCTGGATCGCGTCGCAGGGCACGTCGGCGGCGGGGGCCACCGGCACGACCGTGTCGATGCCGGGCACCCGGTCGATCAGCGGCGCCATGTTGCGGAAGTCCAGGAAGGTGATCCGTTCGACCCGCGCCCGCGCCGCCGCGGCGAAGCGCAGCATCAGGAAGGTCAGGCTGTCGTCCGGTTCCGGGACCAGCACCAGATGCCCGCCCTGCGGCAGCCCGGCGCCCAGCGGGGCGCCGTCCCATTCCGGCTCCTCCCCCTTCAGCTTCGCGAAGGGCGCATCCGCCGCCACGGCCGGCAGGTCGTACATCGCGGCCAGGTTGGCGAAGCCGTCGGCCAGCCGGCCGCCGGCCAGCTGGATGCGGCCCTTGTGCAGCCGGGCGGCACTGTTCTCGGGCGCCAGGGTCAGGGCGCGGTCCAGTGCGGCATCGGCCTGCTCGATCCGGCCCTGCAGGTGCAGCAGGGCGGCCAGGTTCGCCCAGGCGGCCGCGTCCTGCGGCTTCAGCTCCGTCGCCCGGTGCAGGTGCGCGATGGCCGCGGCCGGCCGGTCCTGCTCCACCGCGATCTGCGCCAGCAGCAGTTCCGCCGGGGCGAAGCGGGACTCCGCCGCGCGCAGCTTCTCCAGCAGCTTGCGGGCGGCGTCCAGTTCCCCCAGCGCCACCAGGCTCTGGGCCAGGTTGTGGTGGTGCTGCGGCATCTGCGGCGCCAGGATCAGCGCCTGTTCCGCCGCCTCACGCGCACCCTCGCGGTCGCCGGCCATCGCCCGCAGGGCATAGAGGTTGGTCCAGGCGCCGTGCAGCTTCGGGTCGGCCTCCAGGGCCCGGCGGAAATGGGCTTCCGCCTCGCCTGCGCCGTCCTCCCCGTCCAGCAGCATGCGCATCATGCCCATGTTCAGGTGCGCAGCGCCGGCGGCCGGCTGCCGCTCCGCCGCGCGGGCGAAGCTGTCATGGGCCGCTTCGTGGCGGCCCAGCGCCATCAGCGCGCTGCCGCGGTTCAGCAGGTGGCCGGCATTGTCCGGATCGGTCGCCAGAAGCTCGTCGTAGCAGCGCAGCGCCCCCTCGGGGTCCTGCATCATCAGGTAGAGCGCGCCGCGGTTCGCCCGCATGTCCGGATCGTCGGGATGCGCGGCCATCCCCTTGCGCAGCAGCTCCGCCGCATCGCCGGTGCGGCCCGCATGCATCATCACCGTGGCCAGCCCGCTCAGCGCGCCGGGATGGGTCGGGTCGGCCTCCAGCACCTGGTTGAACAGGAAGGCGGCCAGGTCCGGCCGCCCGCCGTCCAGCTGCGCCTTGCCGGCCGTGACGGCGGCGGCGAGGTTGGTGATTGCCATGGATGGTCGCTCCCGCTGCGGCGATGCGGAGCCATATCATGACCGGCGCGGCGCGGCAGTCCATCCGGTCGAAAAGCTGTACCATCGTATGACGATGCGGTAGTCATTCGGGGGCCGGAGGGCGGTTGCGGAAGCTGACCGTCTGGTCAACACTCGGCCCCTCCCCCGTATGATGGCGCTCCGGGCGATGGCGGCCCGGCGCGGGACAGAAAACAGGACGGATCTTCCAGTATGCGACTGATCGGCGTGGATGTCGGCGGAACCTTCACCGACGTGGTCTTTGCGGACACCGATAGCGGCACCTCCACCATCCACAAGGTGCCGACGACGCCGGACGATCCCTCCGAAGGGGTGCTGAACGGCATCCTGCAGCTCTGCGAGCGGGCGGAGATCGATGCCGCCTCGATCGACCATGTGCTGCACGGCACCACTACGGCGACGAACGCGGTGCTGGAATATGACGGCGCCAAGACCGGCATGGTGACCTCGCAGAACTATCGCGACATCGTCCATATCGGCCGCCACCAGCGCCCGCAGCACTATTCGATCCGGCAGGAGATTCCCTGGCAGGACCGGCCGCTGGTAAAGCGCCGCTACCGCCTGACGGTGCCGGAGCGGCTGTCGGCGCCGAACGGCGACGTCCTGACCCCGCTTGACGAGGATGCGGTCCGCGCGGCCGCGCGGAAGCTGAAGGCCGAAGGGGTGGAGGCGGTCGCCGTCTGCTTCCTGTTCTCCTACCTGGACCCGCGCCACGAGGAACGCGCCCGCGACCTGATCCTGGAGGAATATCCCGACTGCTTCGTCACCACCTCCTCCAACGTGACGCCGCAGTTCCGCGAGTTCGAGCGCTTCACGACGACGGCGATGAACGCCTTCGTCGGCCCGAAGGTGCGGCGCTACGTCTCCCGCCTGGACGAGCAGCTGCGCGCCAAGGGGCTGAAGGCCGACCTGCACATCATGGGCTCCAACGGCGGCGTCGCCACCGCGACCATGGTGGCGGAGCGGCCGGTCCTGACCCTGCTCTCCGGCCCCGCGGCCGGCGTGCTGGGCGGCGCCTGGGCGGGCGAGCTGTCGGGACGCAACAACCTGATCACCTTCGACATCGGCGGCACCTCCGCCGATATCGGCATCGTGGCCGACGGCAGGTTCGCCGAGGCGACGGCCCGCGACACCTGGATCGCCGGCTATCCGCTGATGGTGCCGATGATCGACATCCACACCATCGGTGCCGGCGGCGGCTCCATCGCCCATGTCGACGAGGGCGGCGCCTTCCGGGTCGGGCCGAAATCCGCCGGCGCGCGCCCCGGCCCGGCCGCCTACGGCCATGGCGGCACGGAGCCCACGGTGACCGACGCCAATGTCGTGCTCGGGCGGCTGGACACCAAGGCCTTCCTGGGCGGCGAGATGGGGCTGGACGAGGTCGCGGCCCGCCGGGTGATCGCCCGCCTGGCGGAGCAGCTGGGGATGAGCGAGCTGGAGACGGCGGAGGGCATCCTGACCGTGGTGAACGCCAACATGGCGAACGCGATCCGCGGCCGCACCGTGCAGAAGGGCCTGGACCCGCGCGACTTCTCCCTGGTGGCGTTCGGCGGCGGCGGGCCGGCGCAGGCGGTCGACGTGGCGGCGATGCTCGGCATTCCGGAGGTGATCGTGCCGCCGGCGCCCGGCATCACCTCCGCCGTCGGCCTGATCACCACCGACATGAAGTACGACCTCCTGAAGACCGCCTTCCAGATCTCCACCCAGCCGGACCCGGCGCGCATCGACGGCGATTTCCAGACGATGCAGAAGACCCTGGTCGACCAGTTCGCCAAGGACGGCATCGGCGAGGGCGAGATTCAGTTCGAGCGCGGCGCCGACCTGCGCTATGTCGGCCAGGGCTATGAGCTGCGGGTCGCTTTCCCCGCCGGCAAGGTCGACGATGCGGCGATGAAGGCCGTCTTCAAGGCGTTCGAGGAGAAGCACGAGGCCGAATACGGCCATCTGTTCCCGGAAAGCCCGATCGAGATCGTGAACCTGCGCATGACCGGTCTCGGCGTGATGCCGAAGATCGGCAAGCCGCAGGTGGAAGAGGGCGGCAGCCTGGAGGCGGCCCTGGTGCGCACCGGCGCCTGCGTGTTCCGCGAGGGCGCCGAGGCTTCCGGCGCGCTGAAGGAATTCGACACCGCCTATTACCGCCGCGACCGCCTGCCGCTGGACACCTGGATCGAAGGGCCGGCGGTGATCCTGCAGAAGGACACCACCACGGTGGTGCGCCCGCAGGACAGCTTTATCGCCGAGCGCGGCGGCAATATCCTCATCAAGGTCGGCCTGTAAGGCCGGCGAGCAGAGACCGGGAGTACCAGCCATGGTCAGCAGCGAGATCCAGCAGCCCCGCGCCGCCGCCGCCGATGCCGCCGGCATCGACCCGATCACCGCCGCGGTGATCCAGGGCGCGCTCCGCAACATCGCGATCGAGATGGGCTACAAGCTGATGCGGATGTCCTATTCCTCGATCATCCGGGAGTCGGAGGATTTCGGCGCCGCGGTGGTGGACGAGCATGGCCGCCAGCTGTCGGAATCGATCCAGTCCACGCCGCTGCAGTCCGGCCCGATCCCGGGCTATGTGCAGGGTGTGCTGAAGCAGTTCGCCGAACGCGGGGAGACGATCAATCCCGGCGACGTGATCATGCACAACGATCCCTATGGCGGGGCGAGCCACGGCCCGGACGTCGCCTTCATCGTGCCCTGCTTCCACAAGGACGAGCTGGTCGGCTTCGCCTGCACCACCGCCCACCACCTGGACATCGGCGCGCACAGCCCGGGCTCCGCCGGCATCGTCGACGCGGTCGACGTCTATGCCGAGGGCCTGCAGTTCAAGTCGATCAAGGTCTATGACCGTGGCCAGAAGGTCGGCCCGGTCTGGCAGATCCTGCGCGACAACCTGCGCGCCCCCGACATGGTGGTCGGCGACATGGAGGCGCAGGTCGCGGCATCCCGCATCGGCGCGCAGCGCTACCTGGACCTGATCGACCGCTATGGCCTGGACAAGGTGCGGGCGGCGTCGGAAGAGCTGATGGCCTATTCGGAGCGCATGATGCGCAAGGCGATCAGCGAACTGCCCGACGGTACCTATCCGGCGCATACCTTCATCGACGGCTTCGAGCATGACGACGATCCGGACGTGAAGAACCTGAAGATCGCCGCCACCATCACCATCAAGGGCGACGAGATGATCGTCGACCTCTCCGGCACCGCGAAACAGCTGGAGACCAAGGCGATCAACATGCCCTATGTCGGCACCGTCGACGTGGCGGTCTGGCTGGCGATCCGCTCCGTCCTGCTGGACAGCGCGGTGGTGGGGGAGATCCCGCAGAATTCCGGCCTGACCCGGCCGATCACCATCACCTCGCCCGAAGGGCTGATGTGCAACCCGATCTTCCCGGCGCCGGTGATCGCCCGCTTCTGCCCCGGCAACGCTTTGTCGGACACGGTGATGAAGTCGCTGTCGCAGGCGGTGCCGAAGCAGGTTTCCGCCGGCATCGGCAACCTGAAGGTGCTCGCCTTCTCCGGCTACCGCAACAATACGCACTGGGTGCATATGGAGATCTGCGAGGGCGCTTATGGCGGCCGCCACGGCATGGACGGGATGGATGCGGTGGATACGCTCTATGCGAACACCCGCAACAACCCGATCGAGGACCTGGAGAGCCACCTCCCCTTGCGCATCCTGAAGTACGAGCTGCGCGAGGATGTCTGCGGCGCCGGCAAGTGGCGCGGCGGCATGGGTACGATCCGCGAGTTCCAGATGCTGGGCGCCGGCGGCGTGTCGGTGGAGGGCGAGGGCCATGTCTTCAAGCCCTGGGGGCTGGAGGGCGGCAATGACGGCCATCCCGCCGGCCTGCTGATGAAGCAGGGCAACCAGACCACCTCCCTGCCGTCGAAGCTGCCCTACAAGGCGGCGCAGGAGGATGCGATCCTGGTGGCGGTCGGTCCCTCCGGCGGCGGCTACGGCAATCCCTTCGAGCGCGACCCGAAGAAGGTGCTGGACGACGTGCTGGACGAGCTGATCACCGCGGAGACGGCGAAGCACGATTACGGCGTGGTGATCGCCGACGGCCAGATCGACATGGCGGCGACGGAGAAGCTGCGCGCCGCCGCGCACTGACCGGGGCCTGAGCAGCAGGGGATCGACCATGCGCCCGAACATCCATCCCTCCGCGCGGGTCGACGAGGCCCGCCTGTGGGACCGGCACGAGCAGATGGCCGCGATCGGCGGCTTCGTGAACGAGCAGGGCCATCGCGGGGTGAACCGCGCCGCCTTCTCCGCCGAGGATATCGGCGCGCGCCGCCTGCTGATCGGCTGGGCGAAGGCGCGCGGCTGGGCCATTTCCAGCGACCCGATCGGCAATATCTTCGTCCGCCGCCCGGGCCGCGACCCGGACGCCGCGCCGGTGCTGACCGGCAGCCACATGGACAGCCAGCCGCGCGGCGGCCGCTTCGACGGCATCTACGGCGTGCTGGCCGGCCTGGAGGCGCTGGAGGCGATGGACGATGCGGGGGTGGAGACGGAGCGCCCGATCGACCTGGTCGCCTGGTCGAACGAGGAGGGCGGCCGCTACCAGCCCGGCACGATGGGGTCGAACACCTTCGTCGGCGGCTACGACTTCGAGAAGATGCTGGCCACCCGCGACGGCGACGGGATCGAGCTGCGCGAGGCCCTGGCCGAGACAATGTCGGCGATGAAGGATTTCGCCGGCGACCTGCAGGACCGCCCCTTCAACTTCCCGATCGCGGCATGTGTGGAGGCGCATATCGAGCAGGGGCCGCGGCTGGAGGCCGACAACCGCACCATCGGCGTGGTCACCGGCATCCAGGGCATCCGCTGGTACCTGACCAAGGTGTTCGGCCGCACCGACCATGCCGGCACCACGCCGCTGCGCCAGCGCAAGGACGCGGTGCAGGCGACCCTGCGCGTGATCCAGGGTTTCAACGAGCTGATGCACGACCCCGACGACGTGCTGCGTTTCACCGTGGCGCGCATGTTCGTGCGGCCCAACGCGCCGTCCTCGGTCGCCAACGAGGTGGAGTTCACCGTCGACTTCCGCCATCCCGACATCGCGGTGCTGAAGGAACGCGGCGACAAGCTGCCGGGCCTGGCGGCGGAGCTCGCCGCGCCCTGCACGGTCGAGATGAACGAGATGATGAACATGGCGCCGACCGTCTTTCCGGACGAGCTGATCAACACGGTGGAGGCGGCGACCCGCAACCTGGGCCATCCCTACATGCACCTGCCGTCGGGCGCCTTCCACGACGCCGGCTATATCGCCAAGGTCGCCCCGACCACGATGATCTTCATCCCCTGCAAGCGCGGCGTCAGCCACAACGAGGCGGAGGACGCCACCCCCGCCGACTGCGCCGCCGGCGCCCAGGTCCTCGCCGACACGCTGGTCGCGCTCGCGAACAGGTAGGCGCGGCCGCACCTCCCCCTGCGCCGTCGTCCTCGGGCCTGACCCGAGGATCGTGACGTGACGGCGACGCAGCCAGGCGCTGCGGCAACACCAACTCCTCCGTCGTCCTCGGGCTTGACCCGAGGATCGTGACGGGACGGCGAAACAGTTGGCCGGCGCAGCGTTACCGCCGGCGTCGGGATCCTCGGGTTAAGCCCGAGGATGACGGATATGGATTGGGGCGCCGCGCCGCCCGACTGCAATCGGAGACCCCCATGCCCCGCACCCCCTCCCGCATCATGACCGTCGCCGCCGCCCAGATGGGCCCGATCGCCCGTGACGAGAGCCGGCAGGCCGTCGTCGCGCGGCTGATCGACATGCTGCGCCAGGCGAAGGACCGCGGGGCGGACCTGGTGGTCTATCCGGAACTCTGCCTGACCACCTTCTTCCCGCGCTGGATGATGGAGGACCAGGACGAGGTCGACAGCTGGTTCGAGCGCACGATGCCGAACCCGGCGGTCAACCCGCTGTTCGAGGCCGCGCGGGAATCGGAAGTGGGGTTCTGCCTCGGCTATGCCGAACTGGCGCAGGAGGATGGCGGAACGAGGCGCTTCAACACCGCCATCCTGGTCGACAAGGCGGGCAGGGTGGCGCTGAAATACCGCAAGGTGCATCTGCCCGGCCATGCCGAGCCGCAGGAGGGGCGCAAGTTCCAGCACCTGGAGAAGCGCTATTTCGAGCCCGGCAATCTGGGCTTCCCGGTCCGCCGCGTGATGGACGCCAATATGGGCCTGTGCATCTGCAACGACCGCCGCTGGCCGGAGACCTACCGGGTGATGGGCCTGCAGGACGTGGAGATGGTGCTCTGCGGCTACAACACGCCGACCGACCATGTGCAGGACCCAGCGATCAACCGCCTGTCGGACTTCCACAACCACCTGTCGATGCAGGCCGGCGCCTACCAGAACGCCACCTGGGTGGTCGGCGTCGCCAAGGGCGGGGTCGAGGAGGGCTCGGAGATGATCACCCACTCCGCCATCTTCGCCCCATCGGGCGAGATCGTCGCCCAGGCCGCCACCATGGAGGACGAGGTCGTCACCTTCGCCTGCGACCTCGAGATGGGGCGCAAGTACAAGGAAACCATCTTCAACTTCGCCGCCCACCGCGAACCGGACGCCTACCGGCTGATCGTGGAGCGCAAAGGGGCGGAGCCGCCGGCGGCCTGAGCGGGGCGCCGTTCGCTCCCGGCGTCACGCGCGGACTTGATCCGCGCGTCCATGGCGCCGTTTCTCAATGGGCTGGGGGGCTTGCCACGGCTATTGAGGTTGCCCTGCGATGGACCGCCGGGACAAGCCCGGCGGTGACGGCAACTGGGGAAGTCTGTAGCCCTATGCCGGCGGCTTCGCCTGCGGGCCGGCGATCTCCATCGCCTTGATATAGGCGGGTCGCGACGTGATCCGCTTCAGGTAGGCCTGCACGTTAGGCAGGTCGTCAATGGCGACCGGGCCGAACTTCGGCAGCTCGACCAGGGCATAGGCCGACATGATGTCGGCGCAGGTCAGGGCGGGGCCGGCGAGGAAGGCGGACTGACCCAGCCGCTGCTCCAGGAAGCGAAAGGCGCCGGACTGCCGGCGCTCCACCACCTTCGCGACCAGCTGCGCCCGCGGGTCCTGCGGCGCGGGGCCGGCACCCATGCTGGCGAAGAACAGACCGAGCATGCTGTTGTTGAACTGCATCCAGTAGACATAGTCGATATAGGCCGGGTCGCCGGGCGCCACCGTCAGGCGGCCGCCGGCATGGCGGTGGCAGATATGCTCCACGATCGCCACCGATTCCGTCAGCACCAGGCCGTCATCGTCGATCACCGGCGCCGTCGCCGCCGGGTGCAGCGCCAGGTATTCGTCCGGCGCCAGCCGGTCGGGACCGCGATGGTGCCATTTCAGGTCGTAGGGCAGCCCCAGCTCCTCCATCAGCCAGACGATACGGTCGGACTGCGACTGTCCCAGGTGGTGGATGACGATCATCGGTCTCTCCGGCGCGGTTCGGTGGGGGGCTGGCTGAGGTCCGGCCCGGCGTTGTGGATACCATAGTCCACCCGCGCCGGCGGACGAACCTCGGCAGGCGAATGCCCCGGCGGCGACCGAATTTCGCCATCTTCCGCGCTATGGTGGCCGCCTGCCGCCGCGACGGGGCGGCCGAACCGGATGGAGACGAGAATGAAGACGGGACGCCTCACCACCCTGGCGGCGGCCGCGGCTGCGGGCGCGCTGCTGCTGGCCGGCGCACCGGCACGGGCGGCCGATCCGCTGCTGGAGGAAGCCGTCGAATTCACCGGCGCGGTGATGTACCTGGACTTCAAGGTGCCGGGCGTGGTGCTGGGCGTGATCCGCAACGGCGAGACCGCGGTGATGGGCTTCGGCGAGCTCTACGAGGGCGCCGGGGTCGAGCCCGACGGCAACACGAAGCTGCGCATCGGCTCGATCTCCAAGGCGATGACCGGGCAGGTGCTGGCCAGCCTGGTCGCCGACGGGACCGTCGCCTTCACCGACACCGCGGCCGGCCACCTGGCCAAGGCACCCGGCTGGGCGGACGCCGTCGTGCCGCAAATGGACGGCAGGCAGATCCGCCTGATCGACCTGGCCACCCACAGCGCCGGCCTGATGCGCGACGCCCCGCGCGAGCCCGGGCCGCCGGAGGATCCGGAGCGCAACAACACGATTGCGGCGGCGATCGCCGCACTGAAGACCGAGCCGCTGCTGTTCGCGCCCGGCACCGGCGCGCTCTATTCCAACCTGGGCTTCGACCTGCTGGGCGCAGCGATGGAAGGGGCGGCGGGCAAGTCCTATGCGGAACTCCTGAAGGAGCGGGTGCTGGATCCCGCCGGCATGAAAGACACCGGTATCGCGACGGCGCGCGGCATGCCGGAGGGCCATATGCTGGGCCAGGGCTTCCAGGGCGAGCAGATCCCGGCGGTCCCTGCCGCGGCGACCACCGCGCCTGCCGGCGGCCTGGTCTCCACCCCCAACGACATCCTGCGCTGGATGGCCTGGCATTTGGGCGACCTGCCGGACCACCAGGCGGAGGTCCGGCTGCTGGACCATGCCGCCTATATCCCCCGCGACCGGCTGGCGCCGGCCTATGGCCTGGACGAGAGCGGCCATGCCGACGCGCTGGGCCTGGGCTGGATCGTCATGCTGGCCGAGGGCGAGCGACCGACCCTGCTGCAGAAGGCCGGCGGCGGCAACGGCATCTTCACCTACATGGCCTTCGCGCCGGGCCGCGACATCGGCGCCTTCGTCGCCATCAACAGCTTCGACTTCGGTGCCGCCATGGGCATGGCGGAGGTGGTGAACGGCCTGATCGCCCAGCTGTCGCCGCGCTGATCCCGTCGCGCCGTTCCGGCCACCAGCCGGCGGCGGGTCAGTCCTTCAGCGCGAGCAGGTCGAGAAGCAGCGGGGCGGCGTCCTGCGGCGGCAGGGTCAGGGCCTGTCGCAGCAGGATCGCCGACAGGCGGCAGACCTCGTCCGCCGCCATGCCGGGCCTGCCGTCCCAGGCGTCGGCGGCCTTCTGCAGGATCTCCGCCTCGTCATGCCGCGCCTCGATCGCGTCGAACAGACGCTCGTAGAGGGCGTCGAGCCGCTCCGGCTCCGCCGCTCGCTCCCGGCTGGACATGCCGGTGAGGATGATGTCGGTCTCGATCCTGTTGCCCCGCTCGATGGACTGCCGGTCGAGAATGGGGGCGACCTCCGGCGTGAGTTCCATCGCCGCGGCGTAGCGGCGGCAGGCCTCCGCATCTGCCGCGCCGAGCGCCTCGAGGCGCTCGAGGTGCAACTCACCCATGGCCAGGATCGTCGCATCGTCGGCGCGGGGACGGAGCCGACGGATCGTGTCCGACAATGCCGTTCGCAGGGTCGCAAGGATCTCGCTCTCCGAACGGCCCGCGACCAGGCTGTCGCGGTATGCCGCCGCCAGCCATGCGAAGGTCTGGGGTTCCGCCTGCGCCAGCGCGGCGAAGATGGGATATGCCTGCATTTCGGTGACGATTTCCTCCAGTGTGATCTCCGGCGGAAGGTCGACAACCGCGAACTGGTCCCCGGCGATGTCGGTCACGACACCGGCGGCACGCAGCTCCGCCATGGTCGGGAACCACATCTCCGCATTCGGCAGGAAGAATGCGCGTTGGGCGAAATCCGGGCTCACCCCTGCGGCAATGGCGGCTTCGGCAACTTTCCTGTCGAAGGCGGTCATGCTCGCCTGGTCCAGCCCCGGCAGTATCCCGCCGTGGAAACCCAGCCGCCCCTGCGGGGCGAGATAGCGGCGCTGCCCGCCAAGGAAGACGGTCGTGCAGGCCGACAGGCAGCGCCGGCCGACATAGGTGTCCAGGCCGCGCTCGCGGATCAGGGTCTGAAGCCGCAGCCCTGCGGCGAGCCGGCCGCCCGTGCTGTCCAGCTGGACGGTGCGGACCGTCGGCACCCGGTCCAGCAGCGCGGCGAGATCGTCGGCGGCGCCGAACCGGATGCCGCCGGACATCACGACCTCGGTACCGTCGCCGGCGATCCGGAGGGTGTAGGGCGGGATCTCCGGGTCGCCCATCGCGATCCGTGCCGCCATCTCCAGCTGCGGGCCGGCATGGCGGGTCAGGGTCAGCGCGACCTGGATTGCGCCGACCACCATCATGATCCTGGCCAGCACCGCCCAGAACCTGCGCCCGCCGCGGCCCACATGCCGGCCGGCCGACCGCCAGGTCCCGACGAGCTGCCAGAGCGAGATGCCGCAGATGGCAAGCCAGAATGCCAGCAGGGTCAGAAAGCCTCGCCAAGGCTCGTAGAGGTCGCCGACATCCTCCGGTACGGCCCTGACCAGGAGGTTGCAGGCGAAGGCCAGCAGCACCCCGTTGACGAAATAGCTGACGGGAAGGCTCAGTTCGCCGTGCCAATGGCGCCCGACATAGGATCGGCCCAGCCAAGTGCGGCGCGTCGCATCGGACATGACCAGATCCCCGTCATCCGCGTCTGACCAGTATGGCGCAGATGGCGTTCCGCCGGCAAAACGCCGGGCGCGGGAAGCTGCGTCAGGGCCGGTCCGGCTCCGTCACCCGGTCCTCCGCTTCCTCCCGTTCCGCCTCCTTCCGTTCCGCCTCTTCCCGTTCCGCTTCCTCCCGGCGCATCCAGACGGTGCGCTGCGGGAAGGGGATCTCGATGCCGGCCGCGTCGAGGGCGCGTTTCACCGCGCGCACCACCTCGTCGCGGGAGGCGCGGATGTCGACGGGGCGCGAGCCGGTCCACCAGGCAATCTCGAAATCGATCGACGAGGCGCCGAAGCCGTGCGCGAAGACCTGCACGTCGCGGATATCGTCGCGCACGCTGTCGACCGCGATCACCGCGTCGTGGATCACGTCGCGGGCGCGATCGGCATCCTCGCCATAGGCCACGCCGCAGATGATCTTGACCCGGCGGAAGGTCAGGTTGGTGCGCACCCGCACCGGGTTCTGGAACAGCTTCGCGTTGGGCACCACCACCAGCTGGCCGTCGGTCTGCCGGACATGGGTGTCGCGCACGGAGATCCGCTCCACCGCGCCCTCGATCTCCTGGCATTCGACATGGTCGCCCAGCTTGAAGGGCTCCCGCAGCAGGATCAGGATGCCGGCGAAGAAGTTCTCGAAGATGTCCTTGAAGGCGAAGCCGATGGCGATGGAACCCAGCCCCAGCGCCGTCAGCACGTCCGCCGGGGTCACCGACGGGAAGGCGATCGTCGCGGCGACCAGCAGGCCCAGCACCCAGATCAGGGCGGCGGCCAGCATGCCGGCCACCTCCACCAGCGCGGTGCGGAAGCGCAGGCCGCCGCCGGCACGCTCGATCAGCCGCCGCGCGCCCCAGGCGATCAGGCCGGTCAGCGCCACCACGGCGAGCGCGCCCAGGATCCGCGGCGAGGCCGCCAGCAGGTCGGTGAGATGGCCGAGGATCCGCTGGTGGATCCCGGCGAGGATATCGTTCCAATTCATGGCACAGGGGAAACCGCCGAAGCGCAGCGGCGGTTCCGGCGTTGCCGGCTGCGGCGCCTCTATGCCGCGGGCGTGATATCCGTCCGGGAGAAGTCCTGCCCCTTGAACAGCAGGGGCTCAGCGCGTTCCCGGGCCAGGGCATAGGCGAAGCAGTCGCCGAAGTTCAGGCTGGCCGGGTGCCGGCCCTTGCCGAATCGGGCATAGGCCCGTCGCGCCTCCTGCGCCTGGGCCATCGTCACCGGCAGGACGGCGATGCGGGAGGCTTCGACCAGGGCCTCGAAGTCCTGCACCGCCAGCAGGTCGCCGCTGCCGTCGACGCGGATCGCCGCTTCCAGCCAGTTGACGGCCGACATCAGCGGATGCGGATCCGCGGCGATGGCATTGGCAAAGGCGGCGCCCTCCGGCTCGTCGAGCAGAATGGCGAGGAGCGCCGATGCATCAACGATCACGACGGCACGATCCCCGAGGGAACGATCCCCCAGGAGCACGATCCCCAGGAGCACGATCCCCAGGAGCACGATCCCCGGGGCACGATCACTGGGGGCACGATCAACGGGGCAGACCCTGGTCGTCGTAGAGGTCGCTGTGATCGGAGGTGAGACCCCGGGCCTTCAGCCTTGCGGAACAGCGCCGGGCGATGGCCAGCAGCGCGTCGGCGTTCGGGCGGCGCGGCTCCGCGCCGGCCCTGGCGGCGGCGAGCTTCTCCTCGATCGCCTCCCGGACGGCTGCCGTGATGCTCTTGCCCGTCAGTTCCGCCAGCTCACGCGCCTGGCGGTGGACTTCTTCGTCCTTGATGTTCAGGGGCATCCTGCATCCTCCTTTCCTCCAAAATGGCGGATCTGGAGGAAAATGCAATCCGCCTCTGCCCTGTCGGTGTCAGCCCGCCCGCTGCGGCCGGCGCACCACCCGCACCCGGCCGCTCGGCCCGCCGCCGCAGAAGAAGCGGTCGGCGCCGCCGGCTTCCAGGCCGGAGACGCCGATGCCCCCAGGCAGGTCGAGCTGGTCCAGCACCGCGCCGCTGTCGGGGTCGATGCGGCGCAGGCCGCTCTCCTCGCCCTCCCAGATGCCGTGCCACAGCTCGCCCTCGACCCAGGTGACGCCGGTGACGAAGCGGTCGGAGGCGATGGTGCGCAGCACCTTGCCGGTCTCCGGGTCCACCTGGTGGATCGTGCGCTCGCGATAGCGGCCGATCCAGAGCGAGCCTTCCGCCCAGGCCATGCCGGAATCGCCGCCGCCGCCCGGTGCGGGGATCGTCGCCAGGACCTCGCCGCTCTCCGGGTCGATCTTCCGGATCCGGTCCTCGGCGATCTGGAACAGGTGCCGGCCGTCGAAGGCGGTGCCCGCATCGGCCGGCATCGCAAAGCTGCGCAGGATCGCGCCGCTTCGCGGATCGAGCGCATGAAGGCCGGAATCGGAGCCGAACCAGACCCGATGTCCGTCCCAGGTGAGGCCGTGTATGGCGGCGATGCCGGGGAAGGGCCCGAGCTCGCCGATGATCTCTGCTGTCTGTTTCATGAGGCGATGCTAGCCGTGGAGCGGCGCCCCCGGGAGTAACAAGGCTGTCGGGAAACCGGGCAGCGGCGTTGCGGTCCAGCGCCGCGCGCGACCGCCACCGACCGCCTGCACCTTGCCCTCCGCCGCCAGCGCCTCCAGCGCGCGCTGCACCTTGCGCTGGCTGTTGCCGAGCGCCAGGGCGAGGGCGGAGCTCGACCAGGCCTCGCCATCCGCCAGGCAGGCCAGCAGCGCGGCATGGGTTTCCTCCACCGGTGGGGCCAGGACCGCGACCGCGACGCCATCCTGCGGCTGCAGGACGAAGCCGCGCTTCGTCGCGGACAGTCCGGACAACCCGCGGAGCGCGGCGCGCAGGCGGCCGATCTCCACCCGCAGCCGGGCGCGGTGGGATTCGTCCGCCGCCTTCGCATGGAAGGCGCGCGCCAGCAGCGCCTCCCGGCTGGCATCGCCGGGCCAGGCCTCCGCCAGCACCCGGGCCAGCGCGAACAGCACCGGCCGCCGGCCCAGCGCCACCACCCGGCCGCCGCCGCGCACCGCATGGCGGCAGGCATCGACGACCAGCGCGTCCGTGGCCAGCAGGGCCTCTACCTCCGCCAGGGTCAGCAGGGGGCGGTCACCCGCGGCGGAGACCAGCCGCGCGGCCGGCGCGGCGAACGCCCGCGCGGCGGCCTGCACCTCTGCCACCAGGGCCGGGATCCCCGCCCGGTCGGCGGCCGTCGCGGCCCGCGCCAGTGCCGTGCGTGCCGCCTCGGCCTGCAGGCGGCGCATGGCGATGCCGGCGGCGACCAGTTCCAGCCCGGCGCGGGAGGCCGGCGGCAGCGCGACCGGGTCGATCGCGTCCAGCCGCCGCGCGGCCTCGTCCAGCCGGCCGATCAGCAGCAGGCGGCGCGCGGCGAGATAGCGGGCATGGCCGGCGTTCGCCGCATCGCCGCGCGCGGCCAGCAGGGTCGCGGCCGCATCCAGGGCGCCGTCCTTCCCCGCCGCGGGACCGGCCAGGTCGCGGCTGACCAGGGCGATCTCCGCCTCCGCCACGGTGCAGCGGGCGCGGGCGACCGCCTCCCGCGGGCCGAAGGCGCGGGCGGCGGCGCGCAGCAGCGCGCGGGCGCGGGGCAGGTCGTCGAGCTGCGCCATCGCGATGCCGCGCAGCGCCAGCGCCGGCGGATCGTCGCGCAGGGCGATCCGGTTCAGCGCGCCCAGCGGGTCGCCGGCGGCGAGCGCGCGTGCCGCCGCGTTGATCAGGGAATCCATGGCAATCGCGTCAGACTTGTCACTCTCGCCCGCCGGCCTCCGTCCCTACCTTGCCTGTCGACGGGCGGCCGCCGGCACCGGCGAGCCCGCAACACGGAAAGGAGAGCCACTATGCAGAACCCGGTCGTTTCCCGCGAGGACTGGCTGAAGGCCCGCCTCGACCTGCTGGAGGCGGAGAAGGCCTTCACCCGCGAGCGCGACGCGCTGACCCGCCGCCGCCGGGCCATGCCCTGGGTGAGGGTGGAGAAGGATTATCGCTTCGAAGGCCCGCAGGGGCCGTTGAGCCTGGCGGAGCTGTTCGACGGGCGGTCGCAGCTTCTCGTCTATCACTTCATGCTGGGCCCCGACTGGAAGGATGGCTGCCCCTCCTGCTCCTTCTGGGCGGACAATTTCGAGGGGATCCCGGTCCACCTCGCCCAGCGCGACGTGACCTTCACCGCCATCTCCCGCGCAGCCCTGCCGGAGATCGAGGCCTATCGCGACCGCATGGGCTGGACCTTCCCCTGGGTCTCCTCCTTCGGCAGCGACTTCAACTTCGACTTCCACGCCTCCTTCACGCCGGAGGAGATCGCGCAGGAGCGCGCCTACTACAACTACCGCCATGTCGGCGGGCTGGCGACCGACATGGTGGGGATCAGCGTCTTCTACCGCGACCCGGAAGGCGGGGCGGCGGCGCCGATCTACCATACCTATTCCTGCTACCGGCGCGGCGTCGACATGCTGAACGGCGCCTATCACTACCTGGACCTGGTGCCGAAGGGCCGCGACGAAGACGGCCTGGACTTCGCCCAGGCCTGGGTCCGCCGGCACGACGAGTACTGAGCCGTGCGGCCGGCTCTGGCGAAGGGAGGATCGGCAATGCCGACCGACATCTCCGATCGCGAAGCGCCGGCCCGCAGCCGGGGGCCGGCCGACTGGCTGGCCCTCGCCGCTTCGCCCGTCTTTGCCGCCATGGCCGGCCTGACGGAGGGGCTGGGCGGCGGCCCGCTGGATGTTCTCTGCGCAGGCTCGTTCGGCGGCCTGCCGCTCAGCGCCATGTCGCTGATGTACCTGCTGATGGCGCTGTTCCACCTGCCGCCATGGCTGCGGCTGCTGGGCGGTGTGTCACCCCGGCCTTGAGCCGGGGTCCATTCCGCCAGCCTCGCCGCACCGGTTGCAGAATGGATCCCGGCTCAAGGCCGAGGATGACGATGGGTGTGAATTGGGCAGGGTTGTCCGGGCTACAGCTTGAACGCCGCGTACAGCGCCAGGTTCGGCCAGAGGTAGAGCAGCGCCACCGTCAGCAGCATCAGCACCAGGAAGGGCAGCGCCCCGCGGGAGACATCGGCCAGGCTGGCCTTTCCGACCGACTGGATGACGTAGAGGTTCAGGCCGACCGGCGGGGTGATCAGGGCGCATTCCACCATCACTGCCATGAAGATGCCGAACCAGATCGGGTCGAAGCCCATCGCGGTGGCCGCCGGCAGCAGCACCGGGGTCATCACCAGGATCATCGACAGCGCCTCGAACACCATGCCGAAGGCCAGCAGCACCAGGCCGATCAGGACGATCAGGCCCAGCGGGCTGTCCACCGCATGGCTCAGCCAGACGGAGATCTCCTGCGGGATCCGGTAGAGGGTGATCGCCTTGCCGAAGATCTTGGCGCAGGCGACGATCAGCAGGATCGCCACCGTGGTCACCATCGAATCCCAGGCCGCCTCCTTGAGCTTGCGCCAGGTCAGGGTGCGCAGGATGCCGCCGGTGATCAGCAGGGCGGCGGCAAAGCCGATCGCCGCGGCCTCGGTCGGCGTGAAGGCGCCGGAATAGATCCCGCCGATGATCAGCACCGCCAGCGCCAGCGCCGGCAGCGCGCGCTTCGTCGCCGCGATGCGGGTGCGCCAGTCCGCCGCCTCGGTCGGGGTATAGCCGCCGAAGACCCGCGCATAGACGATGGCGAAGGCGATAAACAGCAGCATCAGCGCGATCCCTGGGCCGATGCCGGCGAGGAACAGCGCGCCCACCGATTCCTCGGTGACGAAGCCGTAGACGATCAGCGGGATCGATGGCGGGATCAGGATCCCCAACGTGCCGCCGGCCGCCAGCAGGCCGTAGACGAAGCGCCGGTCATAGCCGCGGGAGATCATCTCCGGGATCGCCACCGTGCCGATGGTCGCCGCGGTCGCGACAGAGGAACCGGAGATCGCGGCGAACAGGCCGCAGGAGACGATCGTCGCCACCGCCAGCCCGCCGGGCCAGTGCCCGACCCAGCTCTGCACGGCGCCGAACAGGTCGCTGCCGACCCCGCCCTTCAGCAGCACGCTGGACATCAGCAGGAACAGCGGCACCGACAGAAGGACGAAGCCGTCCAGGGTGGAGAGCACCGATTGCGGCGCCATCAGCGGCGAGAAGCCGCCCAGCGCCAGCATGCCCAGCCCCAGCCCGCCGAGCGCGAAGGCCACCGGCACGCCGGCCAGCAGCAGCACGAACAGGCCGACGAGGATCAATGCGACGGTCATGTTCGGCGCCCGCGGTCTGAGGCGCGGGAAACGCCCGGCGGTGACGAGGCAGGTGGGGCGGCATGCGCAGTTTCCGCACCGTCCAGGCCGCAATCAACGGTGTCATCCCATGCCTTGAGCATGGGATCCATTCCGCCGGCTTCGCGGCGCGGCGCCGATGGCGGAATGGGCCCCCGGGTCAGGCCCGGGGGCGACGGGGGAGGGGCCGGGGTGGCAGACTGCATCATCAATGCCCGCCCCCTTCCGACTTCTCCGGCAGGCGGCCGCGGATCGCGCGGCCCATGCCGGCCAGGGCGGCGATCGTCAGCAGGATGAAGCCGACCGGCACCGCCGCCTCCGACAGGGCGGCGGGCAGGTCGAGCATGGTGCCGGAGGTGCGGCCGCGGTCGAAGCTGTCGGCGAAGATGGCATAGCCGTACCACAGGGTGACCAGGCTGAAGGCGGCGGTGACCGCCATCGACAGCATCTCCGCCGCCAGCCGGCCGCGCCGGCCCAGCCGGTCGGTCAGCGCAGTGACCCGGATATGGCCGCCGGCGGTCAGCACCCGCGCCATCGCCAGCAGGCTGCCCCAGATCAGGCAGAGCTGCGACAGCTCCGCCGCCCAGATCGTCGGCGCGGCGAAGATGTAGCGGGCCACCACCTCGTAGGTGAGGAACAGGCCCGCCAGCACGAACAGCAGGGCAGCGATCCAGGCGCAGCCCGCCTCCAGGCGATGGAACAGCTTCATGCGGTCAGGGCTGCAGCAGGGCCCGGTTCAGGCCCGCCTTACATCCCCTGCGCGGCTTCCATCATCTTCTTGCCCGTCTCGCCGGTGGCGGCGAGGAACTTCTCGTAGACCGGCTGGGAGACCTTCTTCCACTCCGCGATCTCGTCGGCGGTCGGCGTGTAGACCGACATGCCGTTCTCCTTCGCGGCGGCATAGGCGTCCGCCTCGATGGAGGCCATCTTGTCGCGCACGCTGATCTCCGCCTGGCGCGCGGCCTGCGAGATGATGGCGCGATGGCCCTCCGGCAGCTTGTTCCACCAGTCGGTGTTCACCACCACGATGAATTCGATCACCGCGTTGTTGGTGTTGGTGATCACGTCCATCACCTCCCACAGCTTGCGGCTCTTCACGCCGGACACGCCGGTCATGCCGATGTCGACGGTGCCGCGCTGATAGGCCAGGTACTGCTCCGAGCCGGAGATGATGGTGGGGGAGCCGCCCGCCGCCTCGACGAAATCGCCCAGGGTCTTGCCGAACACGCGGACCTTCTTGCCCTTCATGTCGGCCGGCGTCTTGATGGGGGTCTTGTGCGACAGCATGATCGCGCCGCCATAGGCCTGCCACCACAGCACGGTGGAGCCGGTATCGGCGATCGCGGCGTCGATCGGCGCGCGGATGGCGGAGCCCGGCGCCACCGCCTTGCGCACCTTCTGCTCGGTGTCGAACAGGAACGGCTGGTAGAAGATGTCGACGATCGGCGCGTCGCCGACATAGCGGGTGAGCGAGGCGACGCCGGCCTCGATGGCGCCTGACCCGACGGCCTGCGGCACCTCATTGTCCTTGTAGAGCTGCGCGGAATCGTAGATCTGCACCTCGATCTCGCCCTGCGAGGCGGCCTCCACCTCCTCCTTGAACAGCACCAGGTTCTGGCCGAGATGCGCCTTCAGCGGCAGCTGCAGGGTGATCCGCATCGTCGTCTCGGGCCCTTCGGCCCGGGCCTCCGGCGCTTGGCCGGCGAACGTGGCGATCCCCAGCGCGGCGGCCGCCGCGAGCGACAGCAGATGGCGGGTCATGATCTGTCCTCCCCTGATTGGTTGTTCGTTGGGCCGGATTATGCCGGTACAGCGGTGCGCGGCGCCAGTGCCGGGTGGCGTCTTTTGCGGCCCTCGCCCCTGACCGGCGGGAATGGCATGCTGACGGCGGCTATACCGACGGAGGCGGCAATGAGCGAACCCGAACCGCAGACCCGGCCGGAACAGACCTTCTTCACCGACCCGGCGCTGGACCGGGTGATGGGCGTGGTGATGGCGCTGGCCACCGAGGTCTGGGTGATGAAGGACCGGCAGGCGGCACTGGAACGGGCGCTGGCCGCGCGCGGCCTCGACCTCGCCGACCTGCTGGATGCCGAGCCCGGCGATGCCGACCGCCGCGCCATGGCGGCGGAGCGCGAGGCCTTCGTCGCCCATCTGATGGACAACATGCTCGGGCGGCAGGTCTCGCTCGGCGCATCCTGACGGGGGCCGCCATGGACGATCGCAGCTTCGTGGCCGCGCAGGACTTCGTGCTGGACGTGAAGCGCCACTGGACGACGAAGGTCTATCCGGCGCTGAAGGCGGAGTACCGGCAGAAGGCCGACCGCGCCGGTGCCGAGCCGCAAACCGTGGCCGAGGTCGCGGACCTGGTGGCGGACAGCCCCCTCTACCGCGGCTATGCCTGGCTGGAGCGGCACCTGCAGCGGATGAAATACAGCGGCCGCTACGGCCTGGTGCCCTATCACGCGGCGCGGCGGCAGGCGCTGCTGGCGCGCCTGGACGACCTGCCGCCCGAACAGCGGGCGGAGACCGATCCGGAGTTCGCGATCCCGAAATACTTCACCGCAATCGACATCCACCAGCATCCGGGCGGCGTCTGGCGCGACGATATCGCCGGCCTGGTCTACGAGCGCGGCGCGCGCTCGACGACGCCGCTGCTGGGCGCGAAGCACAAGGACCTGCACGGCCGCTTCACCGACCGGGTGGCGGCAGCGTTCGGACAGGCCAGGCCGGCGCGGATCCTCGACATGGGCTGCGGCTTCGGCAAGTCGACCGGCCCGTTCTGGGAGATGTTCCGGGAGGCGGAGATCGACGGCATCGACCTGTCCGCGCCCTGCCTGAAGCTGGCGGCGGCGGAGGCCGCGGCGGCGCAGGCGTCCCGCGTCCGCTTCCGCCAGATGGATGCCCGCGCCACCGACTATCCGGACGGCAGTTTCGACCTGGTCACCTCCACCATGCTGCTGCATGAGATGCCGCCGAAGGCGATCGGCGCGCTGCTGGACGAGGCGCGGCGCCTGCTGGCGCCGGGCGGGCGGATGGTGCATCTGGACTTCTGGCTGCTGCCGGACGCCTTCCACCGCTTCATCCACTATGGCCATGCGCGGCGCAACAACGAGCCCTACATGCCGCCTTTTGCGGAAATGGACGTGGCGGCGGAACTTTCCGCGCGCGGCTTCCGCAATGTCAGTGTCGAACCTTTCGCGGAAGCCGAGGGCGTCGACACCGCCGACAGCCCGACCTGGCGCTTTCCCTGGACGGTGATCGCGGCGGAAGCTTGAGCCGGACCTGACTGGCACGTTCGGCCCGGTCCTGTCCTATCCGCCGCTGCCGTCCGGGCCCGCCGCGGCGCATATCCCTGCCATTGCAATGCTGGCAGGGAGATCGAAGCCATGAACATGCACGTACAGCCGGATACCGCCGTCCTGCGTCCCGCACGTCCTGCCGACGCGCGGGCGCTGGCGAAGCTGATCGACATCGCCGGGGAGGGCATCCCCCACCACCTCTGGTCCGGCATGGCGCAGCCCGACGAAAGCCCGCTGGACGTCGGCGCCGCCCGCGCCCGCCGCGACGAAGGCGGCTTCTCCTGGCGCCACGCCACGGTGGCGGAAAGCGAAGGTGCCGTGGCCGGCTTGATGCTGGGCTATCCGATCGAAGCGCCGTCGGCGGCGGACCGGGCGGCCGTCCCGGACCTGCCGGCGGTGATCCGGCCCGTCGTGGAACTGGAGCATGAGGTGCCCGGCAGCTTCTACGTCAACGCGCTGGCCGTGCTGCCGGGCCGGCGCGACGCCGGCCTCGGCTACCGGCTGATGGCGGCGGCGGAGGCGCGGGCGAAGGCGGCCGGCCTGGAGCGGCTGTCCATCCAGGTCTTTTCCCAGAATGCGGGCGCGGTGCGGCTCTATCGCCGGCTCGGCTATGTCGAGGCGGACAGCCGGCCGGTCCTCGACCATCCCTGCCAGCCCTATTATGACGGCCGGGTGCTGCTGCTGGTGAAGGCGGTATGAGGCCGGGAGGAAGCCACCGCCAACGCCCGCCTTTCCGTCATCCTCGGCCCCCGAGCCGAGGATCCCAGCGCCGGCGTCGACGCCGCACCGCCTCGCAGCGTCGCCGTTCCGTCACGATCCTCGGCTCGGGGGCCGAGGATGACGGGAAAGTCTGAGATCGGCTAGCAGCACCGGCCCTAAGCCGCCGTGCGGCCGGCCTCCGCCTCGCCCAGGGCGCGGCGGATGGTGGCGAAGCGGCGGCGGTATTCCGACGGGGACAGGCCGACCTTGCGGCGGAACCGGCGGCGGACGAAGCTGGCATCCTCGTAGCCGACTTCCGCCGCAACCGCCTCCACCGGGTCGGTGCCGGTCTCCAGCGCCTGCTTCGCCTCCTCCAGCCGCAGGGTGTGGACATAGTCGATCGGCGTCATGCCGGTCGCCTGGCGGAAGCGGTGCTTGTAGGAGCGGTCGGGCAGGCCGCTCGCCGCCACCATGTCCGCCACCGCATGGGGCGTCTGGTAGTTCTCCGCCAGCCAGTCCTGCGCCAGCGCGACCTGCCGGTCGCTGTCCTGGCGGCTGCCGGCCAGGGCGGCGAAGGGCAGCTGGCCATGGGGATGCCAGTCCATCAGGTAGATGCGCGCCAGGTGCATCGCCTCTTCCTGCCCGAAATGGAGCGCCACCAGGAACAACGCCATGTCCTGCCATGACGTGCCGCCGCCGGCGGTATTGATGCGCTGGCCTTCGCCGGCAGCGACCAGCACCCGGCTGCCCTGCACCTCCACCCGCGGATCGCTGCGCTGCATCGCCGTGCAATAGGCCCAGTGGATCGTTGCCGCGCAGCAGTCCAGCAGGCCGCTCTCCGCCAGCAGCAATGCGCCCGAACAGGATGCGGCGATCGTCGTACCGGCAGCATGGCAGCGGCGCAGCCACTCGACCTCCTGCGGGTCGCGGCCGGCCAGGTCCGTGCCGGGTGCGACGAACAGGTCCGGCCAGGGATCGCCTTCGCCGGGACAATCGGCCAGCGCAAGGTCGGGACGGATATAGGCGCCGTTGCCGGCCTGGAAGCCGCGCGGATCGGCCGCGACCACCAGCGGCCGCATGCCCTGTTCCCCCGCCGCACCTTCGGTCAGGAAGCGTCAGTCCCGCCCGACGGAGACGAACAGGTCGTACATGCCGTAGAGGGAATCCGCTTCATCTTGATCGGTTGTGGCACGATCGGCCCGCTTCTGTCGCAAACGACTTTAGCGCGGGCAGGGCCGGCGCGGTAGGCAGGCGTCATCGACGCACCGGCCGAGACAGGAGACCGAGCCATGAACGCGATGACGGAAGTGACGACCGCAGGCGAAACGAGGCAGGCCGATCCTGTCCGCCAGATGGAATTCGAGGAACGGATGGTGGGCGCGCTGAACGAGGCGGCGCTGATGCTGATGCTCTCTCTGGGCCACCGCAGCGGGCTGCTGGATGCGCTCGCCGCCGCAGGGCCGGTGGACAGCGTCGGCCTGGCCGAGGCCGCCGGGCTGCAGGAACGCTATGTGCGCGAATGGCTGGGCGCGATGACCGTCGCCCATGTCGTGGAGCTGGACGCGGGCAGCGGCCGCTACCGCCTGCCGGCGGAACATGCCGCGCTGCTGACCCGGACGGGCGATGCCAACCTGGCCGCTATGGCGCAGTACATCCCGCTGCTGGGTGCTGTGGAGGATGATGTGCTGGCCTGTTTCCGCGACGGCGGCGGCGTGCCCTACCACCGCTACGGCCGCTTTCACGAGGTGATGGCGGAGGATAGCGGCCAGACCGTGCTGCCGGCCCTGACCGACCATATCCTGCCGCTGGTGCCGGGGCTGACCGACCGGCTGCGTGCGGGAATCGAGGTGCTGGACATCGGCTGCGGCCGCGGCCTGGCGCTGATGCAGATGGCGGCGGCCTTTCCCGACAGCGCCTTCACCGGCCTGGACCTGTCGGCCGACGCCATCTCCTGGGCGCAGGCGGAGGCGTTGCGCCGGGACCTGCACAACCTGCGCTTCGAGATCCGCGACCTGCGCGACTTCGACGTGACCGCGCCGGAAGCGGAATTCGACCTGGTCACCACCTTCGATGCGATCCACGACCAGGCGCGGCCGCTGGCGATGCTGCGCGGCATCCGCCGGGCCCTGGCCCCGGACGGCGTCTACCTGGCGCAGGACGTGAACGGCTCCGGCCATCATCACGGCGACCGCGACCATCCGCTCGGCACCCTGCTCTACACCGTGTCCTGCATGCACTGCATGTCGGTCTCCCTGGCGCAGGGCGGCGAGGGGCTGGGCGCCATGTGGGGGCGGGAGATGGCGCAGCGCCATTTCCGCGAAGCGGGGTTCGGGCAGGTGGAGACGCACGAACTGCCGCACGACAGCCAGAACGCCTACTACGTCTGCCGGCCCTGACCGGCACCGGCCGGGGCTGCAGTAGCGGCTCCGGTCGCCAGCAGGGCGGCCAGGGCAAGCAGGAGGGTCGGCGCGATCATGGCGGGAAAGCCGAATTCGGCATAGCCGTAGGCGCCCGAGATCGCGCCGACCACGAACGCCAGGAGCGCAGCGAAGAAGGGTAGAACCAGGCTGCGGGTGCCGCCCTCCGGCAGCTGTCCCGCCCTGCGCCGCCGCATCGCGTCAAGGGCGAGCCCGGCCAGCTTGGTCAGGTTGCCGGCGCTGACGGATGTCGGCATCGGGCCGCGCAGCAGCATCTCCTGGATCGCGCTCTGCAGCGACATCGTCAGCACCGCCAGCAGCGCCAGCGACAGGGTGGCGAAGGCCTGCGGGCCGGCCAGCGGCGCGGTCTGCCAGCCGCCGGCGGTGAACAGCGCCAGCAGCACCGCCTCGACGCCCAGCAGCACGACCAGCAGCGGCCGCCAGTTTCGGAGACGGCGCAGCAGCAGGACCCAGAGCGTGGTGAACGCCAGATAGCCCAGCACCACGGTCAGCTTGATCGGTACCGTGCTGTCGTTGAAGGCGACGCCGCCGTCGGTCTCGTGAATTAGTTCCGTGCCCAGCAGGATCACCGAACCGGCGATGAACGCGGTGAAGGTGTTGAACAGCGCCAGGTAGCAGGTCACGTCGACATAGGCGGTCACATAGGCCAGCAGGATGGGCAGGGCGCGTGCACTGCCGGCCGGGGCCGAGGCGGTCATGGCGTTTCCTCTGAAGGTCTCGGGGGCTGCGCCGGGTGGCATGGCCGGTGGCAGCATGCATCTTCGGTCAGGTGCGTGCCGGATGCCACATGGGCAGCGCCAGGACCTGGCGGCGGTATCAGTCCCGGGGCCGTCGCGGATCGCCCGCCGCGGCAGGACCGCCGTTCCCCCGCTGCCGTTCTGCGCGCGGCGCATGGCCGAAACAGGCGTGATAGGCATCGGCGAAATGGGAGGCGGAGGTGAAGCCGCAGGCGACCGCCACCTGGATCACCGGCATCGGCGTCTGCAGCAGCAGGTGCCGTGCGCGCTTCAGGCGGAGTTCCAGGTAATAACGGCGCGGCGGCCGGTCGAGATGCTGGCGGAACAGCCGCTCCAGCTGCCGGGGCGACAGGCCGACCTGCGCGGCCAGGTCGTCCATGCCCAGCGGGGCTTCCAGATGCGCCTCCATCGCGGCGATCGCCGCCAGCAGCTTCGGATGGCTGATGCCGGTGCGGTACTGCAGCCCGCTGCGTTGCGGATCACCGGCATGCCGGACCGGCGTGTGCAGCATCTGCTCCGCCACCTGCATGGCCAGCGCCTCGCCGTGATCGCGCCCGATCAGGTGCACCATCATGTCCAGCGGCGCGGTCCCGCCGGAGCAGGTGAAGCGGTCGCGGTCGACCTCGAACATCGTCGCGGTGATGTCCTGCTCCGGAAACTCCTCGGCGAAGCCCTCCATGTTCTCCCAATGGATGGTGCAGCGCCGCCCGGTCAGCAGCCCGGCGCGGGCCAGGATCAGGGCGCCGGTGCAGATCCCGCCCATCGTCACCCCGGCGCGCGCGGTCTGGCGCAGCCAGGCGAGCACCGTGCCGTCGCTGAAGCGGTCCGCGTTGAGGCCGGCGCAGACCACCGCCATGCCGGTACGCCCGGCATCGCCGATGGCGATGTCGGGCATCACTGGCACGCCGTTGCTGGCGCGCACCGGCGCCCCGTCGATGCTGGCGGTGCGCCAGACATAGAGGGGCCGTTCGGCCATGCGGTTGGCGACCCGCAGCGGCTCCAGGCAGGCGGTGAAGGAAATCATCGAGAAGTCCGGCACCAGCAGGAACAGGACCATCTGCGGCGCACTGTCCGGGCGGGATGCAGGACGCGCCCCAACCGCCCGAGCGTTGGTGCTGCGGTCAGCTGTCATCGGCGGTCCTCCTGCGCCAGGAACCGACAGTTTTCCCGTTGCGCGCAAAAATCGCAACGGATGACGGACGGGCGACATTCTCCGTCGTTTTCGCGGAAAAAGCGCAGGGCGGAACGGATCACGCTTCGACCGACATGCAGCCTTTCCCGCGACGGAGGTGCCCCGATGAGCGAAGCGTTCTACCCCAAGGACGGGGCCAGCGGCCCCTTCACTGCCGGCGGGGCGACGCCCGCCTTCGGACCGGACCTGCAATGCCGGTCGGTCGACCAGTCGGACCGCCAAGTGCCCGTCAACCTGCGCCAGTCGGGTCGCACGCCGGTGGAGATGCTGATCTCCACCCGGGTGCGGAAATCGCCCTACTGGCACCTTTCCCACGAGGCCGGCTGCTGGCGCGCCACGGTCTACAACCGGGTCTATCATCCGCGCGGCTATGTCCGCCCCGAGGATGGCGGCGCCATGGTCGAATACGACGCCCTGGTCAACCATGTGACCATGTGGAACGTGGCGGTGGAGCGCCAGATCCGGGTGAAGGGCCCGGATGCGGAGGCGTTCGTGAACCGGGTGATCACCCGCGACGCCACCCGCATCGCGCCGATGCACGCCAAGTACGTGATCCTCTGCAACGAGGCCGGCGGCATCCTGAACGACCCGGTCCTGCTGCGCCTGGCCGAGGACGAGTTCTGGTTCTCGCTGTCGGACAGCGACATCGAATGGTGGCTGCGCGGCGTCAATATCGGCCTGGGCTATGACGTGGCGATCGGCGAGGTCGACGTCTGCCCGGTGCAGATCCAGGGCCCGAAATCCGCCGCGCTGATGACCGACCTGGTCGGCGAGGCGGTGCTGGACATCCCCTTCTACGGCCTGATGGAGGCGGAGATCGCCGGCCATCCGGTGGTGATCTCGCAGACCGGCTTCACCGGCGAGAAGGGCTATGAGATCTACCTGCGCGACGCGACCCTGCATGCCGAGGACATGTGGCGCCACGTGCTGGAGGCCGGCCGGCCGCACGGCCTGCAGGTGATCGCGCCCGCGCATCACCGGCGCATCGCCGCCGGCATCCTGTCCTGGGGTCAGGACATGGACCAGGAGGTGCTGCCCTTCCAGTGCAACCTGGGCTACCAGGTACCGCGGAAGAAGCAGGCCGACTATATCGGCAAGGCGCGGCTGGAAGCGGTGCGCGCGGAACTGGAGGCGGGCAACCCGCCCTACCGCAACACCATGGTCGGCATGAAGCTCGGCGGCCAGCCGATCACCGACTATGCGCCGGACTTCTGGCTGATCTCCGACAGCGATGCCGGCCCGCCGGTCGGCTATGTCACCTCGCCCTGGTTCTCGCCGGAACTGGGCTGCAACATCGCGCTCGGCTTCGTGCCGGTCGGGATGACGGCTCTCGGTACGGCCCTGAAGGTCTGGCTGCCGGACGAGTATGCCGAGGTGCCCGGCGTGCCGGTGGAGGCGGAAGTGGTCGAGGTACCGTTCCGCCCCTCCGTCAATGCCAACGCGCGGGAAAAGGCGCGCGCCGCCGGTCGCGACTTCGCCTACTGAGCCGCTGCTGCGGCGAGGGGCCAGTGATGAGGATGGCTGACGCGGCGGCACGGCTGGCCGACGACATCTCGATCGAGATGATGCCGCGGGCGGTGGCGGCGATGGCCGCCCCGCCAGCCGGGTTGCCGGCAGGCTGTTCGGTCTATCTGCCGTTCCTGCCCGGCGCCGCGGCGCCGGCGCAGGTCGCGCAGACGATGGCGGCGGTGGACCGCCTGCGCGACTGGGGTTTCCGGCCGGTGCCGCATCTGGCGGCCCGCGCGGTGCCGGGCCGCGGCTGGCTGGATGCCTGGCTGGCGGCGCTGTCCGCGCGCGGCGTCGACCGGCTGATGCTGGTCGGCGGCGATCGCGACCGGCCCGCCGGGCCCTATGCCGACGTGCCGGCCTTGCTGGCCGGCGGCGCGCTGTGGCGGCGTGGCTTCATGCAGCTGGGTGTCACCGGCTATCCGGACGGGCATCCGCTGGTGCCGCCCGATGCCCTGCAGGCGGCACTGGCGGCGAAGCTGGCCTACGCCGCGGCTACCGGCAGCCGGCTGTGGATGGTCGGCCAGTTCGCCTTCGAGCCGGCGCCGGTGGCCGCCTGGCTCGACGCGCATGCTGCCATGGGCCATGGCCTGCCGGTACGGATCGGCCTGCCCGGACCTTCGGGGATGCGAACCCTGCTGCGCTTCGCCCTGCAATGCGGGGTGGCGGCCTCGGCCCGCGGCCTGCGGCGGGGACCGGTGCGGCGGCTGGCCGGCTCCTGGACGCCGCAGGCGATGGCCGACGGCCTGCTCGCCCATTGCCGGGCCCGGCCGGACCTGCCGGTGGCGGGGCTGCACCTGTTCCCCTTCGGCGGGGTGGGGCAGAGTCTGGACTGGCTGACGGCCTGGCGGGCGGCGGAACAGATGCGGGAAGCGGGCGCGGGAGGTGGGTCATGAAAAGTCATGCGCGGGCCGTGGTGATCGGCGGCGGGGCGGTCGGCCTCGGCACCCTCTACCATCTGGTTCAAAAAGGCTGGCGCGACGTCGTGCTGCTGGAACGCAAGGAGCTGACCTCCGGCTCCACCTGGCATGCGGCCGGCCTGCTGCCGCTGTTCAACCTCAGCTACTCGGTCGGCCAGATCCACAAATACTCCGTCGCCCTCTACACCCGCCTGCAGGAGGAACAGGGGCTGGAGCTGGGCCTGCGCCGGGTCGGCAATATCCGGCTGGCGATGACCCCCGACCGGATGGACGAATACCGCCACTATGCCGGGGTCGCCGCCACCATCGGCGTGCAGGTGGAATTCCTGACGCCGGACCAGGTGCAGGAGATCTGGCCGCTCTGTTCCACCGATGGCCTGCTGGGCGCGATCCGGCACCCGCAGGACGGCTATGTCCAGCCGGCCGACCTGAGCCAGGCCTTCGCCGCCCTGTCGCGCGCCGGCGGGGCGGAGATCCATCGCAACACCGCGGTGACGGCCATCGCGCAGCTGCCCGGCGGCGCCTGGCGGGTGACCACCGACCGCGGCGAGATCGTGGCCGAGCATGTGGTCTCCTGCACCGGCAGCTTCGCGCGCCGGACCGCCGCGATGGTCGGGCTGGACGTGCCGGTGCAGCCGGTGGAGCACCAGTTCATCGTCACCGAGGCGCATCCGGAGATCCAGGCCCGCCGCAGGGCCGGCCTGCCCGAGATGGGCGTGCTGCGGGAATCCGACGGCTCCTGGTACATGCGGGAGGAGGCGGGCGGCCTGCTGCTCGGCCCCTACGAGACGGGCGCCCCCTGCTGCTACCTCGACGGACCTGCCGGCGATGTGGAGTACGAGCTGTTCCAGGAAGACCTGGACAGGCTGGCGCCGCATATCGAGAGCGCGATCCACCGGGTGCCCGCCTTCGGCGAGCTGGGGGTGAAGCGGGTCTATAACGGCGCCATCGCCTATACCCCCGACGGCAGCCCGCTAATCGGCCCGGCGCCGGGCCTGCGCAACTTCTGGCTCAACGAGGGCCATTCCTTCGGCATCACCGCCGCCGGCGGCGCCGGCTGGCAGCTGGCCGAATGGATCGTGGAGGGCGAACCCGGCATCGACATGCTGGGGGTCGACCCGCGGCGCTTCGGCCCCTATGCCTCCGGCGCCTGGCTGCGGGAGAAGAACGAGGAGGCCTATGCCAACGTCTTCACCGTGCATTACCCGGACGAGGAACGGCCGGCGGCGCGACCGCTGAAGACGGCGCCCTGCCACGACCGGCTGCAGGCGATGGGCGCGGTGTTCGGCCAGAAATACGGCTGGGAACGGGCGAACTGGTTCGCCCCCGCCGGCAGCGCGGCGGAGGACCATTGGTCGTTCCGCCGCTCCCGCTGGTTCGATCCCGTCGGTGCGGAATGCCGTCATGTGATGGACCATGTCGGCCTGCTGGACATGACCCCCTTCGCCAAGGCGCGGCTGTCGGGACCGGGCGCGGAAGCCTTCCTGGACCGGCTGGTGGCGAACCGCCTGCCGCGCAAGGCGGGCCGCATCGCGCTCTGCCATGCGCTGGCAGCCGGCGGCGGCGTGCATTCGGAATTCACGATCCAGCGAGAGGCGGAGGACAGCTTCTACCTGGTCTCCGCCGCCGGCTATACCCGGCTCGACCATGACTGGCTGTGGCGGCACCTGCCGGACGACGGCTCGGTCCGCTTCGACGACCTGACCACCGCCATCGGCGTACTGGTGGTGGCCGGGCCGAAGGCGCGAACCCTGCTGTCGCGGCTGACCCGGGCGGACCTGTCGGGCGCGGCCTTCCCCTGGCTGTCGGGGCAGCAGATCGACATCGCCGGCGTGCCGGTGAAGGCGCTGCGGGTGAACTTCGTGGGCGAGCTGGGCTGGGAGCTGCACCACCCGATCGAGATGCAGAACCGGCTGTTCGACGGGCTGGTCGCGGCCGGCGCCGACCTGGCGCTGAAGCCCTTCGGCATCCGCGCCATGGACAGCCTGCGGCTGGAAAAGTCCTACCGCATGGTGGGGGCGGAACTGTCGATCGAATATGCCGCCTGGGAATCCGGCCTGGACCGCTTCGTCCACCCGGACAAGGGCGATTTCATCGGCCGCGATTCCCTGCTCGCCTGGCGCGACCGGGGCTTCCGCAACGCGCTGGTCACCCTGGAAGTGCAGGCCGGCAACGATGCCGACCCGCTGGCCAATGCCCCGGTCTTCGCCAATGGCGAAATGGCGGGCCGCGCCACCTCCGGCGGCTACGGCTTCCGGCTGGAGCGTGCGCTGGCACTGGCCATGGTCGATCCCGCGCTCGCCGCGCCCGGCACCGGCCTGGAACTGGAGATCCTGGGCCGCCGCCACCCGGCCATGGTGGTGGCGGACAGCCCCTACGACCCGGAGAATGCGCGCCTTCGGGCCTGAAGGGGGGCGTGACGGGCGTACCGCGGGGTGCCATCATCGGCATTATGACTAAGGCCATACCGATCGACCTGAACGCGGCGCTGGCCGCGCTGACGCCGCTGCACAACCGCACGCCGCAGACGACCGACGCGGAGCGCAAGGACGCCTTCGCCCGGGTCGCGCCCTATCGCGACGGCGGGCTGTTCATCGCCGCCTTCGACGGGCGCAGCGCCTGGGAGCGGCATCCGGTCGGCGACGAACTGGTCCAGGTGCTGGAGGGCGAGACCGACCTGATCCTGTTGCAGGACGGGCAGGAGGTGCGGCACAGCCTGCGCGCGGGCCAGCTGATCGTCGTGCCGCAGGGCACCTGGCACCGGTTCGAGACGGCGGGGGTGCGGCTGATGACGGCGACGCCGCAGCCGACGGAGCATCTCGTGGGGGAGCAGACGCCGGAAGATTGAGGGTTTCCGGCTGCAGTGGAAACATTGTCGTTCTCGGGCTTGACCCGAGAATCCATTCCGCAAACGGATCGGAAGCCTGGAGGCTGGCGGAATGGATCCCCGATCAAGTCGGGGATGACGTTTTTGGCCGGGGGCAACGCCTCCCGCCTGGCCGGCTCTGGACACCGGACCTAGGAACCGGTCCAGGTCTGCGGCACCGGTTTGCCGAAGCGGGCCACATGGTCCAGCCTGCGTGATGTGCGGGCCGCTTGGCGCCCGCTCCGATTGCGTGCCCCCGACCGCCCGACGCGAGAGGAGGTCTCATGCTCCAGGTCCTGGCCGGCGTCTGGGCGCTGCTGACCGGCATCGTCCTGATCATGCTGGGCAACGGCCTGCACTTCACCCTGGTCGGCCTGCGCGGCGGGCTGGAGGGCTTTTCGTCGGCGGAGCTGGCGATCGTCACCTCCGGCTATTTCATGGGCTTCCTGTCGGGCGCGCGGCTGACCCCGGTGCTGATCCGGCGGGTCGGGCATGTACGGGTGTTCGCGGCGCTGGGCAGCTTCATGTCCGCCGCCCTGATCGCCCTGCCGCTGCTGACCGAGCCCTGGGCCTGGACCCTGCTGCGGCTGCTCATCGGCTTCAGCATGTCGGGCATCTATGTCGTCGCCGAAAGCTGGCTGAACGATGCCGCCACGAACGAGAACCGCGGCAAGCTGCTGTCGGCCTACATGATCGCGCAGACCCTGGGCATCATCGGTGCGCAGGGCCTGCTCACCCTGGGCGATGCCGCGACGGCCGGGCTGTTCATTCTCGCCTCGATCCTGGTCTCCGTCTCCTTCTCGCCGATCCTGCTGTCGGTGAGCCGCGCGCCGGTGACCGAGGCGGCGAAGCCGATGGGCCTGTCTGCCCTGTTCGCCAGCTCCCCGCTCGGCACCGTCGGGATCTTCCTGCTGGGCGGCGTCTATGCGACCCAGGCCGGCATGGGCCCGGTGTTCGGTACCCAGATCGCGTTGGGCACAAGCGAGATCGCGCTGTTCGTCGCGATGCTGTTCGCCGGGGCACTGGTGCTGCAATACCCGATCGGCTGGCTTTCCGACCGGGTGGACAGGCGCAGGCTGATCTTCGGTTTGGCCGGCCTCGGTGTCGCCGCCTGCGCGCTGGGCTGGCTCGCCGGGGACGGCTTCTGGCCGCTGATGGTGGCCGCCTTCATGGCCGGCGGCGTGACGGCGCCGCTCTATGCGCTGTTCCTCGCCTATACCAACGACTACCTGTCGGTGGAAGAGATGCCGGCCGCTTCCGGCGGGCTGATCCTCAGCTTCGGTATCGGGGCCATCGTCGGTCCGCTGATCGCCGGCTGGACGATGGAGCGCTTCGGCCCCTTCGCGTTCTGGCTGACCCTGGCCGGGACCTTCGCCGCCATCGCGCTCTATGCCCTCTACCGCATGACCCAGCGCCCGGCGGTGCCGGTGGCGGAAACGGAGAGCTACCTGGCAGTGCTGCCCACCGCCTCGCCCGTGGCGGTGGAGAGCGCCGGCGCCTGGGCTGCCGAACAGGCAGAAGCGAAGGACGACGGCGGCGGCGCGGACGAGGTCGGGTCAGGATCAGGATCAGGATCAGGGGCCGGCTGAGCGCCTATTCCCCGCGTGGCCCCGATTTCGACTGCTCCCGGCCCAGGACATTGTCCAGCAGCGTCTTCACATAGGCCTGCCGGGCCTCCGCCAGGCGCGCGGCTTCCGCCTCGTCCGGCTGGTAGCGGTCCAGGCTGCCGGGCTCCAGGACGCCCTTCTCCGCCAGCAGGTTCTCCAGCGCCAGGACCCGGTCCTTCTGCACCCAGAGCTCCGACGCCAGGGTCATCACCATGGCCAGCAGGCGATCGACGGCCGGGTCGCTGAAATAGGTCTGCTCCGGGCCGTGGTCGTCCTGGGTCGTCATCGCGCTGTAGTCCTGGCTGAGGTGTCGGATCGGGGCGGAGAATAGCGACCGCTGCATCCAGTTGTCATCAATGCCGGATCCGCTAACCTCGCAGCCCAACGGGCCCCGCGGCGCGCGGGGCCGCCCATTCCTGTTGGGAGTTCGGCGGATGCAGACCGACAGATCGACCACGGCGTTCCAGGCCCTGATCGGCGACATGCGGAACTACTGGGCGAAGGAACTCTATCCCGCGTTCGCCGCGCATGCGCAACGCAAGCTCGGCGGCGCGCCGGACAGTGCCGAACAGGCCGAGGCGGCGCTGCAGGACGACCCGCTCTACGGCTACTATGCCTGGCTGGAGCGGCACATCCAGCGGATGAAATATTCCCACCCGGACTACGGCCTGAAGGCCAGCTTCGCGCGCAACCGGGCAGAGGTCGAGGCGCGGCTGTCGGGCCGGGACGGCGGCACCGTGCCGCTGCAGCTCGATCCCGCGATGGAGATCCCGCAATACTATCGCGACGTCGACATCCACCAGCATCCCGGCAACCTGGCCGGCGACGATATCGACGGCTTCGTCTACCAGGCCAGCGCGCTCAGCATCCATCCCAACACCAAGCGGTTCGAGGTGCATGACCGCTTCGCCGACCTGGTGCGGAGCTATGGCGACTTCCGCCGCATCCTCGACATGGGCTGCGGCTTCGGCAAGAGCACGACCCCGCTGGCCCGCACCTTCCCGGAAGCGGAGGTGCTGGGCATCGAGCTGTCGGCGCCCTGCCTGAAGCTCGCCGCGGTGGAGGGCGCGGAGCTGCAGCTTCGCAACCTCGCCTACCGGCAGGCGGACTGCCTGCGCAGCGGCCTGGCGGACGAAAGCTTCGACCTGGTGACCTCCACCCAGCTGCTGCACGAACTGCCGCTGCCGGAGATCGACACCGTGCTGGCGGAAAGCTTCCGCCTGCTGCAGCCGGGCGGCTGGGCCATGCATCTGGACTTCCGCAGCCGGCACACCTTCGAAGCTTTCCTGATGCGCGGCCATGCGCAGCGCAACAACGAGGCCTTCATGGCCGATTTCGACCGCATGGATGCCGCCGCGGCTTTCGCCCGCGCCGGCTTCGTCGATGTCGAGGTCACGCCGTTCGCGGAGCGGGAGGGCGCCACCGACCCGGATTATCCGTACTGGCGCTTTCCCTGGGCGCTATTCGCCGGCCGCAAACCCTGAGGAGCGCAGGCATGGCAGAGACGATCACGTCCGACGAGGCGGCGCGGCTGCGCAGCCGGCCCGTGCCCCATATCGCGTCGCGCGACGGGCTGGGCGCCGGCGGGCAGCTGGTCTGGGACTTCCTGACCCTGTTCGCCGACCGCCGCTATGCGGAGGCGAATGCCTATCTGGCGCCCGGCTGCCGCATGCTGTTCCCCGGCGGACGGGAGATGACCGACTGCGAGGAGGTCCCGGTCCTGGCGGCGGCGACCTATCGCTGGGTGAAGAAGGTGTTCGAACGCTTCGACGAACTGCCGGCCGTCGGGAAGGCCGGCGGGGACGGCAGCATCGTCTATTGCTACGGCACCCTGTACGGCGAATGGAACGACGGCAGCACCTTCGAAGGAGTGCGCTATATCGACCGCTTCGAGATCGCCGACGGCCGCATCACCGACCAGAAGGTCTGGAACGACCTCTGCCTGGCCATGCAGGCCTGCGCGGGCCGGTAGGGGGCGATCTCCCGCCTTGCCGTCATCCTCGGGTCAAGCCCGAGGATGACGGGGACGGGGGTGGGGGGCGACGGTTGTGGCACGGCGCCGCTACCCCCGCCCGGCCCGGTGGGACGCATAGGCCTGCCAGGCCTGTGCGAGGCGCCGGACCCCCAGCACGATGGTCTCATCGTCCTGGACGAATTGCAGCCGGACATGGTCGTCGCCGCTGCCGTCGCTGGTCAGTGCCGAGCCGGCGACGACGGTGACCCCGTGCAGCAGCGCCAGCTGGGCGAATTCGGTGGCGGTTCCCGCTGGCAGGCGGGCCCAGAAGGAGAGCCCGCCGGCGGGCCGCTGCCAGGACCAGTCTGGCAGCAGCGCCGTCATCTGCGCGCACAGCACGTCCAGGCTGCGGCGGATCTCCGCGTGGCGCAGCGCGCGCACCTCGTCGGCATGCGCCATCAGCCCGACCGCCAGCATCTGCACGATCGGCGAGCTGCCCATGTCGACGACCGCCTTCAGCCGCGACAGATGTTCGATGATCGGCTGCGGCGCGCGGATCCAGCCGAGCCGCAGCCCGGGCCAGAACAGCTTGCTCAGCGATCCGATGGTCAGCAGCGGCGCGGTGGCGGAGATCGCGGCGAGCGCGGTCGGCCGCGTGCCGTCGACCAGCAGCTCCAGCATCGTCTGGTCCTCGATCGTCGCGACCTGGTGCGCGTCGATCAGTGCGACCAGCGCCTCCCGCTGGGCGATCGGCATCACCGTGCCGGTCGGCGCATGGCAGCTGGGCGAGACCATGACCAGGCGCGGCCGCATCGTCTTCAGCTGCGCCTCCAGACCGTCCAGCACGAACCCGTCGGGCGCCACCGGCAGCGGCTCCAGGTTGGCGCCGGCCATGCGCAGCGCGCTGATCGCGCCCGGATAGGTCGGGTTCTCCAGCACGACATGCTCGCCATGCGGCGCATAGAGTTGGCCGATCAGCCAGATCGCCTGCTGCGCGCCTGAGGTGACCAGGATCTGCTCCGGCCCGGTCGGCAGGCCGGCGACCTGCTGGACATAGCCGGCCACCGCCTCCCGCAGCGCCGGCAGCCCGGAGGGCTGGTAGCCGCTGCCGTCCGGCAGGGTCTCCAGCACCGGCATCTGTGTCGCGGCCACCCGGGCCAGCAGGGCGCCGATCCCCGCCTGCCGCGAGGCGGAGAAGTCCACCGTCCCGTTGCTCTCCGGCGCCGCGCGCCGCAGCATCGGGTTGCGGGCCATCGCCCGGACGACATCCTGGTTCACATAGGGCGAAGGCACGCCGTGCTGCGGGTGGCGGACGACATGGCCGCTGCCCTGGCGGCTGTCCAGCCAGCCCTCGTCGCGCAGCATGCGGAACGCGCCTACCACCGTGGTGCGGCTGACCCGCAGGGTGTCGGCGAGGGTGCGCTCCGCCGGCAGCATGATCCCCGGGGCGATATCGCCCTGCGCCATCGCGGCACGCAGGGCGGATGCCAGGCGGGCATAGAGCGGCCCGTCGCCCTGCTGCCAGTTGCCCAGCAGCTTCTGAAGCGGTCTCGGTTTCTGCAGCAAGGCGGTTCCCGCTCTGGCGTTGTCGGCACCGGTGCGGCCTTTGTCCCCCGGCGGTCCGGCCGCTCCTCCCACGGGCGCCGGCACGCGATCTCATGCGGCCAATTCGCTGCGGCGGTCAACCAGCTCCAGTCCAATGCAGTCCAATTTCTGATATTGGATTCTTGAAAGAGTGCCAATTGTCGAGTCCCAATGGCGATATTGGACTTCAGGCCAGCCGGCGCATGCCGCATCGAAGAGAGGGACCATGAGTTCAGCCAGCATCAGGGTCGCCGTGGATGTGGGCGGCACCTTCACCGACATCTGCATCTTCGACGACCGGTCGGGCGCCATGGGGGTGGAGAAGCTGCCCTCCAGCGCCGACCCGATGGAGGCGGTGCTGAAAGGCGTCGCCAATGCCGGCGTCGACCTGCACGACGTCGCCCTGTTCTCCCACGGCACCACGGTGGCGACGAACGCGCTGATCACCCGCCGCCTGCCGCGCGCGGCGATGGTCACGACCCGCGGCTTCCGCGACATCATCGAGATCCGCCGCGGCACGAAGGAGGATCTCTGGGACGCCTACAAGGATGTCGCGCCACCCCATATCCGCCGCCGCGACCGGATCGAGGTCGCGGAGCGAATCGACTATGGCGGCAAGGTCCTGCAGCCGCTGGACGAGGCCGATGCCCGCCGGGTCGCCGGAATCCTGCGCCGCAAGGGGGTGGAGACGATCGCGGTCTGCTTCATCAACGCCCATGCCAATCCGGCGAACGAGCGCCGCATGTGCGAGATCCTCAACGAGGAGCATCCCGACGCCCGGGTCTGCTGTTCCAGCGAGGTGCTGCCGGAGATCTTCGAGCATGAGCGCTTCTCCACCACCGCCGCCAACGCCGTGCTGGCGCCGCTGGTCAGCGGCTATGTGAACCGGCTGAGCGAGAAGCTGAAGGCGGGCGGCTATGACGGCGACCTGCTGATCCTGCATTCCGGCGGCGGCGTGATGACGCCGAAGACGGTGGAGAAGATGGGCGTGCGGCTGTCCGCCTCCGGCATCGCCGCGGGCGCCATCGCCAGCCGCCATATCGCCGCCCTGGCCGGCTTCGAGAACGCCATCGGCCTGGACATGGGCGGCACCAGCACGGACATCTCGATCGTCACCGAGGGGGTGCTGCGCACCACCAAGGAATGGTCGGTGGAATACGGCTACCCGATCTGCCTGCCCAGCATCGAGGTGCTGACCATCGGCGCGGGCGGCGGCTCGCTGGCCTGGCTGGACGATGCCGGCGGCCTGCGCAACGGGCCGCAATCGGCCGGCGCCAGCCCGGGGCCCGCCGCCTATGGCCGCGGCGGCAGCGAGCCCACCAATACCGATGCCAATCTGGTCCTGGGGCGCCTGGGCGCGTCCCTGGTCGGCGGCGGGCTGGCGCTGGACCGGCAGGCCGCGACCGACGCGATCCGCCTGGGTGTCGCCGAGCCGCTGGGCCAGACGGTGCCGCAGGCGGCCAATGCGGTGCTGCGGGTCGCCAATGCCAACATGGCGGATGCGGTGCGCCTGATCTCGATCCGCCGCGGCTACGACCCGCGGGAGTTCGTGCTGGTGGTGTTCGGCGGTGCCGGCCCGCTGCACGGCGTCGACCTGGCGCGGGAGCTGTCGATCCCGACCGTGCTGGTGCCGCCGCATCCCGGCGTCACCTCCGCCCTGGGCTGCCTGCTGGTGGATATCCAGCACGACCTGTCGTCGATGTTCCTGGGCCGGGTCGACGAGGTCGCGCCCGCCGATGTCGAGGCGGAGTTCCGGAAGCTGGAAGCGGAAGCCACCGAGCGGCTGCAGGCGGAAGGCGTCGCGGCCGCGGACATGCGGCTGATCCGGCATATCGACATGCGCTATGTCGGCCAGTGGCGGTCGATGTCGATCGCCACCGAGGGCGCGGTCACCGACCTGGCGCCGATCGTGTCGCAGTTCCACGGCGAGCATGCGCGCGAGCACAATTTCAGCCGCGAAGGCGTGCCGGTGGAGGTCTATCGCCTCAACGTCGTCGCCATCGGCACGGTGCCGAAGCCGGCCTTGCCCCGGCAGGAACCGACCGATGCGGAACCGGTGCCGGTGGCGATCCGCCAGGTCTGGTTCCAGGACAGCACCGACCCGGTCGACACCCCCGTCTTCGACCGCGCCGGCCTGGCCGCCGGCATGACGATCGCCGGCCCGGCCGTGATCGAGCAGCTCGACTCCACGACCCCGATCCCGCCCGGCGCGGTGGCGGAGGTCGACCCCTGGCACAATCTGAGGATTTCGGTCTGATGACCCTGCAGCAGAAGATCGGCGCGGACGATCCCGCCTACAGCCTGGACCCCGTCACCTTCGAGGTCCTGAAGAACGCCTTCACCACCATCGTCGACCAGATGGCGGAGCAGATCCTGCGCACCTGCCATTCCTTCGTGATGTATGCGCGCGACTTCTCCTCCGCGCTGTGCGATCGCGACGGAAACACCGTGATGCAGGGCAGCGCCGACATCGCCGTCCATGTCGGCACCCTGCACTTCACCGCCAAGGCGGTGATCGAGGCGTTCGGCGACGATATCGGCCCGGGCGACGTGTTCGCCGTCAACGACCCCTATCTGGGCGGCACGCATTTCTGCGACGTGCGGATCGTGCGGCCGATCTTCGCGGACGGCGAGCTGATCGCCTTCTCCCAGTCCAACGGCCATTGGGCGGATATCGGCGGCTCCGTGCCCGGGTCGTTCGACGTGAATGCCAAGGAGCATTTCGGCGAGGGGCTGCGCATCCCGCCGGTGCGCTTCGTCCACCGCGGGCGGGCGCTGCCCGACGTGGTGCGGCTGATCGTGTCCAATACCCGCGCGCCGGAAGCGGCGGAAGGCGACCTGCACGCGCAGCTGGAAGCGACCCGGGTGGCGGAGATCGAGATGCTGCGCCTGGTCGGCAAGTACGGCCGGGCGACCATCGTCACCGCGATGGCGGAGGTGCAGGACTATGTCGAGCGGCTGACCCGGCAGCGGGTGGCGGAGATGCCCGACGGCAGCTGGGAAACCACCGACTATCTGGACTTCGACCCGGCGAAGGGCGAGGGGCTGGTGCCGGTGAAGGTGCGTATGACGATCAAGGGCGACCGGATCGCCTATGACCTGTCCGGCTCTGCGGAGGCGGTCGCCACCTTCCTCAACGGCACCTTCGGTTCCTCCTTCTCCGGCCTGGTGACGGGGACGAAGATGTTCTTCCCCGACCTGCCGCTGAACTCCGGCTTCTACCGGGTGCTGGACGTCGAGCTGGGGCCGCCCGGTACCGTGGTCAACGCGGTCTGGCCGACCGCCGTCACCGGCTTCTGCTCCGGTTCCTACGGCAAGGTCGTCAACGCGGTGTTCGAGCTCTGGTCGCAGGTGCAGCCGAAGCGCGCGATGGCCTGCTGCGTCGACATCGAATACCTGCTGGTCGGCGGCAAGGACGGCCGCACCGCCGGCAACGACGTCTTCATGTGGTACGACTGGATGGTCGGCGGCTGGGGCGGACGCAACGGCAAGGACGGCTCCAGCGCCACCTCCGCCGTGTTCGGCGTGGGCGAGGCGGTGCAGCCCCTGGAGGGGCAGGAACGGCTCTGCCCCGTGGTCACCAGCGAGCACCAGATCGCCACCGATTCCGGCGGGCCGGGACGCTTCCGCGGCGGCTGCGGGGTGCGCAAGGGCGGCACCCTGACCAATGTCCGCGGCACCGTGATGTCCTATTGCTGCGACCGCTCGCGCTCCGTCACCTGGGGGATGCAGGGCGGCCTGCCGTCGGTCCCGCATGGCGTCTGGCTGACGCCGGCGGGCGGCGAGCCCCGTTTCATGGGGGCGATCTTCTCCAACGTGCCGGTGGGGGAGGGCGACTTCTTCACCCGCCCGTCGGCCGGCGGCGGCGGCCTCGGCGATCCGCTGGAGCGTGAGCCGGCGGCGGTGCTGGAGGACGTGATTGACGAATATGTCAGCGTCGAACGGGCCCTGAAGGACTACGGCGTGGTGGTGCGGGAGATCGACCGCGAGCTCGATCAGTTCGAGCTCGACCTCGACGCCACGCAGGCGGCGCGGCGGTCGATCCGTGCCGCCCGGCTCGGCTGGCTGGACGAGGATCCGGAGGATGTGGCGCGGCGCTACCGCGCGGGCGAGCTGTCCATGCTGGACCTGGTGCGGCAATACGCGGTGATCCTGGACTGGGGCAACGGGACATTGCTGTCGAAGACGACGGAGGAATTCCGCGGCATGTTCCGCCAGCGGACCGCCGGCGCCTGGCAGCCGGCCGGGGGGGCGGCGGAATGAGCACGACATTCAACCTGGACCGGCAGATCGCCTCCGCGCCGGAGGCGATGCGCGGCATCCTGGCCGCCGAGATGCCGGACCTCGATCCGGAGCGGCCGATCATCTTCACCGGCATCGGCACCTCGCTGTTCGCCGCGCGGGTGGCGGCCGGCTGGATCACCATGTTGACCGGCGGACGCAACCGGGCGCAGGCCTTCGACGCCCATGACATGGGCACCTGGATGCCGGTCCGGGCGGAGGACCAGGTCGTCGTGATCAGCCATCGCGGCACCAAGATCTTCCCGACCGCCAGCCTCGCCCGGGCGCGGCGTGCCGGCGCCCGCACCATCGCGATCGTCGGCCAGGCGGCGCCGGAGCAGGCGGCGGACGAGGTGATCCGCACCTGCGCGAACGAGACGGCGGGCACCTTCACCGTCTCCTATCTCAGTTCCCTGGCGGCGCTGGCGCGGCTGGCGGCGCCATTCGACACGTCGCCCGGACGCGATTTCGCCACCGCGGTCGACGCGCTGCCGGAGGCGGTGGACCGCACCCTGCGGATCCCCGGGCCGGCGGACGCCGCGGCGAAGGTGCGGGATGCGGAGACCCTGCTGATCGTCGGCTTCGGCGCCGACCTGCAGACCGCGCAGGAGGCGGCGCTGAAGATCAAGGAGGGCGCCTGGCAGTGGACGGAGGGCATGTCGCCGGAATTCGCCCTGCACGGCACCCCGGCCAGCTTCCACCCCGGCATGGCCGCCGTCGTGATCGAGCCGGAAGAGGATGACGGCGGCCGGACGGAGCTGCTGCTGTCGGTGCTGGACCGCCTCGGCATCCGCTGCGTCACCGCCGGCACGCACCCGGACGCCGACCTGGTCTTCGTCACCCCGCATCCGCTGCTGCGCCCGGTCACCGGCATCGTGCCGCTGCAGCGCCTGGCGGCGGAACTGGCGCGGCTGCGCGGCACCGATCCGGACAGCATGCACGGCAACCGGGAACCCTGGCGCAGTGTGATGACGGGTATCCGGCTGTAGGGGATGGGGGAGAGGGCAGCGGCGCCTTCTCCCTCTTTCCCCGTCTTCGGTGCCGCCGCCGACTCTCCCTATCCGTCATCCTCGGCCCCCGAGCCGAGGATCCCAGCGCCGGCGTTGCGGCCCCCCCGCCCCACTGTGTCACCGTCCCGTCGCGATCCTCGGCTCGGCGGCCGAGGATGACGGCGAAGAGGGAGGGGGCCACAGCGCCGTATTGGGCCGGCCCGCGCGCCGATCCGCGCAGCCGCTACCCTTTGTTCTCCCCGATCGTGGGCAGCACGCTCCGGGCGACCGAGCCGTCCAGCTCCTCGTAGTCGAAATAGGAGATCGTGTCGTAGAGCTCGGCGCGGGTCTGCATCTGCTCCAGCAGGCCGACGGTGCCGCCCTCTTCGCGGATATGGGCGTAGAGCCCGGTCATCGCCTTCGCCGCCACCCGCAGCGAGGAGACCGGCCAGATCACGATGTCGAAGCCCAGCTGCTGCCACTCCGTATCGGTCATGTACGGGGTGCGGCCGAACTCCGTCATGTTGCCCAAGAGCGGCACGTCGACCGCTTCGCGCACCCTGGCGATCGCGTCCAGGCCGGTCAGCGCCTCCGGGAAGATGATGTCGGCGCCCGCCTCGACATAGAGCCTCATCCGGCGGATCGCCTCGTCCAGACTCTCGGCGGCGGCGTCGGTGCGGGCGATGATCCGCAGGTGCCGGCGCGCCTTGCGCGCCGCGGCGACCTTGGCGGCCATTTCTTCCGCCGGCACCAGCTTCTTGTCGTTCAGGTGGCCGCATTTCTTCGGCAGCTGCTGGTCTTCGATCTGCACGGCGGCGGCGCCGGCATCCTCCAGGTCGCGGACCAGGCGCATGACGTTCAGCGCCTCGCCATAGCCGGTATCGCCGTCGACGATCAGCGGCAGGTCGCTGGCGCGCACGATCTCGCGCGTTGCACGGGCCAGCTCGTCCGGCGTGATGATGCCCAGGTCGGGCAGGCCCATCGACGCGGTCAGCGCCGCGCCCGACAGGTACAGCGCCTCGAAGCCGGTGCGCTTCGCCAGCAGGGCCGCCATGCCGCTATGGGCGCCGGGCACGCCGAGGATCCGGTCCCTGCCGATCAGCGCCGCCAGGCGGTCGCCGGCGGGCGGGCGGGCCTGGTCGTCCCGTTCAAGCCAGAGGGGGTCGGTCACGATCATCTCCCGGTCGCTGCGTCTGCTTGGCCGCGTGCTGTACCGCGGCCGCTCCTATTGTAGTCTCGCAGGCGCGCACGATGTTTCCCAACCGCACGAGCCCCATGTCCCCGCATCCCCGATATCCCCATGTCTTCCAGCCGCTGCGGATCAACCGGCTGGAGGTGAAGAACCGGATCTTCATGCCGGCCCATACCACCAATTTCGGCGCGCATCACCTGCCGAGCGAACGGCATGCGACCTATCACCGGATGCGCGCCCGCGGCGGCGTGGCGATGAACATCTTCGAGGCGGTGCGCGTGTCGGAAAACACCCTGGGCCGGCCGCAGGGGGTCGCCGGCTTCCTGCCCGGTGCCGTCGACGCCTTCCGCCGGGTCGCCGAGGCGGTGCACGAGGAAGGCGGGCTTTTGCTCGGCCAGGTCTGCCATATGGGCCGCCAGATCGAGGGCGATTTCGAACGCACCGTCTCCTCCTCCGCCTCGCGCCTGCGCTGGTCGCCGACCGCCTACCTGCCGCGCGACATGCGGCGCTGGGAGATGGAGGAGATCCGCGACGCCCATGTCCGGACCAGCCTGAACCTGCTGGAGGCCGGGCTGGACGGGATCGAGCTGCACTGGGGCCATGGCCACCTGCTGCAGCAGTTCCTGTCGCCGCTGTCGAACGTGCGGGAGGACGATTACGGCGGCTCGACCGAGAACCGGATGCGTTTCCCGCTGGAGGTGCTGGCCGCGTTGCGCCGGGCCGTGGGGGCGGAGACCTGCCTGGGCATCCGCATCAGCGCGGAGGAATTCGTCGAGGGCGGGCTGCACCTGGACGAGGCCTGCGCGATCGTGGCGCGGCTGGTGCCGGAACGGCTGGCCGACTTCATCCATGTCAGCCATTCCGCCTATCATATGAGCCATTCGCTGGGCACCCAGATGGCGGACATGGCGCTGGACCCCGCGCCGTTCCGCGCGCTGCCCGGCGCGATCCGATCGGTCGTGCGAAAGGCCGGTAGCGAGATCCCCGTCTTCACCGTCTGCAAGTATCGCGGCCTGGAAGAGGTGGAGGCGATGCTGGCCGCGGGCGAGGCCGACATGGTCGGCATGGCCCGCGCCCATGTCGCCGACCCGGAGCTGGTGGCGAAGCATCGCGACGGGCGGGAGGGTGAGCTGCGCCCCTGCATCGGCTGCAACCAGGGCTGCGCGCAGCGGCTGGAGCTGAACATCGCGCTGACCTGCATGGTCAATCCGATGGCCGGGCGGGAGGCCGAATGGCCGGAACCGGAAGCGGACCGCGCGGCGGTGCCGAAGAAGGTGCTGGTGGTCGGCGGCGGGCCGGGCGGTGCGGAGGCGGCCTGGGTGGCCGCCGCGCGCGGCCATGACGTGACCCTGTGGGAGCGCGGCGAAAGGCTGGGCGGGCAGCTCGCTTTGGCGCCGGAGATGGCGCTGCGCGACGACTTCCGCCTGTTGCTGGACTATCAGGCGCGCCGGCTGGCGGCGACCGGGGTGAAGGTCGTGGTGTCGAAGGCGGCGGATGCCGCGGCGATTCGCGACTTCGGCGCCGATGCGGTGGTGCTGGCGACCGGCTCGGCCCCACAGCCGATGGTGCTTGCGGACGGCACAGCGGCGCTGACCATGGAGGCGGTGCTGGCCAACCCGAACCTGCTGGGCGGCCGGGTCGCGGTCTACGACACCACCGGCGACTGGGCGGCGCTGGGCTTCATCGAGCATCTCGCCACCGCGGGCGGGGATGCGGGCCTGGGCCGCGAGGTGACGGTGTTCACGCCGGTCGCCGGCTTTGCCTGGCGCACGACGATCTATTCCACCACCTCGACCCGCAAGCGCCTGCGCGAGAAGGGGGTGGCGATCCGCACCCTGCGCGCGGTCACCGGCTTCGCGGCGCCGAAGCTGACCCTGGAGGATGTCTCCACCGGCACGACGGAGGTGCTGGACGGTTTCGACACCCTGGTCGCCTGCCAGCACAATCGGCCCGAGGACGGGCTGGAGGCGGAACTGCGGGCGCTGGGCCTGGCGCCTGTCCTGGCCGGCGACTGCCTGACCCCGCGGACCGCGCTGGAGGCGGTCTTCGAGGGCCACCGCGCCGCGCGCGGCATCTGACGGGGGCGGGGGCATGTACGCGGTCACGGGCGGCAGCGGCTTTGTCGGGCTGAACCTGGTAGAGGCGCTGCTGCGGCGCGGAGAGACGGTACTGTCGGTCAGCCTGGACGGCCTGCCGGCCGCGGCAGCGGCAGAGTTCGCAGGCCTGCCGGGACGTCTGGTCGACCGGGTCGCCGACGTCACCGACGGCGCCGCGCTGCGGGCATTGCTGGCGGAGCACGGGGTGCGGCGCCTGTTTCACGGCGCGGTCATCACGGCAGGCGAGGCGCGCGAGCGTAGCGACGCCGCCCGCATCCTGGAGGTCAACCTGGTCGGCGCCACCCGCGCGGTGGAGGCGGCGGTTGCGGCCGGGGTGGAGCGGGTGGTGCTGGCCTCCTCCTCCGCCGTCTATGGCGATGCCTTCTTCGGCGCCGGGCCGGTGGCGGAGGACGCGCCCTGCGAACCCCGCACCCTCTACGGCATCTCCAAGCTGGGGGTGGAGATGATGGGGCGGCGCCTGGGCGGCCTGCACGGCCTGTCGGTGGCGGCGGCCCGCATCACCGCGGTGATGGGCGCGTGGGAACGCGATACCGGCCTGCGCGACACCCTGAGCCCGATGTTCCAGATCGCCCGCCTGGCGCAGCAGGGCCGGCCGGTGCGGATCGTGCGGCAGGGCCCGCGCGACTGGGTCCATGCGCCCGACGTGGCGCAGGCGCTGATCCGCCTGCTGGACGCGGCCGTGCTGGACCATTTCGCCTACAACGTGGCGCCGGGGCGGACCTGGCACCCGGCGCGCTTCTGCGCGGCGTTGGGCCGCGTCCTGCCCGGGCTCGACTGGGACTATGCGGATGACGAGGCATCGGCGAATGTCGCCTTCCTGGACGACCTGACGCGCACCCGTCAGCCGGCGGATGTGCAGCGCCTTCAGGCGCTGATGCCGGATGCTGTGCTGGGCGCGGACTTCCCGCTGGATGCGGCGCTGGACGCTTTCGCGCGCTGGGTTGCGGCTCACCCCGGCTGGTTCGCCGGACCGGAAAGGTAGCGCCGCCAGTCCGCCAGGCCCGCGGGCCGCGGCGGTGCGGCCAGCCAGGCGCGCCAGCGCGATGCCGCATCGGGGCCCGGTAGGGCGCCGGCCTCCTGCGCCAGCGCGAACAGCTCCAGGGTCGTCAGCAGGGTCACGCCGCATTCCGTTGCCTGTTGCAGCAGGGAAGGGGGAAGGGGCGGGACGCTGCGCAGGTCCGGCGGCAGGTCCTGCTCGCCCGCCAGCAGCAGCACCGCGCCGGCCGGCAGGCCGGCCCGCTGACCTTCCCGGGCGGCGGCCGCGGCCAGCCGGGCGAGCGCGTTGCCGGGATCGGCAAAGCGGCTGCCGGCGATGGCGACCAGGTGCAGGCCGTCCGGCCGTTCCACCACCAGGTCGCCCTCGCCCTCGCGCGCCTGCAGGACGGCGGCGCCGGCGCTGCGGAAGGCGTCCGCCGCGGCCTCCGCCAGCAAACGGCCGCCGGCATGGATCAGCGCCCGACCGCTGCGCAGCCGTTCGCGGCGCTGCGCCAGGGCGGCCTGTGCCTGCCGCAGGCGTCGGATCTCGTCCTCGATGCGGCCGGCCTCCTGCTGCAGCGCCCGTTCCTCCGCTGTCGGGAAGCGGTCGATCCAGCCGGGCAGAGCGCCATGCAGCACGTCGCCGAGCGATGCGGCCAGCCGGCCGACATGCCGGACAAGCACCGCCATGCGTGCCGGCCCGGCATGGGCGAGGTCCAGCGGCAGGGCGACCAGGTGGCCGGTGCCGATGCCAGTGTGGAAGCCCAGCACCGCGCCTTCACGGTCTCGCACCAGCGGCACGCCGGGATGACGGGCCAGGCCGCTGCGCTCCGGCCGCGCCGCGACCGTTGCCGCGGCGAAACTGCGGAACGGTTCGCCGGACAGGATCGTCATGCCATGGTGCGGCTCCGCTGGCGGCAGCGCCTCGCCCTGCCCGGCGCCGGGATGCGGCAGGCTGAGCGCCAGATCGATGTCGAAGATCGTCTCCACCGTGTGGAAGCGCAGGCGGGCATCACCGGCCAGGTCGACGACGATCAGGCCGCCGCGATCCAGCAGCGCCAGCAGTTCGTCGCGGCGGCGGCGCTCGTCGCGGAGGAAGGCCTCGGTGCCGGCCAGGTCCAGCAGGGGCGGCAGGTCGCGGCCGGTGCTGTGGCGGTACGGGTCGTGCGGGTCGAAATGCAGGCGGTACTCCGCCACGCTGCCGGCGGGCGACCAGAGCACCGCATTGGCCGGCGCCAGGGGCTCGGCTGCGCCGAAGCGGATTTCGCGATGGGTCGTGTCGTGGAGACGACAGGACAGGCCGGCGAGGATCATGGCTCGCCGCCGGAATGACTGGCCTGCGACATCGCGCTCTCTATATGGAGTTGCGTTTACGGGGACCCCCAGGTTCCCTACGATAGCAGTCAGCCGGTCGATTTCCAGAAGGCGGAAATGGCCGGCTGGCCAGTCCCGGAGACGGCAGGAACCGATTATCGCCATGAATGCACCGACGATCCTCGAACTCCCCGAGCAGCGCTTCCCGATCGACATGTCGACGTCGATCCCGAAGATCCGGGACCTCTATCTGTCCGCCACCCGGAACCAGTGGGACCCGCGCACCGACGTGGACTGGAGCCAGCTGCGGCCGGACGAGATCCCCGACGACCAGCGCGAGGCCGCCCGCCTGTGGTGGAGCCGCCGCGGCTGGGGCGAATATGGCGCGGTGTCGGAAAGCCCGGCGATGATCGTGCGCTTCTACCGCGACCACCTGCCGCCGGAACTGTCGCTGTTCTTCGCCATCCGCAGCCAGGAGGAGGCCCGCCATGCGGAGGCCTGCTACCTGATGGCGGAACATCTGGGCGGCTGGGTCGAGGAGCCGCAGGTGAAGGACTTCCAGAACGCGGTCTCCACCCATGGCGTGCGCAAGATGGCGCTGGATCCCGACACCTCGGTGGAGATGATCTTCAGCGCCCTGGTCTGCACCCTGGAGGAATATGCCTTCGACTGGTTCCGCCTGATGGTGGAGACGGCGTCCAACCCGGTGGCCAACCGGGTGCTGCGGCTGATCATGCGCGACGAGGTCCGGCACTGCGCCTTCGGCTGGCACTATCTGGAAAAGCGGCTGCCGGAGCTGACGCCGGAGGAGGTCGAGCGGGTCCGCCAGGCGGCCATCACCTCCACCGAGCAGGTGGAACTGACCGGCTACCGGGTGCCCTGGATGGCGGCGGATTCCGAGGCGACCCGGATCGAGAACGAGATCGATCGCCTGACCTGGGAAGGCGGCCTGGGCGCCACGGTGGAGGAGGCGGAGAAGCCGGTCTTCATCAACTGCGTGCAGCGGGTCCGCCGCCAGTTCGCCGGCCTGGGCATCGACCTGCCGATGTTCCAGCATCCCAAGCTCGGCACCTTCTAGAGCGGTCCCGACTTAGGTGGATGCGGTGCTGCCACCATGATTGTCATCCCGGACTTGATCCGGGATCCATTCCGCCAGCTTTGCGGCTTCCGAGCAGCTTGCGGAATGGGGTCTCGGGTCAAGCCCGAGAACGACGCGTTCCCATTTCGTCCGGCACCTTCCAGGAGAGCGCATTGCCCCGCCAGCTTGTCGAGAAGCGTTTCCCGCTCGATCTGAAACCCAGCCTGGACAGCGTCTGGGCCCTGTACGGCGAGGCGAAGGCCGCCCACTGGGACCCCAGCCGCTCGGTGCCCTGGGCGGCGTTCGACGCCGGCCGCTATACCGCGGAGCAGCTGGCCGCCGCGCGGCTGGTCTGGAGCCACCGGCTGTGGCTGGCCTATGGCCATCTGGCCGCATCGCCCGCGCTGCTGGTGCGCTTCTGCCTGGAGCACCGGCGGGAGAGCGATCCGAAATACTTCCTGTCGGTGCGCGGCACGGAAGAGGCCTGGCATGTCGATGCCGCCGCCCGCTTCTGCGAGAAGCTGGGCGGGGTCGTCGACCGGCCGGCCAATCCCGCCTACGAGGCGCTGTTCAACGAGGCGGCCTATGCCCAGGCGCTGGACGGCGACATGGCGCTGGAAGGCTATGTCGCCGCACAGGTGGCGTTCCGGCTGGAGCTGGAGGTGGCGCTGCTGAAGGCGGCCGCTGCCGCCACGACCGACCCGGTGGCGTCCAGCATCCTGGGCTTCATGGCCGCCGACCGGCGCCGCCATGCCGCCTTCGGCTGGCTCTATCTCGACGCCCGCCGCGACCGGCTGACGGACGAAATGCGCACCTCCGCCGTGGCGCAGCTCGACGCGCTCTGCCGGCGGGAGCTGGCCGGGCTGCAGGTCGCGGCCCTGGCGGAGCCGGGGCTGGCCGACGACCTGGCCGCGGCCTGCGCGGTCACGGCAGAGGCGGGGCTCGGCGCCGCCGCGCCGGACGCGGCCGTGGCAGCCGTCGCCGCATCAGTCGCATCGTCGCGGGAGCGGCTGGCCGCCTACGGCATCGCCCTGCCGAAGCTGGAGCACCGGTTCGGGCGCTTCTGAGGAGCGAAAGTCCCCGCCTTCCCCGCATTCTCCGTCATCCTCGGGCCTGACCCGAGGATCCCAACGCCGGCATGGCGGCTTCTCCGTCACACCGTTTCGTCGTTCCGTCGCGGTCCTCGGCTCGGGGGCCGAGGACGACGGCCTGGCAGGTGGCGCCTCAGCGTCGTGGAAGGCGCACGGCCTTCCCGCCCGCTACCGCCCGTACATCTGGCTCGGCAGGTAGGTCGCGACCTCCGGCACCAGGATCAGGATCGCCACCGTCGCCACCATCAGCAGGAAGAACGGCAGGCAGCCGGCGGCGATGAAGAAGATGTCCCTGCCGGTCAGGCTCTGCAGCACGAACAGGTTGAAGCCGACCGGCGGCGTGATCACCGACATCTCCACCACGATCACCAGGTAGATGCCGAACCAGATCGGGTCGATGCCGGCGGCGGCGATCATCGGCATCACCACCGAGGTGGTCAGCACGATGACGGAGACGCCGTCCAGGAAGCAGCCCAGCACGATGAACAGCAGGGTCAGCACCACCAGCAGCATGATCGGGTCGAGCTGCATGTCCCCCACCGTGGAGGCCAGGAAACGCGGGATCCCGGTAAAGCCCATGGCGGTCGACAGGAAGGCCGACGCCGACAGGATCAGCGCCAGCATGCAGCTGGTGCGGGTCGCCGCCATCAGGCTGTCGGTGAAGCTGGCCCAGGACAGGCTGCGGGTGGCGGCGGCGATCGCCAGCGCGCCGACGACGCCGACGGCCGCCGATTCCGTCGCCGTGGCGATGCCGCCGTAGATCGAGCCGATCACGCCGACGATCAGCAGGATGACCGGCAGCAGCTGCCAGGAATTGCGGACCTTCTGGATGAAGGACATGGTGATGTCGCTGGCCGGCGTGCGCGCCGGGTCCATGATCGCGCGGACCGCGATATAGCCCATGAACAGGCTCATCATCAGCAGGCCCGGGATGATCCCGGCGATGAACAGCCGCGCGATCGAGACCTCCGCCGCCACGCCGTAGACGATCATGATGATCGACGGCGGGATCATCAGGCCCAGCGCGCCGGAGCTGGCCAGGCTGCCGATCGACATCTTCTCGTCATAGCCGCGCTTCTTCAGCTCCGGCAGGCTCATCCGGCCGATGGTGACGCAGGTCGCCGTCGAGGAGCCGGAGACGGCGGCGAAGATGCCGCAGCCCAGCACGTTGGTGTGCATCAGCCGGCCCGGCAGCCGGGTCAGCCAGGGCGCCAGGCCGGAGAACATGTTGGCCGAGAGCTGCGTGCGGAACAGGATCTCGCCCATCCAGATGAACAGCGGCAGGGCGGTGAGCGCGATGGAGGAGGAGAGCTCCCAGAACTTCGTCGCGGCGATGGAGCCCACCGGGGCGCTGGAGAACATCATCATCCCCGCCGCGCCGACGATGGTCAGCGAGATCGCCACCCAGATGCCGGCGGCCAGCGCCACCAGCAGGATGACGGAGAGGATGATGCCGACGGTTACCGGGTCCACGGCAGGCTCCTGCGCCAGGGCGACGGGCTGTTCGGTGACAGTTTATTCATTGACGACCTCGCCGGAGCCGTCGCGCGGATCGTGCTCGAAGGCCGCATAGGACGGGGCGCGGCCCAGCAGGGCAACCAGCAGGTCGTCGAGGAAGGCGATGAACAGCACGATCATGCCGACCGCCATCCAGACCTGCGGGATCCATTTCGGGATCGGCATGGCGCCGATGGTGTAGTCGTTCAGGAACCAGGAATAGTAGACCGCCATCGCGCATTCATAGGCGAGCCAGCCGGTCACGACGGTGCCGGCGGCCAGGCAGAGCAGCTCCGCGGGCCTGTGCAATGCCTGCGGCAGGCGGTGCAGCAGCAGGGTCACCCGGATATGGCCGCCGCGGCGCAGGGTATAGGCCAGGGCCAGGAAGGAGCCGGCCGCCAGCAGCATGGCGGCGATGTCGTCGGCGGACGGGATGTAGACGCCCAGCAGGCGGCTGACGATCTGGGCGACCACCAGGCCGCCCATCATGACGAAGCAGAGGGCGCCGGCGGCGCCGCTCAGCCGATAGACGTGCTCCAGGATGCGGCGCATGTCGGGCAGCCTCCGGTCAGAGGATCCGGCAGCGGAACCGTGCCCGCGGCGCCGCGGCGGTTCCCGCGGTTCCGCGAAAACGGCATCGGGCCCGGGGG
>NZ_JBHRTR010000026.1:60050-102627 GCF_042646425.1 Marinibaculum pumilum
CGATGATCTTCTTGCCGTCCTCGCCGGCCTTTTCCAGCCAGGCGGCCAGCATCTGGTCGCCGATCGCCTTCAGCTCCGTCTCGAACTCCGGCGAGATCACGCCGACCTCCATGCCGTTCCGGGACAGTTCGATCGGCTTCTGGATGTTGGAGGCCATGCTCATCATCCAGCCGCGGGTCTCCGCGATCGCCGCGGCCTCCTGCAGGTCGGCCTTCAGGTCGTCCGGCAGCTCCTGGTAGACCTTCTCGTTGATGAACACGACGTTCTTCGGCACCCAGGCCTGGGTGTCGTAGTAGTACTTCGTGTAGTCCCAGGCCTTGGTCGTCACGCCGGTCTGGGCGGAGGTGAACATCGTGTCGATGATGCCGGTGGAGAAGGCCTGCGGGATCTCCGGCGCCTGCACCGTGGTCGGGATCGTGCCCAGCGCCTCCGCCAGGCGGGAGGTCTGCTCGTTATAGGCCCGCATCTTCAGGCCCTTCAGGTCGGCCACCGAATTGACCGGCTTGGTGGTGTAGAAGGCCTGGCTGGGCCAGGGCACGGCGTAGAGCAGGCGCAGTCCCTGTTCCAGCAGCCGCTCCTGCATCACCGGCTTGGTCACCTGGTAGAGCTTCAGCGCATCCTGGTAGTTGGACGCCAGGAACGGGATCGCGTCCATCTCGAAGATCGGATCCTCGCGGCTGAGATTGGAGATGAACAGCTCCGCGATCGGCACCTGCTGCAGCTGCACCGCGCGCTTGATCTCCGGGTTTGCGATCAGCGAGTTGGCGCTGTGGACGGTGATGTCGATCTGGCCGTCCGTCAGGCGCTTGACGTCGTTTGCAAACATCCGGACATTCTGCGTCTGGAATTCGGCATCCGCGTAGGGCGTCGGCATGTCCCAGGAATAGTCCGCCGCAAGTGCAGCCTGTGTCAGGCCGATGGATGCAACCGCCCCGACAAGCGTTGCCTTGAGAAGAGAGTGTTTCGCGAACAACGTGAAGCCTCCTGTCGTCAATGAACTTCTGGACCGCGGCGCTTTTTGTCATCGACGGGGCGATGACAACTTCCCTATTGGCATTTGATTTGCCTTTGTCGTGTCGATCCCTACTCTAGCCGAGCGGCCGCTGTTTTCAAGGAGAATGCAGCTTCCTCCGTCGCTGCCGGGTCCGGCGGGACGGCGGTCGCAACGGTGCGGCAGCAACATCGGGAGCAGGTCATGCAACCCTGGGACGGGATCATCAGCGAGGAAGAAATCCGGGCCTATGAGGCGGCCGGCTTCGGCCGTCCGTCGGGCATGGGCAGCCGGCCGGCATTGCTGATCATCGACGTGCAGTACCGCACCGTCGGCACCAAGCGGGAGCCGTTCTGGGAGGCGATCAAGGAGTTCAAGACCGCCTGCGGCGAGGTCGGCTGGCGGGCCGTGGACCATATCGCGCCGCTGCTGGCGGTTTGCCGGGAAAAGGGCTTTCCGGTCCTTTATCCCTATGTCGCACCGAAGGAGGCGTTCGACAGCGGCCGGCTGGCGGAGAAGGTGCCGGCACTGATGAAGGTGGCCGCGAAGGGCTACGAATTCGTGCCCGAGATCGCGCCGCAGGAGAAGGACGTGCTGCTGCCGAAGAAGCACCCCTCCGCCTTCTTCGGCACGCCGCTGGTCAGCTACCTGATCGACCTCGGGGTCGACACCCTGATCGTCACGGGATGCACAACCAGCGGCTGCGTCCGCGGGTCGGTGGTCGATGCATTCGCATTCAACTTCAAGGTCGTCGTGCCGCAGGAATGCGTCTACGACCGCAGCGCCACCAGCCATGCCGTCAACCTGTTCGACATGGCCGCCAAATATGCCGATGTCGGCCCCGTCGCCGATGTCATCGAGAAGCTGAAGGCGTTGCCGCCGCGCGACTGAGGCGCCGCGCCAGACCCACCGCGACCACCACCATCCGGGGACGTCATGGAAAAGTTCGACACCAAGTTCGACCGCTACCCGTTTTCCGCCATTCCGACCCGGCCGGTCTATGACTGGCCGAACGGCACCCGCCTGGCAGTCTATTTCGCGCTGAACGTCGAGGCGTTCGAGTTCGGCCGCAACCCGGGCGCGGACTTCACCTCCATGCCGTCGGCCCCCTATCACCGCGGCTATGCCTATCGCGACTACGGCAACCGGGTCGGCATCTGGCGGATCCTGGACCTGTTCAACAACTTCAACGTTCCCCTGGCGATCCTAAACAATGCCTCGGTCTACGACGTCTGCCCGGAGATCCTGGTGCCGTTCCGCGAGCGCGGCGACGAGTTCGTCGGCCATGGCATGACCAATTCCGAACGCCAGGCGGAGATGGAGGAGGCGCAGGAGCGGAAGATGCTGGCCGCGGTGCGCGACCGCATGATCGCCGAAGAGGGCAAGCCGCCGACCGGCTGGCTGGGCCCCTTCATCTCGCAGAGCCCGAAGACGCCGGAGCTGCTGCTGGAGAACGGCTATACCTACATGATGGACTGGTTCTTCGACGAGCAGCCGCAATGGTTCCGCACCGACCGCGGGCCGATCATGGCGGTGCCCTATCCGTCGATGGAGATGAACGACATCCCGGCGATCATCAACCGCGGCGCCAGCGACGACGAGTTCACCAAGATCGTGCTGGACGGCTTCGACCAGCAGCTGGAGGATTCGGCGAAATACCCGCTGGTCTGCGCCGTCTCCCTGCACACCTTCCTGATGGGCCAGCCGCACCGCGCCCGCCAGCTGCGCCGCATCCTGGCGCACATGACCGCGCACCGGGACCGGGTCTGGTTCGCCACACCCGGCCAGATCGCCGACCATGTCGCCGGCCTGCCGGAGGGGGTGGTGGCGAAGCCGTAGGACCCGGGGCGCCGGCCGGCCCGGCGCCCGCTGCCGCAAGATGGAGAGAGCCATGCCCGGTACCCGCTTTGCCACCCGCCCGCTGTCGCCGGACCTGGGCTGCGAGATCACCGGGCTGGATGTCGGCGAAATCGGCGATCCCGCCATACTGGCGGAGGTGAAGGCGCTGCTCGGCCGGCACCATATGCTGGTCTTCAAGGACCAGAAGATGGACGCCGCGCGGATGATCGCCTTCACCGAGCATTTCGGCGAACTCGACACCCATATCCTGCGCCAGTTCACCCATCCGGATCATGCGACGGTCTCCATCATCTCGAACATGGAGGACCGCAAGCCCAACGTGAACGACGTGTCCCTGAACTGGCACACCGACCTGGCCTATCGGCCCAGGCCCTCGGCCTTCGTGACCCTGTACGCCGAGGTGGTGCCGGAAGAGGGCGCCGACACGCGCTTCGCCAGCATGCAGCGCGTCTATCGCGGGATGACGGCGGCGGAGCGCGACAGGCTGCGCGGGCGGCGGGCGACCTACAGCTTCGTCCACCTGCACAGCAAGCGGCCCGACCCCGACCCGCTGACCCCGGAGCAGCTGCGCGAATCGGCGGATGTCCACCACCCGATCCTGCGCCGTCACCCGGACACCGGCGAGGAGATCCTCTACATCAACCTGCCCGACTGCATCGGCATCAGCGGCATGGAGACGGAAGAGGCGCTGCGGACGGTGCGGGACCTGTACGACCGGATCACCGATCCCCGTCATACCCACGCCCACAAGTGGCAGGTCGGCGACCTTGTGATCTGGGACAATCGTACCCTGATGCATTCGGCGACCTGGTTCGACGCCGACAGGTACAGGCGCCGCATGCTCCGCACCGTGGTGCGCGGCGAGGTGCCGATGCCGTCCGTGGCGGAACCTGCAGCCGCATCCTAGGCGATCGCTCCGGAGGTCAGTCCGTCGTCAGCCTGCCGGGGTGGGGCGCGCATCGGCGACGAACAGGGCGGCCAGCCGGTTCTCGCTGTCGGTGCGGTGGAACAGCACTTCCTCGTAATTGTCGTTGATCTCGGCCACCGGCACCCGGCTGAAGCCGTCGCTGCGGCTGGTGCCGTAGCGCCAGATGAAGCCGATCCCGAGCCCGTTGGCCACCGCCTCGCAGACACCGTCGCGGGTCTCCAGCAGCATGGCGGGACGCACCTCCAGCCCGGCCTGCCGGAAGGCGCGGTCCACCACCCGCTGGGTCGACGAGCCCGGCGTGCGGAAGATCAGCCGCTCCGACGCCAGCTCGGCCAGGGCGACGGAGGCGGCCCCGGCCAGACGGTGACCGTTCGGAATCACGGCGACGACCTTCTGCACCAGGCAGGTCTTGCGCAGGAAGCGCCGGTCGTCCGGCACGTTGGGCAGCATGCCGACATCGACCCGGTTCTCCAGCACGGCGTCGATGATCGCGGCGGAATTGCCGAACTCCACCTGCACATGAACCTTCGGCATGCGGCGCTGGAAGGCGCCGATCAGGGCGATCCCCGGCATGGAATTGCCGAGGCCGATGCGCAGGGTGCCGGAATCGGCCATTGCCCGCCGGCGCAGGATCCGCAGTGCCTCGGCTTCGACCCGTTCCATCTCCGCCGCGACAGGTCCCAGTTCCAGAGCCAGGTCGGTAGGCACCATCGAGCGGCCGCGCCGTTCGAACAGGGTCACCCCGAAGGCGGTCTCCAATTCCTGTACCGCCTTGCTGACCGCCGGCTGCGACAGGCGCAGCCGCCGCGCGGCGGCGGAATAGCTGCCTTCCTCGGCAACCGCGCCGAAGGCGCGCAGGCGGGCGGATGTCAGGCCCATGGCGAACTCCCGGCGATCTCAAACCATCGCTCATGTACCCCATAACCATGACCTCTGGATGACATACCGGCGCAATGCCGGCCGCCTACCTTGCGGGCCTGCGACGCGGAACCGGAGGGGCGCGATGGCACAGATCGGCCTGAACGGCATCACCAAGAGCTTCGGCGACACAATCGTCCTGCAGGGGATCGACCTGCAGATCGCGGATGGCGAATTCCTGACCCTGGTCGGCCCGTCGGGTTGCGGCAAGTCCACCCTGCTGCGGATCATCGCGGGGCTGGAGGCGCAGTCCGGCGGCGACGTCACCATCGGCGACCGGCAGGTGAACCGGCTGCGGCCCAGCCGGCGCGACCTGGCCATGGTGTTCCAGTCCTATGCCCTTTATCCGCATCTGAGCGTGCAGCAGAACATGGAAACACCGCTGCGCCTGCGCGACCTGGGCTTCTGGGAGCGGGCGCCGCTGCTGGGCGCGCTGCTGCCGGGCCGGGGCGCGAAGTTGGACCGGCTGCGGGCGAATGTGCGGGAGGTCGCCCAGGTGCTGGAGATCGAGCATCTGCTGGCGCGCAAGCCCGGGCAGCTGTCGGGCGGGCAGCGGCAGCGGGTGGCGCTGGGCCGGGCGATGGTGCGCAAGCCGGTCGCCTTCCTGATGGACGAGCCGCTGTCGAACCTGGACGCCGCCCTGCGGGTGCATATGCGGGCGGAGCTGGCGCAGCTGCATCGCGCGCTGGGCACCACCTTCGTCTATGTCACCCACGACCAGGCCGAGGCGCTGACCATGTCCGACCGCATGGCGGTGATGATGGACGGGGTGATCCTGCAGCTCGGCGCACCGTCGGAGATCTACCGCGACCCGCAGCACCGCAAGGTGGCGGAGTTCGTCGGCAGCCCCCGGATCAACATCCTGGAGGCCGAGACCGACAGCGCCGGGCGGGTGGCCGCGCACGGGGTGCAGCTGCAGCGGCGCGCGGCGGGTTGCGGCGCCCGCGTCAGCCTGGGGATCCGGCCGGAGCATCTGTCGCTGGCCTGCGAGCGCGACAACGAGGGCTGGCCCTTCACGCCGACCCACAAGGAGAATCTGGGCGCCGACTTCTTCCTGCACGGCCATGTCAATGGCGGCAGCACCCGCCTGGTTGCCCGCGCCACGCCGGAACAGGCGATCGCCATCTCCCTGGGGCAGGAGGTGCGGGTGCGGCCCGACCCCGGCGCCGCGATGCTGTTCGGCGCCGACGACCGCCGCATCCGCTTCCTGGAGGCGTGAGGGATGGCGGTCGCCGACCTCGCCGAAGGGCAGCTTCCCGAACAGAGCCGGGGCCGTCGGCGCGACCGCGCGGTCCGCGGCATCGGCCTGGGCACGGCCGGCTACTGGTTCACCGCCCCGGCGATCATCCTGATGATCGTCATCCTGATCGCGCCGGTGGCGATCGCGGCTTTGCTGTCCTTCACCGACTACAGCCTGGGCAATGACGGTGCCGACTGGGTGGGGCTGGAGAACTATGGCGACCTGGTCGGGAAGTCGACCTACACCCGCATGATCTGGGCGACCGCGACCTATGTCCTGGTGGTGGTGCCGGCCTCCATCGCGCTGGGCCTGGGCGCCGCGCTGCTGATCAACTCGGTCGGCCGCTTCGGCGCGCTCTACAAGACGATCTACTTCCTGCCGGTGATGGCGGCGCTGCTGGCGATGGCGATCGTCTGGGAATTCTCGCTGCACCCCACCCTGGGGATCGTCAACGACAGCCTCGCCCGGCTCTGCGGCACGGGCATCGAAGATGTCTCCGGCTTCTTCGCGGAGGGCTGCGCCGACGGCTTCCCGCTCTGGTTCGGCGACAAGGGCTATGCGATCTGGACAATCTGCTTCATCGGCATCTGGCAGGCCTTCGGCTTCAACATGGTGCTCTACCTGGCCGGCCTCACCTCGGTCCCGCGCGACCTCTACCAGGCGGCGGAGATGGACGGCGCCGCCGGGGCCTGGGACCGCTTCCGCCTGGTGACCTGGCCGATGCTGGGGCCGACCACGGTGTTCGTGGTGACGATCACGACGATCCGCTCCTTCCAGGTCTTCGATACTGTGGAGGCGATCACCAATGGCGGCCCGGCGAAGAGCACCTACGTGATGATGTATGCGATCTACGAAAAGGCGATCCAGCACAACCTGATCGGCATGGGGGCGGCGATCACCGTCGTCTTCCTGGGCTTCGTGATGCTGCTGACCATTGCGCAGCGCCACCTGGTCGAGAAGCGGGTGCATTACGCATGAGCGCGGCCGGCCCGGTGCAGGGATCCGCGGCGCCCTTCAGCGAGGCGCTGAAGCATGCGGTGCTGATCCTGGGCGCCCTGATCGTGATCCTGCCGTTCTACGTGATGGTCACCTCGTCCTTCAAATCGTCGCACGAGATCGAGACCAGCTCCGGCGGCGTCTTCGGCAGCCAGGAACAGTTCGTCGACGAGTATTGCGTGAAGCTGGGCAACGAGCGGGACGAATGCCTGCGCACGCCGATCGTCTTCAACTACACCGAGGCGTTCAGGCAGGCGCCGCTGCTGCGCTACCTGCTGAACGGCGTGATCGTCACCGCCTCGATCTTCCTGATCCAGGTGGCGGTGGCCCTGCCCTGCGCCTATGCGCTCGCGAAGCTGCGCTTCTGGGGGCGGGAGATCGTCTTCGGCCTGGTGCTGTTCTGCCTGCTGATCCCGGTCCATGCCATCGCCCTGCCGCTCTACATCATGCTGGCCAAGGCCGGGCTGACCAATTCCTATGCCGCGCTGGTGATCCCCTGGACGATCTCCGTCTTCGGCATCTTCCTGATGCGGCAGTTCTTCAAGACCGTGCCCGACGACCTGATCGACGCCGCCCGCATGGACGGGATGAGCGAGTTCGGCATCGTCTGGAAGGTGATGCTGCCGACCGCGGTGCCGGCGCTCCTGGCCTTCGCCATCTTCTCCGTCGTGGCGCACTGGAACGACTATTTCTGGCCGCGGGTGGTGATCACCGGCAACCGCGACCTCTACACGCCGCCGCTGGGCCTGCGCGAATTCTCCGGCGGCGCGGACGGGTCGATGTGGGGGCCGATGATGGCCACCGCAACGATCATCGTGCTGCCGCTGATCGTTGCCTTCCTGCTCGCCCAGCGGCGCTTCATCGAGGGAATCACGCTCTCCGGCATGAAATGACGGAGGGCAGGAAGGCGGTCCCCACGAAGGTCGTGGAGACCGCCGGGTCGGCAGCGGTGCCCGGTCGGTTGTTGCCGCAAGCAGCCGGGCGCCGCCCCAACAACGGGAGTATGAAGATGAAACGTCTTGCCGCAATCGCCGTCGCGGCGGCCGCGCTGCATGCCGTGCCCGCCGGCGCGGTGGAGATCGAGGTCGGCTATCCCTACAGCCACCTGTTCGACGTCACCTACGAAAAGATCATGGAGAGCTTCAAGAAGGAGCATCCGGAGATCGAGGTGACCTTCCGCGCCACCTACGAGGATTACGAGGACGGCACCAACACCATCCTGCGCGAGGCCGTCTCCGGCAACCTGCCCGACATCACCATGCAGGGCCTGAACCGCCAGCAGGTGCTGGTGGAGAAGGGGATCGCCAAGTCGCTGGAGCCGTTCATCGCCAAGGAAGCCGATTTCGAAAAGGACGGCTATCACAAGGCGATGCTGGACCTCGGCACCTTCGGCGGCGAGGTGCATGGCCTGCCGTTCTCCGTCTCCCTGCCGGTCGGCTACTACAACATGGACCTGGTGAAGAAGGCCGGGACCACGGCGCTGCCGAAGACCTGGGACGAGGTCATCCAGCTCTGCCAGAAGATGAGCGCCAACGGCGTGAAGAACCCGATGTTCTGGGGCTGGAACATCACCGGCAACTGGTTCGTCCAGGCGCTGATGTGGAGCCAGGACAAGCCGATCGTCGAGGACGGCCGCTTCACCATCGACAGCGACGAGGGCCTGGTGTCGCTGGAGACCATGAAGAAGCTGTTCCGCGGCTGCGACATGCAGAACCTGTCCTGGAAGGAGGCGCTGGCCTCCTTCTCCGCCGGCGAGATCGGCATGATGTTCTGGTCGACCTCCGCGCTGGGCGCCGTCGAGCGCGCGAAGGGCGATTTCGAGCTGAAGACGGCGGAGTTCCCGGGCATCGGGCAGAAGCCGAAGGGCCTGCCGGCCGGCGGCAACGCCGCGCTGCTGGTCTCCACCTCCGACGATCCGGAGCGGCTGCAGGCGGCCTGGACCTTCCTGAAGTACATCACGTCGGGCCTGGGCGCCGCCGCGGTGGCGGAGACTACGGGCTACATGCCGCCGAACAAGGCCGCCAACGAGATCATCCTGGCGGACTTCTACAAGAAGAACCCGAACAAGGAGACCGCCGTGCGCCAGCTGCCGCTGCTGCGCGAATGGATCGCCTATCCGGGCGACAATGGCCTGGCGGTGACCCAGGTGATCTATGACGGCATCGAGAGCGTCGTGGTCGGCGACCAGGACGACATGAAGGCCCTGCAGGAAGAGCTGCAGGAGGAGGTCACCGACCTCCTGCCGGCGCCAGCCAAGGGCTCCTGACACCAGTCGCAGACGGGCGGGGCCGGCCCGGCCGGCCCCGCCCTCATTATCTCCGGATCCCCTCATGGACCTTCGTTCCCGTCGCGCCATCCTGTGCGACCTCGACGGCTGCCTGATCGCCGGCGACCGGCTGCTGCCCGGCGCGGCCGCCTTCCTCGCCGCCCATGGCGACAGGCTCTGGATCGTCTCCAACAATTCCACCGACACGCCGGCGACCCTCAGCACGCGCCTGGCCGGCATGGGCCTGGCGGTCGATGCGGGCCGCATCCTGCTGGCCGGCACCTGCGCGCTGGACTGGATCGCCGCCCGCTGGCCCGGTGCCGCGGTGGAGATCCACGGCAGCGACGCGATCCGGGCCCATGCCGCCGGCCTCGGCCTGCGCCTCGACGCCGCGACCCGCTCCGGCACCGGCATCGTCCTGCTGACCCGCGACACCGGCCTGACCTATGCCAGCCTCTCGCGCCTCGTCGCCCGGCTGGTCTCCGGCACCCGCCTGGTCGTCGCCAATCCCGATTTCAGCCATCCCGGCCCCGACGGCGCGCCGGTGCCGGAGACCGGCGCCCTGCTGCAGGCGGTGCTGAGCTGCCGCCCCGGCCTGGCGCACGACACCATCGGCAAGCCGGAGCCGATCCTGCTGCAGGCCGCCCTGGTCCGTGCGGGTGCTGCCGCGGCGGAGGCGGTGCTGATCGGCGACAATCCCGCCACCGACGGCGAGGGCGCGCGCCGCCTCGGCATCCCCTTCATCCGGGTCGACAGCGCGGCCGGCCTCGCGCCGCTGCTGGAGCGGCGGCTGGCAGGGTAGGGCGGCCGACAGCCAGGCGGCCGCCTCTCAGCCGCCGGCGCTGCCGCCCAGTCCCAGATAGCTCTCGATGATGCGGCCGTCGGCGGCGATCTCGGCCGCCGGGCCGCTCATGGTGATCTCGCCCAGTTCCATCACATGGCCGGTATCGGCGACCTCCAGCGCGGCACGGGCATTCTGCTCGACCAGCAGGATCGCCACGCCGTCCGCGCGCAGCGCGGTGATGATGCGGAAGATCTCGCGCACGATCAGGGGGGCGAGGCCGAGGCTCGGCTCGTCGAGCATCAGCACCCGCGGCCGCGACATCAGCGCCCGCCCCATCGCCAGCATCTGCCGCTCGCCGCCGGAGAGGGTGCCGGCGGCCTGGCGGCGGCGCTCCTTCAGGCGGGGGAAGCGGGCATAGACCGCCTCCAGACTCTCCTCCAGATCGGACCGGCCGCGCCGGAACGCCCCGAGCCGGAGATTGTCTTCCACCGCCATGGCAGAGAACAGGTCGCGGGTCTCCGACACCAGGCTGAGCCCGGCGGCGACCCGTTCTTCTGCCGGGACCCGGCGCAGGTCGCGGCCGTCCAGCCGCACGGTGCCGGCGGCGGGCAGCAGGCCCATGGCGGCGTTCAGCAGGGTGGACTTGCCGGCGCCGTTGGCGCCGATGACCGCCGCGATCGTGCCCGGCGCGACCTGCAGGGATACGCCGTGCACCGCCTCCACCTTGTCGTAGGCGACGCTCAACGCCTCGATCGCGAGGCCGGTGGCGGAAGCGCTTGCCGTCACAGCACGCCCCCCAGATAGGCTTCCTGAACGGCGGGGTCGGCCTGCACCTGGCGCGGCGGGCCCTCGGCGATCTTCACGCCGAAGTCGAGCACCACCAGCCGGTCGGTGACCCCCATGACGAACTCCATGTCATGCTCGACCAGCAGCACGCTCATGCCGTCGGCCTGCAGGCGGCGCAGCAGGTCCGCCAGGTCCTGCTTCTCCATCCGCCGCAGGCCGGCCGCCGGCTCGTCGAGCAGCACCAGGGCGGGGTCCAGCGCCAGGGCGCGGGCGATCTCCACGATGCGCATCTGGCCCAGGGCAAGGCTGCCGGCCGGCTGGTGCATCTGCGCCGCCAGGCCGACCCGCTCCACCTGCCTTGCGGCTTCCGCGAAGATCGAGCGTTCCTCCGCCCGGTCGAGGCGCAGGATGCCCTGCACCGCGCCGGCGGAGCCGCGCAGATGGGCGCCCAGGGCGACGTTCTCCAGCACGCTCATGTCGGGCACCAGCTTCACATGCTGGAAGCTGCGGGCGACACCCAGCGCGGCGATGGCCTCCGGCCCCCGCCCGCCGATCGTCCGGCCGGCGAAGGCGACGCCGCCGGCGGTCAGCGGCTGCACGCCGGTGATCAGGTCGAAGCTGGTGCTCTTGCCGGCGCCGTTCGGGCCGATCAGGCCCAGGATCTCGCCGCCCTGCAGGGAGAAGCTCAGATTGTCGACCGCGACCAGGCCGCCGAACTCCTTCCGCGCCTCCTGCACCTCAAGCAGCGGCTCCCCGGCGGCCGGCATCGCCCGGCGCGGCAGCTCCGGTGCCGATTGGATCTCGCGCGGCGGCGGCGGTTTCAGGAAGCGGGCGACGAAGGGCCAGAGCCCGTCGCGGGCGACCTGCAGCACCAGGACCAGGGCCACGCCGAAGACGATGGTCTCGTAATTGCCCTGCTGGCCCAGCAGCGCCGGCAGCAGGTCCTGCAGCTGGTCCTTCAGCAGGATCACCAGCGCGGCGCCGACGATTGCGCCATAGACATGGCCGGCGCCGCCGACGACCGCCATCAGCAGATATTCGATGCCGGCATTGATGCCGAAGGTGGAGGGGGTCACGGCGCGCTGGTAATGGGCGTAGAGCCAGCCCGACAGGCCGGCCAGCAGCGCCGCATAGACGAAGATCAGCAGCTTCGCCCGGGCCGGCCGGACGCCGAAGGATTCCGCCGCGACGGCGCCGCGGCGCAGGGCGCGAATGGCGCGGCCGGTGCGGGAATCCAGCAGGTGCAGGGTGGCGATGACGGCGAGGAACAGCGCCACCCAGACCACCAGGTAGTAGGAGCGGCCGGTCAGCAGCGGCTCGCCCGCCAGCTCCAACGGCGGCACGCCGGAAATGCCGTCATAGGCGCCCAGCCACTGGATGTTGCCGAACAGGTAGTAGAAGGCGATGCCCCAGGCGATGGTGCCCAGCGGCAGGAAATGGCCGGACAGCCGGACCGTGACGGCGCCGATCGCCAAAGCGGCGAGGCCAGTGGTCAGAAGTGACAGCGGCAGGGTCAGCCAGGGCGACAGGCCGTACTGGGTGGTCAGGACGGCGGTGGTATAGGCGCCGAAGCCGACGAACGCCGCCTGGCCGAAGGAGGTGATGCCGCCGACCCCGGTCAGCAGCACCAGGCCCAGCGCCACCAGGCTGGCCATGCCGATGAAGATCAGCAGGGTGATCCAGAACTCCGGCACCGCCTCGACGAAGGGCACGGCCAGGGAGACGAGGGCGAAGAGAATGGCGAGATGGCGCACCGACATCGGCCTCACTCCTCGTCTTCGTAGTGGGTGCTGCGCAGGGACCGCCACAGCAGGATCGGCAGGATCACGGTGAAGACGATCACCTCCTTGAAGGAGCTGGCCCAGAACGAGGAGAAGGCCTCCACCAGCCCGACCACCAGCGCCGCGGCGACGGTCAGCGGATAGCTGACCAGCCCGCCGATGATCGCGGCGACGAAGCCCTTCAGGCCGATCAGGAAGCCGCTGTCGAAATAGATCGTCGTCAGCGGCGCGATCAGAACGCCGGACAGCGCGCCGATCAGCGCCGCCATGCCGAAGGCGAGGCGGCCGGCCATGCCGGGCGAGATGCCCACCAGCAGCGCGCCGCGCCGGTTCAGCGCGGCGGCGCGCAGCGCCTTGCCCAGCAGGGTGCGGCCGAAGAACAGGTAGAGCCCGAACAGCAGCAGCAGGGTCAGCGCGATGACGATCATGCTCTGGGCGGAGACCGGCACCCCGCCCAGGTCCAGGGCGTAGCGCGACAGCGGCGGGATGCGATAGCCCTCCGGCCCGAAGAAGGCGAGCCCCAGGCCCAGCAGCGCCAGATGCACGCCGACCGCGGCGATCAGCAGCACCAGCACCGAGGCATTGGCGAGCGGCTGGAAGGCCAGCCGGTAAATATAGGGGCCGAGCGGCACCACCAGCGCCAGGGTCAGGCCTGCATTGGCGATCAGGCCCAGCTGAAGCGGCGCGGCGAGATAGGCGATGCCGGCCAGCGCCAGCGGCAGCGCCACGTCGCCGCCGAGGATCGCGGCCAGGCGGCGCCAGTGCAGGTCGCTGCGGCTGCGCCAGAGCTCCGCCACGGCGGCGGCGGCGCCGATGGCGACCAGCAGCCAGACGATGCCCGGCACCCGGCCGGCCTGCAGCGCGGCGAGGGTGAGGGCGGCATAGGCGACATATTCGCCCTGCGGCACGAAGATCACCCTGGTGACCGCGAACACCAGAACCAGTGCCACGGCCAGCAGCGCATAGATCGCGCCGTTGATGATGCCGTCCTGCAGCAGGAACAGCACGATCGTCGAGTTCACGTCAGGGCCCTGCCGTCGTTGTGGTGGCGGGTGGCGATGCTGGTGGTGTCGGTGAGCGGGATTGGGCGGGGGCCGGCGCCGTGCCGGCCCCCGCCGTCCGCACTCACTGCCCGGAGAGCAGCTTCCAGTTGCCGTCCTCGACGACGACCAGCACGCGGCTGCGGGAATCGTGGCCGAAATGGTCCTCCGCTGTCATGTCGAAGACGCCGTGCACGCCGACCACCTCGTCCAGGCCCTCCAGCGCGTCGCGCATCGCCTTGCGGAATTCCGGCGTGCCCGGCTGCGCGCCGCTTTCCAGCGCCACCGGCGCGGCGGCCGCGACCAGCTGGCCGGCGTCGAACATGTGACCGCCGAAGGAGGAGAGGGAGCCTTCGCCGTACTTCTCCTCGTAGCGCTTCGCATAGTCCATCGCCAGGGACTTGGAATCATGGCTGTCGGGCAGCTGCGCCGCCACGACGACCGGGCCGACGGGCAGGATCGTACCCTCCGCGGCCGGGCCGGCGACCCGGATGAAGTCGCGGCTGGCGGAGCCGTGGGTGTGGTAGATCGCGCCGCCATAGCCGCGCTCCTTCAGCGCCAGGTTCGGCATTGCCGCCGGGGTGCCGGAGGCGACGACCAGGACCGCGTCGGGATTGGCGGAGACCAACTGCAGCACCTGGCCGGTGACGCTGGTATCGGTGCGGGCGAAGCGCTCTACCGGCGCCATCTCGATGCCCGACCCCTCCAGCTGCTTCGTCATGACCTTCAGCCAGTCCTCGCCATAGGCGTCGGCATAGCCGATGAAGCCCAGGGTCTTCACCCCGTTCGCCTTCATGTGCGCGACCAGCGCGTCGGCCATCTGGCTGACATGCTGCGGCGCGCGGAAGTTCCACGCATTCACGTCCGCCGGCGGGTTGATCGGTGCGAGCGCGATGACCGGGGTGCCGGTCTCCATGCCGACGGTCGCGGTGGCCAGCGAGGTCGGCGTGGTCGAGGAACCGATGATGATGTCGGCCTTGGCCTCCTCCACGCATTTGCGGGCGTTGCGGGTGGCCAGGGCGGCATCGGTGGCGTCGTCGAAGACAGTGGTGTTGACCTTCTGCCCGCCGATTTCGGCCGGCAGGAAGTCGACGCTGTTGCGCTCCGGCACGCCCAGCGAGGCGGCCGGGCCGGTCGCGGAGACGGTAATGCAGACATTGATATCGGCGAGGGCGGGCATCGCTGGCGCCGCGATCACGGCGCCAAGCGCAGCCGTGCCCACGATCGCCGCCCGCGCCATGGCGCTCCGCCCTCCGGCGGACCGCCGTCCTGCGGTCGGGTTGGCCCCGTTCGTGACCTTCATTCCTCTTCCTCCCATCGCACCCTGCGGGGATGCGTTGCTTGCTGTCGCCGGGCCGCGCAGGCCGGCCCGGCCGGTGCCTGCTAGCCCGCCTGCGGGGAATCCTCTTTCAGCAGCATGTCGATGACACGATCGAGATACCGATCGGTATGGACCCGGTCGCCGATCGTGTCCTTCAGAACCGAGTCCCCCATCATTAGCGCATAAGCGGCATAGCCGCGCAGGCGCGCCTCTCCGGCATCGAAGCCGGCCTTCGCGAACTGCCCCTCGAAGAAGGCCAGCCGGGTCTCGTCGACCTCCAGCAGCGCCGCGCGCGCCTCCGGTTCGCTGCGTGCCCATTCGCGGATGCCGCGCTCGGTCGCGGTCTGCCGGCCGGGCCGCTTCTTGCGGATCAGCGCCAGGGTGTTGCGCAGCAGGGTGTCAATGGTGGGGGAGGCCTGCGAGAGGCGGGAGATGACGTCCAGGGTCATGCGGCGGCGCCAGTCGCCCAGCAGCGCCGCCAGCAGGTCCTGCCGCGATCCGAAATGCCAGTAGAAGCTGCCCTTGGTGACGCCGAGGCGGGCGCACAGGGTGGCGATGCGCAGGCTGCGCACCGGCTCCGTCTCCAGCACTTCCGCCGCGCAGGCGATCCAGTCGTCAGCCGTGAGGCTGCCCTCGCCGGCGCCGCGCTGCCGCTGCGCCCGGCCGCCGCCGGGACGGTCCGGGGCGGCCGCCTGGCGCGCATCGTCGGCCGCGCTCATCGGCGCGCGCCGTCCCGCCGGCGCACCTCGCCGCCATGCCGTGGGCTATGCCTGTACCCGGGCAATCCCTTCCTCCCATGTGCAGGCCGGTCGGCACCGCCCGGTGCCGCCGCCCGCTTGATTGATGGCGGATGTTAGGGGGAAGCCGGGATCAATTTCAATACCGTTCGGTATGGTGGCGGGGCTGACGGCCGCTCGTCGGCACGATCGGGCCCGGCGGGGACAATGCGCTCGATTTCCGTCGATCCGGCCATCCGTGGCGGCATGGCGCTCAAGCCGCTATTCCGGTGGAACGGGTGGTCTGGCAGCCGCTTCACCCCGCCCGCTCGTAGACCAGCACCGCCGCCACCGCCTCCTCCAGGCCGATCACGCCGCCGCCATTCTCCTGCAGGGCGATGGCGGCGTCCGGGACCTGGCGGCCGCCGGCCTCGCCGCGCAGCTGGATGGCGAGTTCGTGCGCCATCGACAGGCCGGTGGCGGCGATCGGATGGCCCTTGGAGACCAGGCCGCCGGAGGTGTTGACCGGCAGGCTGCCGCCGATGGCGGTCTCGCCCGCGCCGACGAAGTCGCCGCCCTCGCCCGGTCCGCAGAAGCCCATCATCTCGCACTGGTAGAGCTCGCAGAACGCGGTGGCGTCATGCACCTCCGCCAGGTCGATGTCGCGCGGGGTCCGGCCCGCCCTGGCATAGGCGATCTCCGCCGCGTGCCGGGTCAGGCTGGGCTCCTCGGGCTCGCGATACTTGCCGCCGGACAGGCCCAGCCCGGCGATGCGGATGGCACGCGCCCGCACCGCGGTCGGCTGCGCCCGCAGGTAGCGTTCCGAGCAGAGCAGGGCGGCGCCGGCGCCGTCGCCGATCGGGGCGCACATCGCGCGGGTCAGCGGGGCGGAAACCATGCGGTCGGCCAGCACCTCGTCCGTGGTCATCGCAAAGCGGTACTGGGCCCGCGGGTTCTTTGCGCCGTTGCAATGGTTCTTCGCCGCAGCCGCGGCGATCTGTTCCGCGGTGCTGCCGTGCCGCTTCATGTGCAGCAGGGCCTGCATGGCATAGGTGTCCATGTTGATCGTGCGGCCGGGGGCGGGCGCGAAGGGCTGGCCGATGGCGGCGCCGGTCGCGGCATAATGGTCCTGCCATTCCTGCGGGTCGAAGGCGTCGTTGGCGTCGAAATGTGGCAGGATGCGGCCCGGGTCGGCCGGGTCGTAGAGCTTCTCCACGCCGACCGCCAGGGTCAGGTCGGCATCGCCAGCCCGGATCTCCTTGGCCGCGCCGGCGATGGCGAGCGACCCGGTGGCGCAGCCGCCTTCCACGTTGACGATCGGCGCGCGATCAGGGAACAGCCCGTCGCGCACCAGCGGGATGAAGCAGATATTGCCGCGCAGGGCGGCCTGCCCCCAATAGTGCATCAGCACGCTGCCGAACCAGGCGCCGGCGATGTCGCGGCCGCTCTCCAGCCCGGCATCGGCAAGCGCGCCCAGATAGGCCTCGCGGGTCAGCTCCTTGAAGCTCTTCTCCGGCCAGCGGCGCACCGGCGTGGTGTGAATCCCCAGGATGTAGACGGCGTTCGTCATGCGCTGCTCCCCCGCTGCGGTCAGGCGATGGACCGGTCCTGCCCGCGCCAGAAATGCGCGCGCACCTCGCTCTTCCAGATCTTGCCGTTGGTGCTGCGCGGCAGTTCGGGCCAGAACTCCACGCTCTTCGGCGTGTGCACGCCGCCCAGCCGCTGCCGGACCAGCGACTGGAGTTCCGGCTCGCTAGCCGTCTCGCCGGCCTTCAACTCGACCACGGCCTTGATCGCCTCGCCCCATTTGGCGTCCGGCACGCCGATCACCGCGCATTCGCGGACCGCCGGATGCGCCAGGATCGCGGCCTCGACCTCGACGCTGAAGACGTTGAAGCCGCCGGTGACGATCATGTCCTTCTTGCGGTCGACGATGTAGAGGAAGCCCTCTTCGTCCTTGAAGCCGACATCGCCGGTGTGATGCCAGCCATGGGCGGAAACCTCGGCGGTGGCCTGCGGATTGCGGTAGTAGCCGGGGAAGACGAGGCTGCCGCGGGCTACGATCTCGCCCTTCCGCCCCGGCGGCAGGATGGCGCCCGCCTCGTCCATCACCTCCACCCGCACGCCGAGGGTGGCGCGGCCGCAGCTGCCGAAGCGGTCGACCGGTGCCTCCGGGTCGGCCTGGCGCAGGTCGCGGTTGGACAGGAAGGTCAGGAACATCGGTGCTTCCGCCTGTCCGAAGGACTGGCAGACCGCGTCGCCGAACACCTCCACAGCGCGGCGCAGCTTGTCCGGCGCGATCGGCGAGGCGGCGATCACCAGATGCTCCAGCGAGCCGAAGTCGAAGCGGCCGACATCCGGATGCTCGGTGATCATGTTCACCATGGTCGGCGGCAGGTAGAGATGGGTGATGCGGTGCCGCTCGATCGCGGTCATCACCCCCATCGGATCGGGCTTGCGCAGGATCACGAAGGCCGGCGCCCCGGCCATCATCATCAGCGCCACCACCCCGGCGCCATGGGTCATCGGCCCGGCCACCAGGAAGGCGATCCGCCCGCGCGGCGGCATGCAGGCCCAGGCCGCGGCGATCATGCTCTCCCACATCCGGTTGGTGATCATCGCCGCCTTCGGCAGGCCGGTCGTGCCGCCGGTCGGCGCGATCATCACCAGGGCGTCGGGATCGTCCGGCGGCTCCGCCGGTTCCGCATCGGACAGCGCGATCAGCGCATCCAGCGACAGGTGGCCGGGCATGGCCGAGCCGTCCAGGCAGACGGCATGGCGGATTCCCGGTGCCGTGGCCAGCACCGCCGCCACCTCGTCCGCCAGCGAAACGTCGTAGAACAGGCAGCAGCAATCGGCCGCCGCCAGGAAGGCGCCGTTCACCTGCGCCGGATTGCGGACGTTCGCGGGCACCCAGATCGCGCCGGAGCGCACGATCGCCAGCACGGCGACGAAGGCCGTCGCGCCGTTCGGCGACAGCACCGCAACCTTCGGCGCCTCGGGGAGGTCGAGCGCCTGCAGTCCCGCCGCGATGCGGGCGGAGCGGCGGTCGACCTCGCCATAGCTGACCGTGCCGCCTTCGTCGACGAAGGCGGGCCGGTCGCGGCCGAAGTCGAGGGCACGCCGGAAATAGTCGAGCAGTCGCATCGAGCGCCCGGTCCGCTTGTCCATTCTGTCGCTCCTCCCCCTCGCCGGCGCCTGCCTGTCCCGCGCCGTGGCGGAGTCCTTCGCATCGGGGGCGGCCGGCGTCAAGTCAATTTTTGCCGGAACGTTCGCTCTAATTATCGCCGCTGAAGGGCCCGTCCGAGGGCGCCGGGTGGGCCGGTCAGTCCTGTGCCGGGCCGGTCAGTCCTGCGCCGGGGCGGGGCGGTCCGCGGCGGCGGCCATGCCAAGGATGCCGCCGACCTGGAAGCGCAGCAGTCGGTCGTGCATCGCCCTGTAGTCGCTGCCCTTCGCCAGCCCGCCGGACAGCCGCTGCAGCCGGGCGCCGCCGGAATAGGCGGCGGCCATCAGCCCGTTGGCGAAGAGATGCGACAGATAGGCCTGACGCATGGGCAGGCCCGGAATGGCGTCGGCCGTCTCCGTCACCAGGGCATGGGCGATGTCGTCGGCCACCACCCGCAGGGTCTGCAGCCAATAGTCGCCGTGCGAGGTGATCGCCGTTGCCATCGCCCGGATATGGTTGCGCCAGCCGCGTCCGCCGCGCTGCAGCCGGCGGGCGCCGCTGCCCAGGTGGGATTCCACCACCGTGGCAAGCCGGGCGCGGCCGGGCGGCATCGACCGGGCCTCCTCCAGCAGCTGCCAGCGCTCCTCGTTGAAGGCGGGGTGGCGGCGCAGGCACATGGCCAGGAAGACGCCGTCCTTGGTCTTGAAATGGTAGTGGCACAGGCCGGAGGAGATGCCGGCGCCCCGCGCGATGGTGCGCATCGAGACGCCGTGGAAACCATGCGCCGCGAACAGCCGCTCCGCTGCGTCGAGGATGCGGTCGCGGGTGCCGGCGGCAGGCAGTTTCGGGATCGGCGGGCCGTCGCGGCGCCCGCTCTCGATCGCTTCCGCCACCCCGCGCATCGCCGCTGGCAGATAGGCGCAGAGGTCATCCCGCAGGGCGCCCGGGTCGTCGTCGGACACCTCACCGTCGGAAAGCTGCTTCAGCCAGCCGGTGCCGGACGTCGCGGCCGCCAGCACGCCCATGGCGAAGGTCAGGCACCAGGCCGCATCGGCCGGGTCGAGGCGCGGCTCCGCCTCCCGGATCGCGTCGAGGAAGTCCGGCGCCTCGGCCTCCAGCAGCGGCCCCAGGCGCGCATCCCAGCGGGTGGAAGCGATCAGCTGCGCGGCGATCCGGGCATGGTCGCGCCAGGCGGCATCCTCCGTCATGAAGGTCAGCAGCGGCGCGGCAAAGGCCGCCGTCACCGCCTCCAGCGACAGCGGACCGGCCGCCCGCGCCGCCTGCAGCCGCCGCCGGCGCTCGGTCGCCAGCAGCGGCGCATGGCGTTCGACGACGGCGCGCAGCAGCCCCTCGATCCCGCCGAAAATGTCGCTGACCGCGGCCAGCCGCACCCCGGCGGCGGTGGTGATGTCGCGCACCGACGGCCCGTCGAAGCCGTACTGCGCCACCAGCGGACCGGCGGCATCCAGCAGCCGCTGCCGGGTATCGTCCGGCCCGGCGGCTGCCTCTCCGTTCTGCTGTCCCTCCTGCTGCCCGCCCTGGGGGGATGACCGGCGGCGTCCCATTCTCACCTGCGTCGCACCGATCGGGCGGCCCGGTGCGCCGATCATGGTGGCGATAGACGCTCCGGAGGGACCGGTCAATCCGCGGCACGCGGCCGCGCAGGCGGTCGCTGTCGGTGGCAAGGCCGTGGACGGCGGTTGCAACGGCCCCGGTCTGCGGCGGGCATTCCCACACCCGCAGCGGGTCGGATCTGACATGGTGGTTCGCTTCCGGCCACCGGGCTCACAGATTCTCCTGTCAGGGGCATGACCCGCATGTTCCCCTGCAGGTGTCGGCGGGCGGCACCAAGGCTGTTGGTACCGGCGCGACCGCCCTGCTATGGAACGGACCGACAGTCACGGATGACGGCAAGGGGACGGCATGTCCAAGGAGGGATCGGCGGCGCCCGCTGCAGCCGCCCGCGTGCGAGGGGCGCAACGCGAAGCCACGCGCCTGCGCCTGCTCGACGCGGCCGTCGCGGCGCTGATCGAAGTCGGCGTGGCACGGACCACGACCCTGGAGGTGCAGCGGCGGGCGGGGGTCAGCCGCGGCGCATTGCTGCACCATTTCCCGACCCATGCCGAGCTTCTCTCCGCCACGGTTGCGCGCCTTGTGGAGATGAACGAGCGCGCCATCCGCGAAGAGGCCGCGGCGGCGGCGCATATTGCCGATCCGCTGAGCCGCGGCATCCGGACCCTGGTCTCCGCCTTCGCCCATCCGTCGCTGGTGGCGGAGCTGGAACTGTGGGCGGTTGCGCGCACGGACGAAGGTCTTCGTACTGCGCTCCGTCGGGCGGAAAAGCCGGCGCGGGCGGAAAGCGACCGGGTCATGGCCGAGCTTTTCGCGCCGCTGGGCGACAGGCCGGGACTCGGGCGGGTGGTGGCGCTCAGCGTGGAGTTCGCCCGGGGGCTGGCGATCACCTCGATCCTGCGACGTGACGACCGGCTGCGCGACCAGATGGTCGAAAGCTGGATCGAGGCCGCGCGGGAGATGCTGGACAACCGCCCGGCGGATTGACCCGCCGGGCCCGGTAGCCTGCCGCGCGAAGGCCCGGGTCAGCCGCCGGCGGTCTTGCGCGCGTCCATCTCGTCGACCAGGCGGCGCGCCTCGTCGCGCTCGGGGATGGGGCGTCCGCTGTCGCGCCATTCGACGGCGGCCTTGAAACCTTCTGCCTGCGCATAGCGCCGGAACCAGAGGCCTTCCGGATTGTGGCGGGTGATGCCGTCGAACACCGTCGCCATCATCTGGCTCTGTTCCAGCCCCATGGTCAGCATCACCTGGTTGACCACCAGCTTGTGCATGGCGAGGTGGCTTCTGGGCACGCCCGCGATCCGCCGTGCCAGCCGCATGGTCTCCGCCTCCAGTTCCGCCACCGGCACGGCCAGGTTCGCCAGGCCCCATTCCGCCGCCTGGGCGCCGGAAATCACGTCGCCGGTGAACATCATCTGCTTCGCCCGGACCGGCCCCAGCCGATAGGTCCACATCGCCGTGGTCGGGCAGCCCCAGACCCGGGTGGGCATGTAGCCGATGCGCGCATCCTCGGCCATGACCAGCAGGTCGCAGCACAGTGCGATGTCGCTGCCGCCCGCCACCGCCGCGCCGTGCACCTTGGCGATCGTCGGCTTCGAGCAGCGCCACAGCGCCATGAAGTCTTCCGTGTTCCGCTTCATGGTGGCGTAGTCGACCATCGGGTCCCAGGGATGGCTTTCCTGCTGGCAGGGATGTTCGAAGTCCTGCTCAGCGTACCAGGCCAGGTCGTAGCCGCCGCAGAAGCCCTTGCCCGCGCCCTCGACGACGATGGCATGGACCTCCTCGTCGGCCTCGGCCCATTCGACGGCGGCCCGGATCTCGCGCGGGGTCTCGTCGTTGATCGCGTTCAGGCGCGCGGGGCGGTTCAGCAGCAGGCGCGCAATGCGCGGCTCCTGCGCATCCCTGTCGATGCGCAAGGTAGTGAACTCGGGCATGGGGTCGCTTCAGCTCCAACCTGGGGCCGCCCGGAGAGGCGGCCGGCGGCGACCGTCATTTCACAGTCAATTCTGACTGTCAATCTGCCGCGCCACCAGGTCGTCCGCTACCGCATCGCCTTCTCGATCCGGTCCAGGGTCTGCATCGCCGGCAGGCATTGCGCGACGGAACCGTTCGGTTCGCGGCCATCGACGATGGCGGCGAGGAATTCGCGGTCAATCAGCTCCACGCCGTTTGTCGAGACGGCGACCCCGGAGAGGTCGATCTGCTGCTCTTTGCCGTCGAACAGGTCGTCGTAGCGGGCGATGTAGGTGCCGTTGTCGCAGATGTAGCGGAAATACGTCCCCAGCGGCCCGTCATTGTTGAAGGAGAGTGACAGGGTGCAGACCGCACCCGACGGCGCCTTCAGGCCGATCGCCATGTCCATGGCGATGCCCAGTTCCGGATGCATCGGGCCCTGCAGGCCGAAGGCCTCGCTGGCGGTCTCCCCCACCTGGTACTGGAACAGGTCGACGGTGTGGCAGGCATGATGCCACAGCAGGTGGTCGGTCCAGGTGCGGGGTTCGCCCAGGGCGTTCAGGTTGGAGCGGCGGAAGAAGAAGGTCTGCACGTCCATCTGCAGCACCTTCAGCTCGCCCGCCATGATCCGGTTGTGCACCCACTGGTGGCTGGGGTTGAAGCGGCGTACATGGCCGGCCATGGCGACCAGGCCGGTCTCCTTCTGGGTGCGGACCAGCGCCTCTGAATCCGCCAGGGTGTCGGCCATCGGGATCTCGACCAGGACATGCTTGCCGGCGCGCAGGCACTGCATCGCCTGCGCGGCATGGACCGGGGTCGGGGTGGCGAGGATCACCGCCTCGACCTCCGGCCGGGCCAGCGCCTCGCCCAGGTCCTTCGTCGCGTGCGCGATGCCGCGCTCGGCGGCGAAGCCGGCGATGTCGTCGGGTGCCCCGCCGACGACGGAGACCACCTCCGCCTCCGGGATATTGCCCAGGGCGTCCAGATGCTTGCGCCCGAAGGCGCCGGCCGCGCCTGCCACGCAGAGTTTCATGATTGCTCCTCCCGCTCGTCCGTGCCGCCGCGGCCACGCATCGGCCTCATCCCGGGCCTGACCCGGGATCCATTCCGCAAGCCGTGCAGGGCCGCAGGACCAGCGGAATGGGTTCCCGCCTCAAGGGCGGGAACGACGGGCAGGCATTGCTCGACATCTGCTCCCTAGCATCGGCCCTGTCGTGAGCCAAATTGATTATCAATCCGGCCTATTCGGTTTCTGAATAGTGGCCGGTGCCGCTCAGCTGCCGGCCTGCCTGCCTCAGGCCGTCGAGGAACAGCCCCTGCGCGGCGGTCGGGCGCCAGTCGCGGCGCATCGTCACGCCGATCGGCCGGGCGCTGCCGGGCAGCGGGAAGGGCAGGGGCGCCAGCTGGCCCGTCGCCACCTCGTGGCGGATCTGGTGGGTGGAGATCAGGGTCAGCCGGTCGCTGCCGGCGAGCAGCGCGCGGACCAGGACCAGGGAACTTGTTTCCACGCAGCAGGGCGGCGCAGTGCGCCCGGCGAACAGCCGCTCGAAGCTGTCGCGGGTCGGCGTGCCGGCGCGGGGCAGCACCCAGGGATGGGCGGTCAGGTCGTCCAGCCCGATCCGTTTCCGGCCGCCGAGCGGGTGGCCGGCACGGCCCACCACGGCCAGCGGGTCGCTGAACAGGGGCTCCTGCACGATATCGTCGATCGGCAGCGGGTCGCGCAGGGCGCCGACCAGCAGGTCGATGCCGCCATGCCGCAGGTCGTGCAGCAGGTCCGCATAGGGCCCGTCGACGACGGCGACCTGCACCTCCGGCCGCCGTGCCAGCAGGGCCTCGATCGCGGCAGGCAGCAGGTGGCTCCGCGGCAGCGGCAGGGCGCCGACCGTGGTCCGGCCGCGATCGAGGCCGGCCAGGTCGTCCAGTTCGGCGAAGCCCTGCTCCAGTTCCGCGAAGGCGAGCCGCGCGGCCTGGGCCAAGGCCGCGGCAGAGCCGGTGAGCGCGATGCCGCTGGAAGTGCGGACATAGAGGCTCAGGCCGCTCAGCCGCTCCAGGTCGCGCGCGGCGCGGTGCAGGCTGGGCTGCGCGACCCCCAGGGTGCGGGCAGCCAGGCTGAAATTCTCCGCTGCCGAGACCGCGACTAGGGCACGCAGCTGCGCCATGCTGGCAAGTGCCTCGAAATCGGCGAAACCGCCGGCCCTGCTGCCCGAGCCCTGCCGCCGTGCGGCCAGGCGCTGCGCCTCCCGCGCGCCGTTGCGCAGCAGGGCCAGCGCCCGCTCCACGCGGGCGAGGAACAGCGCACCGGCCTGCGTCGGCGCCATGCCGTCGCTGCGACGGTCGAACAGGCGGGTGCCCAGCTGGTCCTCCAGGCGCGCGATCGCCTGGGTGATGGCGGGCTGCGACAGGTGCACCACCGGCGCGGCGCGGCTGACGCTGCGGCAATGGGCCACCTCGCGGAAAACCCGCAGGTGGCGGAGATTCAGTCGAGCGACCTGCATGACTGTCGTCGCGCCCATTTGCATCACAAGGTTATAGCAAATTCTTATGGGGAAGCGGCCATTATCGAATGGCCGGGCGGCGGTTGCGGGCGGATAGTTGGCCGATCCAAGAAGCGCCGGAGGACCAATCCGGGCGACATCACCGGGCAAGGGAGACCCGCATGGCCGACCGCAAGACCGCACTCGTGATCTCCGCGCATGCCGCCGACTTCGTCTGGCGCTGCGCCGGCGCGATCGCGCTGCACCAGGAGAAGGGCTGGGATGTCACCATTGCCTGCCTGTCCTATGGCGAGCGCGGGGAGAGCGCGAAGCTGTGGAAGCAGGAGGGGATGACCCTGGAGAAGGTGAAGGCCGACCGCCGCAAGGAGGCGGAGGAGGCGGCCAAGGTCCTGGGCGCGCACGACATCCGCTTCTTCGACGCCGGCGACTATCCGCTGGAGCTCGACCGGGCGGCGAAGGACGAACTGGTCGACCTGATGCGCAAAGTGCAGCCGGCCTTCATGATGAGCCACTCGCTCTACGACCCCTACAACACCGACCACATGTACACGACCAAGGTCGCGATGGAGTGCCGGATGATCGCCCAGGCCTGGGGCCACAATCCGGGCGAGAAGGTGCTGGGTGCGCCGCAGCTCTACCTGTTCGAGCCGCACCAGACGGAGCAGATGGGCTGGAAGCCCGACGTCTTCCTGGACATCACCCCGGTCTGGGAGAAGAAGCGCGCCGCCATCGAATGCATGCGCGGCCAGGAGCATCTGTGGAGCTTCTACACCAACCTCGCGGTCAATCGCGCCAACCATTTCCGCCGCAATTCCGGCGGCCAGGCTGGCGGCCGTGACGCGAAATACGCGGAGGGCTTCCAGTCGGTCTATCCCCGCACCGTGGATGAGCTGTGATGTCCGGTATCGTCGTACAGAAGATCGAGCGCGCCGATCCGGCCATCGTCGAAGCGCTGGGGAAGATGGGTGTTGCGACCGTGCACGAGGCGCAGGGAAGGCGCGGCCTGCTGGCGCCGCGCATCCGCCCCGTGTGGCGCGGGCCCCGGGTGGCGGGCTCCGCCGTCACCGTCTCCCTGCCGCCGGGCGACAACTGGATGATCCATGTCGCCATCGAGCAGGTGCAGAAGGGCGACATGCTGCTGGCGGCGCCGACCTCGCCCTGCGACGACGGCTATTTCGGCGACCTGCTGGCGACCTCGCTGATGGCGCGCGGCTGCGTCGGCCTGGTGATCGACGCCGGTGTGCGCGATTCGGCCGACCTGGCGCAGATGGGCTTTCCCGTCTGGTCGAAGACGGTGTTCGCGCAAGGCACGGTGAAGGAGACCCTGGGCTCGGTGAACGTGCCGGTGGTCTGCGCCGATGCGGCGGTGAATCCCGGCGACATCGTCGTGGCCGACGATGACGGCGTCTGCATCGTCCGCCGCGCGGAGGCGGCGGAGGTGCTGCGCAAGGCGGAGGCGCGCGAGGCGGCGGAGGCCGAGAAGCGCGCCCGGCTGGCCAATGGCGAGATGGGCCTCGACCTCTACGGCATGCGTGAGCGGCTGGCGGAGAAGGGACTGAAATATGTCTGAAGGCACGCCCTGCATGTGGATGCGGGGCGGCACCTCCAAGGGCGGCTATTTCCTGGCCGCCGACCTGCCGGCGGATCCGGCCGCCCGTGACGCCCTTCTGCTGGGCATCATGGGGTCGCCGGACCCGCGGCAGATCGACGGCATGGGCGGCGCCGACCCGCTGACCTCCAAGGTGGCGGTGGTGCAGCCTTCGGCCCGGCCGGGGGTCGATGTCGACTACCTGTTCCTGCAGGTCTTCGTCGACCAGGCCCTGGTCAGCGACAGCCAGAACTGCGGCAACATCCTGGCCGGCGTCGGCCCCTTCGCGATCGAGCGCGGCCTGGTCGTCGCGCGGGACGGCGAGACGCCTGTCACCATCTACATGGAGAACACAGCCCAGACCGCCGTAGCCCGCATCCAGACCCCGGACGGCCGGGTCCGCTACGACGGCGACGCCCGCATCGACGGGGTGCCCGGCGGTGCGGCGCCGGTGCCGATCACCTTCCGCGACACCGCCGGCTCCACCTGCGGCGCCCTGCTGCCGACCGGCAATCCGGTCGACAATGTCGAGGGCGTAGAGGCGACCCTGATCGACAATGGCATGCCGGTGGTGGTGATGCGGGCGGCCGATGTCGGCATCAGAGGCGACGAGAGCCGCGAGGCTCTGGACGGCGATGCCGGCCTGAAGGCGAAGGTGGAGGCGGTGCGGCTCGCCGCCGGACCGCTGATGAACCTGGGCGATGTGCGCGAGAAGAGCGTGCCGAAGATGACCCTGGTCTCCGCCCCCCTGGCGGGCGGGGCGATCAACACCCGCAGCTTCATCCCGCATCGCTGCCATGCCTCCATCGGCGTGTTCGGCGCGGTCAGCGTGGCGACAGCCTGCATGTTGCCCGGCAGTCCGGCGGCGGAACTGGCCCGGGTCTCGGAGGGAAGGTCGAAGTCGCTGGATATCGAGCACCCGACCGGCCTGATGTCGGTGGTGGTGGAGCTGGACGAAAGCGGCGCGATGACCGACGCGGCGATCCTGCGGACCGCGCGCAAGCTGTTCGACGGCAGGGTGTTCGGCCATGAAGGTGGGGGAGGCTGACCATGGACCCCGACTGGCTGCCCTTCCACCCCAACCCGACGAAGCCGGCTTATCGCCCGCCACCCGGCGCGGTCGACGCGCATTGCCATGTCTTCGGCCCGGCGGACCGCTTCCCCTTCGCGCCGGAGCGCAAATACACGCCCTGCGACGCCGGCAAGGAAAAGCTGTTCGCGCTGCGCGACTTCCTGGGATTCGAACGGAACGTCATCGTACAGGCGACCTGCCATGGCCGGGACAACCGCGCCCTGGTCGATGCCCTGCAATCCTCCGGTGGGCGGGCGAAGGGCATCGCCTCCATCGACCCCGACCTCCCGGACGCCGAACTTGCCGCGATGGATGCGGCCGGGGTGAAGGGGGTGCGCTTCAACTTCGTGAAGCGGCTGGTCGATACCACGCCGAAGGATGTCTTCCTGAAGGTGGCGGAGCGGATCGCCCCGCTGGGCTGGCATGTGGTCGTCTATTTCGAGGCGCCCGACCTGACCGGGCTGATCCCCTTCCTGAAGCAGATGCCGACCATCGTGGTCGTCGACCATATGGGCCGGCCCGAAGTCTCGAAGCCGGTGGACGGCCCGGACTTCCGGCGCTTCGTGCAGCTGATGGAGGAGGTGCCGGGGATCTGGTCCAAGGTCTCCTGCCCGGAGCGGCTGTCGGTGGCGGGACCGCCGCACTACGCCGATGTGGTGCCGTTCGCCCGCACCCTGGTCGACCGTTTCCCCGACCGCGTGCTGTGGGGCACCGACTGGCCGCACCCGAACATGAAGTCGCACATGCCCGACGACGGGCATCTGGTCGACGTGATTCCGAAGATCGCCACCGATGCGGCCCGCCAGAAGGCCCTGCTGGTGGACAATCCCCGGCGGCTCTACTGGGACTGAGCCCGCCGGCCCGTCATGAGGGCGAGGACATGACCCCGGCCGAAACAGCCGAACCGGAGACCATTCCGGGCACGATCGTCTTCGACGGCCGCCAGGCGATGAAGGGCTATGGCCTGAACAAGATGTGCTTCTCCTTCAATGCGAAGGCGAACCGCGACGCCTTCCTGGCCGACCCGGAGGGCTATATGGACCGCTACGGCCCGACCGAACGGCAGAAGCAGGCGGTGCGCGACAGGTGCGTGCCCGACCTGCTGGCCGAGGGCGGCAACATCTACTACCTGGCGAAGTTCGCCGGCATGTTCGGCCTCTCCGTCCAGGATGTCGGCGCGTAGCAGACCGGCATGACGTTCGAGGCCTTCAGGCAGAAGCTCGTCGACGCGGGGAAATAGCGGCATGGCATGCATCGTGGGCGGGGTCACCACCTCGCATATCCCGGCGATCGGCAATGCCATCGCCCGGAAGCTGTTCGACGATCCCTACTGGAAGCCGTTCTTCGACGGCTATCCGCCGGCGCGCGACTGGCTGGCGGCGGTGAAGCCGGACATCGCGGTGGTGGTCTACAACGACCACGGCCTGAATTTCTTCCTGGACAGGATGCCCACCTTCGCCATCGGCGCAGCGCCGGAATACCCTACGAGGACGAGGACGAGGACGAGGACGAGGGCTGGGGCACGCCGCCGATCCCGCCGTTCCGCGGCGACCCGGCCTTCTCCTGGCACCGGATCGAGCATCTGGTGGCCGATGAGTTCGACCTGACCACCTACCAGGAGACGGCGGTCGACCATGGCTTCACCGTGCCGATGCAGCTGCTGTGGCCGCACTATGACCGGCTGTGCATGGAGAAGGTGGTCGACGATCCGGAATACCTCCTGGACATGTCGATCCTGGACCTGGTGCGCGACGCCGGCGCGCAGGGGGCGGAATTCATCCTCTGGCTGACGACACGCGGCGCGCTGGGGCCGCGGGTGCGGGAAAGGCACCGGCACTACCACATTCCGATTTCCAACACCGCCGCCGGCCTGCTCTGTCTGGAGAATGCGGCCTGACGGCCGGCCGGGTCCTTCAGACGAAGCTGACGATCGACGGGTCGCTGATGCCGCTGAGGATGAACAGCACATGGCCGCCGCCGTCGATCACCTGCACATGGGTCGCGCCCATGACGGCGGAGAGCGACTGGTCGGCGCCCAGCGACTGGATCCTGTCGGCGGCTTCGTAGTCCATGATCGTGTGGCTGCCGAAGCCGGCGCCATAGCCCTGGAAGATATCGGCGCCGGCGCCGCCCCAGAGGATGTCGCCGTCGTCCAGGCCGTCGGCGGCGCTCATGCCCAGCAGGGTGTCGTTGCCGCCCTCGCCGTACAGGCTGTCCTGGTCGATGCCGCCCAGGATGAAGTCGCTGTCGTCATTGCCGTACAGGCGATCATTGCCGCCATTGCCGATGATGGTGTCGGGACCGCTCCCGCCGGTGGCGAAGTCGTTGCCCCAGAGCCCGACCATGTAGTCGCTGCCGCTGCCGCCCGACAGATAGTCGCTGCCGGAGGCCCCGGTCAGACTGTCATTGCCGTCGCCGCCGCTGAGGCTGTCGCTCTGGTCGGCATCGTAGCCGCCGGTCAGGGCGCCGGCGGTGATGTAGGTGTCCAGCTCCCAGAGGCCGACCAGCAGGTCGCCGTCGGCACCGCCCACCAGGGTGTCGGAGCCGGTGCCGCCGAACAGGGTGTCGGCGCCGGAAGGGTTGCTGAGATAGTCGTTGCCGTTATTGCCATAGGCCAGGTCGTTGCCGCTGCCGGTCGAGATGGTGTCGTTGCCGGCCAGCCCGCCGAGCAGGTCGGAGCCGTCGCCGCCGTCGATGGTGTCGCTGCCGAAGCCGCCATAGACGGTGTCATTGCCGGCGCCGGCGGAGATGTTGTCGGCATTGCCGGCATCTGTGCCGGCGGCCAGCGTGCGATAGATGTCCAGGTCGGTGAGCCCGTAGATCACGTCGGACCCGGAGCCGCTCTCGATCCGGTCGGCGCCCGTCCCGCCGACCAGGGTATCGCTGGCCCCGTCATTGGCGCCGACCAGATAGTCGTTGCCGGCGTCGCCATAGACCAGGTCCTGGCCCTCGCCGGCATAGACGGTGTCGGCGTTCGCACCGCCATAGACGGTGTCGTTGCCGGCACCGGCATTGACGGTGTCGTTGCCCGCAGCGGCCAGGACGAAATCGTCGCCGCCGGAGGCGCTGACATAGTCGTTGCCGCCATAGGCCAGGATGAGGTCCGAACCGGCGCTGGCATAGAACGAGTCGTCGCCGGAGAGCGCGGCATTGAAGAAGCTGGCGGTGTCGCCTGCGCTGACCCAGGTGATGAACTGGTAGGCGGAGAGGTTGAGGCCGGAAATGTGGGTGGCCCTGGAATCGCCGTAGAACTCCGCGATCGTATTGAGCGTTCCGCCGATCGAACCGTCGCCGCCATAGGTGAACGAGCCGTAGAAATTGACGTAGTTCGCATCGTCCCAGGCAGATTGCAGGAAGCTACTGCTGGCATAGGTAATGGTGGTGCTCGCCAGGGTCCCCAGATTGGCGGCCAGCATGTTGAACGGCACATAGGCGTAGACGTATGTCATTTCGAAAACATGCCCCCTATTATTGAAAACCCGTAGGTCTCGGCGCGGCCTGCGACCGCCGCGAAGACGGATCTTCACTATTGTCGTCGATCCTTTCCCGCAAAGGGTGCAGTTTTCAAGATGAATGCAGGCTGAAGAAGGCGTTCAGGAAGCCGGCCATTCCCTCCGGCCGGCCGGGGCTCTTGCGCCGGAGGCCAAGATGGCCGACCTGGGGTCGGAACGCATCATGTCGGAGGGAAGATCGTGACCGACCTCGCCGCCCGCCTGCCGAAGGCGGAACTGCACATCCATATCGAGGGCAGCCTGGAGCCGGAGATGATGCTGCGCCTGGCGCAGCGGAACGGCATTGCGCTGAAGTTCGCCTCGGTCGACGAGATCCGTGCCGCCTATGCGTTCACGAAGCTCGACGACTTCCTGGCGGTCTACTACCAGGGCATGTCGGTGCTGCGGACCGCTGAGGATTTCGAGGACCTGGCCTGGGCCTATCTGGCCAGCGCGGCCGCCGACGGCGTGGTGCATGCCGAGATCTTCTTCGACCCGCAGGGCCACCTGCCGCGGGGCGTCTCCTTCGACACGGTGATGCAGGGCCTGACTGCCGCGACCGCTCGGGCGGAGCGGGAGCTCGGCATCACCAGTCACCTGATCATGTGCTTCCTGCGCCACCTGGACGAGGCGGATGCGGAGCGCACCCTGGATCTGGCCCTGCCCTACCGGGACCGGGTCATCGGCGTCGGGCTGGATTCATCGGAACTGGGCCATCCCCCGGCGAAGTTCCGCAACGTCTTCCGCCGCGCCCGGGACGCGGGCTTCAGGCTGGTCTGCCATGCGGGGGAGGAGGGGCCGCCGGACTATGTCTGGGAGGCGCTGGACGTCCTCGGCGTCGACCGCATCGACCATGGCAACCGCGCGCTGGAGGATGCGTCGCTGGTGCGCCGCCTGGCTGCCGACGGCATGGCGCTGACGGTCTGCCCGCTGTCGAATCTGCGGCTCTGCGTGGTCGACGACATGAAGGTGCATCCGATCCGGCGCATGCTGGAGGCGGGCCTGGTCGCGACCGTCAATTCCGACGACCCGTCCTATTTCGGCGGCTATGTCGCCGACAATTTCCGGGCGCTGGAGGCAGCCATCGGCCTTGCGGAGGGCGAGACAAGGGCGCTGGTGCGCAACAGCTTCCGGGCGGCGTTCCTGCCCGCCGAGACGAAGGCGCGGCACCTGGCGGCGCTGGACGCTGCAGGATAGGGGGAGGTCGCAGCGACCGGCCGCCCGTCGAACTTTACCCGGGCGCACACGTTGGTCGGGCATGACGCCCTTCTGGACATTGTCCGCTGCCGGCTTCGCCGCCACGGCCATCGCCTACGGTCCGGCGCGCATGGGATTCGGCCTGTTCCTGTCGCAGTTCCGGACGGAATTCTCGATCTCCACCCAGACGGCGGGGCTCGTTTCCAGTCTCGGCTTCCTGGGTTTCCTGCTGGGGCTGCTGGCTGCGCAGGTCATGACCAACCGGAAGGGGCCGCGGCTGCCGGTCACGGCCGGCCTGTCCGCGGCAACCCTGGGCATGGCGATCGTGGCGGTGGCCTCGAACCTGCCGGTGCTTGCCGCCGGAATCTTCCTGGCGATGGCGAGTGCCGGGCTGTCCTGGACACCCTTCAACAATGCCGTTCACCGCAGGGTGGAGGACGGGGCGAGGCCGGTCGCACTGTCCTGGATCAGCACCGGGACCGGCGTCGGAATCGCCCTTGCCGGTGCCGCCGCCCTGCTGATGAGCCTGAGCGGCCTGTCCTGGCGAGTCTGCTGGGGCATCTTTGCCATCGGCGCCGCGCTCGCCCTTCTGGTCAACCGGATGGCTTTGCGGCAGGTGGCCGGAACGGACGGGCCGGGGCCGGCGCAGCGATGGGGCTTGCTGCGCCGCCGCTCGGCGATCCCGCTGCTGGCGATCGGCTTCTGCTTTGGCACGACCTCCGCGGTCTATATCTCCTTCGCGCCCGATCGGATCGCCGATGCCGGCGGGCTGGCGGGTCTTCCGCGGGATGCCGCCGGCGGCCTCGTCTTCCTCTGCTTCGGCGCCTTTGGCCTTCTCGGTCTTGTCACTGGCGGTGCGAAGGCGGCCATCGGCCTGCCGTGGCTCGTGCGCCTTCTCATGCTGGCTGCGGCGGTGTCGCTCGCTCTTGTCGCGGCAGCGCCGACATGGCCCGGCGTCATCCTCTCGGCGGGGCTGCAGGGCATCTATGTCATGATGACGAGTGCCGTCCTGGCATTCTGGTCGGACCGGCTTTTCCCGGCGCTTCCGTCGCAGAGCTTCACGGCGGTTCTGCTCGCCGTTGCCGTGGGCAGCGTTCTCGGGCCGGCCGCGGCCGGGTTCGCCTCCGACGCGATCGGGTCGGCGCCGATGTTCCTGGCAGTGGCGGCGCTGGCCGCCGCCACGGCGCTGGTCGTCCGCGCCCGGCATATCAGGGAACGCCCAGAGACGGAGACTGGGCCGGAGCCGCGCCATGCGATCCGGCGGCCGGATCGGCCTGCCCAGGCGCCGACGGCCGGATGACCGCCGGCCTGCCCGATCTCTCCGTCGTGGCCGGGGCTAGCTCTTCACCACCAGTTCCTGGCTGACATTGCAGAGCCGTTCGCCACCGGCGGCGGTGACCACGAAGGTCTCGCTGATCTCCACCCCCCAGCCATCGCCCCAGATGCCGGGGATGCAGTGGAAGCACATATTCTCCTGCAGGACAGTATGGTCGCCCGGGCGTAGGCTGGCGGTATGTTCGCCCCAGTCGGGCGGGTAGTTCAGGCCCACCGCGTAGCCGATGCGGCTTTCCTTCACCAGGCCGTGGCGGCGGATCACCGCCGCCCAGGCTGCCTCCACCTCCGCGCAGGTGGCGCCGGGCCGGGCCGCTTCCAGCGCCGCGTTCAACCCTTCCGCCACCACCTGCGCGGTATCGGCCAGGCGCTGCGGCGGCGGGCCCAGATGGACGGTGCGCGCCATCGGGCAGTGATAGTGCCGGCGGGCCGCCGCCAGCTCCATGATCGTCGCCTCGCCGCTGGCGAAGGGATCGTCGGTCCAGGTCAGGTGCGGCGTGCCGGTGCCGCGGCCCGTCGGCAGCAGCGGGCAGATGGCGGTGAAGTCGCCGCCGAAATCGGCGGTACCGGTCATCTGCGCATGGTAGATGTCGGCCACCAGGTCGCATTGCCTTATGCCGGGTGCGATACCGGCGATGGCGGCTTCCACCACCCGCTCGGTGATCAGGGCGGCCTGGCGCATCAGGGACAGTTCCGCCGGCGACTTCACGATCCGCGCCCAGTTCACCAGTTGGTCGGAATCCGCGAAGCGGGCGTCCGGCAGGGCGGTACGCAGGATGTCGCAGGCGCGGGGAGAGAAGTAATAGCCGTCCATCTCCAGCCCGATGCGACCGGCCTGCCAGCCGCGACTGCGGATCGTCTCCGCCAGGAAGTCCGCCGGGTGGCGGTCCGGGCTCTGCACATAGCCGTCGGGATAGGGGATCACCGCCGCCGCCGGCAGGTCGGTGGTCAGCCGCGCCGCCGGCGCGTCCATCTCCCGCCCGACCCAGAGCGGGCCGTCCTGTGCCTGGTGCAGCAGCACTGCCTGGGGCGTGTAGAAGGACCAGCCGCGATAGCCGGTCAGCCAGTCGATATTCGCCGGATCGCAGACCACCAGCAGGTCGAGGCCGGCTTTCGCCATCCGCGACCGGACGGCGGCGATCCTCTGGTCATGTTCTGCGGTGGTGAAGAAACGGCCCGGCATGGCGCCAGGGTGGCAGGCCGCCGGCCGGGCCGCAACGGCGTTGCCTGCGCCGTGTTCAGAGCAGCGCCGCGTCCGCGATGGCGATGAACTGGCCGAGCGCCAGGCCGACGACGATCAGGGCAAGGACGGCGCGCAGGGCATTGGCGAGGATGGACATGTCGGCCTCTCGGTGCGGCTGGAAGGGCAGCCTCCAGTGACGCCACCATCCCATGCCGCCGCCGGCCCGGCTGTGCCGGCCGTCACAGCTCCGGCAGGTCGACCTCGTAGAAGGCGGCGCCGTTGCCGCGCAGGATCCGGTCCAGGTCGCGTCCCGCAAAGCTGTCCCGCAGCAGGTCCAGGTCGCCCGCGCCGAAGCGTGCCGGCGCGCGGGTCGACGGCAGGTCGCTGCCGGCCATCAGGGCGCCGGGATTGGCCGCATCCAGCCGGCGCAGCGCGTCCGCGACGTCGCCGTCGAAGCGGGAGAAGCCGGTCGCCTTCACCGCCGCGCCGTGGGCGGCCAGTGCCTCCAGCTCGTCCAGTCCCGCTTCGCTCAGGCCCAGATGGTCGATGGCGATCTTCGGCAGCTTCGCCAGGGCCGGCCGCAGCTCCGGCAGGACGGCGCCGGCATCCAGGTAGAATTCGGTGTGCCAGCCGGCCAGGTCCCAGACCCGCCGCGCCTGGCGCTCCAGGTCGGCCAGCGCGGTGCCGGCACCGCGCTTGAGGTTCACGCGGATCGCCCGCACCCCGATGCCATGCAGCCGCTCGATCTCGCCGTCCGGCAGTTCCGGGTCCAGGTTGATCACCGCCCGCCAGGCGGGTCCCAGCGCCGTCAGCGCGGGCCCCAGATAGGCGGTGTCCATCGCCTGGAAGGAGCCGGAGACGACGACCCCGCCGGCTGCCTCCAGCCCCAGGCCGGCCAGTTCGGAACGATAGGCCGCGACCCCATAGGCGGGCGGCAGGTAGCCCTGGTTCGGCACCAGGGAAAAGGCCGGGTCGATGATGTGCAGGTGGCAGTCGAAGAGGGGCGTCATCCCCCCACCCCTCATGCGGGGATCTCGCGGTTGCGGACCGGCACGCCGTCGGCCAGGGCGCGGATCAGGTCGGCGGAGTCGGTGACCGTGCCGAAATGGGTGGCGATGTCGTAGAGGCTGGAAATCTGCTCCCGCGGGCCGGTGGCGGCGACGCAATCCTCCGGCACCGCCACCTCGTAGCCGTGGAAGAAGGCGTCGTGCACGGTGGAGCGGACGCAGATATTGGTCACCACCCCGATCACGATCACGGTGTCGATGCCCATGTCCTGCAGGGTCAGGTGCAGGTCGGTGTTGTAGAAGGCGGAATAGCGCCGCTTCAGCACCCGGATATCCTCCGGCCGCTGCTCCAGTTCCGCCACCACCTGCGCGCCCCAGCTGCCCTCGATCGCGTGCGGCGTGCGCTTGCGGAACTCCCGGTCGTCGCGCAGGCCGGGACGGTGGGAATCGATGATCTGCACGACCGGCATGCCGGCGTCGCGCGCCGCGGCGATCAGCGTGTTCTGCGGCGGATAGAGCCGTTCCGCGCCGGGCAGCACCATGGCGCCGCCGGGCGTGCAGAAGTCGTTGATCATGTCGACCACCAGCAGGGCGGTGGTCGCCGGGTCGATGGCCAGGCTGTCGCGATCGTGCCGGTGGGCGGAAAACGGGTCCAGGTTCATCCCGGCTCCTGGGGCTGAGAAGGGCCGAATACGCTAGGAACCGGTCGATCGCACTGTCAAGGTAGGACGGTGTGAGACCGGACGGTGATGCTCGACCTTGTGCGCCGGACGTGCAAATCTTGACCGACAGGCGGACCCGCAGTCCGCGGTTTCCAGGGCGCTTTCGCCCCCTGATGTCGCCTTCCTGGACGCCAAGCTGAAGCAGCTGCCGGCGTCCTGACCGGCGCGCGGCCCAACCGGGAGAGAAAGAGGATGTCCGCAGCAGCGCAATCGCAGACGGTGGCGCAGGCCATGCCCCAGGTGAGGCAGCTGGCGCCGGAGATCGGCGCGGAGGTTACGGGAATCGACGTGGGCGCCGGGCTGGACGCGGCGTCCTTCGACCTGCTGCACCGCACCTGGCTGGAGCGGGGGGTGCTGCTGCTGCGGGGCCAAAGCCTGGACGAGCCGGGGCTGGTGGCCTTCTCCCGCCGTTTCGGCGAGCTGGAGGCGCCGCCGGCGGGGGAGAAGCGCACCCGGGCCGAGGGCGGCGGCGCGGCGATGCCGGAGGTATGGATCATCTCCAACGTGCTGGAGAACGGCCAGCCGATCGGCGCGCTGGGGGCAGGGGAGGCCGAGTGGCATACCGACATGGCCTATATCGAGCGCCCGCCGACCGCCTCCATCCTCTACGCGCGCGAGGTGCCGTCGGCCGGCGGCGATACCTACTGGGCCAACATGAAAGCCGCCTGGGATGCCCTGCCGGACGACCTGCGGTGCGCCATCGACGGCCGCCGGATCAAGCACGACACCGCCTATACCTCCGCCGGCACCCTGCGGAAGGGCGCGCAGCCGGTCACCGACCCGCTGACCTGCCCCGGCGTCTGGCACCCGGCGGTGCGCACCCATCCGGAGACGGGCGACCGCACCCTGTTCCTCGGCCGCCGCCGCAACGCCGCGATCGACGGGCTGGGCCTGGCGGACAGCGACGCGCTGATGGACCGGCTGATCGCCTTTGCCACCCAGGACCGCTTCACCTATCGCCATGCGTGGCGGCCGGGCGACCTGCTGATCTGGGACAACCGGTCGACCATGCACCGCCGCGACGCCTTCGACGCGTCCAGCCGCCGGGTGATGCTGCGCACCCAGATCCGGGGGACCGACGTGCCGCATTGAGGCGGGCGACGCGGCACCGTCCCGTCACGATCCCCGGGTCAGGCCCGGGGATGACGGAAAAGGAGGAGGGGGCGTCGAAGGCCACGCCGCACTGTCCGTCGTCCTCGGCCATAGAGCCGAGGACCGCGACGGACCGCCGCCGCAGCGACCACCCTCACCCCTTGTGGTGCACCTCCTGCAGGCCGTAGACCGGGGTCGGGATGCCTTCCATCCGCGCCTTCAGCTGCAGGGCCAGGCACTGGGAGTAGTGGCGCGACTGGTGCAGGTTGCCGCCGTGGAACCACAGGGCCTCCACCTGGGTCGGCTTCCACATGTTGCGCGGCTCGCCCTCCCAGGGGCCGGGATCCTTGGTGGTGCCGGAGCCCAGGCCCCAGACCTTGCCGACCCGGTCGGCGACCTCCTGGCTGATCAGGTCGGCCGCCCAGCCGTTCATCGAGCCATAGCCGGTGGCATAGACGATCAGGTCGGCCGGCAGCTCCTCGCCCGTGTCCAGGCGCAGCCCGTCCTCGGTCACCTCGGTCACCTGGCCGCGGCGCAGCGCGATCTCGCCGTCGATGATCAGCTGCGAGGCGCCGACATCGATGTAGTAGCCGGAGCCGCGGCGCAGGTATTTCATCATCAGCCCGGATCCGTCGTCGCCGAAGTCGAGCCAGAAGCCGGCGCGCTCCAGCCCTTCGTAGAACGACCGGTCATGCTCCCGGATCTGTTCGTAGAGCGGGATCTGGAAGCCGGCCATCAGCCGGTAGGGGATCGAGGCGAAGATCAGGTCCGCCTTGTCGGTGGTGATGCCGTCCCGCACCGCCTGTTCCGAGTAGAGCGGCCCCATGGCCAGGTCCATCAGGGTCTCCGACCGCGCGACATGGGTGGAGGAGCGCTGCACCATCGTCACCTCGGCCTCCGCCTCCCACAGGGCGGCGGCGATGTCGTGGGCGGAATTGTTGGAGCCGACGATGACCGCCCGCTTGCCCGCCCAGGAGTCGGGGCCCGGATGCTGCGAGGAATGGTGCTGGTCGCCGCGGAACCGGTCCATGCCGGGGAAGTCCGGCAGGTTCGGCTTCGCCGACATGCCGGTCGCCAGCACCAGGTGCTTCGGCCGCAGCACGACCTCCTCCCCGTCGCGGTCGACCGTCAGCAGCCATTCCTTCGCCGCCGCGTCATAGCGGGCGGAGCGGGCGGCGGTGCCGGTCCAGTAGGTCAGCTCCATCACCTTCACGTACATCTCCAGCCAGTCGCCGAGCTTGTCCTTCGGCGAGAAGACCGGCCAGGTCGGCGGGAAGGGAAGATAGGGCATGTGGTCGTACCAGACCGGGTCGTGCAGGCAGAGCGACTTGTAGCGGTTGCGCCAGGAATCGCCGGCACGGGCGTTCTTTTCCACGATGATGGTGGGCACGCCGAGCTGCCGCAGCCGGGCGCCCAGCCCGATGCCGCCCTGGCCGCCGCCGACGATCACCACATAGGGCTGCGTCGAATAGCCGAGGCTGCGTGCCTCCGCCTCGCGCTCCTCCTTCCAGGAGGGGCGGTGCCGGCCCTGGCCGTGCTTGGCGCCCAGCGGCCTCGCGAAGCCCTGCGGCTCCTCATGCCCCTTCAGCTCCGCCATCGTGGTCAGCAGGGTCCAGATCCCGCCATCGTTCAGCCGCAGGATGCCGGAGCCGCGGGCGACCCCCGTCTCGAAGGAGAACCAGGCGGTGACGATGCCTTCCTCCTCGGTCACGGGTTCGCCGGGGAGCAGGGCGAAGCCGGCGGGCGCGGTGTCGGCCAGGCAGCTCTCCAGCATGTCGCGGATCTGCGCCTTGCCCTCCATGGTGCGGAGGTTCCAGGTGAAGCTGACCAGGTCGCGCCAGTAGCAGTCGGTGGCGAAGCGGGCGAGCGCCGCGTCGATATCGCCGCCCTCGAGCGCGTCGCCCAGCGCCTGCAGCGCGGCGGCCGCGCGGCCCTCCGGCGTGGTGTCCAGCATGGCCTTGTCCTCCCCCTTGCGCGCCGGCCGGCCGGCCAGTGCGGGCCGGCGGCGTCCTCGTGCGGAAGGATAACGCGTTTCCGTGCCGCGATCCCGCGGCCGCGGTTCAGTCGTCGTCGATTTCCTGCCGTTCGCCGGCACGGCGGTCCTTGGCGATGGCGGAGGAGCGCCGGCGCCGGTCCGGTCCGAAATAGTCGGGCACCTTCACGAACGGGCGCGGCCGGGCGAAGGCCACGGTGATCCGGTCCGCCACCGCCTTCACCGAGATCGGCGTCACCAGGAACTCGTGCACGCCGGCGCTGCGGGCCTGTTCCACCGTCTCCGGGGTGGCGCGGGCAGTGACCATGATGATCGGCACATAGGGATTGCTGCTGGCGGTCTCGTCGCGCATGTGCCGCGCCAGGGCGACCCCGTCCAGGCGCGGCGGCTGGTGGCCCAGCAGAACGACGTCGACCCGCGTCTCGTTAAGCCGCCGCATGGCGCCCTCGCGCCCCTTTGCGCCGATGACCTGGGTCTGCCGCACGCCGAGGGAGACCAGGACGGTGCTCAGCAACCGGATCATGTTCTCGTCGTCGTTGACCACCAGGACGGTCAACCGGGGAAAGATATTGTCTGCCGTGTCCGTCACGCTGTTCTCCCGCGCCCGGCCATCCGCCTTCCGTCCGTCGCTGCGCAGCTTCGTTACCTAGAACGGCCGCGAAGGCTTCGCAATGGCGTATTCGCAGGTGCGGCATTCACGCGCCGGCACGGTCAGGCCTCGCCGCCGCGCCGCTCCACTTCGAAGGAGGCGACCCGCCGGCGGCGATCGGGGCCGAAGAAGCCGGCCTGCCGGACGAACGGGCGCGGATGGTCGATCACCGCCGTCAGCCGGGCGGCCACCGTCTTCACGGAGACCGGCTTGACCAGGAACTCCGTCACCCCGGCCTCCCGTGCGGCGGCCACGGTCTCGGGCGTGGCATGGCCGGTGACCATGATGACGGGCACGAAGGGTTTCGGGCTCGTCGCCTCGTCGCGGATCCGGCGGGTCAGGGCCATGCCGTCCATCGGCTCCATCAGGTAGTCGGTGAAGACCACGTCGACCGGCCCGTGCAGCGCCGCCAGCGCCTCCTCGCCGTTGCTCGCGGTCAGCACCCGCCTGACGCCCAGCGCGGTCAGGATGGTGGAGAGCAGCCGCCGCATGTTGTAGGCGTCGTCGACGACCAGCGCCGTGACTGCACCGAGGTCATAGCCTGCCATTGCGGTTGCGGCGGTCCCGGCCGGCGGTCCGCTCAGGCCCCTGCGGGACCGTCGACGGCGAGGACGATGCTGCCGAACCCGTCGATCTCCGCCTGCACCACCTGCCCGGCGGCCAGAGGGCGGGGCGCGATCGGCGAGCCGGACAGCAGGATCCGCGCGCCGGTGCCGGCCTGCCGCGCCAGCGCCAGGCCATGCACTGCCATTGCCCAGGGATCGCCCAGCACGTCGTCGGTGCCGGCGCTGTCGACGATGGCGCCGTCGATGCGCAGGCGCATGCCCCGGCCGCCCAGCGAAAAGGCGGGGGACAGGCTGGCCGGCGGCAGCCATGGGCCCAGCGCGAAACCGGCCGCGCAGCAATTGTCCGCCACCAGGTCCGGCAGCCCGAAGCTGAAGTCCGGGTAGCGCGAGTCCGCGATCTCCAGCGCGACGGCCACCGCCTCGACCGCATCGCGCGGATCGGCCGGCATCTCGCCGGTGAGCGCCGCCGGCGCCAGCCGGAAGGCGATCTCCACCTCCGCCCGCGGCGCCACGAAGGCGGCGAGGTCGATCCGGCCTCGCGCGGTCAGGTCCATCGCGTCGGTCAGGCGGCCCTCCAGCGGCGCCGAAAGGCCCAGCCCGGCCATTCCGGCGGCGGTGCAGGGGCCCAGCTTCAGGCCGACCAGGTTCTCGCCGCGCGCCAGCCGGCGATCGACGAGCTGCGTGCGGATCCGATAGGCGTCCTGCAGGTCCAGGGGGCTTGCGTCGCTGATCCGCGGCACGGCGCATCCGGTCCGCGCCGCATCGTCGAGCCTTTCCGCCAGCGCAGGGATATCGGTCATCTGGGCGACCCTTGTCCGACACATTGGTTGCGCAGCTATAGCCGGGGAGGTCGCGCCGGCGGAAGGGCCGCTTTCGGCGGCGGGTCTTTTTTTCGCCGCCAATAGCGGCTATGCGAGCAGCAGAATGACCGATCAGAACCCGATATCCGCCGGGCCGCCGCCCGGCTTCCACAGGCTGGAGATGCCGCGCGGCTTCATCAGCGTGAACGGCCCGCTCTACATGCGCCAGGACCCGGGCGACGCGTCCGCCGGCATCGCCCCCTCCGTCGCGCTGGGGATGCTGGTGGAGGCCAAGCACGGCAATCCCCGGGGCGTCTGCCATGGCGGCATGATGATGACCTTCGCCGACATCCTGCTGGCGATCGTGGTGCGCCATGCCGAGCCGCAGCTGGGCATGATGCCGACCGTGTCGATGTCGACCGACTTCCTGGCCGGCGCGCCGGTCGGGAGCTTCCTGACCGGCACCGGCCGGCTGCTGAAGCGCACCCGCAAGCTCGCCTTCGCGGAGGGCCGGGTGATGGCCGGCGAAACCCTTGCGCTGCGGGTCAGCGGCATCCTGAAGATCCCGTCGCGGCCATTGGTGCCGGCGGACCGGCTGCCGGCCGGTGCGGGCCATCCGCCGCCGCCCTCGCCGCCCAATGACGATGGCCCGATGGCGGAGGGCCTGTCATGACTGCAGCAGAGAAAGCGGCGGCCCGCCTGCCGTCCCTGTTCGCCGACCGGCGCGAGCCGCCGGCGGCACCGGCGGTGCCCGACTGGGCGCGGCAGCTGTTCGCCGACCGGGCGCCGGCCCCGACCCCTGCGGTGGATTCTGCGGCGGCCCCTGCGGCGGCCCTGGTACCGGCCGGCGACAGCCGGGACGGCCTGCCGGCGCCGCGCAGCTTCCGGCTGGAGGTGGACGGCACGGTGAGCCGCATCGACCTGCCGCAGGTCGGCGGCAGCTTCCTGGATTCCGGCGAGACCGGCCTGGCGATGCATGACGCGGCCGTGGCGCAGCGCCTCGCGCCGGCGCCGGACCGCCATGCGCCGGGCCTGCGCGGCCTGCCGGAGCGCGGTACCGGCGGGGGGCGCC
>NZ_JBHRTR010000026.1:102779-105585 GCF_042646425.1 Marinibaculum pumilum
CCGCTACGACCCCTGCTTCCGCCTGCGGCTCTATCCGATGCTGTCGGAGCGGCCGCTGGCCGGGTCGCTGCGGGCGCTGAACCGCCGGCTGCGGCCGCTGCGGCGCTGCCTGGCGGAGGTGCCGCTGGCCCCGGCGCACAATCGCCTGACCGCGGCCCGGCTCGTCAGGGCGCCGGGCGGCCTGCGGGCGCTGGGCTGGCAGGCCGCGGACCGCAACGACCCCGTCTGGGACCCAGCGGTCCTGTCGGAGGCGGGCGGCCTGGATGACCGCGCCGCGCGACGCCTGCTGGCGCGGGTGCTGGGCCGGGCGCCGACCCCGGCGGAGCGCGCCCGGCTGACCCTGTACCGGGCGATGGCGCCGGCGATCGAGGCGGCGGAGGCTGATCTGCGCCGCGGCCGCGGTGGTCAGGCCGGCCTGGAGCTGGCCCGCCGGGATGCGGCTTGGCGGCGGGCGCAGCGCCGGATCGCGGCGCCCGGCTTCCGCGCCGCCACTGGCATCCTGGGCCGCGGGGGCAGGGCATGAACGACGCGAAAGCATTCCGCGGCCTGCCGCCGCCGCCGCGGGCGCTGCGCCGGCCGCAGCGGCACGAAGCCCATGGCACCGCCTGGGAGGATCCCTATCACTGGCTGCGCGACGACAACTGGCAGGCGGTGATGCGCGACCCGACGCAGCTTGACGCGGGCATCCGCGGCCATCTGGAGGCGGAGAACGCCTATACCAGTGCCGCCCTGGCGGACACGGCCGGCCTGCAGGAGACGATCTTCGCCGAGATCCGCGGCCGCATCCGGGAGGACGAGGCCGGCGTGCCGGTGCCGGAGGACGGCTTCGCCTATTACAGCCGCTTCCGCACCGGCGGGCAGCATCCGCTGTTCTGCCGCCTGCCGCTGGCGGCGGTGGCGGAATGGACACCGGCCGGTCCGCCGCCGCCGTCGGAGCAGCTCCTGCTGGACGGCGATGCCCTGGCAGAGGGCCATGCCTATTGCGACATCGGCGGCGGCGAGCCCAGCAGCGACCATCGCCTGTTCGCCTATGCGCTGGACCTGAAGGGCTCCGAATTCTTCGCCATCCGGGTCCGCGACCTGGCGACCGGCGCCGACCTGCCGGACGTCCTGGAGGACAGCAACGGCTCCTTCGTATGGGCGGAGAACGGGCAGACGCTGTTCTACACCGTGCTGGACGAGAATCACCGCCCCTACGGCGTGAAGCGGCACCGCCTGGGCGACGACCCGGCCGGCGACCCGCTGGTCTATCGGGAGGCCGATCCCGGCTTCTTCGTCGGCGTCGGCAAGACCGCCAGCCGCCGCTGGCTGGTGATCTCCGCCCACGACCATACCACCGCGGAGCTGCGGATCTGCCCGGCCGACCGGCCGGACGCGGACTGGCGGCTGGTCGCGCCGCGCGAACGCGACGTGGAATACGACCTGGAGGATCTGGGCCCGCAGGACGGCGAGCGGAACGGCGGCGACCGGTTCGTGATCCGCACCAATGCCGACGGGGCGGAGGACTTCAAGCTGGTCACCGCGCCGGTGGACGATCCGGGCCGCGCCAACTGGTCCGACCTGGTGCCGCACCAGCCGGGCCGGCTGATCGTCGGCCTGCGGGTGACCGCGCGCCACCTGGCCTGGCTGCAGCGGGTCGACGCCCTGCCGCAGATCGTGGTGCGGGACCAGCTCGATGGCAGCCAGCACCAGATCGCGATGGCGGAGGAGGTGTACAGCCTGGGGCTTGGCGCCGACATGCCGTTCGACGGCAGTCTGCTGCGCTACACCTATTCCTCGCCGACGACGCCCGACCAGGTGATCGACTATGACATGACCGCGCGTCGCGGCACCCTGCGCAAGACGCGGGAGGTGCCGTCCGGCCACGATCCGGCGGATTATGTCGCCCGCCGCCTGCTGGCACCGGCACCCGACGGAGAGACGGTGCCGGTCTCGGTGCTGCACCGGGCGGACCTGGTGCCCGGGCCGGAGACGCCCTGCCTGCTGTACGGCTATGGCTCCTATGGCATCACCATCCCTGCCGGCTTCGCGCCCGGCCGGCTGAGCCTGGTGGATCGCGGCTTCGTCTTTGCCATCGCTCATGTCCGCGGCGGCCAGGCGCGCGGCCGCCGCTGGTACCTGGACGGCAAGGGGCCGAAGAAGACCAACACCTTCACCGACACCATCGCCGCGGCCGAGCATATGGTCGCGGAGGGGCTGACCGGCGCCGGCCGGATCGCCGTGCAGGGCGGCTCCGCCGGCGGCATGCTGGTCGGTGCGGTGCTGAACATGCGGCCCGACCTGTTCGGCGCCGCAGTGGGGGAGGTGCCGTTCGTCGACGTGCTGAACACGATGCTCGACGACAGCCTGCCGCTGACCCCGCCGGAATGGCAGGAATGGGGCAACCCGATCGAGGATGCGGCCGCCTTCGCCACCATCCGCGACTATGCGCCCTACGAGAACCTGGCCGACCGGCCTTATCCGCCGGTCCTGGCAACCGCCGGCCTGACCGATCCCCGTGTCACCTACTGGGAGCCGGCGAAATGGATCGCGCGGCTGCGCGAGGTGGCGCCCGACGCCGGCCCCTACCTGCTGAAGACCTACATGGAGGCCGGCCATGCCGGCGCCGCCGGCCGCTGGGACCGGCTGAAGGAGACCGCCCTGGTCTACGCCTTCATCGTGAAGGTGCTGGGCAGGGAGAAGTAGGGGCGGGGGGGTCGGAGGGGGCTCCACCATCTCCGTCGTCCTCGGGCTTATATGAGGCGGCTTGTGTCAAGGCGTTGCCGGTAGATTTGCAGCAGCTTTTTCTGTCGGGCGGGGCGCAGGT
>NZ_JBHRTR010000027.1:0-5043 GCF_042646425.1 Marinibaculum pumilum
CCTGCGCCCCGCCCGACAGAAAAAGCTGCTGCAAATCTACCGGCAACGCCTTGACACAAGCCGCCTCATATAAGCCCGAGAACGACAACTTTTCTATCAAAGATGGGACCGTTCTAGCCTTCCTACAAACGAACGTCGTCAATGGCTGGTCGATCTACGCGCATCCGGTTTTTCTCGATGCGCTTGAAGAGCTGATCGGCGAGGTCGAAGCCCGCAAGGCACGTGATCCGAAGGCCTGGCGGACAAAGAACTGCACGAAGCGTCCGGCGGCGATCGTCAGGCTCGCGACCGAGACTATCCCTGCCGATCCCGGAGCCCCCACCTTCCGACAGGGAGACACACTCGGCGCGCACCGGAAACACTGGGTCCGGGCCAGGTTTCTCCAACAGTATCGGCTGTTTTTCCGCTTCGACAGCAACGCCAAGGTGATCGTTCTTGCCTGGGTGAACGACGAGCAGACCGTGCGAGCCTATCGCAGCAAGACTGACGCCTATGCGACGTTCAAAGGCATGTTGGCAGGCGGCAACCCTCCCGAAAACTTTGATCTGCCGATGAAAGACACCGTTGCTGCGGCGGAGCGGTTCAGGAAAGGACTCAAAGCGGCACCGGGCCGATAGAGTCGGAACCGGTCCAGCCGGATTGCTGCATCGAGCTTGACCCCAATGCCTGCAGCGCGCCGTGGCGGCCGACCGGCGAGACCTGCGGGTGATTGCAGCCGGCCGCCGGCAGAGGGTACCGCACCCGGTGCACGTCGCGGGCATCTCGCCGGGGCGGACTGCCACAGCCCGCCCGGCGCCCCGCACCCTCACGCCATGCGGCCCAGGGCGCGGTCGGAGATCGCGGGGCTCCAGTTGGCGACGCCGCCATTGTCGTTGCGCTCGCGCTGTTTGCGGAATTCCAGGCGGGCGAGCTGGTCGCGGTGCACCTCGTCGGGGCCGTCGGCCAGGCGCAGCAGGCGGGCGGTGGCATAGGCCGCGGCCAGGCCGAAATCGTTGCTGGTGCCGCCGCCGCCGAACGCCTGGATCGCCCAGTCCACCACCTGGCAGGCCATCTGCGGCACCGCGATCTTGATCATCGCGATCTCCGCCTTCGCCTCCTTGTTGCCGACGGTATCCATCATGTGCGCCGCCCGCAGGGTCAGCAGGCGGGACTGCTCGATCATGATGCGCGCCTCGGCCACCCGCTCCCGGGTCACCGACTGCTCGGAGACCTTCTTGCCGAAGGCCACCCGCTGCTCGGTGCGCAGGCACATCTTCGCCAGGGTGCGCTCCGCCAGGCCGATCAGCCGCATGCAATGGTGGATGCGGCCCGGCCCCAGCCGGCCCTGCGCGATCTCGAAGCCGCGCCCCTCGCCCAGCAGCATGTTCGCGGCCGGCACCCGCACATTTTCGAACAGCACCTCCGAGGCGCGGTCCGGGACACCGTAGAACCCGAACACCGGGATCGAGCGCTGCACCGTCACGCCGGGCGTGTCCTTGGGCACCAGGATCATCGACTGCTGCCGGTAGGTCTCCGCCTCCGGGTCGGTCTTGCCCATGAAGATGATGATCCGGCAGCGCGGATCGGTGGCGCCGGTGGTGTACCACTTGCGGCCGTTGATCACGTATTCGTCGCCGTCGCGCACAATCGCGCTCTCGATGTTGCGCGCATCGGAGGAGGCGACGTCCGGCTCGGTCATCGCAAAGGAGGAGCGGATCTCGCCCGCCAGCAGCGGCTTCAGCCAGCGCTCCTGCTGCTCCTTCGTGCCGTAGCGCGCCAGCACCTCCATGTTGCCGGTGTCCGGCGCGGCGCAGTTGAACACCTCCGGTGCCAGGTGCGAGCGCCCCATGATCTCGCAGAGCGGTGCATATTCGAGATTGCTCAGCCCGGCGCCATGCTCCGACTCGGGCAGGAACAGGTTCCACAGCCCGCGCTCGCGCGCCTTCGGCTTCAGGTCCTCCACCACGGGCTGCACGCCCCAGGGCCCGACCTCTTCCGATTCCCGGTAGAAGCGCGCCTCGTTGGGGTAGATATGCTCCTCCATGAAGGCCAGGAGCTGCGCCTCCAGCGCCTTCACCCGCTCGCTCTTCTCCGGAATCATCGGCACCTCCACTTCGATCCGCGCCGCAGCCTAGAGCAGGCGCGCACCGACTGCATAGCGCAGCGCGCCCGGCGACAGTGGGGGCACTTCTGCTGGGGCCTGAGCGGAAATTTACTCGATCGTATGATACTGCCGGGAACGGGGACCGGCCGTCGCCAGCCGCGCCCGGACCAGTGACGCGCGGGCCAGCGCCAGCACCGCGTCGCGCTCCATCCGCATCACGTCGATCTCCGACAGCCGCGTGCCGCGCAGGGCACCGTCGCCGGCGATGATCCGGGCGACGGCACGGGCGGCTTCCGCCTGCGGCCGGTCCAGGCCGCCGGCCGCGACCAGGCGGGCGACCTCCGCTTCCAGGGCGGGCAGTGCGGCGGGACCGGCAGCGGCGATGCCGGCGGCCTGCGGCCGGGCATAGGTGCGGGACAGGGCCAGGGCGTGCGCCTTCGCGGCGGGCAGCAGCAGGGCAGGGTCGGCGACCACCGGGTCGGTGGCCCGCAGCAGGCCGCAGACCCGCGCCTCCGGCACGTCGTCCAGGATGCGCCCGCCGGCCACCAGTGCCAGGGTCAGGCGGGCGGCCGCATCGGTGTCGCCACACAGGGCCTGCGCGCGGACCAGCATCTGCGCGATGCCGCCCCAGCCGGGCAGCAGGCCGAAGCGGCGTTCGCAGAAGCCGGCGCGCAGGCCGGCATGGGCGACCACCGCGTCGGCGTGCAGAAGCAGGGCGAGGCCGCCACCGGCAACCGGTCCGGCGGCGGCGAAGACGACCGGGAAGTCGGCATAGCGCAGTGCCAGCAATGCCTGCTGGCCGGCCTGGAGACAGGCGCCGAGCGCGGCCCGGTCCCCGGCCGGTGCGGAACCGGCTGCAGGACCGTCCGGGACGTCGAAGACCCCGTCATCGTCGCTGCCGACCAGCAGCGCGCGGAACTGCCGCCGCCGCACCAGGTCGGACGCCGCGGCGACCATGTCGGCGAGGCCCCGGTCCCAGAGGCCGGGACGACTGCAGACCTCCAGCCCCAGCACCCCGTCGCCGAGGTCCACAAGGGCGGCCGACGCATTGCAGGCCAGCACGCCGCCGCGCCGCCGGGCATCGGCAAAGCTGTGCGGACCGGCGGCCGCGGCGGTGGCGGCCATCGGCATCCTCCCTCCCCACCGGCTCCGGGCAGGTCCCGGGGCCGCTATCCCCAGCACTTCATGTCGACGAGCACCGCCCGGTTCCGGCCGGTACGCTTGGCGGTATAGAGGGCCTCGTCCGCGACCCGGACGATGTCGGCATGATGGCCGTCCGGCGCCGGCGTGCAGACGGCGACGCCAAGGCTGACGGTCAGCATGCCGCCCTCGATCCCGTCGTCATGGCGGATGCCGCTGTTCTGCACCGCCCGCCGGATCGAGTCCGCGACCTTGCGGGCGCCGGCGGCATCGGTCGCCGGCAGGATCACCACGAACTCCTCGCCGCCATAGCGGGCCGCCAGGTCGCCCGGCCGCCGCAGGTTGCGCTGAATCGCCCGGGCCACGTCGCGCAGGCAATCGTCCCCGGCCAGATGGCCGTAGATGTCGTTGAACGGCTTGAACAGGTCGACATCGATCATCATCACCGCCAGCGGCGCGCGCCGGTGGATGGCATCCGCCCAGGCGAGCGGCAGGCAGCGGTCGAATTCCCGCCGGTTGGCGATGCCGGTCAGCCCGTCCACACGCGCCATGGTATCCAGGCGGGTGAACCAGGCGCGGTACAGGCCCTCCAGGATGGCGAAGATGTAGGGGTCGCTCTCGCGGCCGCCGGCCTGGATCGCCGGCGGCAGGTTGCCGCGGTCGAACCCGGCCGGGCTTTGCCCCTTGCCCGCCGCGGCGGACAGCGGGCGGACATCCCAGAGCGGCGTGTCATGCGGGCCGGGTGCGGCCGCGGCGCCCTCCTCCGTCATCGCGCGCGGCAGCGGGAACTCGCCGGCGATGCGGGCGCCCACCTCCCGCAGGTACTGTACGATGACCCGCTGGCCGAACCTGCCGACCGCCTCGTCCACCAGCGACTGCAGCAATTCGCCCTGGCCGGACGGACCCTCCGGCTGCGCCAGCCGCCCCAGCAGGAGCCAGCCCAGCAGGGCGCGCTCCGCGTCGCTCGTGGCATCGCGCAGGGTCGGACAGCGCTGGTCCTCGTCTAGTCCCAGGCGCTGCAACAGGGCGTCCAGGTCGGCATCGCTCTCGGTCTCGGTCTTTGGCGTCAACGGCTTGCCCCCTCGCGAAGATCTCCCGGCGCCGGCGGTCCGGGCGAAACCGGAAGCGGCGGGATCGAGGTGCAGCGCGTCGAACCGGTGCGGCGTCCGACGCCGGGCGGTTCGGGTCACTGTCCGGGGAATGTCCATTCGCAGCCTCCTTCACTGTCGCCAGTAGAGCCTGCCCGCCCGTTTCGGTCGTGAAGGACGCATGCGCATGCACGGAAAAGTGCTGAAAGAACCCTGAAAATGTGCTGAAATCCCGACCGTTCGCAGTACGGAAGATCCGCCGCAGTACCGGCGGCCGCGTGCGCGTGACATGTGCATGAAGGGGCGCGCATGACAGGGGACGACATCCACCGGTTCGAAGGCTTCACCCTGGATCTGCGCCGGGGCGCCCTTCGGAAAGGGTCGGAGCAGGTGGAGCTTCGGCCGAAGAGCTTTTCGCTGCTGTGCTACCTGGTCGAGAATGCCGGCCGCCTGGTCCCCAAGGACGAGCTGATCCGCGCGATCTGGCCCGATGTCGCCGCGACCGACGAATCCCTCACCCGCTGCATCAGCGACATACGGCTCGCCCTGCAGGACCAGGACCAGAAGATCATCCGGACCGTGCCGCGGCGCGGCTATCTGTTCGACGCCGCGGTGTCGCGCGGCGCAGACGGCGACAGGCCGGACGGCGCCGGCAGCCGGTCGGAGACTGTCGCCGCGCCGGCCCCTGCGACCCGGTCAGTCGCCGTCGGCCCGACGGCGGGGGGCGCCCCC
>NZ_JBHRTR010000027.1:5115-22304 GCF_042646425.1 Marinibaculum pumilum
GGGGCCGCTACCGCCGGCGAGCCGGCGCGGCCGGAACGGCGCCAGCTGACCGTCCTGTCCTGCGGATTGGACGGCCTGGCGGCCCTGTCCACCCGCCTCGACCCGGAGGACCTGCAGGAGGTCACGGCCGCCTGCCACCGGCGCTGCGCGGAGATCGTCGAGCGGCATATGGGCCATGTGGCGCATTACGGCGGCGACGGCATCCTTGCCTATTTCGGCTATGCCCAGGCGAATGAATACGATGCCGAACGGGCCGTCCGCGCCGGGCTGGAACTCGCCGCGGCGCTGCCCGCCCTGGTCCTGCCCCCGCGAACGCCCGGCGTGGATGTCAGCCTCGCCGCGCGGATCGGCGTGGCGACCGGGCTGGTGGTGATCGGCGACCGGACTGCCCGGGGTCCGGCGCCGGAACAGGCCGTGATCGGCGCCACCCCCAACCTCGCCGCCCGCCTGCAGGCACTGGCGATGCCCGGCGCGGTCGTCATCTCGGCGGAAACCCGCAGCCTGACCGCCGGCCTGTTCAACTATCGCGATCTGGGCGCGGTGGCGCTGCCGGGCTTCGCCGCGGCGGTGCCGGCCTGGCAGGTGCTGGGCGAGAGCGATGCCGAGAGCCGTTTCGAGGCGCTGCGCGCGACCACCACCCCGCTGGTCGGGCGCGAGGAGGAGGTCGGGCTGCTGCAGCGGCGCTGGCAGCAGGCCCGCGCGGGCGAGGGCGGGGTGGTCCTGCTGTCCGGCGAGCCGGGGATCGGCAAGTCGCGCATCGCGGAGAGCCTGATCGCGCAGCTGGCCGGCCAGCCGCATACCCTGCTGCGCTGGCTCTGCACGCCACACCACCAGGACAGCGCCCTGTTCCCGGCGATCACGCAGCTGGAACGGGCCGCCGGCTTCCAGCGCGAGGACAGTGCGGCGCAGCGCCTCGACAAGCTGGAGGCCCTGCTGGCGACGGCATCGGACGATCCCCGCGGCGCGGCGCCGCTGCTGGCCGACCTGCTGTCGGTGCCGGCGGACGGGCGCTACCCGGCCAGCGACCTGACCCCGCAGAAGCGCAAGGAGAAGACCCAGCAGGCGCTGCTGGCGATGGTCGAGGGACTGGCCGCGCGCCGGCCGCTGCTGATGCTGTGCGAGGATGTGCACTGGATCGACCCGACCACCCGCGAGGTGCTGGACCTGCTGGTCGACCGGGTGGCGACCCTGCGGATCCTGTTGGTCGTCACCTTCCGCCCGGAGTTCAAGGCGCCCTGGATCGGCCTGCCGCAGGTCACCCTGCTGAGCCTGAGCCGCCTGCCGCCGCGCCGGCGGGTGGAGATGATCGGCCATCTGACCCGCGGCAAGATGCTGCCCGCGGACATCGTCGACCAGATCAGCAGCCGCACCGACGGCGTGCCCCTGTTCATCGAGGAGCTGACCAAGGCGGTGGTGGAGAGCGATCTGCTGGTGGAGTCGGGCGGCCAGTACGTCGCCACAGCCGCGACCGCACCGCAGGCGATCCCCGCCTCGCTGCAGGAATCCCTGCTCGCCCGCCTGGACCGTCTGGCATCGACCCGCGCCGTGGCGCAGACTGCCGCCGCACTGGGCCGGACCTTCACGCACGAGACGGTCAGCGCGGTTGCGACCATGCCGCAGGCGGAGCTGGAGACGGCCCTGGCGCAGCTGGTCCATGCCGAGCTGATCTACCGGCGCGGCAGTCCGCCGCATGCCGAATACAGCTTCAAGCATGCCCTGGTGCAGGAGGCCGCCTACGGCACCATGCTGCGCAGCCAGCGCCAGGACCTGCACGCCCATATCGCCGCGATCCTGGCGGAGCGCTTCCCGGAGATGCGGGAGAGCGATCCGGAGACGCTTGCCTACCATTTCACCCAGGGCGGCCGGATCGCCGAGGCGGTGCCGCTCTGGGCGGCCGCCGGCCAGCATGCGGCATCGCGCACCGCCCATGCCGAGGCGGCGGCCCATCTGCAGACGGCGCTGGAGCTGCTGCGGCAGCTGCCGGAAGACCCGGCGCGCGCAGGCACCGAGCTGCAGCTGCTGATCGGCCTGGTGGTCAGCCTCGGCGCCTCGCGCGGCTATGCCTCGCCGGAGGCCGGGCGGGCATTGGCCGAGGCGCGGGCGATCTGCGACGCGATGGGCAATGTCGCCGAACTCTATGCCGTCTATCACGGCATCTGGGCCTTCCTGCTGATCGCCGGCGACCTGGACGGGGCGGAGGACATGGCGCGCCGCTGCATGGCGATCGGCGAGGAGACCGGGCTGGCCGAGCAGCGTATCGAGGGCGAGGGCGCGCTGGGCTACATCCTGTTCGCAAAGGGCGACCTGGCGGCGGCGCGCCGGCACCTGGAGCATGCCGCTGCGCTCTATGCCAGCCATGACGGCGCAAGGCTGCCGATGCTGGGCACGCAGGATTCCCTGGTGCACATCCTGTCTTCGCTGCTGATGGTGCTGCTGGCGACCGGCGACGATGACGGCGCGATCCGGGTCGTCAACGACCTGGCGCGGCATGCCCGCGCCCTGGGCCGGCCCTTCGACCTGGCCTTCGGCCTGTCCTGGCTGGCCTTCTACGAACTGCTGCGCGGCAGCTATCCGCAGGCTCTGTCGATCGCGGAGGAGGCGCTGTCCATCTGCCGGGAGCATGGCTACCCGCTCTACGAGCTGGTGACCGCCAGCCTGCGCGCCCATGCCCTGGGCCATCTGGGGAAGGCGGAGCAGGTGCTGCCCGTGGCGCAGTCCGCCATCCCGGCGTTCCGCGGCCTGGGCATGATGCATTTCACCTGCTTCTATCTGGGCGAGGTGGCGGGACTGCAGCTGAACCTCGGCAACCTGTCCGAGGCGCGGCGGAACATCGACGAGGCGATCGCCGCGTCCCATCGTTACGGCGACCGCTACTTCCTGCCGGCCCTGCACCGGCGCCGGGCGGAGATCCTGGCCCGCGATCCCGATGCCGGGCCGGACCAGGTCGCCGCCGCCCTGGACGAGGCGATCGCCATTGCCGAGGCCCAGGGCGCCGCGGGCTTCGCCCGGCGGGCGGCGGCACTGCGCAGGCCGGCGCCTGCGGCCGGTTGAGGACCGCCGCAGGCACGCCCGATCAGGTCATCGGATGCGCGACCCCGGTGACGAAGTCCATCTCCGCCCAGAGGCCGATCCCTGTGGTCAGCGACAAGCGGCCGTCGGTCGGCGTGCCGAGCCCGAGATCGGCGATCAGCGGCAGGCTGTCCAGCGCATGCAGTTCCAGGGTCCAGCTGCCGGGCAGCAGGCCGGCCGCATGCACCCGGGTCAGGTCGAGGCTGCCCTGCAGCAGCTCCTGGTAGCAGGCCGCCGTCGGGCTGTCGGCGGCCCGGGCCTGTTTCAGGCAGAAGGTGGTGAAGCCGAAACCGACACCCCCCAGGAACGACGGCATGCCGGCACCTTCCAGCGCCTGGAGCTGGCCCGGCTCGGCGCAGCCGCAGAGCCGGCGGAAAAGTTCCGCCGGAGCCATCGGGGACGCCGCCGGGGAACTATCCCTGCCGACGAGCTGGACCGGCGCGATGTCCGTGCCGGTGAGCGACAGCACCCGATGCTCGCGCGCCCGGGCATCGGGGGCGAAGTCCCGGATCGCCAGGGCGGAGACCTCGAACGGCCCATAGGCCGGACCGGCACCCTGCGGCAGGACCATCTCCGCATAGTATTTCGGCATGCCCCAGACCTCCCGCCCGGTCATCGTGGCCCAGCCGTTGTCGACGAACAGGTAGGCGGGCACCAGGCCGATCGCCTGCGGCAGCACCCCGCCGGGCGCATAGGACCCGACCGGCAGCCAGAAGCCGATATCGGTCTCATCCATCGTGCCTTCGCTGTTGTAGGGCGGCGTCGGCGCGCCCGTCCGCCGCGACTGCACGATCAGCAGGAAGGTCAGGTCCAGCATCGTGCGGAACCGCTGGTATCCGGCGACCTTGTTGAAGGAACGGTCGAGGAAGTCCTGGCCGGCCGTGCCGCCGGTCGGGAAGGCGAAGCTGTAGAACGAGGTGTGGCGGCTGGTGGCCGGCGCGGGCGCCAGGCTGGTCCAGCCGGCATAGTCGACATAGTCGTTGGTCGGCTGCGGCTCCGGGGTCAGCGACACGATCGGGATCGGCACACCGGACAGGGCCGAGGCGGCGCCGAGGCCCGACATCGCCGCGACCTCCACGCAGCCGGCATTGATCTCCGGCACCCGGGTCCAGTCGCCGGCGAGGAACAGGTTCTCGAAACCCGAGCCGCCGGGCTCCATCCGGTGGCGCAGGGTGCCGGGCAGGCTCAGCACGTAGCGCTCGGTCGGATCGATATTGGCCCGCCAGTACTGCGCATCGAACCGGTCCGCCCCCTTCAGGTCGGCCGATGCGTGCAGCAGGTCCCAGCGAAAGTCCGCGCCCCGCCCCATCTCCGGCCAGAGGTTGTGCAGCCAGCCTTTCATCCAGCCGATGGCGTCCGTCTTCACCGCGTCGGCGGCCAGCGCCTCGTTGTTCGGCGCCGTCTCGTCCATCACCGCGCAGTAATAGGCGACGGATTTCGGCTCCGGCACCGGCCATTCTTCCGCCGGCAGAAGCTGCGACATGTCGCAATAGGTGTCGAACGGCGGTGCGCAGGTCGCGACGACGGGCCCGACGGTCTCCGGCGCCGGCAGCTTGAAGTCCTCCGGCACGCAATAGTCCGGACAAAGATCGTCCACCGTCCGGTCCATCCAGAGCTGGTAGGCCTTGGTGCGGACCGTGGCCAGGTTGGCGACCATGTCGGCCCAGGCGGCGTTCCGGTCGACCAGCGGCTTGCAGATCTCCGCCAGGGCCCCGACAGAGATACCCAGCACCACCTTGTCGAAGTCCTGGCCGCGCTTCAGCTCCAGCCGCGCCACCGGCGGCGGCTGTGGCACCGGGCCGTAAGCGGCTTCGAAATCCACGCCTTCGGCCTTGAACTGCTCCCCGTTCACCAGCTGCGCCCATTCCGGCGTCGAGGGCCAGCAGTCGAAGCCCTGCACCGGCACCAGCGGCCGGTACTCCGCATCGCCGACCGTCGCCGCCTGCTGGTCGATCAGGATCGTGCCGATCGCGCTGCCGTCGGCGGTCGGGTGCAGCTCGGTGACCTTGTGGAAGAACCTGAACCGCACGCCGCGGCTCTTCAGCAGCTGGTAGATCGGCGTGCAGAGGATGTCGCCCATCCCCCGCAGCCCCTTGAAGAAGAAGGCGCCCTTGTAGGTGAAGTAGAGCCGGATCAGCCCCTGCACCGCCGAGCAGGCGGAGACCGCCGGCTGCTCGTGGTCGCCGTCCTTGAAGGCGAAGATGTACTCGTAGAGCGCGGTGACGATCTCGTTGTGGGCGGCGGCCTTGTCCTGTTCGGCCAGGAAGGCGCGGAACTCCAGATCGTCGATCGCCTCCAGGCCGTTCCGCAGGCAGCCATGGCGGATCATCCCGACCACCATGCAGAGGCCCAGATTGACGATCGTCGCGACATGACGCAGGTCCGTCGGCAGGCTCTCCAGGCCCTTCAGCAGCCGCTCGGCATCGGCCAGCGGACTCAGCAGTTCCTGGAAGCCGCCGAGCAGGGCCGAGACATCGTCCTCCGCCGTCCGCCGGACCGCGTCGACATCGCTCTCCAGCCCGGCACCGAAGCGCCGCGCCAGCTCCAGCAGCGGATGATGGCCGGTCTCCGGGATCGGGGCCGCCGAGAGCCGCGCCCGCTGCGCCGCCGGCAGCCGCGCGAGCAGGGCCCGGGTCTCCGCCTGCTGGTCGCCCGGCCAGTCCTTCCACAGGCTTTCCAGCTCGAAGATGACGGAACCGATCGTCCGCTGCACCAGCTGGGCGAGCGACGGCATCACCGGGTCGGGCGGCGCCCAGAGGCTGTCGCGCCCCGGGAACAGGTCCGGATCCCGCGCCGGCTGGAACCAGAACGGCCAGGGTTCCCAGACCGGCGGCACGGCGCCCTTCTTCTCCTCGGCATAGAAGATCAGGTTCTCGCGCACGAACAGCTGGTCGAGCGGCAGCTTCAGCGCGTTGCAGACCACCCGCATGACGGTGAAGGCATTGTCGTAGAAGCCGGCCCAGATGTGCAGGCCATGCTCCTCGATCCGCTGGCCGTATTCTGCATTGCGGCCGCTGGCGCACTTGCCGCCCAGCCGCCAGCCCAGCTGGTAGAGGGTGATCTCGTACTTCTCACCCTTCGGATCGATCTCTGACAAGGCGACGGCAGCGCACAACGCCCCCACGCCACCGCCCAGAATCGCAATGCGTTCCTTGTCCGCAGCCATGCCCATCCCCCCGAGACTCATGGACCCCCCAACCAGGGCGGGAGCGTAGCGGACGATCGTTGCGCGGGCCAATCAAACGGACCGGCCCCGGAAGATTTCAGGATCGCGACGTTGCACGATCGCGGGGAGGGAGCGGCGGCTTGTCCTGCCGCCGCCCGGCCTCAGCCCATCTGGATGTGCCGATAGCCCTCCGCCGCGGCACGCTCCAGCAGCTTGCGGTAGCGTGGCGAGCCGCCCCAATAGGCCTGGTAGCGGATCTTGCCCGCCTGGTGCCCGGGCACGTTGGAATTGTAGCCGGTGAACCAGCCCTTGCTGTTGCGCAGCAGCAGCCGTTCCTGCGCGCGGACCACCTCCTCGCGCCATTCCAGCTCCGCCTCCGGCGCAACCTCCATGCGGGTGGCACCCTTCTCCAGCGCGTGCTTCAGCAGGGCGGTCGCCCAGTTCACGCCATCCTCGATCGCGCGCGGATAGTTGGTGGAGCCGGAGACGCTCTGCGGCCCCGCCACCGTCAGCAGGTTCGGGAAGTCGTGGGTCATCAGCCCCAGATAGGTGACCGGTCCCTCCTTCCACTTCTCCTGCAGGGAAGCGCCGCCGACGCCGCGCACGTCGATCCGGTCGAAGGCGCCGGTGATGGTGTTGAAGCCGGTGGCGTAGACGATCAGGTCCAGGTCGTAATGGCCCCCGCGGGTCTGGATGCCGGTCGCGGTCACCTGCTCGATCGGCGTCTCCGATATGTCGACCAGATGCACATTGTCGCGGTTATAGGCCTCGAAATAGTTGGTCTCCAGCGGCAGGCGCTGCATGCCGAAGCCATGGTCCTTCGGGATCAGCTTCTCCGCCACCGCCGGGTCCTTCACCCGCTGCCGGATGCGGTCGGCGACATAGTCCGACAGCTCCCTGTTGGCGGCCTCGTCGGTGAAGATCTCCAGGAAATTGCCGATCAGCAGGGCAAAGCCGGGGGTGTCGTAGAGCTCGTCCCAGAACGCCTTGCGCTCCTCGGGGCTCAGGGACCAGAAGCCGCGCCGGTCCGGCACATGCTCGAAGCCGCCGGGGGACTGCGCGCAGTTGGCGAAGATCTCGTCATAGCGGGCACGGATGCGGGCCATCTCCGCCTCGGAGATCGGCGCGTTGTTCAGCGGCGTGCTCCAGTTCGGCCGGCGCTGGAAGACGAACAGCTCGCCGACCTTGTCGGCGATCTCAGCGATGATCTGGATCGCGGTGGCGCCGGTGCCGATGATGCCGACCCGCTTGCCGGCAAGCGGCACCGGCTCCTTCGGCCACCAGTAGGTATGGAAGGACTGTCCCTGGAAATCGTCCATGCCGGGGATCTTCGGCATGGTCGGCACCGACAGCACGCCGATGCCGGTGATGACGAAGCGGGCGGTCCAGGTGGTGCCGTCCTCCAGGTTCAGGTGCCAGCGCCGCGCCGCCTCGTCCCAGGTCATCGCGACAACCCGGGCGTTGAATCGCATGTGCCGGCGCAGGTCGAACTTCTCCGCCACGTAGTTCAGGTATTTCAGGTTCTCCGGCTGCGGCGAGAAGCGCTCCTTCCAGTGCCATTCGTCCAGCAGCTCGCGGGAGAAGGAATAGCCGTAGGTGTAGCTCTCGGAATCGAAACGCGCGCCCGGATAGCGGTTGCGGTACCAGGTCCCGCCCAGATCCTCGTCGCCCTCCAGCACGACCGCGTCGACACCCAGGTCGGTGAGGCACTTGATCTGGTAGATGCCCGCCACGCCGGCGCCCACCACGATCACTTCATAGTCTCGCTTCTCGCTCATCCCGGTCCGTACCGTTTCCTGCCCTTTGCGTATCCCGCAACTATAGCCATCCCGCAACTATAGACTGCGGCCATCCCATCCCGGGTACCCGACCGGCCCGCCCGCGTCAAAGCCCCGCAGCCTGTCCCGGGCTGTCCCGGGCTGTCCGCAGCCGGCACGGCACGTGACAGCCCGGTGACAAAGTGCGTCACCGGCCCGCATGGCACCGCCGCAGGTCGATCGCCATCTTGCCCCGGTGAAGCAGGAGGGTCGCGGACAGGCCGTACGCGCCCGCCACCACCGGACCCCGCCCAAGGACCCCGTCATGCCGGACCAACCCGTCACGCCAGCCGCTCCCGTCGCCCAGCCGCTGGCCAGCAGGCCGCAGGCCGGGGGCCTGCCGGCGCCGATCCACCACGGCCTGTCCCGCAGTGCCGCGGTTCAGCCGGACGACGGGCCGGAGCCGGATTCCTATTCCGCGACGGCCATGCCGGAGATCGTCGACCGCTCGCTGCATGCCGCGGTGGCACGGATGACCGCCGGCCTGTCGCCGACGGCGATGATGGCGGCCTGGCAGGACTGGGCCATCCATCTGGCCGCGGCCCCCGGCAAGCGGCTGCAACTGGTGGAGAAGGCGAACCGCAAGGCGCTGCGGATGGCGGGCCATATGGCGCGCTGCATGACGCCGTCCCTGTCGGGCGGGACTGAGGGGGCGGCGGCGCGGCCGGCGCCCTGTATCGAGCCGCTGCCGCAGGACCGCCGCTTCAGCGCACCGGCCTGGCGGGACATGCCGTTCAGCCTGTACTACCAGAGCTTCCTGCTGACGCAGCAATGGTGGCACAACGCCACCACCGGCGTGCCCGGGGTGACCCGCCAGCACGAACGCGCGGTCACCTTCGCCGCGCGCCAGCTGCTCGACATCTTCTCCCCCTCCAACTACTTCCTGACCAATCCGGAGGTGCTGGCCCGCACCCGCGACCAGGGCGGCATGAACCTGCTGCGCGGCAGCCAGAACATGATCGAGGACTGGGAGCGCGCCGTCGCCGGCCGCCGCCCGGTGGGCGCCGAGGCCTATCAGCCCGGCGGCAACCTGGCCGTCACCCCGGGCAAGGTGGTCTACCGCAACCGGCTGATCGAGCTGATCCAGTACGCGCCGGCCCCCGGGACCGGGCCGGGTGCGGAGACAGTGCGGCCGGAGCCGGTGCTGATCGTGCCGGCCTGGATCATGAAGTACTACATCCTGGACCTGTCGCCGGAGAATTCGCTGATCCGCCACCTGGTCGCCCAGGGCCATACCGTGTTCGCCATCTCGTGGAAGAATCCGGGGCCGGAGGACCGCGACCTGAGCCTGGACGATTATCGCCGTCTCGGCGTGATGGCGGCGCTGGAGGCGATCGGCACGATCCTGCCGGGCCGGAAGAGCCAGGCGGTCGGCTATTGCCTGGGCGGCACCCTGCTGACCATCGCCGCCGCCGCCATGGCGCGCGACGGCGACCACCGGCTGGCCACCGTCACCCTGTTCGCGGCGCAGTCCGACTTCACCGAGGCGGGGGAGCTGCAGCTGTTCCTGGACGAAAGCCAGCTGTCCTTCCTGGAGGACATGATGTGGGAGCAGGGCTTCCTGGACACCCGCCAGATGTCCGGCGCATTCCAGCTGCTGCGCTCCAACGACCTGATCTGGTCGCGGGTCGTGCACGACTACATGATGGGCGAGCGGGCACCGATGTCGGACCTGATGGCCTGGAACGCCGACCTGACCCGCATGCCCTACCGCATGCATTCGGAATATCTGCGGCGGCTGTTCCTGAACAACGACCTGGCGGAGGGGCGCCTCCCCGCCGGCGACCGGCCGGTCGCTGTCGGCGACATCCGGGTGCCGGTGTTCGCCGTCGGCACCGAATGGGATCATGTCGCGCCCTGGCGATCGGCCTTTAAGATCCACCTGCTGACCGATACCGAGATCACCTTCGTGCTGACCAGCGGCGGCCACAATGCCGGCATCGTCTCGCCGCCGCCGGCGCCGGGCGCGGAGCCGGCCACGGCACGGCATCGCCGGCACTACCGGATCGCCGTCACCCCGGCGGATGACGGCTACCTGCCGCCGGACGACTGGCTGCGCGACGCGGAGCTGCGCGACGGCTCCTGGTGGCCTTCCTGGTTCGCCTGGCTGGCGGCGCATTCGGGCAGCCCCGTCGCCGCCCCGGCGATGGGTGCGCCGGAGGCCGGCTACCCGCCGCTCTGCGACGCGCCGGGAACCTACATCCGCCAGGCCTGAAGGCGACGGCGTCAGGCCCTGCACGAGCCGGATCGCCTGGCGCGGATCCGAGCCGGCCGCCGCCAGGCGGGCGGCATGCCGGCCGGGATCGCAATATCCACCGCCTGTCGTCATCCGGCCGTCCCATTCCGATTTCAGGCCTCGATCGTGCCACGGCCGGCCGATCTGCCTGCCCATCGCAGGATGCGGGACGCGCCGCGACGAACCGATGCGCATCTTCCCGCCAGCGCGCCGGCGGACCGGCGCGACAGGCCTGAAAGGAGAGCTGCCATGACCATGCTCGCGGGGAAGTCCGCCATCATCACCGGCGCCAGTGCCGGTATCGGCCGGGAGGCGGCGCTGCTGTTCGCGCAGGAGGGCGCGCGCCTCGTCCTCACCGCCCGCCGGCGCGCCGAACTCGAGCAACTCGCGGCACAGATCGCTGCGGCCGGCGGCACCGCCGTCGCGCTGCCCGGCGACATTCGCGACGACGCCCATGCCGCCGCCCTGGTGGCGGCGGCGGAGGCCCGGCATGGCGGGCTGGACATCGCCTTCAACAACGCCGGCGTCGTCGGCCGGACGGCGCCGGCGGCGGACCTGGAGCCCGCCGACTGGCAGGAGGTGCTGGAGGTCAACCTGACCGCCGCCTTCCTCGCCGCCCGTCACCAGGCGCCGGCGCTGCAGCGCCGCGGCGGCGGCAGCCTGATCTTCACCGGCAGCTTCGTCGGCCATACCGCCGGCCTGCCCGGCATGGCCGCCTATGCCGCCGCGAAGGCGGGGCTGGTCGGCCTGGTACAGTGCCTGGCGGCCGAGCTGGGCCCGGCCGGGGTCCGGGTCAATGCGCTGCTGCCCGGCGGCACGGATACCGCAATGAACGTGGCGCGCGCGCCCGGCGCGGGACCGGAGGTGCTGGCCTTCGTACAGAACCTGCATGCGCTGAAGCGGCTCGCCGAACCGCAGGAGATCGCCCGGGCCGCCCTGTTCCTGGCCTCCGACCTTGCCAGCTTCGTCACCGGATCGGCGATGCTGGCCGATGGCGGCGCCTCCATCTGCCGCGGATGAAGACTTTCCGGGCCGGCTGTGATCGGCTACAGCCTGCCGCCATGACCGGCCCGGCCCGCATCGCGCTCCGCCAGCCCGGGCCGCTTCTGGCGACCGGGATCGTGCTGCTCTGCGCGATCGGTTTCGGCCTGACCCCGTTCTTCGCGCGGGGCCTGGCCGAGGCCGGCCTGTCATCCGGCGCCATCGCGTTCTATCGCTATGCCTTTTCGCTGGCGGTGCTGGCGCCCTTCCTGCCGGTGGCGCGCGGCAAGCGGCGGGAAGGGCTGGTCGCGCTGGGCGCCGGGGCCGCGATGGGCCTGGGCTGGATCGGCTATCTGGAGGCGGTCAAGGTCGCCCCGGTCGCCGCCGCCGGCACCATCTACATGTCCTATCCGCTGTTCGCGATCCTGCTGGCCTGGCCCCTGGCCGGCCAGCGGCCCGGCGGGCGCGCCCTGGCGGCCGGGCTGCTGGTGCTGGCCGGGGCGGCGCTGGCGCTCTCTCCGCCCGGGCTGGACGCGGCGCAGGTCAGGGCGCTGCTGCTCTCGCTCTCCGCGCCGCTGACCTTCGGTCTGGGCATCGTCGTGCTCTGTACCCGCCTGCCCAACCTCGCGGTGCTGGAGAAGATGTCCGCGCTGCTGGCGGGCTCGGTGCTGGCCCTGGCGCCGCTGCTGGCGACCCAGCCGGTCGCCGCGGTACTGCCGGCCGATGCCGGTACCTGGCTGCTGGTCGCCGGGGTGGCGGGGCTGACCGCCTTCCTGCCGCAGCTGCTCTATACCTATGCCGCGCCGCTGGTCGGACCGGCGCGCGCCGCCGCGGCCGGCAGCCTGGAACTGCCGACCATGCTGGCGATCGGCTGGCTGCAGTTCGGCGAACCCATCGGCCCGCTCCAGATCGCCGCCACCCTCCTCCTGGTCCTGGCCATCCTGCTGGCGCCGGCGATCGCGTTGCAGGGCGGAAGCGGCGGGGCACCGCCGGGCTGATCGCCGGCCCTGTCGCCATCGGTGCGGATCCCGCCGGACGCATGGAACGTACCGGCGCGACCCGCCGTTACCGCCCCGTCATGGCGGATTCGACAGACGATATCGGCGGGACGGCCGGCGCGGAGGCGCCCATCGTCCTGATCACAGGTGCGGGCGGCGCGATCGGCGGCAAGCTGGCACGGGCGCTGGGCGATGCCTATACGGTGATCGGTCTGGACCGCGATTGCGGCGATGCCGGGATCCCCTGCTTCGAGGCGGACCTGACGTCGCAGGATTCCGTCGACCTGGCGATGCTGCGCCTGCAGCAGGCGCATGGCCGGCGCATTGCCTCGGTCGTGCACCTGGCCGCCTATTTCGACTTCACCGGCGAAGAGAATCCCCTCTACGACCAGGTCAACGTGCAGGGGACGCGCCACCTGCTGCGCGCCCTGCAGGACTTCGAGGTCGGGCAGTTCGTCTATTCCTCCACCATGCTGGTGCATGAGGCCGGCATGCCGGGTGAGCGGATCGACGAGGAGACGCCGCTGGCGCCGTCCTGGCCCTATCCGCAGTCGAAGGCCGCGGCGGAGGCGGCGATCGCCGAGGAGCATGGCGATATCCCGGTGGTGATCCTGCGGCTGGCCGGCCTCTACGACCGTGGCAATGCGGTGCCGACCCTGTCGCACCAGATCGCCCGCATCTACGAGCGGGACCTGAAGTCGCATGTCTATGCCGGCGACCCGCGGGCGGGGCAGGCCTTCGTCCATGCCGACGACATGATGGCGGCCTTCCGCGCCGCCATCGACCGCCGCACGCGGCTGCCGCAGCACAGCGTTTTCCTGATCGGCGAACCCGAAGGGATCGGCTATCAGCGCCTGCAGGATGCCATTGGCCGGCTGATCCACGGCAAGGCGGAATGGCAGACGATCGAACTGCCGAAGCCGCTGGCGAAGGCCGGCGCCTGGCTGGAGGAGAAGTCCGAGCCGGTCGTCCCCGACGATTTCGACAAGGGCGAGAAGCCCTTCATCCGCCCCTTCATGATCGACATGGCGGCGGACCATTACGCGCTGAACGTCGACCGGGCGCGGAAGGTGCTGGGCTGGGAGCCGGCCCACGCAATCCTGGACGAGCTGCCGGCGATGATCCGCTGCCTGAAGCAGGATCCGGTCGCCTGGTACCATGCCAACGGCATCACCCTGCCGGACTGGATGGAGGCGGTGGCCGAGCGTCCGGAAGAGGAGAATGCCGAGACGGTACGCCGGCGCCACCAGGCCGCCTGGCGCGACCAGCACGGCCGCCATATCTGGGGCGCCTGGTTCAACATCGCCATGGCGACCTGGCTGATCTCCGCGCCGCCGATCCTGGGCTACGACTCCCGCGCGATGGTGATCAGCGACATCGCCTCCGGCGCGCTGCTTGCCCTGCTCGGCATGCTGTCGCTGTCGCGGCGGATGAGCTGGGCGCGCTGGGCCTGCGCCGGCATCGGCCTGTGGCTGCTGACCGCGCCGCTGGTGTTCTGGGCACCGACCGCGGCGGCCTACAACAACGGCACCCTGGTGGGGATGCTGGTGATCGGCTTCGCGGTGCTGGTACCGCCGGTGCCCGGCGTGTCGGAGGCCGCGGCGCAGACCGGCCCGGAGGTGCCGCCGGGCTGGGGCTTCAACCCCTCCACCTGGGCGCAGCGCCTGCCGATCATCATCCTGGCCTTCGTCGGGCTGCACCTGTCGCGCTACATGGCGGCCTACCAGCTGGGCCATATCGACGCCGTCTGGGACCCCTTCTTCACCGGCGGTGCGGGGCCGAAGAACGGCACGGAGGAGGTCATCACCTCCGTCGTCTCGGAAGCCTGGCCGGTCCCCGATGCCGGCCTGGGCGCGCTGACCTACGCGCTGGAGATCCTGGTCGGGGTGATCGGCTCCACCCGCCGCTGGCGCACCATGCCCTGGCTGGTGCTGCTGTTCGGCATCATGATCGTGCCGCTGGGCGTGGTGTCGATCACCTTCATCGTCATCCAGCCGATCGTGATCGGCACCTGGTGCACGATCTGCCTGATCGCCGCTGCCGCGATGCTGATCCAGATCCCCTATTCCCTGGACGAGCTGGTGGCGACCATCCAGTTCCTGATCCGCCGCGCGCGCGCCGGACGGCCGCTGCTGCGGATCTTCCTGAGCGGCGACACCGACGAGGGCACCGCCGGGCCGCAGCCGGACGAGTTCGCGCGGCCGCCGCGCGCCGTGGTGATGGACATGGTCGGCGGCGGGGTGAACCTGCCCTGGAACCTGGCCTTGTCGATCGTCATCGGCCTCTGGCTCATGTTCACCCGCGCAACCATGGGGGCGGAAGGCACGATGGCCGATGCCGACCACCTGATCGGCTCGCTGGTCGTCACCAACACCGTCATCGCCCTGGCGGAGGTCGGCCGCCCGCTCCGCTTCCTGAACATCCCGCTGGCCCTGTGCCTGTTCGTGACGCCGTTCGTCTTCGACGCCAGCCTGGTGCAGACCGGCGCCAGCATCTTCTGCGGCCTGCTGCTGAGCGTACTGGCACTGCGGCGCGGCCCGATGCACAACCTGTACGGCGGGCTGGAGCGGTACCTGGTCTGATCCGCCCCGGGCGGGGGCGACGCCCGACCCGGACAGAACCTGCTTCGTGGGATGCAATCGTCGCCCGCTTTCGCTAGACAGGGGGAAAGCCCGGCCTGACATGCCGGGCGGGGATCTCTAGGCCGGTACCTCGAGGGTGCCGCAAGCGGGGGGAAGCAGATGACCGTTCTGATCGCCGGCGCCGGCATCGGCGGCCTGACCATGGCGCTCAGCCTGCACCAGATCGGCGTGCCGGCCCGCATCTTCGAGGCGGTGCCTGAAATCCGGCCGCTGGGGGTCGGCATCAACGTGCAGCCGCATGCGGTGCGGGAGCTGGAGGAGCTGGGCCTGCTGCCGGCGCTGGACGCGACCGGCCTGCGCACCAAGGAGGTCGCCTACTATTCCAGCCATGGCGGCCTGATCTGGTCGGAGCCGCGCGGCCGCGACGCCGGCTACAACTGGCCGCAATTCTCCATCCATCGCGGGCGGCTGCAGATGCTGCTGCTGGAGGCGGTGCGCGAGCGGCTTGGGCCCGACGCGATCCGCACCGGCGTCTCGGTGGAGGCTTTCCGCGACAGCGGCGACGGCATCGAGGTCGACCTGGCGGAGCACCGCGACGGCCAGGTCCGCCCGCTGGGCCAGGCGCAGGGCAGCCTGCTGATCGCCGCCGACGGCATCCATTCCCGTGCCCGCGCGATCCTCTATCCGGATGAGGGCAAGCCGGCCTGGGGCGGCACCGTGATGTGGCGCGGGGTGACCAGCGGCCCGCGCTTCCTGACCGGCCGCACCATGGCGATGGCGGGCTGCAAGGCGCGCAAGTTCGTCTGCTACCCGATCGCCGACGAGGGGGATGCCGGCTCGACGATCAACTGGATCTGCGACCTGCAGTTCCCGCAGGACTATCTGTGGAACCGCGAGGACTGGAACCGGCCGGGGAAGCTGGAGGATTTCCTGCCGCGCTTCGCCGACTGGCATTTCCCCTGGCTGGACGTGCCGGAGATCATCCGCACCGCGTCCTACGTCTACGAATATCCGATGGTCGACCGCGATCCGCTGCCCGCCTGGACCCGGGGCCGGATGACCCTGATGGGCGATGCCGCGCATTCGATGTACCCGATCGGCTCCAACGGCGCCTCGCAGGCGATCCTGGACGCCCGCGTCCTGGCGCGGGAGATCCTGGCGCAGGGCCAGACGCCGGCCGCGCTGGCGGCCTATGAAGCGGAGCGCCGCCCGGTCACGACGAAGATCGTGCTGGCCAACCGCGCCGACGGGCCGGACAAGGTGCTGGACATCGTCGAGGAGCGGGCGCCGGACGGCTTCGGCCATATCGACGAGGTGCTGTCGCGCGACGAGCTGGTGGAGGCGGCCTCCGCCTACAAGCGGATCGCCGGCTTCGACAAGGACGCCCTGAACGTACGCCCGCCGATCGTGCCCGCCACAGCGGCAAAGAGCGCATGAACGCGCCTGCTCCCCTTGCCGGCGCGCCCCATGCCACCCCCCAGGCGCGTCGCAGCTTCTCCACCGGCGAAGTCGAGGTACTGGAAATCGGCGACGGGCCGGAGCTTGTCCTGCTGCTGCATGCCGCGGCCCAGAACCCGCGTGCGATGGCCGGCCTGGCGAAGCGCCTGGCCGGGCCGCACCGCCGCATCCTGGTGCCGCATCTGGGCCCGCCGCCCGGAGCGGCAAGAGCCGGCGCAGCGGCGACGCACGGCAACCCGATCCGCGCCTATGCCGCGCTGGCTTCAGCCTGCCTGCGCGAGGTGCCGGCGGAGCGCCGGGTCCTGGTCGGCCATTCCATGGGCGCCCTGACCGCCCTGCTGGCCGCCGCGGAAGGCGCACCGCATGACCGGCTGGTGCTGTACGAGCCGATTGTGACCGCGATGCTGTCGGCAGATGATCCGGAAGACCTGGCCCTGCGGAAATGGGACGCGGAGATCGTCGTCCATCTGGAGGGGCGGATCGCCGCCGGCGACCCGGAACCCGGTGTCGCCGGCTTCGTGGAGGCCTGGAACGAAATCGCCTGGGGGCGGATCCCGCCGCCGGCCCGCGCCCGGATGGTCGCCGACGCGCCGGAACTGGCACGGCTGGTGCGCGCCACCAGCGACTTCCCGCTGGACCGGGCCATGCTCGCGGCCTTGCCGGCGCCGGTCACCGTGCTGCAGGGCGGCGCCTCGCCGCCGGTGACCCGCCGGATGTCGGAACGGCTTGCCGCGGCCCTGCCCGCCGCCACCCTGCAGGTCCTGGACGGCTGCGGCCATATGGGCCCTGTGCTGCAGGCCGACGCGGTGGCGGAATCGGTGGAGGCGATGCTGGCACCGGCGACCGACTGAACGGACCGGCGGCCCCGCCTACCGCGGGGCC
>NZ_JBHRTR010000027.1:22423-98358 GCF_042646425.1 Marinibaculum pumilum
GGCCGGGCGCTCGAAAGCGCGCTTCTTTTCGTCCCTTGTGCCGACCTTGCGGGCCACCTCATGGCCGGCGCGGCCGCCCTGGGACACATTGCCCTTCTCGCCCAGCGCCGGATCCTCCTCCAGCACCTCCTGGCGAAAGCCCTTGCGGGCCCGGGTCTCGTTGGGTGCGTCCTTCATGATCACATCCGGGCGAGCCAGAGATCGACGTCGCGCTTCGCGTCCTCGCGCGACTGGCCATAGCGCTCCTGGATCTTGCCCTCCAGCTTCTCGCGGTTGCCGCCGACCTCATGCACTTCGTCGTCGGTGAGCTTGCCCCATTGCTGGCGCACCTCGCCGGTGAACTTCTTCCAATTGCCTTCGACCTGGTCCCAATTCATGACCGTACTCCATATCTGTGCCGCCGGCCTTCCGGCGGTCTGCAGGCAGGGAACGGCACCGACCGGCGCACGGTTCCGAGCGCAGCGGCGGGGAGGGCCGGGATCAGACCAGGAAGTCGTCTTCGGTCAGGATGCCGAGAGCGGTGTTCTCCAGGATCAGGTCGGTCTGGCTGTCACCGTCGAAATCGAAAGTGATGTCGTTGCCGGTCTGCATGGCGAGCGAAAGTGCCTCGGCAGGGGAGGCGAACAGGTTCAACGCGGTCAGGTCGATCGTGTCGTCGCCCTCGTCGCAGAAGTCTGCAATGGCTTCCCCGGTGGCGACGGGATCGCCGTAGAAGTCGAATACCGGATCCGCCAGGCTGGACAGGTCCATGCCATCGATGACGAAGATATCGTCGCCCTCGCCCCCGATCATCCCGTCCCAGCCTGCACCGCCGGAGATCCGGTCGTTCCCTAAGTCTCCGTCGATATAATCTCTGCCCTGACCGCCATCGAGACTGTCGTCGCCATCGCCGCCGTACAGCTTATCGTCGCCGGCACGGCCATCGATCAGATCATTCCCCGACTCGCCCGAAAGCGCATTGTCGAGGCTGTCGCCAAGCAACGTGTCGTCGTGGGAAGTCCCCACGATATTCTCGATGCCTGTGATGGTGTCGCCGGTGGCGCCGCCCCCCGTCGTGCCCGCTTCGAGATCGACAGCGACCCCCTCCAGGAAGTCGGCGAAACGGAGCTGATCGATGCCCGCCCCACCGTCGAAGTAATCCGATCCGTCGCCGGGAACGGGAAGGTAGTCGGCACCGGCCCCCCGCGCTTTCAGATAGTCATCGCCATCGCCGCCGAGCAGCGTATCGTCACCGGCACCTTCGGACAGAAAGTCGTTCCCCGCCCCTCCGTCGAGCAGGTTGTTGCCGGACCCGTCGGACAGCTGATCGGAGAAGTCCGATCCCAACAGGTTCTCGATACCGCTCAGGACGTCGCCCGACGCTTCGGTACCGCTGGGAAACTGCGCACCTGCATTCCCAAGGTCGACATGCACACCGGTCGTACTGCCGGCATATGAGGCGGTGTCGATGCCCTCCCCGCCATCCATCGTGTCGGCGCCCGGTCCACCGACCAGCGTATCGTCGCCGCCCAGCCCGTTCAGCACGTCGTCACCGCCGGAACCGTCCAGAAGATCGGCATCGGCGCTGCCGGTCAGGGTTTCCGGTGTCCAGTCATAGGTCGGCAGCACCACGCCGCTGACAATGAAGTCGGCGGCTGCAAGGGCTTCCAGCACTGTGTCCTTCAGGACCAGGTCGACGATGCCGTCACCCTGGAAGTCGAACACGACGTCCGTCCCCTGTTGGACACCCGTCAGGGCGACATCGGCGGAGGTCGCAAAGTACTTCGCCTCGCGAAGGTCGATGACGTCATCGCCATCCTGGTCGAAGTCGAAGACCGTCATGGCCCCGACCGTCTCGCTCGCGGCGCCGGACCCGCCACGTTCGACTGACGTCCGGCCGTAGACGAACCTGTCGTCGCCCGCCCCGCCGGTCAGGCTGTTGGCGCCGACATCCCCGACCAGAACGTCGTTGCCAGCGCCGCCGGCAAGGGTGTCGTTCCCCGACCCGCCCGACATGGTGTCGTCCCCGCCACCGCCGGAGAGGGAATCGTCGCCGGCATAGCCGATGATCAGATCGTCTGTGGCCGACCCGGCCAGGGTGTCGCCATGCGCGCCGCCGCCGAGCTGCTCGATGGACCTCAGGGTGTCGCCTGCGGCGAAACCGCCCGTGACACCGCTGGTCAGATCGATGAAGACCCCGGCGGTCGCGGAGGCGAAGTAAAGATAGTCCGTCCCCTCGCCGCCGTCGTAGAGATCGTTGCCATTGCCGAACCCGGCGATCTCGTCGTCGCCACTGCCGCCATAGACCCGGTCGTCGCCGTCCATTCCCCAGAGGGTGTCGTTCCAGACCCCGCCGAGAATGGTGTCGTTGCCGTCATGCCCCTTCATGAGGTTGGCGGCCGCACCGCCGACGAGGCTGTCGTCGCCGTCAAGTCCGTAATAGTACCGTCTGTCAGCGGTGAGGGCGGACCCGCCGGGATCGTCATCGCCGATGATCGTATCGCCGAAGTCGGTACCATGGACCTTCTCGATGCCCAGGATCGTGTCGCCCAGTGCGGCACCGCCATGGGCACCGCCCTGCAGGTCGATCGTCACCGCCGCGTCGGCGAACTCGTAGGACAGCTGGTCGCCGCCACCGACCCCGCCGTTGTAGTGGTCGGCGACGCCGTCGCCGGAATCGGCGAAAAGCATGTCATCGGAGCTTTCGCCGCCAAGCAGGGTGTCGCTACCGGCGCCGCCATACAGCCAGTCCCGGCCATATCCGCCCCGGATCACATTGTCCCCGTCATCGCCGGTCAAGGTATCGCGATGGTTCGATCCGATCAGGTTGGAGATCCCAAGGAGGCGATCACCTGCCGCCTCGCCGGTCCCCACCTGGACCGCCAGTTTCAGGTCGACAGCGACGCCTGCCGTTGCATCCGCGTAGGTCGCCGTATCCGTCCCCTCGCCGCCATCCAGCAGATCCGCGCCTGCGCCGCCATTGAGCAGGTCGTCGCCGGACAGGCCGGAGAGGCTGTCATCGCCCGCCAGGCCTTCGAGATAGTCAGCCGCAGAGGTACCGTCGCGCAGGTCGGCCCCGGCCGTCCCCGGCGCACCGAAGTCGTAGACGGCGGAGAGCGGCGCACCGCTGACGATGTAGAAATCCTCCACCTCCAGCGCACCGATGGAGGTGTTCCGGAGGATCAGGTCCGTGCTGCCGTCGCCGTCGAAGTCGAAGGCGACGTCCGCGCCCTGCTGGCTGCCCGCGGCGAGGGCAGCGGCGGAATCCTCCAGATAGCCCAGGGCGATCAGGTCGATGACATCCGTGGCGCCGAAATCCGTGACGATGTCGGTACCGGATGTGTAGACGAACCGGTCGCTGCCTGCGCCACCCGAGAGAATGTCGTCGCCCGCGCCGCCCTCGAGGCAGTCGTCGCCGTCGGCGCCGGACAGGCTGTCATTGCCGTCCCGGCCGCGCAGCGCGTTGTCCAGGCTGTCGCCGGTCAGGGTGTCGGAATGAGCGGAGCCCAGCAGGTTCTCGATCCCGGTCAGGATGTCGCCCGTGGCACCGAGGCCCGTGGTTCCGGCGCCAAGATCGACCTGCACGCCATAGGCATTGTCCGCATAGCTGGCCAGGTCGGTGCCGGCCCCGCCCGTCAGGCTGTCGCCGGCGCCGCCGCCGACCAGGGTGTCGTCGCCGTCGCCGCCATCCAGCAGGTCGGCACCGCCCAGGCCGGCGAGCAGGTTGCCGGCGGCATCGCCGGTCAGCGTGTCGGCATGGCCGGAACCCTCGACATGCTCGATCCCCGACACCGTGTCGCCCGACGCGGCACCGCCGCCCGCGCCGGTTGCCAGGTCCAGGGCGATCCCGGCACCGGCATTGACATAGCTGATCCGGTCGATGCCCGTGCCGCCGTCATAGAGATCGGCACCGCCGCCATTCGCCACCAGGGTGTCGTCGCCGGTGCCGCCGGCCAGGCTGTCATCGCCGTCCCAGGACGACAGCAGGTCGTCGCCGGCGCCGCCCTCCAGGCTGTTGTCCAGGCCGTTCGCCTGCAGGGTGTCGCCATGGTCTGAACCGACCAGGTTCTCGACATCGAAGAACAGGTCGCCCAGCGCGTCCGCGCCGGCCAGCCCGCCCCATTGCAGATGCGCCCGCACCCCTTCCGACGCGCCGGCATAGGACGCGGTGTCCACCCCGTCGCCGCCCCAGAAGCGGTCGGTGCCCGCGCCTCCGACCAGGGTATCGTCGCCGCCCTCGCCATAGAGCCGGTCGATGCCGATGCCGCCGGACAGGATGTCGTTGCCGTCGCCGCCGTCGATGCGGTTGTTCAGGCTGTCGCCGGTCAGGCTGTCGCCATGGGCCGAGCCGACCAGGTCCTCGATCCCGGTGGCCGTGTCGCCGGCTGCGCCGCCGCCGGTGGTGCCGCTGCCCAGGTCCACCGACACGCCTTCCGCCGCGCCGGCCCAGGAGGCGGTGTCGGTGCCGCCGCCGCCGTCGATCAGGTCCGCGCCCGCGCCGCCGTTCAGGGTGTCGTCGCCGCCGGACCCGTCCAGGGTATCGTCGCCGGCGCCGCCCGACAGCAGGTCCGCGCCGCCGATTCCCGAGAGCCTGTTGTCGCCGCCATCGCCGGTCAGGGTGTCGGCCGCGCCTGCGGACCCGACCAGATGCTCGATGCCGGCCAGGGTGTCGCCGGTGGCGCCGCCGCCGGTCGTGCCGGCGCCCAGGTCGACCGCGATCCCGCCGGTGGCATTGTAGTAGCTGACCTCGTCGATCCCGGCGCCGCCGTCATAGAGGTCGCTGCCCGCCCCGTTGGCGGCCATCGTGTCGTCGCCGGCGCCGCCGATCAGGCTGTCATTGCCGGCCCACGACGACAGCAGGTCGTCGCCCGCGCCGCCCTCCAGCCGGTTGTCGGCGGCATCGGCCTGCAGGGTGTCGTCGTGGTCGGAGCCGATCAGGTTCTCGACACTGTTGAAGACGTCGCCCAGCGCTGCCGCGCCGGCCAGGCCGCCATATTGCAGATGCGCCCGCACCCCTTCCGTCGCGCCGGCATAGGAGGCGGTGTCGTTGCCGCCATCGCCGCGCAGGGTATCCGCGCCCAGGCCGCCGATCAGGGTGTCGGCATCACTGCCGCCTTCCAGCCGGTCCGCGCCGTCGCCGCCGTCCAGCAGGTCGCCGCCGCCCAGGCCGCGCAGGGTATTGGCGCCCGCGTCGCCGGTCAGGCTGTCGCCGTGGCTGTTGGAGCCCTCCGCCCGCTCGAAGCCGGACATGCTGTCGCCGGCGGCCCAGCCGCCCAGGCTGCCCGTCGACAGGTCCAGGACCACACCGGCGGCGGCGTTGAAATAGCTGATCTCGTCGATGCCGGCACCGCCGTCATAGCTGTCGGCGCCGCCGCCATTGGCGATCAGGGTGTCGTTGCCGGCACCGCCGGTCAGGGTGTCGTTGCCGTCCCAGGACGAGAGCAGGTCGTTGCCGCCCGCCCCGTCCAGCAGGTTGTCGCCGCTGTCGGCCTGCAGGGTGTCGCCCAGGTTGGAGCCGGTCAGCGCTTCGATGCCGTTATAGACGTCGCCCAGGGCCTCCGCCCCGGCCAGGCCGCCATATTGCAGATGCGCCCGGACCCCTTCCTCCGCCCCGGCGAAGGAGACGGTGTCCCGGCCCGCGCCGCCGATCAGGCTGTCCGCGCCCAGGCCGCCCGACAGCAGGTCGTCGCCGTCGTTACCGGTCAGCCGGTCGTCGCCGTCCAGCCCGGTCAGGACGTTCTCCAGGCTGTCGCCGGCCAGGGTGTCGCCAAAGTCGGAGCCGGTCAGGTTCTCCACCCCGGTCACGGTGTCGCCCGCCGCGCCGCCGTCGGTGCTGTCTGCCGCCAGGTCGACCGTTACGCCGGAGGTGGCGTTTAGGTAGCTCAGCCGGTCGATCCCGTCGCCACCGTCATAGAGGTCCGCGCCGCCGCCGTTCGCCGCCATGGTGTCGTCGCCGGCGCCGCCGAACAGGCTGTCATCGCCGTCCCATGACGACAGCAGGTCGTCGCCGGCGCCGCCCTCCAGCCGGTTGTCGCCGCCATCGGCCTGCAGGGTGTCGCCATGGTCGGAGCCCTGCAGGTTCTCCACCCCGTTGAAGACGTCGCCCAGCGCCTCGGCACCCGCCAGGCCGCCATATTGCAGATGCGCCCGCACCCCTTCCGCTGCGCCGGCATAGGAGGCGGTGTCGATGCCGCCATCGCCGCGCAGGGTGTCGGCGCCCAGCCCGCCGGCCAGGGTATCGTCGCCGGCCCCTCCTTCGAGCCGGTCGGCGCCGCCGCCACCCGACAGCAGGTTGGCGCCGGCATCGCCCACCAGGCTGTCGGCCAGGCCGGAGCCGTCCAGGTTCTCGATCCCGGTCAGGGTATCGCCGGCCGCACCCAGGCCGGTCGCGCCGGTAGCGAGGTTGACCTGCACGCCATAGCCATTGCCGGCATAGGAGGCGGTGTCGACGCCCGCCCCGCCATCCAGGCTGTCGCCATGCCCGCCGCCGGTCAGGGTATCGTCGCCGGCCCCGCCGGACAGGCTGTCGGCGCCGGAGCCGCCCGACAGCCGGTTCCCGCCGGCATCGCCGGCAAGGCTGTCGGCATGGCCGGATCCTTCGAGATCCTCGATCCCGGCCAGGGTGTCACCCGCCGCGGCGCCGCCGGTCGTGCCGGCGCCCAGGTCCACGGCGATCGCGGCGGCGGCGTTCTGGTAGCTGACCAGGTCGGTGCCGGCGCCGCCGTCATAGAGGTCGGCGCCGCCGCCATTGGCGATCAGGCTGTCGTCGCCGGCGCCGCCGGTCAGGCTGTCATTGCCGTCCCAGGACGACAGCAGGTCGTCGCCCGCGCCACCGGCCAGGCTGTTGTCGCCGCCATCGGCCTGCAGGGTGTCGGCATGGTCGGAACCAGTCAGGTTCTCCACGCCGAGGAAGACGTCGCCGAGCGCCTCGTAGCCGGCCAGGCCGCCCCATTGCAGATGCGCACGGACCCCTTCGGCCGCACCGGCATAGCTCGCCGTGTCGACCCCGTCGCCGCCGTCGAGGGTGTCGGCATGGGCACCGCCGACAAGGCTGTCGTCGCCATCCTCGCCCTCCAGCCGGTCCCGCCCGGAGCCGCCGACCAGGGTGTCGTCGCCGGCACCGCCATGAACCGTGTCCCGGCCATCCCCGGCATCGATCAGGTCGGCACCGGTGCCGCCATAGCGTTCCTCGGAGATCCGCGACGGCGCGCCGACCATGAAGTCCGCCGCGGTCAGGTCGCCAAGATCGACATCCTGCAGCACCAGGTCGATGCCGCCGTCGCCATCCAGGTCGAACACCACGTCGGCGCCCTGCTGCATGGCGGTGGACAGCACCTCCGCCGGGTCGTCGAACAGGTCCAGCGGATTCAGGTCGAGCCGGTCGTCGCCATCGCGGTCGAAATCCGTGACGGTGGTGGTGCCGGCGACATAGTCGAAGGCGATCTGCGCGCCATAGTCGCCATAGGCGAATTTCCCGACCACGAAGACATCGTTGCCGGCACCGCCGGTCAGCAGGTCGGACCCGCCGTCGCCGGCCAGGGTGTCGTCGCCCCCCGCCCCGTAAATGCTGTCGTCGCCGCCCAGGCCGATGATCAGGCTGGCCTCGCCGTCGCCGGCCAGGCTGTCGGCATGGTGCCGGGTGCCCCAGATCTCCTCGATCCCGGTCAGGGTGTCGCCGGCGGCGAAGCCGCCATGGATCCCACCGGCCAGGTCGATGGCGATCGCGGAGCCGGCCCAGCCGTAGTTGACAATGTCATGGCCCAGCCCGCCGTCGTACAGGTCGTCGCCGGCGCTGGCGGCATCGATCTCGTCGTCGCCGGCGCCGCCCCACAGGCTGTCGTCGCCGTCCCCGCCATCGAGCTGGTCGTTGCCGTCGCCGCCCTCCAGGCGGTCGTCGCCGCGATAGCCCCACAGGCGGTTGGCACCTGCATCGCCGGTCAGGCTGTCGCCATGGATGCCGCCATGGACGTTCTCGATACCGATGAGCGTGTCGGCGGCTGCCGCGCCGCCGGTCGTGCCGCCGGCCAGGTCGATCGCGACGCCGGCCGCCGCTGCGTAGTAGTAGGCCGCATCGTCGCCGCCGCCGCCATCGACCAGATTGGCCCCGGCGCCTTCGACAAAGAGCGCGTCGTTGCCCTCCCCCCCGAACAGGGAATCATCGCCACCGCCGGAATAGAGTTCGTCGCGGCCCTCCAGGCCGGACAGGTGGTTGTCCCCGGCATCGCCGAACAGCACATCCCAGCCGCTGCTGCCCTCCACCCGCTCGATGCCGGTGAAAGTCACGGCCGGCGCGGTGCTGCCATAGGGGGCGTATTCGTAGACCGCGCTGCCAGCGGTGCCGGACACCGTCAGCGTGACGCCGATAAAACCGCCCAGCGAGAAGGCGATGGTGTCCGTCCCGGCGCCGCCATCGACGGTATCCAGGCCGGTGCCAACATCCAGGTAATCGTCGCCGCCGCCGCCCAGCAGCAGGTCGGCGCCGGCGCCCCCCAGCAGGCTGTCGCCCTGGTCGCTGCCGATCAGGGTGTCGTCATGGTCGGAGCCGGCCAGCCCCTCGATCCCGGCATAGCTGTCGCCGGCGGCATCGCCGCTGCCCGCCGTGGCGCCGGACAGGTCGGCCCGGACGGCAGCGGTGGCGCCGGCATAGCTGGCGATGTCCAGGCCGGCGCCGCCATCGAGGCTGTCGCCGCCGCCGCCGCCGTACAGCGTGTCGTCGCCGCCGCCGCCGGACAGGCTGTCGGCCGCGCCCTCGCCTTCCAGAAGATCGTCGCCGGCGCCGCCCTGCAGGGTGAAGGACAGGTCGCCCGCAAGCAGGATGTCGCCGGCATCCAGGTCGGCCAGGGCGGTGTCGCGCAGCACCAGGTCGGCCGTGCCGTCGCCGTCGAAGTCGAAGACGATGTCGGCGCCCTGCTGCGTGCCGGTCGCCAGCGCCGCGGCACCGTCGGCGAACAGGCCCAGCGCGGACAGGTCGATGACATCGTCGCCGGCCTGGTCGAAATCGGCGATCGTGTCGGTGCCCAGGTCGTAGACGAAGCGGTCGTCGCCGGCACCGCCGGTCAGCAGGTCGGCGCCCGCCCCACCGTCCAGCGTGTCGCGCCCGGCTCCGCCGTCGAGGATATCGTCGCCGGCGCGGCCGAGCAGCAGGTTGCGTCCGCCACCGCCGGTGAGGGTGTCTTCGAAACCGGTCGCCGCGACATGTTCCAGCCCGTCCAGGCTGTCGCCCGCTGCTGCTCCGCCCTGCGTGCCGGCGGCAAGGTCGATGGCGATGCCCTGCGCCGCCGCGCCATAGTCGACCAGGTCGTAGCCTGCGCCGCCGATCAGGGTCGCGGCGCCGCCACCCTGTGCGTACAGCAGGTCATTGCCGTCGCCGCCGTCCAGGCTGTCCTGGGTCGCAGCGGCGCCGGACCCCGATCCGGGCAGCGGACCGGCATGCAGGATATCGTCGCCGCTGCCGCCATGGAGGACGTCGCTTCCGTCCCCGCCGACCAGGAGGTCGGTGCCGAAGCCGCCTTCGAAATTGTCTCTGGCATCGCTGCCCAGCAGGGTGTCGTTGCCGTCATCGCCACGGGCATAGGACAGGCCTGTGCCGGCATCGATGGCGATGCTGTCGTCGCCGGCGCCGCCATAGGCGTAGCTGGCGCTGTCCGGACCGGTGGCGACGATCGCGATGACATCGTCGCCGGCATGACCGTCGACACTGGCATAGCCGCCGGCATTCGCGACATCGATCCGGTCGTCGCCATCGCGGCCATAGACAGAGCCCCCCGCCCCGGAGAGCTCGACGACATCGTCGCCGGCGCCGCCGTCGGCGTAGATGCCGCCGCCGTCCGACGCCAGCCGAAGGGTGTCATCGCCGGCTTCGCCGTACGCGGAGAGACTGCCTGCCGCCGAGGCCTGCGCCTGCACAAGGTCGGCGCCGTCACCGCCACGGAACGATCCATAGCCCGTGTCGGTCATGCCGCCGTCGATGGTGTCGTCGCCGGCACCGCCGACAATCGTATCGCCGCCGCCGCCGCCCTCCAGCCGGTTGGCGCCGGCATCGCCGGTCAGCCTGTCGGCGAAGGCGGATCCGACCAGATGCTCGACATTCGCGATCAGGTCGCCGGTGCCGCCGCCGTGGACACCGTCGACCTGTGTCCCGCTGGCGAGGTCGACCGTGACCCCCGCCGCGCCCGCATAGCTCGCCGTGTCGCTGCCGTCGCCGCCGTCGAGGGTATCGGCCCCGGCGCCGCCCACCAGGGTGTCGTCGCCGTCGCTGCCATCCAGGCTGTCGTCCCCGCCGCCGCCTGCCAGCAGGTTGTCCCCGGCATCGCCGGTCAGGGTGTCGTCGAGGCCTGACCCGATCAGGTTCTCGATATCGTCATAGCCGTCGCCGGCGGCATCGCCCAGGCTGCCGCCAACGGCCAGGTCTGCGACCACACCTTCCGTGGCGCTTTCGTAACTGGCGGCATCGATCCCGTCGCCGCCATGCAGGGCGTCGACGCCGGCGCCGCCATCCAGGACATCGTCGCCGGCATCGCCGAACAGCTGGTCGTTGTTGCCGCCGCCGCTGAGGCTGTCATTGCCGGCCTCGCCCCGCAGCCTGTCATATCCGTCGCGGCCGATGACGATATCGTCGCCGTCGCCGGCATCGATATAGCTGCCCACCACCGGGGTAAGGTCGAATTCGCCGCCATGAATGGTGTCGTCATGGGCGGAGCCGATGAAGAACAGCGGCACCCCTTCGAAGACGTCACCCGCCGCCTCGCCGGCCGTGCCGCCGGTCAGGACATCGAAGGCGACACCTTCCAGCGCGTCGGCGTAGGAGATGATGTTGCTGCCGGCCTGATCGTCGGTCGTGGCGACGAAGGTGTCGGCACCTAGGCCGCCGACCATGGTGGTCCGGCCGTAGCCGCCCAGCAGGCTGTCATCGCCGTCGCCGCCGAGCAGGGTGGAATCGCCGACCAGGCTGATCAGGGTATCCGCGCCGGCACCGCCGGCCAGAAGGTCGCTGCCGGTGCGGCCGTTCAGGGAATCGTCGCCATCGCCGCCGGACAGGGTATTGCCCAGCATGTCGCCTTCCAGGGTGTCGGCGTGCTGGCTGCCGGCGATATTCTCGATCCCGGACAGGGTATCGCCCGCCGCGCCGCCGCCGACGGAACCGTTCGACAGATTGACCAGCACCCCCGCCCCGGCGGTGGCGTAGCTCGCCGTGTCGCTGCCCTCGCCGCCGTCGAGGCTGTCGGCGCCGTCGCCGCCGGCCAGGGTATCGTCACCGCCGCCGCCGCGCAGGGTGTCGTCGCCGGTGCCGCCTTCGATGCGGTTCGCGGCACCGTCGCCGATGACGGTGTCGTCGTAGGTCGAGCCGATCAGGTCCTCGATGCCGTCATAGCTGTCGCCATAGGCATGTCCCCCGGTGCCGCCGGTGGACAGGTCCGCCCCGATGCCGCCGCCGGCGGCAATGTAGGACACGGCGTCCCTGCCATCCCCGCCCACCATCGTTCTGGCGCCGTAATCGCCGGCCACCAGCGTGTCGTCGCCCCCCGCCCCGACAAGGGTGTCATTGCCGAGGAAGGCTTCCAGCACATTGTCCTGGTCGTCGCCGGTCAGGCTGTCGGAATGCCTGGAGCCGCGGATATTCTCGATCGAGGTCAGGGTGTCGCCGGCGGCCCCGCCGCCCACGAAACCGGTGGACAGGTCGACCTGCACCGCCGTCGACGCGCCGGCATAGCTGGCAGTGTCGCTGCCATCGCCACCGTCAATGCTGTCGGCGCCGGCGCCGCCTTCCAGGCGGTTGTCGCCGTCATCGCCCAACAGGGTGTCGTTGAAGCCGGAGCCGGTCAGGTTCTCGATGCCGTCATAGCTGTCGCCGTCCGCCTCGCCGAGGCTGCCGCCCGCGCCCACACTCGCAACCACCGCGCCCCCGGCCGCCGCGTAGGAGGCGGTGTCCGACCCGGCACCGCCGCGCAGGGTATCGGCGCCGGTCCCGCCCGCGAGGGTATCGTCGCCGGCGCCGCCTTCCAGGCTGTCGGCACCGCCGCCGCCATCCAGCAGGTTGGCGCCGGCGTCGCCGCCCAGGGTGTCGTCATGGGCGGACGCGGTCAGACCTTCGACACCGGCGAAACTGTCGCCGTCCGCCTCACCCAGGCTGCCCCCAAGGTCGAGGGAAACCGCCACGCCGTCGGCGGCGGCGGCATAGCTGGCGATATCCGTCCCCGCGCCGCCGACCAGGCTGTCGGCACCGGCGCCGCCATCCAGGGTGTCGTGACCGTCGCCGCCCTGCAGGCTGTCATCGCCATCGCCGCCGGACAGGCTGTCCTGCCAGCGGCCGCCGTCGAGGCTGTCGTCCCCGTCATTGCCGGTCAGGCTGTCATTGCCGTCGCCGCCGGACAGGACGTTGTTGCCGCCATCGCCGCTCAGGGTATCGTGGCTGCGACCGCCGATCAGGCCCTCGATGCCGTCATAGCTGTCGCCGGCCGCATCGCCCTGGAGGCCGCCGGTGGACAGGTCCGCCGCGACCTTGTCCCAGGTGGCGGCATAGGATGCGGCATCCATGCCCGCCCCGCCGACCAGGCTGTCGGCGCCGGCGCCGCCCGCCAGGGTGTCGTCCCCGGCACCGCCGTCGAGGGTATCCGCGCCGGCCAGCCCCTCCAGGACATTGTCGAGGCTGTCGCCGGCCAGGCTGTCGTCATGGGCGGTGCCGGCCAGGTTCTCGATCGCCGTCAGGGTGTCGCCCGCGGCGGCGCCGGCCATGAAACCGGTGGACAGGTCGATCTGCGCCGCCACGCCGGCATCGGCATAGCTGGCGGTATCGCGGCCGGCGCCACCGTCCAGGCTGTCGTTGCCGGCGCCGCCCTGCAGGCGGTTGTCGCCATCGTCGCCGACCAGGGTATCGTCGAAGGCCGAGCCGATGAGATTCTCGATCTCGGTATAGCTGTCGCCGGCGGCATCGCCCTGGCTGCCACCGTTTGCCAGGTCGGCGACCACGGCCGCCGCAGCCGTCACGTAGGACGCCGTGTCGGTTTGGTCGGGCCCGTACTCGGTCGGCCCGTGACCGATCAGCATGTCGGCGCCGGCGCCGCCGATCAGGGTGTCGTTGCCGCTGGTGCCGGAGATATGGCCGGGATCGACCCCGGCATAGAGGGTGTCGTTGCCGGCGCCGCCGATCAGCAGGTCGTCGCCGCTGTCGCCGTCCAGGCTGTCGTCGCCGTCACCGCCCCGCAGCTCGTCGCTTGCCCAGCTGCCGTCGATCGTGTCGGCGAAGGCGCTGCCGATGACCCCTTCGAATCCGTCGAGGTCGTCGCCGGCCGCTTCCCCGCCGAAACTGAAGGAGAACAGGTGCAGGCTGACATCGACGCCGCCCGCGGCATCTTCATAGGAGACGAAGTCGCGACCCGCGCCGCCATCCATGGTGTCCGCGCCGGCGCCGCCGCTCAGGGTGTCGTCGCCGTCGCCGCCGTCCAGGCTGTCGTCGCCGCCATCGCCGTGAAGGAGATCGTCCCCGTCCAGCCCCGACAGGGTATCGTCGCCGGCCAGGCCGTGGAGGGTGTCGTCCAGGGCCGTGCCGTCGAGATCGTCGTTTCCGGGCGTCCCGTCAGACAAGACACGTCCCCTGTTGGTGGCCTGATCAACACTTTCGTCAGTTTATACGGTGCAGGATTGCAGGATCAACCAAGGGTTCAGTAAATCACCAAGTTGCGCGCGCTGGTATTCGGATCCTGATTGCGAGCGATTTCCTGGCGGCGCTTCGCAACTCCTCCCGCCGTCAGATCAGGAAGTCGTCCTCGCCCATCGTGGCGAGCAGGGTGTTCTGCAGAAGCAGGTCGACATGGGCATCGCCGTCGAAGTCGAGGGCAACGTCACTGCCCTGCTGGAAGGCCGTCGCCAGGGCATCGGCCGGGCTGGCGAACAGGTTCAGATCGGTCAGGTCGAGGACGTCGTCGCCCGCCTGGTCGAAATCGACGATCGTATCGGTAGCCACGGCCGAGAGATCGGCTAGGTCGAAAGCAAAGACGTCGTCACCGTCCCCGTCCTCGCCGCCGATCAGCGTATCGGAGCCGCCGCCGCCCTTCAGCGTGTCGCTGCCCGCACCGCCAAGCAGTTCGTCATCGCCGGCACCGCCCTCGAGGGAATCGTCGCCTTCGCCGCCAAGCAGCGTGTCGTCGGCGAAAGCGCCATACAGGATGTCCCGACCGGAACCGCCTTCCAGCAGGTCATTGCCAACATGGCCGGAGAGGCTGTCTTCGCCATCGCCGCCATTCAGGTAGCCCGACGCCGTCAGCGTGTCGTCGCCGGCACCGCCGAGTACCGTCATATCGAAGTAGGCGACATAGGGATCGGAAATGCTGACCGCATCATTGCCCCCGCCCGCGTCGACATAGTCGGCTCCGACATAGACATAAAAGAAATTGTCGCCGTCATTGCCGATCAGAGTGTCGGCACCGAACGTTCCGGCAATGCCTTCGATACCGATCAGCGTATCACCGGCCGCACCGCCGCCGGTTTCACCGCTGGCCAGGTTGACGGCCACGGCACCATATGCCTGGAAGTAGTCGACCAGGTCGATACCATCGCCGCCATCATAGAGATCGCCGTCAGGCGCCGTTTCCCTGTCGGCATAGATCCGATCGTTGCCAGCGCCGCCCAGCACGAGGTCGCTACCTACGCCATCGCGCAGTGAATCGTCGCCATCGCCCCCCACCAGGGTGTCATCGCCCTGATAGCCATAGAGCCTGTCGCCGCCCGCACCGCCTTCCAGCCTGTTGCCCGCCGCGTCGCCCCCGAGGGTATCGTCGTAGTCGGTCCCGGTCAGGTATTCGATACCAATCAGGGTGTCGCCGGAAGCGCTGCCGGACGTCCAGTCGAGGTCCAGATTGACCTCCGCCGCCGCCGACGCGCCGGCATAGCTCGCCGTGTCCGTGCCGTCGCCGCCGTCCAGCAGGTCGGCGCCGGCGCCGCCCGCCAGCACGTCGTCGCCAGCGAAGCCGAAAATCTGGTCGTCGCCGTCGCCGCCCTCGATCCGGTTCTCCTGATAGCTGCCGCGCAGGGTGTCGTCATGCCCGGAACCGGTGAGGTTCTCGATGCTGTAGTAGGTGTCACCGGCAGCGTCACCGGTCGTGCCGCCGTTCTGCAGGCCGATATCGGCATAGACCGCCTCGCCCGCGCCGGCATAGCTGACCGTGTCGTCGCCGGCATCGCCCTTCAGTTCGTCCGCGCCGGCGCCGCCGACGAGGACGTCGTCGCCATCGCCGCCGCGCAGGCTGTCGTCGCCGGCACCGCCGGCGACAAGGTCCGCGCCTGCATCGCCTTCAAGGCTGTTGTCCAGGCTGTCGCCGGTCAGGGTGTCGTCAAAGTCCGACCCGATCAGGTTCTCGACCGCGGTCAGGGTGTCGCCGGCGGCCCAGCCGCCTGTGGTCCCGGCCCCCAGGTCGATCGACAGGCCGGCCTCCGCATTGCGGTAGTCGGCGGTGTCGTTGCCCGCGCCGCCGTCATAGAGGTCGTCGCCGGTGCCGTTGGCGGCGAACAGGTCGTCGCCATCCTCGCCGTACAGGCTGTCATCGCCATCGGCGGATGCCAGCAGGTCGTCGCCCTGCCCGCCCTCCAGCCGATTGTCGCTGCTGTTCGCGGCCTGCAGGGTGTCGTCGTGGCTGGAGCCGCGCAGGTTCTCGATGCTGTTGTAGATGTCGCCCAGGGCGAAGGCGCCGGCCAGGCCGCCATATTGCACATGCGCCTGCACCCCTTCGGTCGCCGCCGCATAGGAGGCGGTGTCGGTGCCGCCATCGCCGCGCAGCACGTCGGCGCCCAGGCCGCCGCGCAGGGTGTCGTCGCCGTCGCCGCCATGCAGGGTATCGTCGCCGGCGCCGCCGATCAGCGCATCCGCGCCGTCGAAGCCCCAGAAGGTGTTGGCCGCGGCGTCGCCGATCAGGGTGTCGCCGGAGGCGGTGCCTTCCAGCTGCTCGATGCCGGAGAGGCTGTCGCCGGCGGCCGCGCCGCCGGTGGTGCCGAGATCGAGATCGACGAACGCCGCCGATCCCTCTTCCGCATAGCTGACCAGGTCGATGCCGCCGCCGCCGGCGATGATGTCGGCGCCGGCACCGCCGGTGAAGCGGTTGTCCAGGCTGTCGCCGGTCAGGGTGTCGTCGAAGGCGGAACCGATCAGGTTCTCCACCCCGGCCAGGCTGTCGCCGGCCGCGCCGCCGGTACCGGCGCTGCCGTCCAGGTTGACCCCGACCCCGGAGCCCGTCGCGGCATAACTGGCGGTGTCGGTGCCGTCGCCGCCGGTCAGCAGGTCCGCACCGCCGCCGCCGGTCAGCAGGTCGTCGCCGGCGCCGCCATTCAGGGTGTCGTCGCCGTCGCCACCGGCAAGCTCGTCATCGCCGGCCAGGCCCCAGAAGATGTTGTCGCCGTCATCGCCGGTCAGGCTGTCGTCATGGCCCGTGCCCTCGACCTGCTCGATCGAGGTCAGGGTATCGCCCGCCCCTGCGCCGGCGATCAGGCCGGCCGCCAGGTTCACCGACAGGGCAGAGGCAGCATTGATATAGCTGACCCGGTCGCTGCCGGTGCCGCCGTCATAGAGGTCGGCGCCGCCGCCATTGGCGGCCATGGTGTCGTCGCCGGCACCGCCGAACAGGCTGTCGTCGCCGTCCCAGGATGACAGCAGGTCGTCACCGTCGCCGCCCTCCAGGCGGTTGTCGCCGCTGTCCGCCTGCAGGGTGTCGCCATGGTCGGAGCCGACCAGGTTCTCCACCCCGATCAGGATGTCGCCCAGGGCATCCGCGCCGGCCAGGCCGCCCCATTGCAGATGCACCCGCACCCCTTCGGCCGCCCCGGCATAGGAGGCGGTGTCGGTGCCGCCCTCGCCGCGCAGGGTGTCGGCATCGGCGCCGCCGGTCAGGGTGTCGTCGCCATCGCCGCCATAGAGCCGGTCGCCGCCGGCGCCGCCGGACAGCAGGTCGGCACCGGCCTGGCCGTACAGGTTGTTGTTCAGGCTGTCGCCGGTCAGGCTGTCGTCGTGGCCTGAGCCGGACAGATGCTCGATCGACTGCAGGGTATCGCCCGCCGCGGCGCCGCCGGTGGTGCCCGCGCCCAGGTCCACCGCCACGCCGCTGCCCGCGCCGGCATAGAGCGCGGTGTCATAGCCGTCGCCGCCGGACAGCAGGTCGCTGCCCAGGCCGCCGGTCAGGCTGTCGTCGCCGCTGTCGCCGGACAGGGTGTCGTCGCCGGCGCCGCCGTCGATCACGTCGGAGCCGCCGATGCCGCCGATCCGGTTCGCCGCCCCGTCGCCGGTCAGGGTATCGGCCGACCCGGCCGCGCCCTCAAGATTCTCGATCCCGGCCAGGGTGTCGCCGGCGGCCGCGCCGCCGGTGGTCCCGCTGCCCAGGTCGATCACGACCCCCGCAGCAGCGTTGTAGTAGCTGACCTCGTCGGTTCCGGCGCCGCCGTCATACCGGTCCGCGCCCGCACCGTTGGCGGCCAGGGTGTCGTCGCCGCTGCCGCCGGCCAGGCTGTCGTCGCCGTCCCAGGAGGACAGCAGGTCGTCGCCCGCGCCGCCCTCCAGGCTGTTGTCCAGGTCGTTCGCCTGCAGGGTGTCGCCATGGTCGGAGCCGACCAGGTTCTCGACATCGAAGAACAGGTCGCCCAGCGCGTCCGCGCCGGCCAGCCCGCCCCATTGCAGATGCGCCCGCACCCCTTCCGCCGAACCGGCATAGGAGGCGGTGTCGACCCCGTCGCCGCCCCAGAAGCGGTCGGTGCCCGCGCCGCCGACCAGGGTGTCGTCGCCGCCCTCGCCATAGAGCCGGTCGATGCCGATGCCGCCGGACAGAATGTCGTTGCCGTCGCCGCCGTCGATGCGGTTGTTCAGGCTGTCCCCGGTCAGGCTGTCGGCATGGGCCGAGCCGACCAGGTCCTCGATCCCGGTGACGGTGTCGCCGGCTGCGCCGCCGCCGGTCGTGCCGCTGCCCAGGTCCACCGAAACGCCTTCGGCCGCGCCGGCCCAGGAGGCGGTGTCGGTGCCGCCGCCGCCGTCGATCAGGTCCGCGCCCGCACCGCCGTTCAGGGTGTCGTCGCCGCCGCCGCCCAGCAGGCTGTCGTCGCCGCCGGCGCCGGACAGGACGTCCGCGCCGCCGATACCGGCGATGCGGTTCGCCGCACCGTCGCCGGCCAGGGTGTCGGCAAAGCCGCTCGCCCCTTCCAGATGCTCGATCCCGGTCAGGGTGTCGCCGGTGGCGCCGCCGCCGGTCGTGCCGGCGCCCAGATCGACCGCGATCCCGCTGCCGGCATTGTAGTAGCTGACCTCGTCCACCCCGGCGCCGCCGTCATAGAGGTCGCTGCCCGCGCCGTTGGCGGCCATCGTGTCGTCGCCGGTGCCGCCGATCAGGCTGTCATTGCCGTCGGCGGAGCTGAGCAGGTCGTCGCCCGCGCCGCCCTCCAGGCGGTTGTCGGCGGCATCCGCCTGCAGGGTGTCGTTATGGTCGGAGCCGATCAGGTTCTCGACGCTGTTGAAGACGTCGCCCAGCGCTTCCGCACCGGCCAGGCCGCCATATTGCAGATGCGCCCGCACCCCTTCCGCCGCACCGGCATAGCTCGCCGTGTCGCTGCCGCCATCGCCGCGCAGGGTGTCGGCGCCCAGGCCGCCGACCAGGGTGTCGGCGAAGCTGCCGCCCTCCAGCCGGTCGGCGCCGTCGCCGCCGTCCAGCAGGTCGGCGCCGCCCAGGCCGCGCAGGGTGTTGGCGCCGCCGTCGCCGGTCAGGGTGTCGCCGTGGCTGTTGGCGCCCTCCAGGTTCTCGATGCCGGTCAGGGTGTCGCCGGTCGCCCAGCCGCCCGCCGTGCCCGCCCCCAGGTCCAGCACGACGCCCGAAGTCGCGTTGTAGTAGCTGACCAGGTCGATGCCCGCGCCGCCCTCCAGCAGGTCGGCGCCGCCACCATTGGCGACCAGGGTGTCGTTGCCGGCACCGCCGGTCAGGGTGTCGTCGCCGTCCCAGGCGGTCAGGCAGTCATTGCCCAGCCCGCCGTCCAGCAGGTTGTCGCCGCTGTCGGCCTGCAGGGTGTCGCCCAGGTTGGAACCGATCAGCACCTCGATGCCGTTATAGACATCGCCCAGGGCCTCCGCCCCGGCCAGGCCGCCATATTGCAGATGCGCCCGAACCCCTTCCTCCGCGCCCGCGAAGGAGACCGTGTCCCGGCCCGCGCCGCCGATCAGGGTGTCGGCGCCCAGGCCGCCCGACAGCAGGTCGTCGCCATCGTTGCCGGTCAGCCGGTCGTCGCCGTCCAGCCCGGTCAGGACATTGTCCAGGCTGTCGCCGGTCAGGGTATCGCCGAAATCCGAGCCGGTCAGGTTCTCCACCCCGGTCACGGTGTCGCCCGCCGCGCCGCCGTCGGTGCTGTCCGCCGCCAGGTCCACCGTCACGCCGGCAGCGGCGTTCAGGTAGCTCAGCTCGTCGATGCCGGCGCCGCCGTCATAGAGGTCCGCGCCGGCGCCGTTGGCCGCCAGGGTGTCGTCGCCGGCACCGCCGAACAGGCTGTCATCGCCGTCCCAGGACGACAGCAGGTCGTCGCCCGCGCCGCCGTCCAGGCTGTTGTCCAGGTCGTTGGCCTGCAGGGTGTCGTCGAAGTCGGAGCCTATCAGGTTCTCCACCCCCGCATAGACATCGCCCAGGGCCTCCGCCCCGGCCAGGCCGCCATATTGCAGATGCGCCCGCACCGCCTCCGCCGCATCGGCGTAGCTGGCCGTGTCGCTGCCGCCGTCGCCGCGCAGGGTGTCGGCGCCCAGCCCGCCCACCAGGGTGTCGTCGCCATCGCCGCCCTCCAGGCGATCGGCGCCGGCGGCCCCTTCGATGCTGTCGGCCCCGGCACCGCCGGTGACGGTGTTGTCCAGGCTGTCGCCCGACAGGGTGTCGTCATGGCCCGAGCCGGACAGATGCTCGATCCCGTCCAGGGTGTCGCTGCCCGCGCCGCCACCGGTCACACCGGTGGCCAGGTCGACCGAAACGCCGGAGGTCGCGTCGCCATAGCTGACGGTGTCGCTGCCATCGCCGCCGGACAGCAGATCGTCACCGGCGCCGCCGTCGAGCACGTCATTGCCAAGGGCGCCCAGCAGGGTGTCGTCGCCATCGCCGCCGGACAGGGTGTCCGCGCCACCCAGGCCGGACAGCGCGTTGTCCAGGCTGTCGCCGGTCAGGCTGTCGGCATGGGCATCGGCGCCGGTCAGGTTCTCGATGCCCGTCAGGGTGTCGCCGGCCGCCCCGCCGCCGGTCGTGCCGGCGCCCAGGTCGACCGCGACCCCGGCGGCCGCATTGATATAGCTGACCCCGTCCGTGCCGAGGCCGCCGTCATAGAGGTCGGCGCCGTCGCCATTGGCGACCAGGCTGTCATTGCCGGCCCCGCCCGTCAGCGTATCGTCGCCGTCGGCCGCCACCAGGCTGTCGTCGCCCTGCCCGCCATCCAGGCGGTTCGCCCCGACAGCGCCCTGCAGGGTGTCGTTATGGTCGGAGCCGGTCAGGTTCTCGATACCGTTGAAGACATCGCCCAGCGCGTCCGCGCCGGCCAGGCCGCCATAGACGATATGCGCCCGCACGCCTTCGCCGGCGCCGGCGTAGGACGCCGTGTCGCTGCCGCCGTCGCCGCGCAGGGTGTCGGCCCCGGCGCCGCCCAGCAGGGTGTCGTCGCCGTCGCCGCCTTCCAGGCGGTCGGCACCGCCGGCCCCGGCCAGCGCATCCGCGCCGGCGCCGCCGGCGATCGTGTTGTCCAGGCTGTCGCCGGACAGGCTGTCGTCATGGTCCGAACCCGCCAGATGCTCCACCCCGGTCAGGGTATCGCCGGCCGCACCGCCGCCGGTCGTGCCGGTGCCCAGGTCCACGGCCACGCCGCTGCCGGCATCGGCATAGCTGACCGTGTCGCTGCCCGCGCCGCCGTCCAGGCTGTCGCTGCCGGCGCCCCCCGCCAGAACGTCGTTGCCGGCCCCGCCCAGCAGGGTGTCGTCGCCATCGCCACCGGACAGGGTATCCGCGGCGCCGAGGCCCGACAGGACATTGTCCAGGCTGTCGCCGGTCAGACTGTCGGCATGGCTGTCCGCGCCGGTCAGGTTCTCGATACCCGTCAGGGTGTCGCCCGCCGCCCCGCCGCCGGTCGTGCCGGCGCCCAGGTCGACCGCGACCCCGGCGGCGGCGTTGATATAGCTGACCCCGTCGGTGCCGGCGCCGCCGTCATAGAGGTCGGCGCCGTCGCCATTGGCGACCAGGCTGTCATTGCCGGCCCCGCCCGTCAGCGTATCGTCGCCGTCGGCCGCCACCAGGCTGTCGTCACCGAGCCCGCCATCCAGGCGGTTCGCCCCGGCAGCGCCCTGCAGGGTGTCGTTCTGGTCGGAGCCGAGCAGGTTCTCGATGCCGTTGAAGACATCGCCCAGCGCGTCCGCACCGGCCAGGCCGCCATAAACCACGTGCGCCCGCACGCCTTCGCCCGCGCCGGCATAGCTCGCCGTGTCGCTGCCGCCATCGCCGCGCAGGGTGTCCGCACCGGCGCCGCCGGTCAGGGTGTCGTCGCCATCGCCGCCTTCCAGGCGGTCGGCGCCGCCGGCCCCGGCCAGCGCATCCGCGCCGGCACCGCCGGTGATCGTGTTGTCCAGGCTGTCGCCGGACAGGCTGTCGTCATGGGCGGAGCCGGACAGATGCTCGACCCCGGCCAGGGTGTCGCCGGCCGCACCGCCGCTGGTCGTGCCGCTGCCCAGGTCCAGGGCCACGCCGCTGCCGGCATCGGCATAGCTGACCGTGTCGCTGCCCGCGCCGCCGTCCAGCAGGTCGGCGCCGGCGCCGGCGCCGGCCAGCAGGTCGTTGCCGGCACCGCCCAGCAGGCTGTCATCGCCCGCGCCGCCGGTCAGGGTGTCGTTGCTGCCGCCGCCGGACAGGCGGGCGGCTTCGCTGCCGGCCGTCAGGCTGTCGGCATAGGCGGAGCCGTTGACCTGCTCGATCCCGGCGAAGCTGTCGCCGGCGGCATAGCCGCCGCCGGTGCCGGCAGCGAGATCGACGGTTACCGGCCCGGTGGCATCGGTGAAGTCGACCAGGTCGGTGCCCGCACCGCCGTCGAAACTGTCGGCGCCGTCGCCCAGGCCGGACAGGGTGTCGTCGCCGGCCCCGCCATCCAGGCTGTCGTCGCCATTGCTGCCGGCCAGGCTGTCATCGCCGTCACCGCCCGACAGGGTGTCCGCACCCTCCGCCCCCAGCAGGGTGTCTGCCCCGGCATCGCCGGCGATCTGGTCGTCGCCATCGCCGCCCAGCAGACTGTCGTCGCCGTCGCCGCCGTCCAAGGTGTCGTCGCCGGCGCCGCCGGTCAGACTGTCCGCACCCGCCGCGCCCGACAGGCTGTCCGCGCCAGCGCCGCCGGTGACACCATTGTCCAGGCTGTCGCCGACGATCGTGTCGTCATGGTCGGAGCCCGCGACGTTCTCGATCCCGGCGACCGTATCGCCGGCGGCGAATCCGCTGCCCGTGCCGGCGGCAAGGTCGATCCCGACCCCGGCATCGGCATTGCCGAAGTCGATCAGGTCGGTACCCGCACCGCCGTCATAGAGGTCCGCCCCGGCGCCGTTCGCCACCAGCGTATCGTCGCCGGCGCCTCCCGACAGGCTGTCGTCGCCGGCGGCCGAGACCAGGGAATCGTTCCCCAGCCCGCCATCCAGGTCGTTGCCGGTGGCATCGCCCGCCTGCAGGGTGTCGTTGTGGTCGGAGCCGAGCAGATTCTCGATGCTGTTATAGACATCGCCCAGCGCCTCCGCCCCCGCCAGCCCGCCGGCGGTGACATGCGCACGGACGGCCTCCGCCGCACCGGCATAGGAGGCGGTGTCGCTGCCCGCGTCGCCGCGCAGGGTATCGGCCCCCAGGCCGCCGTTCAGGATGTCGTCGCCGAGGCCGCCCAGCATCGAGTCGTTGCCGGCGCCACCCACCAGCGTCGCCTCCCCAGGGGTGGCCAGCGGGTCCCGGCCGGCGTCCAGCGTGTCGTCGCCGGCGCCGCCTGTCAGCAGATCGTCGCCGGCTCCGCCGCCGAGCAGATGGTTGGCGCCGTCGTCACCGGTCAGGGTATCGTCGAATTTGGTGCCGACCAGGCTCTCGATGCCGACCAGGGTGTCGCCCGACGCGCCGCCGCCGGTCGTGCCCGCCTGCAGGTCCACAGCCACGCCGGAATGCGCGTAGGTATAGGAGACTGCATCGCTGCCCGACCCGCCGTCGAAATATTCACTTCCGCCGCCGCCATCACCGACAAGGAAGTCGTCCCCGGCACCGCCGAACAGGCTGTTGCTGCCGCCCTCGGCCGTATCGCTGTTGAACACCCCGCTGACGAGGTAGTCGTTGCCGTCGCCCCCGTCCAGGATGTCGTTGCCGGCCCCGCCGAGGATCTGGTCGTCGCCTTCACCACCGGACAGGCTGTCGTCGCCGGCACCGCCGATCCAGTGCTGCGAGCCAACGGTGCCAACAAGCGTGTCGTCGAAGCCGGTCCCGACGATCCGGTCGATATCGATATAGCTGTCGCCGGCCGCAAAACCGCCTGTTGTCCCGGCAGCGAAATCGACGGATATGGCTGCGGTTGCGCCGGTATAGTCGACGACGTCGAAGAAGCCGCCATCCGCGAGCGCGGTGTCGCCGCCATCGTAGATGTCCGCGCCGCCACCGGAGGCGTCGAACCTGTCGTTGCCGGTACCGCCGTACAGGCTGTCGTCGCCATCGCCTCCGGCCAGGCGGTCGTCGCCGGCACCGCCATCCAGTCGGTTGCCAAGGCTGTCGCCGGTCAGGCTGTCGTCATGGTCGGAGCCGACCAGGTTCTCGATCCCGCTCAGCGTGTCGCCGGCGGCCGCGCCGCCTACGGTGCCGGTCTCGAGGTCGACCGTCACCGCGCTCGCCGCGCCGGCATAGCTGGCGGTGTCGATGCCAGCCCCGCCGTCCAGCAGGTCGGCGCCCGCGCCGCCGTTCAGCACGTCGTCGCCGGCACCGCCGGCCAGGCTGTTGTCGCCGCTGTCGCCGGTCAGGCTGTCGGCCTCGGCCGAGCCCTCCAGGTTCTCGATGCCGACCAGGGTATCGCCGGCCGCGCCGAGGCCGGTCGCGCCGGTGGCCAGGTCGACCTGCACGCCATGGGTGTTGGCGGCATAGCTGGCCCAGTCGCTGCCGGCGCCGCCGACCAGGCTGTCGCCGCCGCCGCCGCCGTCCAGGGTGTCGTCGCCGTCGCCGCCCTCCAGGGTATCGAGGAAGGAATTGCCGAACAGCCGGTTCGCCCCGGCATCGCCGACCAGGCTGTCGGCGAAATGCGAGCCCTCCAGGTCCTCGATCCCGGTCAGGGTGTCGCCGGCGGCCGCGCCGCCGGTGGTGCCGGCGCCCAGGTCGACAGTCACCGCCGATGCGGCGTTGATGTAGCTCAGGAAGTCGCTGCCGGCGCCGCCGTCATACAGGTCGTTGCCCGCGCCGTTGGCGGTGATCGTGTCGTCACCGGCGCCGCCGGACAGGCTGTCATTGCCGTCGTCGGAAACCAGGGAATCGTCGCCCAGCCCGCCGTCCAGGCTGTTGTCGCCACTGCCGGCCTGCAGGGTGTCGTCATGGTCGGAGCCGAGCAGGTTCTCGATGCTGTTGAAGACGTCGCCCAGCGCCTCGGCCCCGGCCAAGCCGCCGAAGGTGACATGCGCGCGCACGGCTTCCGAAGCGCCGGCATAGGAGGCCGTGTCGGTCCCGGTATCGCCGCGCAGGGTGTCGGCGCCCAGCCCCCCGGTCAGAGTGTCGTCGCCGGCGCCGCCCTCGAGCCGGTTCGCCGCACTGTCGCCGACAAGGTTGTCGTCATGGCTCGAGCCCGTCAGGTATTCGACCCCGGTCAGGGTATCGCCCTGCGCGGTCCCGCCGCTTCCGCTTCCGGTAGCAAGGTCGATGTCGACGGCTTCCGCCGATCCGGAATAGTCGGCACGGTCGACACCATCGCCGCCGTCCAACAGGTCCCGTCCCGTGCCGCCGATCAGCACGTCGTTGCCGCTCTCGCCAGCCAGTGCATCCGCGCCGCCATTGCCGGACAAGGTGTCGTGACCGCCGCCGCCGACCAGATGCTCGCCGTCATCGCCGCCTTCGAGCGTCTCGCTCAGATCGCTGGAGAGATAGAAATTGTTCAGCGGCTGGTCGGGGGAACCGACCACGAAATCCACGGTGCCGAGAGCCGCCAGGCCGATCCCCTGCAGCACCAGGTCGGTGGCACCGTCGCCATCGAAATCGAAGCGGACATCGGCACCGTCCTGGACCCCGGTGGCCAGCACCGCCGCGGCGTCGTCGAACAGCCCCAGCGCCTTGACGTCGATCACGTCGTCGCCGTCCTGATCGAAGTCGGTGACAGTGGTCAGTCCGACCGCACTGCTTGGACCGACATACCGTCCGTGTACGCCCTCGGCAAACCAGCCGTAGACGAATGTGTCGTTGCCCCCGCCTCCGGTCAGCAGGTCGTCGCCGCTGTGACCGGCCAGCGTGTCGTCGCCGTCGGCGCCGGCGAGGGTGTCATCGCCGCCCAGGCCGATCAGCCGGTTGGCCGCCGCATCCCCGGAGATCTCGTCGGCGTGGTTGTTGCTTCCCCAGACCTCCTCGATCGCGACCAAGGTATCGCCAGAGGCGAAGCCCGCCCCGGTCCCGGCGGCAAGGTCGAGCGTGACCCCGGCACTGGCATAGTCATAGGTCAGGGTATCAAAGCCGCTGCCACCGTCGAACAGGTCGGCACCGGTTCCGTTGCCGTCCAGCCGGTCGTCGCCTTCGCCGCCAAGCAGGCTGTCATCGCCGTCGCCGGCGTAGAGTAAGTCGTCGCCGGCGGCGCCAGACAGGAGGTCGGCGCCGGCATCGCCCCTCAGCTGGTTGGCGCCGGGATCGCCGGCCAGGGTGTCGTCATGCTGGCTGCCTTGGACATCCTCGATTCCAATCAGCGTGTCGCCGGTTGCCCAGCCGGCGGCCGTCCCGGCAGCCAGATCGATACCGACGCCCTGGCTGGCCGCATAGTAGTTGACGCCATCCACACCGTCGCCGCCATCCAGCAGATGATTGCCGGCGCCCTGTACGATCAGGCCGTCATTGCCGCCGCCGCCCAGAAGGGTGTCGTCGCCGCCATCCCCACTTTCCAGTAGATCGCCGCCGTCAAGACCGGAAAGGAAATTGTCCTGGCCGTCGCCGATCAACCTGTCCGAACCGGCCGACCCCTCGACCTGCTCAATGTCGTAGAATTGTACATCGGGCTCGACGACACCGTAGGGGACGACATGCCCGAAGACCGCGATGCCTTCGCCGCCGGAAAGGGTGACAGTCACCGCCCGACCGAGCTGCTCATCGGTTCCGACCAGGGAAAATGCGATGGTATCGGTGCCGGCTCCACCATGGACCGTATCCCTGCCGGCGCCGACGTCCAGATAGTCGTCGCCCGCGCCGCCCTGCATCAGGTCGTCACCATAGCCGCCGAGGAGGCGGTTGCCTTCGTCATCGCCGGTCAGGGTGTCGGCCAGGTCGCTGCCGATCAGGCCCTCCACCGAGACGTAGGTGTCGCCGGCGGCATCGCCGGCGCCGGGACCGCCGGAAAGATCGGCGGCCACGGCAGTGCGGGCGCCGGCATAGCTGGCCAGGTCCAGCCCATCGCCCCCGTCCAGCAGATCCGCGCCGCCGCCGCCCGCAAGCGTGTCGTCGCCCGCGGCCCCCTGCAGGTCGTCGGCGCCATCCTCCCCTTCCAGCAGGTCGCTGCCGGCGCCACCCTGCAGGGTGAAGGAGAGCGGCCCGGAGACGAGAAAATCGTCTGCCGTCAGATCCGCCAGATCCGTGTCCTGCAGGACCAAGTCTACAGTGCCGTCATTGTCGAAGTCGAAGCCGACATCGGCGCCCTGCTGCGTGCCAGTCGCGAGCGCCGCAGCCCCATCGGCAAACAGGGACAGACCGACCAGGTCGATGACGTCGTCGCCGTCCTGGTCGAAATCGGTGATGGTGTCGGTGCCAAGGTTCGGCGCGGTCGGGGAATCTCCCCACGAGCCGTACTGGCCGCCGGCGAAATGGCCATAGATGAAGCGATCGTCGCCGGCACCGCCGGTCAGCAGGTCGGACCCGGCATCGCCGGACAGGCTATCCCGCCCGGCGCCGCCGGCCAGGATGTCCGCGCCGTCCCGCCCGCGCAGAAGGTTGCGTGCGCCGTCGCCGGTTACCGTGTCGTCGAAGCCGGTGGCCGCGACCTCCTCGATGCCGCTCAGGCTGTCGCCGCTGGCGGCGCCGCCCAGGGTGCCCGTGACCAGGTCGACCGATATCGCCGCGGCGGCGGCGCCATAGTCGAGCATATCCCGGCCGTCGCCGCCCTCCAGCTCGTGAATGCCGCCGCCGGGCGCGTGAAGCGTGTCGTTGCCCGCGCCGCCCACAAGGCTGACCCAGTCGGTCAGGCCGGTGCCGCCCGCCGGGCCGGCAAACAATTCGTCGTCCCCGCTATGGCCGAACAGGGTGTCGGCGCCGCCACCGCCGATGACAGTGTCGCGACCGGCGCCGCCTTCGACCAGGTCGGCGGCCGTGCTGCCGGCGATGCTGTCGTCGCCATTGCCGGCATAGATGCCGGTGAGGCCGAAATCGTTATGGACCGTGACGGTGTCGTCGCCGCCACCGCCGGTTACAAAGGTCCATCCCGCCGCGCTGGTAACGGTGACGGTGATCCGGTCGTTGCCGTCCTCGCCATCCGCATAGGCGCCATTGGCGCGCGTGATGATGTCGATGACATCGTCGCCGTCGCCGCCATCGCCGTAGGCAGAGCTGCTATCGGTCGTGATCGAGATGGTATCGTCACCGTCACCGCCATCAGCGTTGGCATGGCCACTGTTGGTCGTAATCGTGACGGAATCGTCGCCATCACCACCATCGCCGCTCGCGTCCCCGGTGTCGGTCGTAATGGAGATCGTGTCGCTGCCGCTCTCTCCGCGCACATTTGCGTTGCCGGTCGCGGTTTCGACAGTGAGGCTGTCATCTCCGGTGCCTCCATAAATCGAGGCAAAGGCCTGATCGGAAAGAATGTCAACCGTATCGTCGCCATCGTCGCCATAAGCGACGACAGTGCCATCAACGGCCGAAATCCCCAGGAGGTCGTCATCCGCACCGCCACGGAGAGAGGCTGAGCCGTCCTGCATCGTCAGGTCGAGCGTATCCTGGCCATTGCCGCCATTACCAGTGACTGTGCCGGCTGCCATCGTCGTGGTGATCAGGTCCGCACCATCACCGCCGTTCAGATATTCCAGCCCGCTGGCGACGACACCGCCGTCGAGCGTGTCATCGCCGTCGCCGCCCGAGAGACTGTCGGCGCCATTGCCCCCTTCGAGCCGATTGGCGCCAGCGTCGCCGGTGAGGGTATCGTCATGGTCGGAGCCGACTAGGTCTTCGATGCCGGCGAGGGTGTCGCCAGCGGCGGCGGCACCTGTGATGCCGGCGCCCAGATTGACCGCCACGGCCGACGCGGCGTTGATGTAGCTCAGGACGTCGGTGCCTGCGCCGCCGTCATAGAGGTCGGCGCCCGCACCGTTGGCGATGATCGTGTCATCACCGGCGCCACCGGACAGGCTGTCATTGCCGTCGTCGGAGACCAGCGAATCGTCGCCCAGCCCGCCGTCCAGGCTGTTGTCGCCGCTGCCGGCCTGTAGGGTATCGTTGTGGTCGGAGCCGAGCAGGTTCTCGATGCTGTTGAAGACATCGCCCAGCGCTTCCGCCCCGGCCAGGCCGCCATGCTGGACATGTGCCCGCACCCCTTCCGACGCGTCCGCATAGGACGCCGTGTCGCTGCCGGCGTCGCCGCGCAGGGTGTCGGCGTCCAGCCCGCCGATCAGGGTGTCGTCGCCGTCGCCGCCTTCCAGGCGGTCATCGCCTTCGTCGCCAAAGAGGACATCGCCACTGCCGAGGCCCGAGAGGGTATCGTTTCCGGCGAGCCCGTGGAGGGTGTCCTCCAGTTCCGTGCCGTCGATAGCGTCGTCGCCGGGCGTGCTCACAGGCGAATTCCCCTGAAAATCTTTCGAATTGCGACCGTATCCGAAGCAGCCTAGTCGCGGCTTCGGCGGCACTCAACCCAGGGATTGCTGAATTTTTCGAGACACGACCATGAGAATATGAATGTATGACTTGGTCGCGCAATGTCCCTGAACGGGACGAATCGTCACCCATCCGCCGCCCCGTCCCTGTCCGGCACAGCGGAGATCACATACAAGCAAGAATTGTACCCGCCCGATCTGATACAGCGAACCGGATATCCCGGCCGCATTGCGAGCGGATCATTCGGAGCATGCAGACAATGCGTGATACGGGGCCGCTATTGCCACCCGCAATGGATCAATACTGCGCGGCATATGCCGGCATTGGACCCGAAGGCCGGGCCGGCGAGATACAGGCCGGCGAGAACCATGACTGCGGCTGAAGCAAGTCCCGCCATGCGGGAAAAGTGGTGGAGCCGAGGGGAATCGAACCCCTGACCTCTACAATGCCATTGTAGCGCTCTCCCAACTGAGCTACGGCCCCATCCGGGTCCCGCTTCGGGCATCGTGACGATGCCCGCCGGGCGGCGCGGCAATCCCTGGCCTGGCCATCGCTGCCCCTGCGCGCTTCCGGGACCGGGTCCCTGGCAGCGGCGGGTAGCGGCGGCCGGCCGGCGGCGCCTTGGGAAGCGCCGCGCGGCAGGGTGCCGGCGAGAGCGGGAACATAAGCAGGTGGCGGGCCGGGTGCAAGCGATTTTCCGCTTGCCCCCGGCCGTTGTGCAACCGCCCCGTCCCGGCATGGGGCGGGGTGCTGCGGCGTCGCGTCCTGGCGGCCAGACCGGGGTCCGGCCGGCCGGTCAGCTGTCCTCTTCCTCGTCGTCGCCGGAGACGACGTCGCCGACATCGCTGTCGTCGTCATCGTCCATGTCGTCTTCCAGGAAATCGTCGACCTCGTCGTCGACTTCCTCGTCATCGTCGTCGCCGGACTTGGCCGTGGTGGCGGCAGCGGCGGGCTTCTCCTTCGGCTCCGCCTCGCGCTTCTTGGCGCGCGGCGCCTTCGGCTGCTCGACAACGAACTCGGTGCCGCATTTCGGGCAGACGATCGGCTCCTTGTTGAGGTCGTAATAGGCCGCGCCGCATCCGGCGCAGCGCCGCTTCGTGCCCAGTTCGGGTTTCGCCATCCTCGCACTCTTCCTTAGTCTTCGGGCCGCCGGCCCGGAAACGGCCCCACCCCGTCCCTGCCGGATCGCCTCGTCCTATCCGGGTCGTCCCGGCCGCGCGACAGGCGGCGTGACGGGCGGCGCGGGATTGTGATAAACGCCGCCCATAAGTCAATCGTCCCGATGGCGCGTTCCTGCGACCGGCCCCCGGACGGGCGTTCCGGCAACCGGTCCAATCCGGTTCCGGCGGCGACCCACGGCGCCCCTTTCTGTCCGGGGCGACCACCGGCAGGCCCCGTGCGGGAGGCGCCGTCACGGACAGACCCGACCGGACCATCATGACCGCCCCTTCCGCGCCCACCCCCTTCGCGACCGACCGCGCTCCCGCCGGCGAAGCGCCGACCGGCCATGACGGGCCGGCCCGCCCCCTTGTCGCGCATCCCGCCACCACCGCCCTGGCCGGCACGATCGCCGTGCCCGGCGACAAGTCGATCTCCCACCGGGCGCTGATGTTCGGTGCCCTGGCGGTGGGCGAGACGGTGGTCGAGGGGCTGCTGGAAGGCGCCGACGTGCTGGCCACCGCCGCGGCGATGCGGGCCCTGGGCGCCCGGGTCGAGCGCCGCGCCGGCCGCTGGCATGTGAACGGCGTCGGGGTCGGCGGCCTGGCGGAGCCGGAGGACGTGCTGGACATGGGCAATGCCGGCACCGCGGCGCGCCTGATCGCCGGCCTGCTGGCGACCCACCCGCTGACCGCCTTCGTCACCGGCGACGCCTCGCTGCGCAAGCGGCCGATGGGCCGGGTGCGCGAGCCTCTGGAACGCTTCGGCGCCCGCTTCGTGCTGCGCCACGGCGACCGGCTGCCGGCGGCGATCATCGGTGCGGAAAACTCGGTGCCGGTCAGCTATACCCTGCCGGTCGCCTCCGCCCAGGTGAAGTCGGCGGTGCTGCTGGCGGGCCTGAACACCCCGGGCGAGACGGTGGTGGTGGAGCCGAAGGCGACCCGCGACCATACCGAGACCATGCTGCAGGCATTCGGCGCGGAGGTAAGGGTGGAGAAGGCCGGCAAGGGCCGCCGCATCGCCCTGACCGGCCAGCCGGAGCTGAAGCCGGTCGCCATCGCGGTGCCGGGCGACCCCTCCTCCGCCGCCTTCCCGGCGGTGGCGGCGGCGATCTGCCGCGGCAGCCAGGTGGCGATCCGGCGGGTCGGCCTGAACAGTCTGCGCACCGGGCTGTACGACTGCCTGCAGGAGATGGGCGCCCATATCGAGATCACCGACCGCCGCACCGAGGGCGGCGAGCCGGTCGGCACGATCCACGTCCAGGGCTCCCGCCTGAAGGGCATCCAGGTGCCGCCGGAGCGGGTGCCGGCGATGATCGACGAATTCCCGATCCTGGCGGTCGCCGCCGCCTGCGCCGAGGGCGAGACCCGGATCACCGGCGCGATGGAGCTGCGGGTGAAGGAGAGCGATCGGATCGGCGCCATGGCCGCCGGCCTGCGCGCCGCCGGGGTGGCGGTGAAGGAACTGCCGGACGGCATGATCGTCACCGGGACCGGCAGGCCGCCGCCGGGCGGCGCCACCATCGCCACCCACCTGGACCATCGCATCGCCATGGCCTTCCTGGTGCTGGGCCTGGCCAGCGCCGCACCGGTCACCATCGACGACGGCGCGATGATCGACACCAGCTTCCCCGGCTTCGCCGGCCTGATGCGCGGCCTGGGTGCGCGGATAGAGGTGGCCTGAGGCGCGGGCGATGGCAACGCGGGATGACAGCGGGGGGCGGGCTGACAGCGGGGCACTGGTGATCGCGGTGGACGGCCCGGTCGCCGCCGGCAAGGGCACCCTGGCCCGCAGCCTCGCGAAGGCGTTCGGCCTGCGCTACCTGGACACCGGCAGCCTGTACCGCGCGGTCGGCGCGCGGGTGCTGGCGGCCGGCGGCGACCCGGCCGACCCGGAGGCCGCCCTGGCTGCCGCAGGCGGCCTGACGGAGGCCGACCAGCGCCGTCCGGAGCTGCGCGACGAGGCGGTCGGCATCGCCGCGTCGCAGGTCGCCGCGCAGCCGGCGGTGCGGGCGGCGCTGCTGGACTATCAGCGCGGCTTCGGCCGCACCCCGCCGGGCGCGGTCCTGGACGGCCGCGACATCGGCACGGTGATCTTTCCCGACGCGCCGGTAAAGCTGTTCGTCACCGCCTCGGTCGAGGCACGGGCCCGCCGCCGCCATGCCGAGCTGCAGGGCCGCGGCGCCGACGTGGACCTGGCGGCCGTGCTGGCCGACCTGGAGGCGCGCGACGCCCGCGACAGCGGCCGGCAGGCGGCGCCGCTGACGGCGGCGGCGGACGCGCGCTTGCTCGACACGACCGACTTGTCTATAGAGGCGGCGCTTGAGACCGCGATCCGCATGGTGGTGGACGCGACGGGGCGGAAGCCCCATCTCGATAGCGGCGGCCAGGTTTCCGGTCCGGCCGCCTGAACGAACCTGCGGCGCTGGCGCGCGCCGCCGATGCAACTTTCGCCCGCGCGATGCGCCGCGCCCGGGCATTTTGAGGCCTTGGACCCGCCGGTCCCGGCAGCGGCACGTTCCGCCCGCCATGCGCAGCAGGAGCTGACGCCCCACCGGCAAGGCCTGATACGGGTCCGGTACTCAGGAGACAATATGGCACAGACTGCTGCGGTAGAGACCGATCTGCCGACCGACGAGGATTTCGAAGCCCTTCTCGAGGAGAGCTACGGCACCGGCGAGGCCATGGAAGGCCGCGTCGTGAAGGGCACCATCATCGCCATCGAGAACGATTTCGCGCTGATCGATGTCGGACTGAAGTGCGAGGGCCGGGTGCCCCTGCGCGAGTTCGGCGAGCGCGGCGGCCCGCAGCCGGAGCTGAAGGCCGGCGACGAGGTCGAGGTGTTCCTGGAGCGGATGGAAAACGCGATGGGCGAGGCGGTGCTGAGCCGCGACCGCGCCCGCCGCGAAGAGGCCTGGGAAAAGCTGGAGAAGGCGTTCGAGAAGAACGAGTGGGTCAACGGCCACATCTTCAACCGGGTCAAGGGCGGCTTCACCGTCGACCTGTCCGGCGCCGTGGCCTTCCTGCCGGGCAGCCAGGTGGACATCCGCCCGGTGCGCGACGCCTCCCACCTGATGGGCGTGCCGCTGCAGTTCCAGATCCTGAAGATGGACCGCCGCCGCGGCAACATCGTCGTCTCCCGCCGCGCCGTGCTGGAGGAGAGCCGCGCCGAGGCCCGCAACGAGCTGGTGCAGAACCTGAAGGAAGGCCAGGTGCTGGAAGGTGTTGTGAAGAACATCACCGACTACGGCGCCTTCGTCGACCTGGGCGGGGTCGACGGCCTGCTGCACGTGACCGACATCGCCTGGCGCCGGGTCAACCACCCGAGCGAGGTGCTGAACATCGGCCAGACGGTGAAGGTGCAGGTGATCCGCGTGAACGCGGAGACGCAGCGCATCAGCCTGGGCATGAAGCAGCTGGAGGCCGACCCCTGGGAGGGTGTCGAGGCCAAGTACCCGCTGAACACCAAGTTCACCGGCCGGGTCACCAACATCACCGACTACGGCGCCTTCGTGGAGCTGGAGCCCGGTGTCGAGGGTCTGGTGCACGTCTCGGAGATGTCCTGGACGAAGAAGAACATCCACCCCGGCAAGATCGTCTCCACCTCCCAGGAGGTCGAGGTGATGGTGCTGGAGGTCGATCCGGTGAAGCGGCGGATCTCGCTGGGCCTGAAGCAGTGCCTGGACAATCCGTGGGAGAGCTTCGCGGACCGCTATCCGCAGGGCACCGTGATCGAGGGCGAGGTCAAGAACATCACCGAGTTCGGCCTCTTCGTCGGCCTGGAGGAAGGCGTGGACGGCATGGTGCACATGTCGGACATCGACTGGGACTCGGCGCCGGAAGACGCGATCGCCCGGTTCAAGAAGGGCGACGTGGTCCGCGCCAAGGTGCTGGACGTCGACACCAACAAGGAGCGGATCAGCCTGGGCATCAAGCAGCTCGAGAGCGATCCGATGGCCTCGTCGGGCATCCGCAAGGGTGACGTGGTCACCTGCACGGTGACCGAGGTCGATGCCCGCGGCATCACGGTGTCGGTCGGCGAGGACGGCCTGTCCGGCTATATCCGCAAGGCCGAGCTCAGCCGCGACCGCGGCGAGCAGCGTCCGGAGCGGTTCCAGGCCGGCGACAAGGTCGACGCCCGGGTCACCGCGATGGACACCAAGACCCGCAAGATCACCCTGTCGATCAAGGCCCGCGAGGTGGCGGAGGAGAAGGAGGCCGTGGCCAATTACGGCTCCATGGACTCCGGCGCCAGCCTCGGCGACATCCTGGGAGCAGCCCTGCGCCGCAAGGAGATGGAGGCCGCCGGCGACGACGAGGATGCCGACGACAGCGACGACGACGAGACGGACGAGGAGGAGGACGAGGACGCGAAGTCCTGATCCTCGCCTTTCCATTCACTACATCGGGGGCGCGGCTTCGGCCGCGCCCCTTTTTTTTGCCCGCAACGGAGGATGGATTTTCCCCCCGCCTTCGGACAGACTCCCGCCGCGCCGGTATGGCACCGGCGCGTTGCCGGGCTTTGGGGGATGAGGTGATTCCGGGAAAGTTCGTGGCGTTCCTGCGGGGGCCCTACGGCATGGTCCTGGCCAGCCGGGATGCCGGCCTGTTCGCAACCTGCACCATGGTGTTCGGCTGTGCGGTCGATGCCGACGAAGACACCGTCACCGCCTTCGTTCCCGACCTGATCGCCGGGCCGCTCTACGACAACCTCGCCACCTCCGGCCGCGCGGCGCTGCTGGTCGGCCACGGCACCCTGCACGAGACCTACCAGTTCAAGGGCGCCTATCTGGGCATCCGCCCCACCACGCAGCGGGAACAGGCGCTGCAGCAGGCGCATCGCGGCCGGGTGATCGAGCATTTCCGCGGCGACTTCGGCGACCGCTCCGACGGCTATTGGGGCGGCTATCCGCTGGCCCCGAGCAGCGCGGTCAGCTTCCGGGTGACCGACATCTTCGACCAGACCCCCGGCCCCGACGCGGGCCGGCGGCTGGGCCTGTAGGAGCGCCGCCCTTGGACGCGGCACCCCGGCTGTCGCCTGAGATCCGGCGGGCCATGGAGGGCGTGCTGCCCGCCATCGTCGCCACCTGCTCCGCCGACGGGGAACCGAACGCGACGGTGATCTCGCAGGTCTATTATGTCGACGACGACCATGTCGCGCTGTCGCACCAGTTCTTCAACAAGACCTACCGCAACGTGCGTGAGAACCCGCAGCTGTTCTGCGTCGTCACCTGCCCTGACAGCATGCGGTTCTGGAGCCTGCGGCTCCGCTACGACCATTCCGAGACCGAAGGCCCGGTGTTCGATGCGATGGACATGCAGATCGAGGCGATCGCCTCGCTGACCGGCATGTCGGGGATCTTCAAGCTGAAGGCGGCCGACATCTACGAGGTGGTGGCGGTGCAGCAGCTGGGCGGATCATGACCGACGGCGGCGGGCTCGCCCTGCCAGCGGAGGAAACGGTGTCGCTCCGCCGCGAGATGGCGGAGAACCAGCGCATCATCGACGAGCTCAACGCCCGCCTCGGCCGGAAGACCGAGGAGGTCCGCATCATCCAGCAGATCGCCGCGGAGCTGAACGCCACCCTGGAGCTGGACGCGGTGCTGTGCATGGTGCTGACCGCCATGGACAATGTGCTGGGCTTCCGCCACTGCATGGTGCTGCTGGCGGACGAGGCGGGGGAGAACCTGGAACTCGCTGCCAGCCACGGCTACGAGGATGCCGCGCCGGGCGCGCGGGTGCCGGTCGGCCAGGGCACGATCGGCGTCGTCGCGCGCCGCCGGCGGATGCTGCGGATCGGCAGCCTGCGCTCGAAGCTGAGCTACCTCGCCAGCGTGCGCCGGCACGTCGAGACCCAGGGTCAGACATGGCCCGGCCAATCGCCGCGGCTGCCCGGCCTGGCCGATGCCGACAGCCAGATCGCGATCCCGCTGGTGGTCAAGGACCGCCTGGTCGGCGTCTTCATGGTCGAGAGCACCGAGCCCAACGCCTTCGACGAGCTGGACGAGCTGCTGCTCTCCATCGTCGGCAACCAGGTCGCCAACGCGATCGACAATGCCCGCCTGCACCGCTCGGTGATCGAGCGCAGCCAGGCGCTGGACCGCGCCAATGCCGCGCTTTCCGGCCTGAATGCGACCCTGGAGAGCCGGGTGGCCGAGCGCACCCGGGCGCTGGAGGAGGCGCTGGGCCATGTCCGCGACGAACAGGGCCGCAGTGCCGCCATGCTGCGCCGCATGGCCCCGCCGGAGGTGATCCCGCTGATGCTGGAGGGCGGCCTGGTCCCCGGCCGGCTGGATGCCACGATCCTGTTCACCGACCTGGAGAACTTCACCGGCTATGCCGCCGACATGGAGCCGGACGAGGTGTTCTCCCTGCTGAACGAGTATTTCAGCTGGGCGGGCGAGATCGTGCAGCGCTACCGCGGTTATGTGAACAAGATCAACGGCGACGGCATGATGGCGGTGTTCGGCGTGCCCTTCGGCAGCCCGACCCATCGCTCCGATGCCGCGATGGCGGCACTGACCATGCAGTGCGAACTGCGGGAGCGCTTTCCCTTCCACATGCGGATCGGCCTGAACTCCGGCCGGATCACCGCCGGCATGCTGGGGCCGGCGAGCAAGAGCCTGTACGACGTGCTCGGCCCGGCCGCCAACCTGGCCAGCCGCATGGAAGCGGTCTGCCCGGTCGACGGCATCGCCCTGCCCGCTTCCGCCGCGGAGCCGCTGCGTCCCTGGTTCGAGATCGCCGCCCTCGGCGACCTGGAGGTGCGCGGCCTCGGGCGGATGGCCTGCGCCACCCTGGACGGCCTGCGCCCGCTGGCAGCCGACCGCCGCCGCATCGCCCCGGACAGCCGCTTCGCTACCGCCTTCGCGGACGTCATCGAGCAGGTCGAGCGGATCGCCGCGGAGCGGATCGACATGGTCGACCTGACCAGCATCCAGGCCCGCGACGCCGCCTTCCTGCACAACGAGGCGGTGGCGTCCTTCGCGCTGGCGCTGCACCGCAGCCTGGCAGCGGCCGGTGCCGCCGAGGCCGCCGCCATCGGCGAGGAGGAGCTGGTGCTGGCGGCGCTGCTGCACGATGTCGGCAAGCATGCGATCGACCCGCGACGGCTGAACGACAAGGCCCTTTCGGCGGAGGCCAGGGCCGGCCTGCGCGAGGAGCTGCGCGACCGCACCCTGGAGGCCCTGGACCGGCTGTCGCTGGGCCGCCTGGCGCCGGTCCTGGCTTCGCTCTATGCGTTCGAGGCCTGCCGCGGCGCCACCGGCACCTACGAGCCCGCGGTGGAGATCCTGGCCGCGGCCGACATCTACGACGCCCTGACCGCGCCGAAGCTGTACGACGGCGCCCCCTGGCGGATCACCGGCGCGCTGGAGGAACTGCTGCGGCTGCCCTGGTGCAGCGGCACCCAGCGCCCGGTCTTCGCCGCCTTCGTCGACCTGATGAAGCCGGCGCAGGCGAAGCTCGCCATTCGCCCCCGTTCGCGGATCCTGCTGCAGTAGCGGCGCGCCACTGACCTGTCCGACATCCTCGGCCCCCGAGCCGAGGATCCAATGGCTGCGCGGAACAAGACCGCGCATGACGCAAGAGGGGCGTGAAGGCCGGCCCCCGCCGCTACCCCTTCCGCCGGCCGCTGGTGGGGATCTCCCGGAACGGCAGGTCCTTGTCGACCCTTATGTCGCCGGGCAGGCCCAGCACCCGCTCGCCGATGATGTTGCGCAGGATCTCGTCCGACCCGCCCTCGATCCGGGTGGCGGGGGAGCGCATCAGCACCGACTGGAAGCGGCCGTTCTGCGGGCTGTCTTCGTCCCACACCACGCCCGCCTCGCCCTGCAGGTCCAGCGCGAACATCGCCAGCTCCTGCATCGTGGCGCCGGCGACCAGCTTGCCGATCGAGTTTTCCGGCCCCGGCGTCTCGCCCTTCGACAAAGCGGAGATCGCCCGCATGCCGGTATAGCGCAGGCCGCTTTCGCGCACCGCGAACTGCGCCAGCTTCGAGCGCACATTGGCATCCTCGACCGCCGGCCGGCCGTCGATCTCCGCCTCCATGCAGTAGCGGAAGACGTCCGGGAAGCCGGTCGACATGCCGGCGCCGATCGACAGCCGCTCGTTCATCAGGGTGGTGAGCGAGACCTGCCAGCCCTGCCCGACCTCGCCCAGGCGCTGTGCGTCGGGAATGCGGACATCGGTGAAATAGACCTCGTTGAAGCCGGAGGCCCCATTGGCCTGCTTGATCGGCACCACCTTCACGCCGGGGGAATGCATCGACAGGAAGAACATGGTCAGGCCGCGATGCTTCGGCACGTCGGGGTCGGTGCGCGCAATCAGCAGGCCCCAGTCGGAATGCTGCGCGCCGCTGGTCCAGATCTTCTGGCCGTTGACGATCCAGTCGCCGGAGCCGTCATCGGCCTTCACCGCCCGGGTGCGCAAGCCCGCCAGGTCGGAGCCGCTGGCCGGTTCGGAGAACAGCTGGCACCAGATCTCCTCGCCGCTGGCCAGCGGCGGCAGGCGCGCCTGCTTCTGGTCTTCCGACGCCCAGGCCATCACGGTGGGGCCGCACATGCCGTGGCCGATGATGAAGATGCCGGAAAGGGAGGCATAGGGGCCTTCCTCCTGGCTCCAGATCACCCGCTCGATCGGCGAGCGGGCGGCGCCGCCATATTCCTTCGGCCAGTGCAGGCAGGCCCAGCCGGCCGCCGCCTTCTTCTTCTGCCAGGCCTTGCCGGCCGTCACCGGGTCCTCGCTGACCAGGCCGCTGGAGGCGAAGCTGGCGCGGCGCAGCTCCGGCTCCAGGTGCTTTGGCGCATTGGCGTCGATCCAGGCCCGCACCTCGGCGCGGAAGGCCGCCTCTTCCGGCGTATCGTTGAAATCCATCTTCCCGTTCCCTGTGCCGTCAGGCCGCCGCTTCGCGGTTTCCCGCGCTCATCCGCTCGATCAGCAGGCTCTCCCAGGTGGAGAGCGAGCCCAGCGCGAGCGCCAGCGCGTTGGCGCGGCGATAGTAGAGATGGCAGTCGAAGTCCCAGGTGAAGCCCATGCCGCCATGCACCTGGATGTTGTTCTTCGCGCAGTGCTGGAAGGCCGTGGTGGCGGAGACCCGCGCGGTGGCGGCCGCCACCGGCAGTTCCGCCGCGGCCGACGACAGCGCCCAGGCGCCGTAATAGCAGTTCGACCGCGCCAGGGTGGCGGCGACGTACATGTCGGCCAGCATATGCTTGATCGCCTGGAAGGAGCCGATCTGGCGGCCGAACGCCATGCGCTCCAGGGCGTAGTCGCGCCCCATCTCCAGCGCCCGGTCGGCGCCGCCCAGCTGTTCGAAGGCCAGCAGGATCGCCGCCCGGTCCATCACCTGGCTCGCGATATGCCAGCCATCGCCGGCGCCGCCGATCCGGTCGGCCGCGGCGCCGTCGAAGTCCAGCCGCGCCTGGCCGCGGGTCGGATCGATGGTCTTCAGCGCGGTGCGGCGCACGCCGGCCGCCGACAGGTCGACCAGGAAGAGGGAGACGCCGTCGCCGTCGCGCGCGGCCACGATGCAGAAGTCGGCGATGCCGCCGTCGGCGACCGGGGCCTTGGCGCCGGACAACCGGTCCCCCTCGACACGGGCCTGCACCTTTTCGGCGGACATCCGTCCCCGGCCTTCCGCGATGGCGAAACAGCCGATCGCCTCGCCGGCCGCGAGCTTCGGCAGCCAGGCCGCCTTCTGTGCCTCGGAGCCGGCCTGCATCAGGCATTCGGCGGCGAGGTAGATCGACGAGGCGACGGGCACCGGCGCCAGCGCCCGCCCCAGTTCCTCGGCCAGGACGCAAAGCTCCAGATGGCCCAGGCCGACCCCGCCATATTCCTCCGGGATCGCCGAACCCAGCACGCCGAGTTCGGCCAGGCCCGCATAGAGCGCGGCGTGGTATTCGGCCTCGCCCTCCAGCACCGCGCGTACCGCGGCCGGCGGGCAGCGCTGCTCCAGGAAGCGGCGCACCTGGTCGCGCAGCAGCTTCTGCTCGTCGGAAAAATCGAGGTTCATCTTTGCGTCATCCTCCCACTCGTCGCGGCGCCTGCGCACGGCCGGCTGCCGGACGGCCGGATTCTAGCCGGCTCCGCCCAGGGTGTCCCGGCAACACTCTCTGCGGGCGTCAGATCTCCGCATAGATCTCCAGCAGGTTGCCGTCCGGGTCGTGGAAAAAGATCGTCCGGTGCCCGAAGGCGTGGTCGGTCGGCGGCGCCACCAGGGCAACCCCCTTGCCTTCCAGCGCGGCGGCACAGTCGGCGACCCCCTGCGGCGAGACGCGGAAGGCCAGCTGCAGCAGCGGGCCGGCCTGCGCCGGCGGCGGGTCGCCGAAGCGGCCGCCATGCACCGCCAGCGCCAGGGTGTTGTCGCCGACCCGGAATTCGACCCAATGGTCGCTGAGGACCCGCAGCAGCGGGAATTCCATTACCGTCTCGTAGAAATGACGCATCGCCGCCATGTCGCGGACGAAGATCACGCTGTAGTCGATCTGCCGGATCTCGCGCAGGGCCTGCATACCGTCTTTCCCCTTGTCCCCCGTCCTTTCCCCTCGTCCCCCGTCGCGGCACCGGCTCAGCCGGCGGCCCGCTCCGCCTTGTGGGCCGCCACCAGGGCGGCGAGGCTGTCGAACCGGAAGGCCAGGCGCGGCATCTCCGCCGGCGCGCCGGTGGCGCCGGCGCCGTCCTGGCCGTGGCGGCGGTCGATCCAGCAATTGGCCAGGCCGATCTCGTTCGCCGGCCCGTGGTCATGCACCAGGCTCTGCGCCACATGCAGGATCTCGCCGGCGCCGAAACCGCGTCGCTCCAGTGCGGCCAGCATGTAGCGGAAATTGCGCAGGTCGGGCTTGTAGCTGCCGATATCCTCCGCGGTGTAGACCGCGTCGAAGGCGATGCCCATGCGCCGCAGGGAACCGGTCAGGCTCTCATTGTCGACATTGCTCAGCACCGCCAGGCGGTAATGGTCCGCCAGGTAGCGCAGCGCAGCCGGCACGTCGTCGAAGGCCGGCCAGTGCTTCACCGAGCGGCCGAAGGCCAGGCATTCCTCCCAGCTGGCATGGACACCCCATTCCTCGGTGACCCGCTTGGCCACCACCGCCAGCAGGTCGGCATAGCGGGCCGCCGGCGTGGTGCGCTGCTGCACGATCTCCCAGGCGGCGAAGCGGTCGAGCACCGCTTCGCGCGGGATCTCCCGGCCGGCACGTGCCGCCAAAGGCGCCAGGGCTGCATGCAGGCCGGTCTCCCAGTCGATGAGGGTGCCGTACATGTCGAAGGTCAGCACCTTGAACTCGCCCAGATGCATTCGGTCCTCCCGCATCCTGCCCGCCCCATCGCCCGCCGCCCTGCCCCAAGCCTGCCGGTCGGAACCGCCCCTACCGGTCGAAACGGATGGGCACTTCCAGGTCCAGCCGCTCTGCCGCGATCCCGGGCGGGAAGGGCGGCAGCGGTGCCACCCGATACAAGAGATCCAGCGCCTCCCTGTCCAGGATCTCGTGGCCGGAGGAGCGGATGACCCGGCCGCCCAGGACGCGGCCGCTGCGATGCAGGCTGAACCCCAGGAGAACGACCCCCTGCAGGCGGTCCGCCAGCGCCGCCGCCGGATAGCGGCGGCTGCGCTGAAGGATGCCCTGCAGCCGCGACAGGTAGCCGTCCAGCAGGGCCCGCCCTTCGCCGCTGCCCCCAAGGCCCGGAACGGCGGGGGCGGAAGCGGCGGGGCCTGGAACGGCGGGGGCCGCGGATGGCGATGCCGGCAGGTCCTGCAGCCCGCCGGGCCGCGGCGCCAGGCCGGAGATCGAGCCGGCTGCGGAGCCGCCGGCATCGCGGTCGCCGGCCGGCACCGCCGCAACGGGCGAATCCGCCTGTTCCAGATGCTGCGGTCGCGCCCGGGGGCGCGGGGCCGGGCCGGCAATGCCGGCGGATGTCGCCCCCTCCGCCGCCCGGCCCGCCGGGTCCGCCGCCGGCGCGCCCGAAGCGTTGGCGTGAGGAGCGTTGGTCGCGGGGGCGACAGTGTCAGGCGCAGCGGGGTCGGGCGCGGCGGGGTCGGGCGCGGCGGGTTCAGGCGCGATGCTCGGCGCCGGTCGCACCTCCGCCATCGGCGCCGTGACCGGCGGTGCGGGCAGCGGACCGGCCCCGCCCTCTGGCGGGGCCGTAGGAGAGGCCGGGAGGGCGGAGGATGGGGCTGACGGGGGGTCCAAAGCTCGATCCGCGGAAACGCCCGGCCGCGCCAGGGTCACCGGGCTACCACGCCCCAGGGTTGCGAGCGAGATCCGCATCTCCGGCTGGCCGGCATCCGAAGCCGGCAGCAGCGGCAGGTCCCATGACAGGCCCAGCACGCCCAGATGGATGGCCGTGGCCAGGACCGCGGCCGCCAGCCAGCCGGCCGTACCGAACCGGGCCGGCAGCGCGGCTTCGCCCCCGCTGGCGGACACGGTCGTCATGCGACGGGCGCTGTCATCGTGCGGAAGCGGGTGCGGCAGCGGGCGCGGCGGCGCGCGTGACCAGCACCACCTCTCCGACCCCGGCGGTCCGCAGCCGCTCCAGCAGCCGCATCAGGCCACCGGCATCGGCTCCGCCGTCGACCCGCAGGCGCAGTACCGCCGGCGGTTCGGTAAGCGCGGCCAGGGCCGCCTCCAGGTCGCGGCTGGTCGTGACGGGCGCGCCACCGGCGGCGACACCCGGGGCCGCGACATCCGGGGCGACGGCGACCGGACTGCCGTCCAGCGCCATGCGGCCGTCAGCGGCGATCAGCAGTTCCGGTATCTCGCTCTCCGCCAGGGGCGGCGCCATGCCGGGAGGCGGCGAGACCGGGAAGGGATCCGCGGCGCTGATCGCCCCCGCCATGACGAAGAAGGCCAGCAGGAGGAAGGCGATATTGACCAGGGACAGGCTGCCATCGTCGCCGCCGGTTCCGTCGCCGGTGGCGGCCGCGTCCTCCGTGCCGCGCCGCAGGCTTCGCATGGTCCGGCTCAGCGCGTTGCGCCGCCGGCCGAAGGGGCCAGCAGGATGTCTGCCGCGCCGGCGGCCTTCAGGTCTTCCAGCAGCGCGACCAGGGCGGCCACCTTGGCCCCCTGTTCTGCGGCAACTGAAAACCGTAGCGAACGATCGGTCGTGACTTTCTGTGCATCCGTTACGAAGGCACGCAGTTCCGCCGCCGTCGCGCGGCGTCCATCGAGGGAAATGTCGTTGTTTGCCAGAAGGATAATCGAAATGTCCGACCGGTCGTTTTTTTCTCCTGCCCGATCTCCGTCCACCTGACTCCCGGCGGCTTCCGCCGGCCCCAGCGCCAGATTGAAGCCGTTCCACAGGTCGAAACGGCTGGCCAGCATGAAGAAGATCAGCAGGATGAAGACCACGTCGATCAGCGGGGTCAGCGCGATCGCCGCCCCGGGCAGGGGGGCCGGCCGGCGCAGCCTCACCGGCCCGGCTCCGGCGGCAGCAGCGCGGCGGCGACATCCTCCAGCGCCCGCGCGGTGCGTTCCGTGACCGACTGGAACAGGGCCAGGAAGGCGGAGGCCGGGATCGCCACCGCCAGGCCGGCGGCGGTGGTCAGCAGCGCCGCCCAGATGCCGCCCGACAGCTGCCCGGGATCGATCTGGCGACCCGAGGCTTCCAGTTCCTGGAACGCCTCGATCATGCCCAGCACCGTGCCGAACAGGCCGAGCAGCGGCGCCGTCGCGGTGACGAAGGCGAGGAGCCGCAGGCCGCCGCGCACCCGGTCGAGCGCCGCCTGCGCCCGGCGCTCCGCCGCCACATGCAGCTCCGCCGCGCCGGCCGGCTGTTTCTGGCCCCGCATCCGACAGATCCAGGCGGCCAGCGCCGCCGCAGGATGGGGCACGGCGGCGGCGGCCTCGGCGGCGTCCAGCCAGCGGCCCTTCGCCGCCAGTGCCACCGCGGGCGCGGCCGGATCGCTGCGCCACAGACGCCATGCCGCCAGCTGCCAGAGCTTCGCCAGGACCACCGTGAGAGCCAGCACCGACAGGACGGCCAGCACGATGACGACCGGCCCGCCGGCGGAGATCAGCCCCTGCATGACCGTCCCTCCCGGTTCCCGGCCCCGCAGCGGTACCTGAGGATGCCGTCCGGATGGCCACCCTTGCATTGGCGTCCGCGGCGCGCACATGTATTAAGGAGAGACACCAGCCCAGATATCCCCTTTGGGAACCGGCTGCCCGACGGCATGCGGCGCATGCGTCCGGCGGACCGGGACGTTTTTGTTTGTGTTTGACCAACCGATACAGGAGGGAAAGTCATGGCTTCCAGCAATCCCGGCCCCGGCTATGCCAAGGATCCGGAGCATAAGGTGGCGCTGTCGCCGAGCAACAAGCGGGTGCGCGCCATGCTCAACGGCCTCACCATCGCCGACACCACCAACGCGCTGGTGATGGAAGAGAGCGGCTACGATCCGGTCTACTATGTGCCGATCGGCGATGTCCGCATGGAGCTGGCGACCGAGACCGAGCATCACACCTACTGCCCCTACAAGGGCGAGGCCTCCTACTGGAGCTTTGCCGCGATCGGGGTCAGCGCCGAGAACGCCGCCTGGGGCTACAAGCTGCCCTATGACGAGGTGAGCGCCCTGAAGGGCCATCTGGCGTTCTATCCGGCGAAGGTCGACAAGCTCGAGGTCCTGGACGCGGCCGCCTGAACGGGCGCGCCGGACCACGACGCCGTCGCGACGGACCCGCGGCGCACCAAGGCGCCGGTGGCTAGCCTGCCACCCGGTATGCTGCCTTGGGCTGCCCTGCCGCAGGTCCCGCGGCCGGCCAGGCGCCTGCCGCGCCCGGCGCGCCCCTTCCGGGCGCGCCGGGCGGGCGCCGATCAGTACAATTCCTCGCGGTAGTTCGTTTCCAGCCGCTCGTTGACCGCCGCCGGATCGGCGGTCCTGTCCTTCATCGCGAACAGCTGGCCCGGTGTCGGCATGTCGCCCTTCGTCACCTGGCTCTCCGCCGCCCAGAGCTTCGAGCGGATCAGAGCCTTGCCGCAATGGATGAAGGCTTCCTCCACGTCCACCAGGGTCACCGTGACCGGCGCCTTGCCCTGCACCGCGAAGCGGGCACAGAGGTCCGGGTCGGTGGTGATCCGCGCCTTGCCGTTCACCCGCAGGGTTTCCCGGTAGCCGGGGATGATGAACAGCAGCCCGATATTCGGGTTCTGCAGCAGGTTCTCCAGCCCGTCGAGCCGGTTGTTGCCCTTGCGGTCGGGGATCGCCAGCGTCTTCTCGTCCAGGATCGCCACGAAGCCCGGCGCATCGCCCTTGGGCGAGACATCCTGCCGGCCGTCGGCATGGGCGGTGGAGATCACCACGAACGGCGCCCGCTCGATCATCGTGGCGCACATCTCGTCGATCCGGGTCACCACCTTCTCCAGCGCGAGCTTCATTGGCTCGCCGTACAGTGCCCGCAAGGCGGCCCTGTCGGTGATCTGGTGCTTGTCCGGGGACCGGTTGTCGGCGGGAATCGTCTGGCTTTGTGACATGGTGCCTCGCTCAGGGCTGCACCCGCGGCGCGGCCGGGCAGCGGCCCGGCGCGGCGGGACGAAAGTGCGTGCCGCTGGCAGAAACTTGCGTTTCGCCATCCCGGCGGCTGGGGCATAGTAGCGCCATGGCCGACAACGCGACACTCTCCCCCGCAGCGCAGCGCGATGGCGCGACCCGCCACCGCCTCTACCTGGTGGACGGTTCCGGATACATCTTCCGGGCCTATCACGCCCTGCCGCCGCTGACCCGCAAGAGCGACGGCGCCCCCGTCGGCGCCGTCTCCGGCTTCTGCAACATGCTGAACAAGCTGCTGGAGGATGCCGCCGCCGACGGACGGGTCAGCCATATCGCGGTGATCTTCGACGCCGCCCGCGCCACCTTCCGCAACGACATCTATCCCGACTACAAGGCCAACCGCGACGAACCGCCGGAGGACCTGGTGCCGCAGTTCGCCATGATCCGGGAGGCCTGCGGCGCCTTCTCCCTGCCGGCGATCGAGATGGAGGGGTTCGAGGCCGACGACCTGATCGCCACTTTTGCGAAGCGGGCCCGGGCGGAAGGCGCGGACGTGGTCATCGTCTCCTCCGACAAGGACCTGATGCAGCTGGTGGGCGACGGGGTCTGGCTGCTGGATCCGCTGAAGAACAGGGAACTGCGCGAAAAGGAGGTGCTGGAGAAGTTCGGCGTCGCCCCCGACAGGGTGGTCGACGTGCAGTCGCTGGCCGGCGATTCCACCGACAATGTGCCCGGTGTGCCCGGCATCGGCATCAAGACCGCGGCGCAGCTGATCGGCGAATATGGCGACCTGGACGCCCTGCTGGAACGGGCGGCGGAGATCAAGCAGCCGAAGCGGCGGGAGAACCTGATCCAGTTCGCCGAACAGGCGCGGATCAGCCGCGAGCTGGTGCGCCTGCGCGACGACGTGCCGGTGACGGAACGCCTGGACGACTTCGCGATCCGGCGGGTCGACGAAACGAAGCTGATCGGCTTCCTGGACGAGATGGAATTCCGCACCCTGAAGGCCAGGGTGATCAAGGCGCATGGCCTGGAGGCCGCGCAGCCGGAAGAGGTCGTCGGCCGCGGCGTCGTGCAGGGCGACGGCCATGGCGAGCCGCTGTCCGCGCAGGCACCGGCGGTGGCGAAGACCGACTACCGCCTGGTGCAGGACATGGCGGCGCTGCAGGACTGGATCGACCGCGCCACGTCCGCCGGACGGGTCGCGGTGGATACCGAGACGACCGACCTGTCGCCGCGGCGCGCGCGGCTGTGCGGGGTTTCCCTGGCGGTGGAGCCGGGGGAGGCCTGCTACATTCCCCTGGGTCATGTCTCCGCCGGCGACCTGGCGGACGACCCGACGCCGCCGAAACAGATCCCGGAGGCGGAGGCGCTGGCCGCGCTGAAGCCGCTGCTGGAGGATCCGGCGGTCCTGAAGGTCGGCCAGAACATCAAGTACGACATGGTGATGTTCCTGAAGGCCGGCATCCGGGTGGCGCCGATCGACGACACCATGCTGCTGTCCTATACCGCCGATCCGGGCCATGGCCATGGCATGGACGAGCTGTCGGAACTGCATCTGGGCCACAGGCCGATCCCCTATGCGGAGGTCTGCGGCAAGGGCAAGGCGCAGATCACCTTCGACCGGGTCGCCCTGGACGCCGCCTGCGCCTATGCGGCGGAGGATGCCGACATCACCCTGCGCCTGCACCATGTGCTGCGGCCGATGCTGCTGCGGTCCCGCCGGGTCGCGCTGTACGAGACCCTGGACCGGCCGCTGGCCACGGTGATCGCCGACATGGAGTTCGCCGGCATCAAGGTCGATCCCGCCGCGCTGCAGCGGCTGTCGGCGGATTTCGCCGAACGCATGACCGCGCTGGAGGCGGAGATCCAGGAACTGGCCGGGGAACGGTTCAACGTCGGTTCGCCCAAGCAGCTGGGCGAGATCCTGTTCGAGAAGATGAGCCTGCCCGGCGGCAGGAAGGGCAAGAACGGCGCCTGGGGCACCGGCGCCGACGTGCTGGAGCGGCTGTCGGCGGAAGGCCACGACCTGCCGCGGCGGGTACTGGACTGGCGCCAGCTGGCGAAGCTGAAAAGCACCTATACCGATACCCTGCAGGCGGAGATCAACGCCGAGACGGGGCGGGTGCATACCTCATTCGCCCTGGCCGCGACCTCCACCGGGCGGCTGTCATCGTCGGAACCGAACCTGCAGAACATCCCGGTCCGCACCGAGGAGGGGCGCAAGATCCGCGCCGCCTTCGTCGCCGAACCGGGGCACAAGCTGGTCAGCGCCGACTATTCCCAGATCGAGCTGCGCATCCTGGCCGACATCGCCGACATCCCGCAGCTGAAGCAGGCCTTCCACGACGGCATCGACATCCATGCGCTGACCGCGTCGGAGGTATTCGGCGTGCCGATCGAGGGGATGGACCCGATGGTCCGGCGGTCGGCCAAGGCGATCAACTTCGGCATCATCTACGGCATCTCCGCCTTCGGCCTGGCGAACAATCTGGGCATCCCGCAGGGTGAGGCGAAGCGCTTCATCGACGCCTATTTCGAGCGCTATCCCGGGGTGAAGACCTATATGGACGCCAAGCGCCGGGAGGCGCACGAGCAGGGCTTCGTCACCACCCTCTGGGGGCGGCGCTGCGTGCTGCCGGGGATCAATTCCAAGAACCCGGCGGAGCGCGCCTTCAACGAGCGCGCGGCGATCAACGCGCCGATCCAGGGCACCGCCGCCGACATCATCAAGCGCGCCATGGTCGCGCTGCCGCCGGCGATCGCCGAAGCCGGCCTGGCCGCGCGGATGCTGCTGCAGGTGCATGACGAACTGCTGTTCGAGGTGCCGGAGGGCGAGGTCGACAGGACCAAGACCCTGGTGGCGAAGGTGATGCAGGGGGCCGCCGACCTCAGCGTGCCGCTGGAGGTCGAGGCCGGCGCCGGCGACAGCTGGGGCCAGGCGCACTGATCCGGCCGGGCCCCGCCCTCGACATTTCGGCGCCGCGGCCGATCTTCTGGGTGTGGGCGGTCGAAGCAGGGCGGCGCAGCGGATGGTAGACGGGGACGTCGTGGCACAGGCCGGCGCAGGGGCAGTGGCGGCGCCAGGCCGCAATCTGCCGGACGGCGCGAACGCGGATCTGGACCGCGCCGAACGCAACGGCATGCGGCTGGCGCAATGGGGACGCACCGCCGCCATCGGGCTGTTCGCCGTCTACGGCGCCAGCTTTCCGCCCTTCCCGACCAATGCCCTGTTCGTCGGCGCCGCCGCCCTGTTCCTGCTGCCGGGCCTGTGGCACCTGCACTCCCTCTATCGCGGCACCGAACGGCGCTGGCAGCGCTTCTTCTTCCTGACCCTGGATGTCGCCGCCCTGGCCCTGGTCGGCGCGCTGGTGCCGCCGGACCTGGGTGGCGAGGTGCCGGTGATCGTCAACTACCAGGTCATCGGCATCTATTACGTCTTCCCCTTCATCGCCATCGCCGCCCTGGCCCTGTCCCCGGCCCTGGTGCTGTGGACGGCCGGCATCGGCGTGCTCGGCTGGGTGGCAGGCTGGGCCCATGCCGCCAGCCAGCTGGAGAACCCGCTGCACTGGTCGGATCTGCCGCCCACGCCTTCCGCCGCGGAGTATCTGGCGGTGGTGAAGTCGGTGAACTTCGCCGCCGCGGAAAGCCGGGTGACCGAGGTCTTCTTCATCCTGGTCACCGCCGGCATCCTTGCCCTGGCGGTGAAGCGGGCGCGCCGGGTGGTGCGCGACCGCGCTGCCCTGGACCGGGAACGGGCGAACGCGCTGGCGGTGTTCGGTCAGTACGTGCCGTCTGAGATCGCCACCCGGCTGATGCGCGACCCGACGGCGCTGGCACCGCAGACCCGGGAGGCGACGGTGATGTTCGTCGATATCGCCGGCTTCACCCACCTGTCGGAGCGGCTGCCCCCGGCGGAGCTGATCGCCCTGCTGAACGGCTATTTCGAACGCGCCACCGCGATGGTGGCCGATGCCGGCGGCGTGGTGGTCGGTTTCGCCGGCGACGGCTTCCTGGCCGCCTTCAACGCGCCGCGCTTGCTGGACCAGCATGCCGCCTGCGCGCTGCGCGCGGCCCGCGACCTGCAGGAGCTGGTCCGCAACCACCGCTTCGGCGGCGAGAGGGTGCGCATCCGCATCGGCATTGCCACCGGCCCCGTCGCCGCCGGCATCGTCGGCGGGTCGAGCCACCAGACCTTCACCGTCTACGGCGACACGGTGAACCTGGCGCAGCGCCTGGAAAGCATGTGCAAGGCCCATGACACCTACCTGCTGGTGGCGGAAACCAGCTGGTCCGCCGCCGGGCGGCCGCCCGGCCTGCTGGAGATCGGGCCGGTGGAGGTGCGCGGCCGCGACAGCCGGGTCCGCGCCTATGCGGCGGCGCGGCAGGCGGCGCAGCAGACAGCGGCACAGCAGGCGGGATCCCAACCGGCCCCGATACCGGCAGCCGCGGACGGGGTTTCGACCGGCGGCAGCGGACTGTGATAGCCTGACCGGGCCCGCGGAGATGGAGACGGGCAGGCGCAACGACAGGCCGTCGATGCAGCGTGCAGCACAGGATGGAACGGAGATCGGCACCCGGCCGCAGGGGGCGGACACGGACCTGCTGTTCGACGTGGCGTCGGTCCCCACGCCAGGGCGCCGCGCCGGCGCCTGGGCCGAGGCGCTGTGCGAGCATTATTATCCGCTGGAATTGGCGACCCGGCCCGGCGACTTCGCCGTGGGGCGCATGTTCATCCGGGACATCGCCGCCCTGCGGGTCGGCACCCTGGAATGCGACCCGATGGAGGTCCGCCTCCGGCCGGAGCATGTCCGGAAGCAGGTCGACGAGTTCTACATGATCCCGCTGACCGGCCGCAGCCCGCTGACCCTCACCCAGTTCGGCCGCACCGGCGACCTGCGGCCCGGCGACCTGGGCTTCGTCTGCACCGGCGCGCCCTATGTCTACAGCCAGCCCGAACGCGACCGCTTCACGGCGCTGCGCATGCCCGCCGGCCCTGTCCGCGACCGGATTCCCTTCGCCGACGACCTGACCGCAAGGACCTTCGCCGGCGACACGGCGATGGTCGCGATCTTCCTGGACTATCTGCGGTCATGTCTGGCCCACGGCCATGCCCTGGACCGCGGCCAGCCGTCGGAGCAGTCCGGCGTGCTGAAATGCCTGGCCGACCTGCTGGCGCTGGCGATTTCCGCCCCGGCTGCGGCCGACAGCGGCGAAAGCGCCGTGCGCACCGCGCACCGCCAGCGCGCCCTGCGTTTCATCGACGCCAATCTGGCCCGGCCCGAACTGCGCCCGGGACTGGTGGCCCGCAGCCTGGGCCTGTCGCCGCGCTACCTGCAGCGGCTGTTCGCGGAGCAGGGGCTGCAGCTGTCGGGCCTGATTCGTGGCCGCCGCATCGCGGAGGCGCGCCAGCGCCTGGCCGCAGCGGGCCCTGCCCGCCCGTCGGTCACCCAGCTCGCATTCGACGTCGGCTTCACCGACCCTGCCCATTTCAGCCGCGCCTTCCGGGCAGAGACCGGGATGTCGCCCAGTGCCTTTATCGAGGCCTCGCGGGAGGCCGCACGGGAAGCGCCCGGCGGCTGAGCGGCGCGGGCCCTCAGATGCCCAGCCGGTCGCGCAGGCCGAACCACCAGGCGCCAAGCACCGTCAGCGGCACCCGGAAAGCGCGGCCGCCCGGGAAGGGCATGTTCGGAAGCGCGCTCCAGACCGCATAGCGGGCGCTCTCTCCCGCCACGGCTTCCGCCAGGATGCGGCCCAGAAGGTGGGTGGTGGTGACGCCATGGCCGCTGTCGCCGTGGGAGAACCAGACGCCGTCCGGCAGCCGCCCGACATGCGGGATCCGGCTGAAGGTCAGCGCGAAATTGCCGCTCCAGGCATAGTCGATCCGGACATCGGCGAGGCCGGGAAAGGTCTTCAGCATGTTCGGCCGCAGCAGCCCCACGATGTCGGACGGGTCGCGCCCGCCATAGCCGATGCCGCCGCCATAGAGCAGGCGGTGGTCGGCGGTGCGCCGGTAATAGTCCAGCACATAGTTCGCATCCTCGACGCAGAAGTCGGCGGGCAGCAGCGCCTTGGCCCGTGCCTCCCCCAGCGGCTCGGTCGCCATAACATGGCTGGACACCGGCATCATGTGGCGGCCGATCTCCGGCAGCAGGCTGCCCAGATAGGCGTTGCCGCAGACCAGGACATCGCGGCAGCGCACCCTGCCGGCGGCGGTATGGACGGCAGGCGCGGCGCCGCCTTCCACCCGCACCGCGCGGGAGCGTTCGTGGATCGCCGCGCCCAGTCCTTCCGCTGCCGCGGCCTGGCCCAGCACCAGGTTCAGCGGATGGATATGGCCGCCGTGACGGTCGATCATGCCCCCGGCATAGCGGTCGCTGGCCACGTAGCGCCCGACCTCTGCCCGGCTGACCATCTCCAGGCCGTCATGGCCATAGGCCTGCCAGGTGGTGCGCACCGCATCCAGCTCGCGCATCTGCCGCGCGGTGAAGGCGGCGAAGAAGCCGCCGTCGCGCAGGTCGCAGTCGATGCGATAGCGCGCGATGCGGTCGCGGATGATGCGGCCGCCCTCCAGCGACATGGCGGCCAAGGCCGCCGCCTTCTCCGGGCCGTAGCGGCCGGCGATGGTGTCCAGGTCGCGGCTGTAGCCGTTGACGATCTGCCCGCCATTGCGCCCCGACGCGCCGAAGCCGATCCGTTCCGCCTCCAGGACGACCACCCGGAAGCCGCGCTCCGCCAGCTCCAGGGCGGCGGAGATGCCGGTGAAGCCGGCACCGATGATGCAGGCATCCGCCTCGACCTCACCCTCCAGCGGCGGCCGCAGGCGACGGTCGCGAGCGGAGGCCGCGTACCATGACGGGGCATGGCCGGGATTGCCGCCACCGGCACCGTCCGCAGCAGGCGCCGCGTCAGGCGGTGCGGATATAGGCGTCGTATTCGACATCGGTGACCCGGATGGAGAATTCGGCAAGCTCCTGCTCCTTGCAGGCGGTGTAGAGCGACAGATAGTCCATGCCGAAATTGCCCTGGGCGAAGTCCGATTCCGAAAAGCGGCGCAGGGCATAGTCCCAGTTCGTCGGCAGCGGGTCGTGCGCAGGCGTATGGCTGTCGCCGGCGATCGGCGCCCCCGGGTCGGTGCCCGCCGTCATGCCGTCCAGCGCCGCGCCCAGGATCATCGCCAGGACCAGGTAGGGATTGCTGTCCGCGCCGGCCACCCGGTGCTCGATACGGGTCGCCGCGCCGGCGGAGATCACCCGCACCGCGGCGGAGCGGTTGTCATGGCCCCAGGAGGCAAAGGTGGGCGCATGCTCACTGGGCCGCAGGCGGCGGTAGGAATTCGCATGCGGCGCGAACACGGCGATGCTGTCGGCCATATGCGCCAGCATGCCGCCGACGCTGTGCATCAGGGCCGGCGACGGCCCGCCCTCGCCAACGAAGACGTTGCGCCCGACCGCATCCAGCAGCGAGAAATGCACATGCATGCCGCTGCCGGCCTGGATGCCGTAGGGCTTTGCCATGAAGGTGGCGTCCAGGTCGTGGCGGCGGGCGACCCCCTTCACGATGCGCTTCAGCAGCACCGCATGGTCGGCCGCCTTCAGGCCGTCCGCGACATGGTTCAGGTTGATCTCGTACTGGCCGGGGCCGTTCTCCCGCAGGGTGGTGTCGGCCGGCACGCCCTGCGCCCGGCAGGCCACCGCGATGTCGTGGAAGACCTCCTCGTAGTCCTGCAGTTCGGCGATGGAGAGCACCTGGGTCTGGCCGCTCTGCCAGCGGCCATCGCGGGAGTTCGGCGGCCGCACCGGGTCCAGCGCACTGCGCACCGGATCGATCAGGTAGAACTCCAGCTCCGTCGCCAGGACCGGGGTCAGGCCCTGCGCGGCAAAACGCGCCAGTACCGCGGCCAGGACGTTGCGCGGGTCGCTGGAGATGCCGCCGCCATGGCCGTCGGTCATCTGCAGCATCACCTGGGCGGTCGGCCGCTGCAGCCAGGTCACCCGCGACAGGGTGCCCGGGATCGGCAGGCAGAGGCCGTCCGGATCGCCGGTTCCCTTCGCCAGGCCGGCGGCGGCGACGTCGCGGCCCCAGACGTCGAGGGCATAGACCGAACGCGGGATCGCCATCCCGTCGGTCAGCACGTCCAGCGCCCGCTCCCGCGGGATCCACTTGCCGCGGGGCACGGCGTTCACATCGACGACATAGGCTTCCAGCACCTCGACATCGGGGTTGGCCTCCAGGAACCGGGCCGCCTCTTCCTTGTCCGTCATCTCCTGCCTTCCGGTCCCGCCTTCGGGTGCGCAGCCGCCGCGCGGCCGCCGCTCAGGCCGGAACGGCGTCAGCGAGCTGCCGGCGCAGCGCCGCCGTGGCCTCCGCATCGATGGAGAGGGCATCGTAGCCGTCGTCCTGCCGCAGAGCCACGCCATAAACATCGCGCGCGCGCTCCGCGGTCTCATAGCCCTCCAGCACGTCGCGCAGCACCCGTTCCGGATCGCGCTCCAGCGGCGAGCCGTAACCGCCGCCGCCGGCCTGGTTGCCGCGCACCGCCTCGCCCGGCCGCAGGGTGATCGCCCCGACGCTGGGCAGTTCCTCCTCGTTGCCGTTGGCGGACACCTTCCAGTGGCGGCAGGGCAGGCCGTCGAGCCCGCCGCGCACGCCGCGCGGCGGATAGACCGTGCCGTCGCAGGGCCAGAGCACTTCCATGCTGTCCGCGGTGGGTCCGTAGGCCATCTCCATCGCCGGCGCGCCGCGATGCCGGCCGGCGCCGCCGGTGCCCGACATGATCCGCAGGTAGCGCACCTGCATCGGGTGCTTCAGTTCGTCGATCTCCACCGAGTCGCGCAGCATCAGGCCGGCCGCGACCGGCAGGCCGTAGGTGACCCAGCCGTCGGCGGACGGCCCGCCCGGACCGCCGGAATTCGACAGGAAGAGCTGGTTGATAAAGGGCTCGCCGCCGGCACGGGGGTCGTCACCGGAAATCACCGCACAGCCCGCGCCCAGCCCCATGCCGCCTTCCGCCAGGCCATAGCCGTCACTGATCTGCGCGAAGGCGGACTGCACCATGTTGACCAGCCGGTCCGCGACATTGGTGGTCGCGACCGAGCAGGAATGCGGGAATTTCGGCCGGCCGCAGACCGAGCCGTCGCGCAGGTGCAGGCGGATCCGCCGGAACGAGCCGGCATTGCGCGGCACCGACCGGTCCAGGGAGTTGAAGACGCCGGCGACGACGGAAGACGAGGTGCAGGCCTCGCTCTCGTTGAAGCCGCAATCGACATTGTCGACATTGTCCGTCAGGTCGACGTCGATATAGGCCGTCTCCGGGTCGATGCGGAGCTCGACGTTCAACGGGATGCCGTCGGGCAGCAGGTCGCCGAACGGGTCGTGGCGGCCGGTGTTGCGCAGGGTGACGGCGGGCAGCTTGCGGATCGCGTTCACCATCCGCTGCTCCGAATAGGCGAACCAGTGGCCGACAAAGGCCTTGATCGTCTCCGCGCCGTACTTCTCGCACAGCTCCTTCAGCCGCCGTTCGGCGATCCGGGCGGCGCCGATGCCGGCCAGGAAGTCGCCATACCACTGTCCCGGCACCCGGATCCGCGACCGGCACATGCGCACCACATCGTCGACCATCTTGTAGTCGCGCTGGATTCGCACTGCGGGAAAGATCAGCGCGCCCTCTTCGTACTGATCCTTCGCCCCGGCCATGTAGGTGGTCGGCAACGCATTGCCGATATCGGCCTGGTGCGCCTTCGCCACCGCGGTGAACAGGTGCTCGCCGCCGACGAAGACGGGGACCAGGTAGGTATGGTCGGCGGCATGGGTATTGCCGGAATAGGGGTCGTTGTGCAGGTAGCAGTCGCCCTCCGCCATGTCCGGATTGAAGTCGGTCATCGCCCGGGTCTGCAGGTGGCTGCCGAAGATGTGGATCGGCAGTCCCTCGGCGGAGAACAGCAGCCGGTTGTCGCCGGTGCAGATCGAGCAGGAGAAGTCGCGCGCGCTGTTGATGACACCGGACCGCGCCGCGCGCAGCAGGGTGTTGGTCATCTCCCGGATGATGCCCTCGATCCGGTTGGAGAGGACGGCGGTCATGAAGGGATCGAAATCGTCGCTGCGCTCGGTCGTCATGGCTGCGGCTCCTGCTGGGGCGGCGGATGCATCGCGGCAGGATAGCCGGCCGGTCGCGACGGGGCTTGCCGGCAAGCGAACGAACCGCTGCCGCATCGCGACATCCGGGACAGGCCGCCGGCCCGAACGCCGCCGCCGGCCCGAACGCCGCTGCCGCCCCTAGGCGACCGCGGTCGCCCGCCTGAGGCGTGCGGCCGGGAAGTCGATGTAGAAGGCGGCCCCCTGTCCCAGCTCGCTCTCGATCCGCAGGCCGCCGTCATGCAGTTCCGCGAAGCGCTTCACGATGCTCAGCCCCAGGCCGTGGCCGGCGGCCCGGCGGGTCTGTTCGGCATGGCGGCCATGATCGCTGCCGCCCTGGTAGAACGGCTCCACCAGGCTGGGGATCTGATCGGCCGGGATGCCGGCCCCGTCATCGACCACGCCGAGGCAGGCATCGCCGGCCTTGCCTGGGGTCCAGAGGATCAGGATGGTGGCCTCGTCGCCGGCATAGTGCTGAGCGTTCGACAGCAGGTTCTCCAGGATCCGGCGGACCGCCAGGGGGTCGCCCTGAAGGATGACAGGCGCGTCAGGAGCCAGGCGCAGCTCCACCCTGTGCTTGCCCAGCCGGGCCTGCCAGCTGGTCGCGATCTCGCGCAGCAGGGCCGGCACGTCGATGTCGGACACCTGCATGCGGTAGTCCTCGGTCTCGATCTTCGCGAGGTCGAGGATGTCGTTGATCATCGCCACCAGCGACTGGCCGCAGTCATGGATATGGCCGACATATTCGCCGTATTTCGGATGCCAGCCGGGCCCGAACACTTCGCGGCGGATCATTTCCGAGAAGCCGATGATGGAGTTCAGGGGCGTGCGCAGGTCGTGGCTCATGTTCGCCAGGAAGTGCGACTTGGCCGCGCTTGCCCGTTCCGCCGCGATGCGTGATGCCACCGCCTCGTTGCGCGCCGTCTCCAGCAGACGGCCGGTCCGCGCCTGCGCCAGTTCCGTCCGCATCTGCAGCAGCACGACCGCCACCGCCAGCAGGAACAGGGTGCCGGTCAGCCCGCCGATCAGCAGGATGTGCCGCGACCATGATGGCCAGCCGTCGACCGGCACCGCAGCCAGCATCCATTCGCCGGAGACCAGGGCGATGGTGAGGGTGACGGGGTTCTGCGACAGCACCGCCGCGGCCCCCCAGAACGGGTCCCCCGCGGCGCCGGTGCCATCGCGCCCTACCAGCACCAGACTGTAGTGCTCCCGCAGGGCGGGCAGGCCGACGCTGTCCAGGAAGGCGGGGAAGTCGATCACCGTGGAGACGAGGCCCCAGAGCGGCGGGTCCGCACGGTTGCGGTTGGGGCGGCCGGTGATCGAGGCCGGCATGTCGAGGAAGATCGGGAAGCGGCTGATCAGTCCGACCCCGCCCTGCACCAGGTCCAGCGGCCCGGCCATCATGACCCGCTTCTCCCGGATCGACTGTTCCACCATCGGCCATTGCGCCGGCAGCCTGCGATAGTCCAGGCCCAGCGCGGTCTCGTTGCCGGCGATCGGATAGACATGGCTGATCACCAGGTTGCGGGCGAGGCCGATATTGCGGATATGGCTCTGGCCGCTGGCGATCAGGTCGCCGGCCAGCAACTCGAACTCCTGCTGGTCCAGATCGGGATGCACCTTTATGTAGCTGATCAGCCCGCGGGTCAGCTGCACGTCGGCATTCAGCCGGCTTTCCATCAGGGCGCGGACGCCGCCGAGATCCGCGATCGCGTCCGCCCGGGCATCCGATGTCGTGGCCCGGTAGGCCATCGTCTCGGCAAAGCCGGCGCCGATCAGCCCCAGCAGGGCGATGGCGACGATCTGCGCCATCGCCTTGAGGCGGATGCCCCGGTCGGACGGTCCTGCATGTCCCTGGCTCTGTTCAGCCATCGAACGCCATCGGTTGGCCCAAGAATGGGAAAGCCCGGGCGGGAAGGCCCCCGGTTGCGATGCCATGCAGCCCCGCCTGCGGCACCGGTGCGGAAATGTATATGGACCGTTTTTCCGTCTGGTTAACGTCGCCGTGCATGGCCGGATGCGGCACGGCTGGTGGCGGCATGTCCGTCACCCGCCCCTCAGGCAGCGGCGGACAAAGGGTTCGCAGGCCGCCGGCGCAGGCTCGCCGCCGGCCGCGCGGCCGTCGAATGCGGCATCTACGACCCGGCCGTCGCGGACCAGGAAGCGGGCCGAACAGTTCCTGCGATAGGTCACGCTGGGCGGCGGCGGCAGCGCATCGGAGGCGGAGCCGACGCGGCCCGGCCCGGGATCGGGCCGCGGGATGTCCACCTGCCGGGCACTGCTCATCTCGTAGTGCAGCACCGTGCCGCCGGCCGCATCCTCGACCGCGGTCGGGGTGCCTGCGCAGGCATTCAAGGTCCGCCGGTCCATCCCGGCGAAGCGCGACGGTGCCTCCTCGACAAGGTGGGATCCGCTGCCACCGCAGGCTGCCGTCAGCAGGATCAGCACAACCGCGAACCCCGATGCCAGGCTCCGGTGCGGGGCGGTCACAGCGGCACCGCCGTGGTGTATTTCAGCCGGCGCAACGTGAAGGCGGATGCCGCCGAAGCGACGACCGGGTTGCCCAGCACATGGTTCATCAGGAACGCCTCGTATGCAGCCACGTCTTCGACCCGGACCATCAGCATGTAGTCGTAGGAGCCGGAGACAGCGTAGCATTCCATGATCTCCTCGCGCGACTTGACGAAGGCCTCGAACGCGGCGCGGGTTTCCGCCGCATGGTCGCGGATCGTCAGGCTGGTCAGCACGCAGACCGGCACGCCGACCCTGTCCGGATCGACCAGGGCGACCCGGCCCTGGATCGCGCCGCCCTTCTCCAGCCCCTGAAGGCGCCGCCAGACCGAGGCCTGGCTGAGGCCGACCTGGTCCGCCAGGGCCTGCAGGGTCAGGGTCGCGTCCTGTTGCAGCAGGCGAAGGATGGCCCGATCCTGGTCAGTCAGCTCCATGACAATCCTGTTTCAGATATGGCGCATCGGTGAATTACTTTGTTCATAATTCCATGATCTGCCACAAAACGGGATAAGATTTTTCAGCGGCCCGACCCCATATTCAGAGGCATGGATGCAACAGCCCGACATAGCCACCGGCCGCATGGCCCGATCGCCGACGACTACACCATCGACCAGGCGTGGGAGCGGTACAGCCCGGCCGAACATGCCCGCTGGGACCTGCTGCATGCCCGCCAGGTCCGGATGCTGCGGCAGCGCGCCTGCCCGGAATTCCTGCAGGCGCTCGACCGGCTGGCACTGTCGGATGGCGGCATCCCGCATTTCGGCCGCCTGAGCGAGCGTCTGGCCGCCCGCACCGGCTGGCAGGTGGTGGCGGTGCCCGACCTGGTGCCCGATCCCGTGTTTTTCGAGCATCTGGCCAACCGCCGCTTTCCGGCCGGCGCCTTCATCCGGGGCGCCGACCAGTTGGACTATCTGCAGGAACCCGACGTTTTCCACGACGTCTTCGGCCATGTGCCGATGCTGGCCGATCCGGTGTTCGCCGACTTCATGCAGGCCTATGGCGCGGCTGGCCTGGCTGCCGCCCGCGCTGGCCGGATCGATCGACTGGCCCGGCTGTACTGGTACACCGTCGAGTTCGGCCTGGTCCGCGGATCGCGCGGCGACGACCTGCGCATCTACGGCGCCGGCATCCTGTCGTCGGCACGGGAATCCGTCTACGCGCTGGAGGATCCCGCCCCCCGGCGGATCGGCTTCCGCGCGGACCGGGTGATGCGCACCCGCTACCGCATCGACGATCTGCAGCAGGTCTATTTCGTGATCGACGATTTCGACCAGTTGCTGGACAGCCTGCAGGGCGACCGGGAGCCGCTCTATGCACGGGCTGCCGCCGGCCCCGAACTGTCGCCGGAGGCGGTGGAGAGCGACGACATGCTGCACATCCTCCACGCCCAGGCTGCCGAATAGCCCGCCTGCGCAGCTTCCGCGCGACCGCCCGGCCAACCGCATATCTGCATGTTGCAGGCCAGCCCTGCGCTGCCCGCAAATTGATTCCGCATCGCGAACGGGCCAGAGTTCCGGCCCCGCCCCCGTCCGCCTGAGGCATCGGCAACCGGCAGGTTGCGGCGGTCCCGGGTCGCGGCAGAGGAGGATCGCGTGCCGGTCTGCGCGCACCGCGTCGTGCGACGACGGGGTTGTGCGACGACGGGATGGGCGACCGGCGGGGAGGATGTGCGGAAGGGCGTATCGGTCATGCGTGTGTTGCAGGTGGAGGGGGGCTTCGGCCTCGACAAGCTGGCATTTGCCGAGCGGCCGGAGCCGGAGCCAGGGCCCGGCGAGGTTCTGGTGCGGATCCGGGCGGTGTCGCTGAACTTCCGCGACCTGCTGATGGTGCAGGGCCAGTACAACCCGCGCCAGAAGCTGCCGATCATCCCGGCCGCCGACGCGGCGGGCGAGGTGGCGGCCGTGGGCGCCGGCGTGAGCCGGGTGCGGCCCGGCGACCGCGTCCTCAATGCCTTCCTGCCAAGCTGGGTGTCCGGCCGTCCGAACGCGGAAAAGATGAGCGGCGGCCTGGGCAGTCCCCATGACGGCGTGCTGTCCGAATACCGGCTGTTCCACGAATCCGCCCTGGTCCACACCCCCGAGGACCTGTCCGACCTGGAGGCGGCGAGCCTGCCCTGCGCCGGGGTCACGGCCTGGAGCGCCCTGATCGGTCTGGGCCAGACCCGCCCCGGCGACGTGGTGCTGATCCAGGGAACCGGCGGCGTCGCCCTGTTCGCCCTGCAGTTCGCCAAGCTGGCCGGCGCCACGGTGGTGATCACCTCGTCCAGCGACGAGAAGCTGGGTCGGGCACTGGCAATGGGCGCCGACCATGGCATCAACTACCGCCAGGAACCGAAATGGGGGAAGGCGGCCGCCGCTCTGGTAGGCGCTGACCGCATCGACCATATCGTCGAGCTTGGCGGCGCCGACACCCTCGACCAGTCCATCAAGGCGGTCCGCATCGGCGGCATGATCAGCCTGATCGGCGTGCTCGGCGGACCGAAGCCGGAGATCAACCTGCCGCTGGTGGTGATGCGGCAGGTCCGGCTGCAGGGTGTCACCGTCGGCAGCCGCGAGGATACCGAAGAGATGATCCGCGCCATCCAGGCGGCCGGCCTGAAGCCCGTCCTGGACGAGCGCCGCTTCGGCTTCGCGGAAGCGCCGGAGGCCTTCGCCCATATGGCCGCGGGCGGCCATTTCGGCAAGGTCGTGATCGCCATCGACTGAAACGGGACAAGAGAACGGACAGGGCGGCCCCGCGGCCCCCCATGCAGGACGCAATGCCATGACCGCAGCCACCGCATCGCTGAACCGGGACATCGTCGTCATGGGCGCCGTCAGCAGCGCCCATTTCCTGAGCCACTTCTTCCAGCTCGCGCTGCCGCCGCTGTTCGTCTTCGTGAGCGCCGGCCTGGGTGTCAGCTATGTCGAGCTCGGCCTGGTGATGACCGGCTTCTACGTCGCCTCCGGCGCGAGCCAGACGGTGGCCGGCTTCCTGGTGGACCGTTTCGGTCCGAAGATCATGCTGTTCGCCGGCACCGCCCTCCTGTGCATCGCCTCCGGCCTGATGAGCCAGGCGGACGGCTTCCTGGCGCTGTTGCTGCTGTCGGTGCTGGCCGGCATGGGCAATTCCGTCTTCCATCCGGCCGACTATTCGGTCCTGACCGCGACCATCAGCGCCAGCCGCATGGCCCGCGGCTATGCCGTCCACACTTTCGGCGGCTATGCCGGCTATGCCGCGGCGCCGCTGACCATGGTGCTGCTGGCGGAGGCCTATGGCTGGCGGGTGGCGCTGGCGGCGGCCGGGATCGGCGGCCTCGTCGTGCTGCTGGCGGTGATCGCGCTGAGCGGCAGCTTCGTCGACCCGCGCGGCACGGCGGAGGAACGCGCCCGCGGCGAAAACCGCACCGCGGCCGCCAATGACGGCGGCATCATGGGGTCGCTGCGCATGTTCGCGATGCCGCCGGTGCTGCTGTCCTTCTTCTACTTCACCTGCCTGGCGGCGGCCGGCGTCGGCTTCCAGTCCTTCCTGCCCGCGATCCAGCACGGCCTGTTCGACCGGCCGGAGCGGATCAGCGCCGAGGCGCTGACCTGCTTCCTGGTCGCCGTCTCCGTCGGCATCCTGTTCGGCGGCATGCTGGCCGACCGGGTGGTGAAGCACGACCGGATCGTCGCGGCCGGGCTGGCCGTGGCGATCGCCGGCGTGCTGCTTGTCGCCTCGGTGCCCTTCGCCGCGATCAGCCTCTATGCCGTCGTCGCCGTCGCCGGCCTGGGCTACGGCGTCACCATCCCGTCGCGCGACATGCTGGTCCGCGCCGCCGCGCCGGAAGGGGCGACCGGCCGCATCTTCGGTTTCGTCTATTCGGGCCTGGATGTCGGCGCCGCCACCGCGCCGCTGCTGATCGGCCTGTTGCTGTCGGCCGGCCAGTTCGCTGCGGGGCTGTGGCTGGTCGCCGCCTTCATGGCCCTGGCGGCCAGCGTCGCCCTTGCCGTCCGGCTGGCAAGCTTCGCCCGGCGGCGGGCGGCCCAGGCCGGCAACGCCGCCTAGGCAGGCTTCTCCGCATCGCCGGCACCACCGGCCGCACGGGCCCGCTGCACCAGCGCGACCAGTGCGGCGCGAGCCGCCGCGGCATCGGCGATCGGCGCATCGAAGTCCAGCCGCAGGACAGGTCCCGTGCCGTCTCCGGCCCGCATGTCGATGCCCTCCGGATCGCAGCCGGTCATTCGCCAGTCGGCCGGCGGGGCGCCGCACAGGATGGTGGCGTACAAGGCGATGGCGTCGGCATGGTCGGCGTTCATATGGTCGACGATGCCGGCCTCCGCCGCCGCCAGTGCCGCCGTCGGGCCGGCGAAGCGGTACTGCCCGCCCGTCGCCCAAGCGATCCGGCCGAAGCCCGCGACCAGGTGCGCGGCCTCCACCTGCAGGGTCCAGAGACGGAAATCCGCAAAGGCGGCGTAGCCTGCCGCCTGCGGATGGCGGGCCAGGAAGCGTGCCCGCAGCGCCGCATCGTCCGCGGCCGGCGGCGGCGCCAGCCGACCCAGCAGGCTCGCGCGCGGCCCGGCCAGGGGATCCGCGGCGGTTCGTGCGGCTCCGCCGGCGGGCGTCATGCTGCCGGCCACCGCCAGCGCCACCCGGTCGTCCGCGCTGGCATTGGCGCTGTGCTGCGCCAGGTCCGACAGCAGCAGCACCGGCGTGCCGTCGGGCGCCGCCGCCACGAGCACCATCGACGCATGCGGCCAGCCGGCCAGATCACCCGATTCGCCGCTTCGACCGGCTTTCATCAGGGTCGCAAGGGTGCCGGTCGCGGCCTGCCGCAGCAGCCGCCGGGAGAGGGTGCCGGGCGGGGTTTCGCTGCCCCTGGCATCGGTCGTGCCGGTCTCGCTCATCTCATTGACTTGCCGAAGATCTTTCTGTGGTCAACACTGCCATATTTCCGGCTGCGCCACGTCTGGTTCCTGGATCGGTATCCCAGGTTTCCCATCTCGGTCTCGCACCCTCCCGCCGCCTCTGGCGCCCCGGCTGGCGGATCAGGATGCCGGATGCCACGATCGCGCACCGGCAGGCAAGGCTGCCCGGGGTACGGGATCCGGTCCGCGGGGGTGGGGCCGGTGTCACAAGAGGTTACGGTGTGAACGCAAATATCGCCCTCGTCGACGACGACCGCCATATCCTGACATCGGTTTCGATCGCCCTGGAGAGCGAGGGCTATACCGTCAGCACCTATACCGACGGTGCCGATGCCCTGCGCGGCATTGCCGCCCAGCCCGTCGACCTGGTTGTGCTGGACATCAAGATGCCGCGGCTGGACGGCATGGAAACCCTTCAGAAGCTGCGGCGCACCTCCAACGTCCCCGTGATCTTCCTGACCTCCAAGGATGACGAGGTGGACGAGGTTCTGGGGCTGAAGATGGGCGCGGACGATTATGTCCGGAAGCCGTTCTCGCAGCGCCTGCTGATCGAGCGGGTGCGCGCGGTCCTGCGCCGCGCCGACGGCAGCCAGAAGGTCTCCGAGGATGCCGAGCAGAAGATGATCCGCGGCCAGCTGGTGCTGGACCGCAGCCGTCACCTCTGCACCTGGCGCGGGACATCCGTCACCCTGACGGTCACCGAGTTCATGCTCCTGCAGGCCCTGGCCCAGCGCCCGGGCCATGTCAAAAGCCGCGACCAGCTGATGGACGCCGCCTATGACGACAATGTCTATGTCGACGACCGCACGATCGACAGCCACATCAAGCGGCTGCGGAAGAAGTTCAAGGTGATCGATCCCGACTTCTCCTCGATCGAGACCCTCTACGGCATCGGCTACCGCTACTCAGAAGTCTAGGCCATGTCCCGGTCCGACGAGGCCGGCACGGCCGACCCCGGCGGGGGCGCGTCCGGTTCCAGTATGCCTGGTCGCCGCGACCGTGACGCGGAGGAGGGTGAGGCCCCGCGCCGCAGCGCCGCCACGACCCCGGCGCGGCGGCTGCTCAGCCGCATCCTGGCGATCAACATGCTGGCCCCGATCCTGCTGGTCGGCGGCCTGCTCTACCTGGACGAATACCGCGACTCGCTGCTGGAACAGAACATCCGCGCGCTGATCGTGCAGGGCGAACTGATCGCCGGCGCGCTGAGCGAGGCCGCCGTCAGCGAGACGGACGGCAGGGCCCGCATCGGCGCAGGACGGGCCGAGATCCAGCAGCTCCCCTCCGCCGGCGACCCGCTCGACGACCAGGGCGCCCCCGGGCTGAATGTCGCGGAGGCGCGGCCGATCGTGCGCCGGATCGCCGCCGCCACCGACATGGACCTGCGCCTGTTCGCCGCGGACGGCGCCCTGGTCGCCGATTCCCGTGCGCTGATCGGCTCCGGCCGTGGCGTCATGGCCCTGGAACTGCCGCCGCCGGAGGCAGACGATGCCGACGCGGTCGAAGGCATCCTGCAATGGCTCTACGACCAGTACACCCTGATCTTCCCGACCTACGAGAACCTGCCGCCGCGGGTGCAGAACATCGTCGACGAGGCCACCGACTACGAAGAGGCGCTCTACGCCCTGGACGGGGAGGTCGCCACCGGCCTGCGCGCCGCGACCGACAACCGGCTGGTGATCACCGTCGCCATCCCGGTCCAGGGCCTGCGCCGGATTGTCGGTGCGGTGCTGCTGGAGACAGACAGCCGGGCGATCGACGACACCGTGCGGCAGCAGCGCCTGAACGTGCTGCAGCTGTTCGTGCTGGTGCTGGCGCTGACGGTGCTGCTGTCGGTGTTCCTGGCGCGCACCATCGCCCGCCCGGTGCGGCGCCTGGCGCGTGCCGCGGAACAGGTCCATGCCGGCCGCGGCCGGCGGGTGGTGATCCCCGACTTCACCGGTCGCGGCGACGAGATCGGCGAGCTGTCGGGCAGCCTGCGCGACATGACCGACGCCTTGTACCGCCGGATCGACGCGATCGAGCGCTTCGCCGCCGATGTCGCGCATGAGCTGCGCAATCCCCTGACCAGCCTGCGCAGCGCGGTGGAGACCCTGGAACTGGCGAGATCGCCGGAGCAGAAGCAGCGGCTGATGGAGATCGTCTATGCCGATGTCGGGCGCATCGACCGGCTGATCAGCGACATCTCCGACGCCAGCCGGCTGGACGCCGAGCTGGGCCGGGCGGAGGAAGAGGTCGTCGACATCAACGCCATGCTGTCGGCGCTGGCGGAGGTCTACCGCAATACCCGCGGGATGGAGGGGCCGGACGGCCGCCGGCTCGATCTGCAGCTGCCTGCGGAACAGCTCCGGGTACGGGGCATCGAGGGCCGGCTGGGCCAGGTGTTCCGCAACCTGATCGACAATGCCCTGTCGTTCAGCCCGCCGCAGGGGGTGATCGCCGTGCGCGCGCTGCGCCGGGACGGCCGGATCGTGGTCAGCGTGCAGGACCAGGGACCGGGCATCCCGCCGGAGAATATCGGCCGGATCTTCCAGCGCTTCTTCACCGAGCGGCCGCCGCAGGAGACATTCGGCGAGCATTCCGGCCTGGGCCTGGCGATCTGCAAGCAGATCGTCGAGGCGATGGGCGGCACCATCGAGGCCGGCAATGCCACCGATGCCGGTGGCAATGTCCTGGGCGCGCGCTTCGTGGTCACCCTGCCGGGCTGACGGCCGCCTGGCCAGGGCCCTGCCGGGCGACGATCCCGGCAACCGCCTCCGGCAGAACCGGCCGACTGACGGCATAGCCCTGCACCTCGTCGCAGCCGCAATCACGCAGGAAGTCCAGCATGGCTTTCGTCTCCACCCCCTCGCCCACAGTGCGCAGGCCCAGTTCATGCGCCATGCGGACCAGGGTGCGGACGATCACCCGCGCCTCTTCCTGCTGCTCCACCTGGGAGACGAAGGTCCGGTCGATCTTCAGCTCGTTGAACGGCATCTTGTAGAGTTCGACCAGTGACGAATGGCCGGTGTCGAAATCGTCGATCGACAGGCCGAAGCCGTTCAGGCGGAAGCGGGTCAGGACCTCGGTCGCGGCCACCGCGTCCCGGCTCACGGCGCTCTCCGTCACCTCCAGCGTGATCCGTCCCGGCGCCACCCCTTCGTCACGGGCCGTGCGCGCCAGGGGGTCCGGCAATGTGGTGTCGCCCAGCAGGGCCTGCGACAGGTTGACGGCAACCTGCAGGCGCAGTCCTTCGGCCTGCCACTGCGCCGCCTGGCCGGCGGCGGCGCGGAACACGGTGTCGGTCAGCCCGCCGGTCAGGCCGGACTGTTCGGCAAGGCCGATGAACCGGGCCGGCGGCACCTCGCCATGCCGCGGATGCCGCCATCGCACCAGTGCCTCGACCCCGGCGATACGGTCGGGCCGCCCCTCCCGCCCCAGGACCAGCTTCGGCTGGTAGCGCAGGAACAGGTCGCCGTCGGCGATCGCCGCGGCCAGGTCGGAACAGGACAGTTCGCCGGTCGGCCCGCCGCCCTCCGCGGGCAGGTCGCGCGGGATCTCCTGCTCCGCCAGACCGGACAGCAGTGCTTCCAGCGCCTCGACCGCGAACGGCTTCTCCAGTGCACCGGCAATCGACAATCCACGCGACCGGCCGAATTCACTGGCGGACTTCAGGACGCGGCGGTCGGCGCCGCTGATCAGGATGATCCGGGCCCGGCTGTGCTGGCGGTAAAGTTCGTTCAGCAATGCCAGGCCGTCGTAACCCGGCAGGTGCAGGTCCAGGAGCACGATGGAAGGAGAGCCTCCTCGTAGCGCCGCAGGAAGCCGGCCGGTCCGTCGGCCACCACCGCCTCCAGACCAAGCCCTTCGGCGATCTCCGCGGCAAGCCGGCAGACCGCGGGATTGTCGTCGACGACCAGCACCCGGGTTTCACCGGGGCCCGGCGTCCGTTCGCGAAGGTTGGTCTGGCTTCGGCTCATCCAATCCATGTCGACGATCGCTCGCTGCGCGGGGCGCGATCCGGCATCGCCGCCCCCCGGATACGAAAACGAAACAGGCAGTCGGATAGACGTAGTGATGTCTGTGACGGTGACAGTCACAAGCCGTTCAACGCCGCGAAACAGCGAAAGTTCTTCCCGATATCCGGGACAATTTCAGTCGAATTGCAGAAAAGAATCGTTGCTAATGGCAGATATTCTTGCTTGCCGGTATCTTGATTCGATGGAGACCGACCGGCCGGCGACGGCCTACCGGACGAGGATGTTGCGGAACTGCCAGGGATCCTCCAGGTCGAGATCCTCCGGGAACAGCACCGCACGGCGGTCCAGCGGCGTCCAGTCGGTATAGACGCCGATCACCGGCCCCAGATAGGGCCGCTGCACTTCCAGGCAGCGCCGGAAGTCCATCTCGTCGGTCTCCACGATCCCGGCGGCGGGGTTCTCCAGCGCCCAGACCATGCCGGCGATCACGGCGGAAGTCACCTGCAGCCCGGTGGCGTTCTGGTAGGGCGCCAGCTCCCGCGTCTCCTCGATGGAGAGCTGCGAGCCGTACCAGTAGGCATTGCGGCCATGGCCGAACAGCAGGACACCCAGCTCGTCGATGCCGTCGACGATCTCGAATTCGTCGAGGAAGCGGAGTTCCGGCTGCTCCAGCCAGCCGCGCCCCGCCATCTCGTCCAGCGACAGCACGGCGTCGTCGCAGGGGTGGTAGGCATAGTGGCAGGTCGGCCGGTAGACGACCCTGTCGCCGTCACGCACGCTGAAATAGTCCGCGATGGAGATCGATTCGTTGTGGGTCACCAGGAAGCCGTTCTGCGCCTGCGCCGTCGGCGTCCAGCTGCGCACCCGGGTGCCGGCCCCGGGGCGCAGCATGTAGATCGCCGAGCGGCAGCCATCCTCATGCTCCTGGCCGAGCGGCGGGAACCATTTCTCGTGCGTGCCCCAGCCCAGCTCCGCCGGCTGCAGCCCCTCGGAGATGAAGCCCGCAATCGACCAGGTGTTGACGAAGGTGTTGCGCTGCTTCGGCGTGCGGGCCCGCTGCGTGTCGCGTTCCGCGACATGGATGCCCTTCACGCCGGTCTTCTGCATCAGCGCCGCCCAGCTCGCCCGGTCCTGCGGCACCGTACCGTCGGGATTGGTGCCGGTGTCGCGCGCCACGTCCAGCAGCGCCTGCTTCACGAACCAGGACACCATCCCCGGATTGGCGCCACAGCAGGACACGGCGGTCGTGCCGCCGGGGCTGGCCGCCTTCTCCGCCCGCACCGCTTCGCGCAGCGCATAGTTGGTGCGCTGCGAGGCGGTCAGTTCGCTGTCGGTGTAGAACCCCGCCCACGGCTCCACCACCGTGTCGATGTACAGCACGCCCAGTTCCCGGCAGAGCCGGATCATGTCGAGGGAGGACACATCGACCGACAGGTTGACGCAGAAGCCCTGGCCCTCGCCCTCCGTCAGCAGCGGAGTCAGCAGCTCGCGGTAATTGTCCGGTGTCACCGCCTTCTGGATGAAGCGCACGCCGCGGGCATCCAGCAGGCTGCGGCTGGCATCGTCGGGATCGATGACCACGAAGCGGGCGGGGTCATAGTCGAAATGCCGCTGGATCAGCGGCAGGGTGCCCCGGCCGATGGTGCCGAGGCCGATCATGACGACCGGGCCGGAGATCTGGCGCTTGATGGGCCATTCGTTCATGTCGGGTCCACCTTTCGGGTCGGATCGGACAGACGAAGCGTCCGTGCTGCGTGCAATGGAAAGCGGAGCGCCGGCGACGGGACGCCGACGCCGGGCAACCTATCAGGTTGGGCCGCGCAGAGTCAGGGGGAGGAGGAGAGAGCTTGCGGGGGGACTGAGAACGCAGACGGGCGGCAGACCGTCACGGACTGCCGCCCGTCGGATCACGTCGTTCAGATGACGTAGGACTGCAGCGGCGGGAAACCGTTGAAGCCGATCGTGGAATAGGTCGTCGTATAGGCGCCGCAGGCCTCGATCAGCACCTCGTCGCCGATCGCCAGCGAGACGGGCAACGCATAGGGCGTCTTCTCGTACAGCACATCGGCGCTGTCGCAGGTCGGGCCGGCCAGCACGCAGGGCGCGGTCGCATCGCCGTCGCGAGGGGTGGTGATCGGATAGCGGATCGCCTCCTCCATCGTCTCGGCCAGGCCGCCGAACTTGCCGATGTCCAGATAGACCCAGCGCACCGGGTCGTCGTCGGACTTGCGGCTGATCAGCACGACCTCGGCCTTGATCACGCCGGCGCCGCCGACCATGCCGCGGCCGGGCTCGATGATCGTCTCGGGCAGGCGGTTGCCGAAATGATGGCGGATATAGCTGTAGATCGAGGCGCCATAGGCTTCCGCCGCCGGCACGTCCTTCAGGTAGCGGGTCGGGAAGCCGCCGCCCAGATTGACCATGCGCAGGTGGATGCCACGCTCCGCCAGGGTGCGGAAGATCGCCGCGGCCTGGCCCAGCGCCAGGTCCCAGGCCGGCATGTTGGTCTGCTGCGAGCCGACATGGAAGGACACGCCGTAGGGGCGCAGCTGCAGGCGCTGCGCGGCCTCCAGCACGTCGACCGCCATCGCGGGCTCGCAGCCGAACTTGCGGGACAGCGGCCATTCCGCGCCCTCGCCGTCGCACAGGATGCGGCAGAACACGCGGGCGCCGGGCGCATACTCGGCGACCTTCTCGACTTCCGCCACGCAATCGACGGCAAACAGGTCGACGCCAAGCTCATGGGCGGTGCCGATGTCGCGCGCCTTCTTGATCGTGTTGCCGAAGGAGATCCGGTCCGCGGTCGCGCCGGCGTCCAGCACCAGGCGGATCTCGCCGACGGAGGCGCAGTCGAAGCAGGACCCCAGCTCGACCAGCAGGCGCAGGACTTCCGGCGCCGGATTGGCCTTCACCGCGTAGTAGACGCGGGTGTCCGGCATCGCATGGGCGAAGGCCAGGAAATTGTCGCGGACCACGTCCAGGTCGACGACCAGGCAGGGGCCCTCGGGTCGTCGGTCGCGGAAGAACTGCAGCATACGTTCGGTGGCCATGGCGGCAACTCCCGTTCACAAAAGCTGTTACCGACACGAAGCCCGTTCCTGCCCCGGCTGCCGCGCACAAGGATGGCACGGCCGCACGACTGGCGGGTTCAAGCCTCGACGTTTCGCTCGGTCCCGGAGATGGATCGTCCGCGACCGATGTGCTGCCTTCGCTTTGGATCGGGAGTCCCGTTCCGCACGCCTGGCAATGATGGTGTGCCTCTTCAGTAACCCCGGCCTTTGGAGGGACCGGCAGAGACCAAAAAAGCCCTCACCGTCGTTGCTTTAAGCCGTCCGGGGAATGTTGCGTGAGATGCGGGGCGAACCGCCGCATCGTCTCGGACGACCACAGGCACGTGCGACTATTGGGCGAGGCGAGACATATGACCTCGCCGCCCCGGACACAAGGGGATTCGTGGGGGGATTCCCAGGATTTTTTGCGGCCGCCCGCGAAACGGCAGAAGTGTTGCTCCATAGCAATACCCGGCGGGCATCCCAGGCGGCACCGGATACCCCGGCAGAGGGCGGCGGCCGCAATTCGTCACAACCGGACACGGGACGATGCCGTCCGGCTGTGCTTGCCTGGACACGGCTCGGATCATCGCGAAGAGAAGGAACGAATCATGTCGGACCGCCGCTGCCACCGCATCCACACCGTCCTGCTCGCCGGCCTGCTGCTGCTGGGGGCAACGCAGTCGCGCAGGCAACCGTTTTCGTGCGGCTGATCAAGGTGCAGGTCGTCAACGACACCGGCGCCACGGTCACTGTCGCGTACGGCGAACTGGAAAGCGGCGTGTGGGACAGCCAGCCCGTCCCGGGCACGGCGATCGCACCAGACGAAGCGGCCAGCTTCAGCACCGGCGTCACCGACATCTTCGAACCCCTCGACGACAGCGTTTCGCCGAGCGGGGCCGCGGGCACCGCGTTCGACACTACCTGGTCCTGGCAGCTCGAAGCCGCCGCGGACCTCAGCGCGACGGTAACCGCCGGCGCGGCCGCCACGCAGATCCATGCCGAAGATCCCAGATCCGACCTTCCCCCCTATGTGGTGACCCTGAAGAAAGCCCCGCAGTGACCGTTCTGCCGCCGGATCTCCCGGTCCGCACGCCTGCCAATCTGCAGAACCCCGCCAGCAACACCGGCCTGCGGAGGGGACGACCGCAGGCATCCGCGACTATTGGGCAAGCGCTCAATTGCGGCTTGCGCTCCATGGTTGCCGCGGCGAAATGCCGGACGGGTTGCGGCCGCCGGACACAATTCGAGACATCTGCGTGTCGGCAAGCGGCGCTATCCTGCAGCACTGCATGCCAAAAGCAGCCCAGGAGGAAACAGCATGGCAGCCCGTCGTGACGCTTGGACCGCGATGCCCCGCCGCATCTTGCGGCTCATGGCCGCCCTCCTGGCGGCCGCCGCACTGTCGCTGGCGCCCTATGGCGCAGATTCTGTCCGGGCTGCCGCTTCCTATGTCTCGGTCGAGTTGGTCTTCGTCAACAGCACGTCGCACAGCCTGACCGTGCAAGGCGCCTACCCGACCAATGGTCTATGGGGGCAGGGTCAGGAGCCGAAGGTGGGCACGATCTATCCGCCGGGCAGTGAAGGCCGGTTCAAGGTCGTGTCGGTGACATATGACGAGGGCTGCGGCGCCTACCTGCTTCTCGGCTCACCCACAGGAGAGGAGGTCGTGATCTCGGTCTCCTTGCCGTTCAACGGCCCTTTCCAGCAGAACGTCACCTCGCCCGGCAATGCAATCCAAACCACCGGACTGGTCGTCGAGCCGGACCCGGACAACGAACATCTGCAGATGAGGATGGAGCTGCTCGACCCGCAGTAGACGCCGAAAAATCGCCCGGACGCAGGCCGACAGGCGCCCATACGCCATGCCGGCGCCCCATTTGCGATGGCCACCTGCCGGGTCCGGCCGCGCCGGCGGGCCGGGGGCCCCGCCGGCAACGGGATTTACGTTGACAGCGTCCGGCTCTGCCCCGACTGTCCCGGCCATGTCCGGCCAGGCTTCAGCCATCCTGCATGCGACCTGCATCGCCATCGGCGAAGCCGGCGTGCTGCTGCGCGGCCCGTCCGGCAGCGGCAAGTCGGACCTGGCCCTGCGCCTGATCGACGCGGGCGCCGCCCTGGTGGCAGACGACATGGTCGCGCTGGCGGCCACGGACGGCAGGCTCCGCGCCGCGCCGCCGCCGCCGCTCGCCGGCCTGCTGGAGGTTCGCGGCATCGGCCCGCTCCGCCTGCCCCACCGGGACGCCGACCTGTGCCTGGCGGTCGACCTGGTCCCGGCCGCTGAGATCGAGCGGGTGCCGCTGCCGGCGGAGCTTGCGCTCCTGGGCTGCCGGCTGCCGCTGCTGCGCATCGACCCGGAAGCCGCTTCCGCGCCGGCCCGGCTGCGCCTGGCGGTTGCCTGCCGCGACCAGCTGCCGGGCGCGCATCTGACCCGCGCGGCGGCGGAATGAACACGCCGGTGACCGGCCGTGGCGCCGGCGATGCAATGCATCCTGCGGAAAGCGGGCCCGGCGACGTGCTGGTGGTGACCGGCATGTCGGGCGCCGGCAAGACCACGGCGCTGAAGCTGCTGGAGGACCTGGGCTACGAGGCGGTGGACAACCTGCCGCTGTCACTGCTGCCGCGGCTGGTGGCGCGGCGCCCCGGCGACAGCCAGCGCCGCAGCCCCCACATGGGCACCGCCGTCGGGGTCGATACCCGGACCCGCGACTTCGACCCCGAGGGCCTGATCGCGGCACTGGCACGGCTGCGCCGCGGCAGCGCCGGCAGCCTTCCGGACGGCGCGGCGGAGCGCCGCGACCTGCCGCACCGCCTGCCCACCGGCATCCGGCTGGTGTTCTTCGACTGCGACGATGCGGTGCTGCAGCAGCGCTTCACCGCGACAAGGCGGCGCCACCCCCTGGCGCTGGACCGGCCGGTGGCGGACGGTATCGCGGTGGAGCGCCGGCTGATGACGCCGCTCCGCGACGCCGCGGACGAGACCATCGACACTTCGCTGCTGTCGCTGCCGGACCTGCGGCAGCTGCTGCACGAGCGCTTCGGCGCCACAAGGGACGCGGCGATGACCGTGATCCTGACCTCCTTCTCCTTCCGCCGCGGCCTGCCGCGGGAGGCGGATCTGGTATTCGACGTGCGTTTCCTGAGGAACCCGTACTACGATCCGGCGCTGTCGCCGCGGACCGGCGACGATCCGGAAGTCGGCGCCTATATCGCCGGCGATCCGGATTTCCCGGCCTTCTTCGACCGGCTTTCGGGCCTTCTGCGCATGCTGCTGCCACGCTATGCGCAGGAGGGAAAGCAGTACCTGACCATCGCCATCGGCTGCACCGGCGGCCGGCACCGGTCCGTCTATACGGCGCGCCTTCTGTCCGACCTGCTTGCCAGCGACGGAATACAGGTTACGCTGCGCCACCGTGACCGCGACCTGTAGATTCAGCCCCCGGCGGGCTGGCCCCGGCTGCGGTCGCGTGCGTATGCGCCGGCCCGGCCGGCGGAGCCTCGAAGCGGATCCCGCCCCATGATCGGTCTCGTCCTCGTCACCCACGGGAAGCTGGCCGCCGAATTCCTTGCCGCCCTGCACCATGTCGTCGGTGAACAGAAGGCCGTGGAGGCCGTCTGCATCGGCCCGGACGACGACATGGAGGCACGCCGCAACGACATCCTGGCCGCCGTGGCCCGGGTCAATGACGGTAGCGGCGTGGTGGTGCTGACCGACATGTTCGGCGGCACGCCGTCGAATATGGCGATCTCGATCATGGACCAGGCCCCGGTCGAGGTGATCGCCGGCATCAACCTGCCGATGCTGATCCGCCTGGCCACGGTCCGCGAGAAGATGCCCCTGAAGGATGCCGCCCATGCGGCGCAGGAGGCGGGCCGGAAATACATCAACATCGCCTCCGCGCTGCTGGCCGCGGACGGCCCGCGCGCCTGAGCATCCGCGGCCGATGAGCAGTGGCGGCACGCAGGACGGGGGCAGTCCGGCGGCCGGCGGTGCGCCCCTGCGACGCACCCTGACGATCCTGAACCAGCGCGGCCTGCACGCGCGCGCCGCCGCCAAGTTCGCGCAATGCGCCGGCGCTTTCGATGCCGAGATTACCGTCATCCGCGGGCCCTACAGCGTCAACGGCACCTCGATCATGGGCCTGATGATGCTGGGAGCCGCCCAGGGTGTGGAGGTCACGGTGGAGACCAGCGGGCCACAGGCGGACGCCGCCATGGCGGCCATCGCCGCCCTGATCGGCAACCGGTTCGGAGAGAGTTGACCCGAACCGATATAATCATATAAAGATCTCTTTATATCACGACTGAGCGCCAGTTCCCGGCGTCCCGTCCCGCTGGGCCGATGGCGCGCGGCGACCGCCCTGACATGGGCGGACCCGTCGCGCCGTCGGCGCAGCCACTTCTGCGAACGAGGAAAGGAACCATCGATGGCGGAATTCACCGACTACAAGGTCAAGGATATCGGTCTGGCCGACTGGGGCCGTCACGAGATCGAGATCGCCGAGACCGAGATGCCGGGCCTGATGTCGCTGCGCGAGGAATACGGCGCCAGCCAGCCGCTGAAGGGTGCGCGCATCTCCGGCTGCCTGCACATGACGATCCAGACCGCGGTGCTGATCGAGACCCTGGTCGCGCTGGGCGCCACCGTGCGCTGGTCGTCCTGCAACATCTTCTCGACCCAGGACCATGCCGCCGCCGCCATCGCCGCGGCGGGGATCCCCGTCTTCGCCTGGAAGGGCATGTCGGAGGAGGAGTTCTGGTGGGCCATCGACCAGACCATCACCGGCCCCGACGGCTGGGAACTGAACATGATCCTGGACGATGGCGGCGACCTGACGCAGGTGATGCATGAGAAGCATGCCGACCTGCTGAAGAAGGCCGTGAAGGGCCTGTCGGAGGAGACCACGACCGGCGTCCACCGGCTCTATGAGATGGAGCGGGCGGGCAAGCTGTTCGTGCCGGCGATCAACGTCAACGACAGCGTGACCAAGTCGAAGTTCGACAATGTCTATGGCTGCCGCGAGAGCCTGGTCGACGCCGTGCGCCGGGCCACCGACGTGATGATGGCCGGCAAGGTCGCCGTGGTCTGCGGCTATGGCGATGTCGGCAAAGGTTCCGCCGACAGCCTGCGCAATGCCGGCTGCCGGGTGAAGGTGACCGAGATCGACCCGATCTGCGCGCTGCAGGCGGCGATGGAAGGCTACGAGGTCGTCACGATGGATCAGGCGGCATCCACCGCCGACATCTTCGTGACCGCCACCGGCAATGTCGATGTCATCACCGTCGATCACATGCGGCAGATGAAGGATCGCGCGATCGTCTGCAACATCGGCCATTTCGACAGCGAGATCCAGGTCAACGCGCTGCGCAACATGACCTGGAAGAACATCAAGCCGCAGGTCGACGAGATCGAGTTCCCGGACGGCAAGAAGATCATCCTGCTGGCCGAGGGCCGGCTGGTGAACCTGGGCTGTGCCACCGGCCATCCCAGCTTCGTCATGAGCGCCTCCTTCACCAACCAGACCCTGGCCCAGATCGAGCTGTGGAAGAACAGCGAGAAGTACGAGAACAAGGTCTACACCCTGCCGAAGCACCTGGACGAGCGGGTTGCCAGCCTGCACCTGGCCAAGCTGAACGCCGCCCTGACCGAGCTGACCGCCGCGCAGGCCAAGTATATCGGCGTGCCGGAGACCGGCCCGTTCAAGCCGGACTACTACCGCTACTGACCGGCTTTGCCGGCCGGCCCCCCGCGGACCCGGGTCCGCGGGCCGG
>NZ_JBHRTR010000027.1:98467-170583 GCF_042646425.1 Marinibaculum pumilum
TTCGTTTGCCGGCCCTTTTCGTTTGACTGCCGCCGTACGTTTCGCCGCCGCGGCGCTTCGCGCTATCCTGTCGGCGGCAGAGGCAGGGGCAAGCGACCGGAATGCGGCAGGGCCAGTGCAGTACGTGAACGCCAGTGAGTCCCGCCGGCGACCGCCCGTCCGGGCCGGCCGGAACATGGCCTGCCTGACCCTGTGCGGCGCGCTGTTCGCGCTGCCGGGTCGCGCGGTCGCCCAGACCGCCCAGCAGAACGCCATCGGCGGGGGCCCCGAACTGCCCGACCTGATCGGCTGGATGCCCGTGGCCGGCTGGGCCGCCGCGGTGCTGGCCCTTGGCGCCGCGCTGGTCCTGGCGCTGCAGCTGGCCCGCAGCCGCGCGACCGAGGCGGCGCTGACCATCGCCGCCGACCAGGAGGCCGAAGCCGCGGACCGCCTGCGGGCGATCCTGGCAAGCTGCGCTCAGGGCTGGCTGACCCTGTCGAAGGGGCGGATGGCCGCCGCACCCGGCACCGCTGCGATGTTCGACCTGTCGGAAATCTCCGCTCTCGACGACATTGCCACGGCGCTCACGCCGGCAGGCGCGAAGCGGTTCCTGGAGGCGGTCGAGGCGCTGGCCGGCGAGGGCAAGCCCTTCGACCTCACCCTCGCCCATGCCGGCGGCGAGCGGCTGATCGCCGCCGCCGGCCGGGCCTTGCCGGCATCCTCCGCGCCTGCATCTTCCAGCTCGGGCGGCAGCCTGGTGATCTGGTTCGACGATGTCACCGGGCAGCGGGCCGAGCGGCGGGAGCTGCAGGCACAGACCCGGCGCGCGGAGGCGGAGATCGCCCGCCTGAAGGGGCTGCTGGATGCCGCGCCGACCCCGGTCTGGAGCCGCGACGCCACCGGCCGCCTGGCCTGGTGCAACCGGCGCTATGCGGAGATCGTGGAGCGGGATGCCGCGGAGGTCATCGCCGCCGGGACGGAGCTGGCTTCCGCCCTGGATCCCGAGCAGCCCCGCCGCCTGGCGGCAAGGGCGCGCGAGACCGGCCTGCGGCAGGAGGAAGAGCGCCGTTTCGTGGTCCAGGGCGAGCGTCGCAGCTTCCGGATCGTGGAACAGCCGCCCGGCAATGCCGGGATGCAGGTCGGCCACGCCCTGGACATCACCGCGGAGGCCGAGGCCCGCAACGAGCTGGAGCGGCACATCACGGCCCATGCCTCGGTGCTGGAGATGATGTCCGACGGCATCGCCATCATGGGCCCGGACACCCACCTGACCTTCTACAACCACGCCTTCCGCAGCCTGTGGAGCCTGGACGACGCGTTCCTGGCCGCCGGCCCCACCCTGAACGAGATCCTCGACGAGCTGCGGGCGCATCGCCGCCTGCCGGAGCAGTACGACTGGTCCCGCTATCGCGAGCATATGACCGCGATGTTCACCAACCTGCTGGAGCCGGAGGAGGAGATGCTGTTCCTGCCGGACGGCCGCACCTTCCGCAGGGTGACCTCGCCGCATCCGTTCGGCGGCCTGCTGCTGCTCTACACCGACGTCACCGACCGCATGATGCTGGAGCGCGATCGCAACACCCTGCTGGCCGTGCAGTCCGCCAGCCTGGACAGCCTGTACGAGGGGATCGTCGTGTTCGGTGCCGACGGCCGCGTGAACCTGCACAACGAGGCTTTCGCGCGGATGTGGCAGATCCCCGGCGCGCTGCTGGAGCAGCGGCCGCATTTCAACGACGTGCTGGACGCGATGCAGCTGATGCTGCCCGACCGGCCCGACGGCGCCGACAGCGCGGAAGCGCTGCGGCAGGACCTGCTGGGCTCGTTCAACGACCATTCCGGCCGCCAGGGACAGAGCGTGCGCGAGGATGGCAGCGTGATGGACTATGCCACCGTGCCGCTGCCCGACGGCGCCATGCTGGTGTCCTGCCTGGACGTCACCGCGGCCAAGCGCATCGAGCAGGCGCTGCAGGAACGCAACGCGGCGCTGGAGGAGGCCGACCTGCTGAAGTCGGAATTCGTCGCCAACGTGTCCTACGAGCTGCGCACGCCTCTGAACGCGATCATCGGCTTCAACCAGCTCCTGCAGCAGGAATATTTCGGCCCGATCAACGACAAGCAGCGGGAATATGTCGAGGGCGCGCTGGAGGCCTCACAGACCCTGCTGCAGCTGATCAACGACCTGCTGGACCTGGCAACGATCGAGGCGGGGCAGATGGTGCTGGAGCCGGGCGGCTTCGACATCTGCCGGATGATCGCCGGCATCCACAGCCTGGTGCAGGAAAGACTGCGCCGGCAGTCGCTGCAGATGACCCTGGACACGCCGGACCCGCCCTGCATGGTGGTCGCCGACGAGAAGCGGATGAAACAGGTCCTGTTCAACCTGGTCGGCAATGCCATCAAGTTCACGCCGCCCGGCGGTCATATCGAGATCGGCCTGCGGCGCGAGGGCAACGACATCCGGCTCTGGGTCGGCGATGACGGGATCGGCATCCCGATCGAGGCGCAGGACCGCATCTTCGAGAAGTTCCAGCGCGCCGAAGGCGGCGGCCGCAGTTCCGGCGCCGGCCTCGGCCTGGCCCTGGTACGGTCCTTCGTCGAACTGCATGGCGGCAGCGTCGTCCTGGAGTCGAGCCCCAGCGAGGGCACCCGGGTGACCTGCCGCATCCCCGGCGTCGCGCAGCAGAGCCTGCCGGGCCCGGCAGCGGCCGGGTGACGCCCGGCAGGGCATCGCGACCGTTGCCGGGCCGCGGCCCATTGGCTAGAACCGCCGCCATGACCGCACCCGGACGATCCCTGCCCCCGGACCGCCAGCCCGCTGACCGCCAGCCCACTGACCGGCAGGCCGCTGGCCGCCGGCCCGGCGACCTGGCCGGCGCCCCGGCCCTGCTGGAACGGCATGTCCGCACGCCGGCAGAGACGGCCGCCTTGGGCGCGGCCCTGGCCGCCATTGCCCGGCCGGGCGACCTGTTCTGCCTGCAGGGCGGGCTGGGCAGCGGCAAGACCGTCCTGGCCCGCGGCTTCGTCCGGGCGCTGGCCGGCGCGGGCATCGAGGTGCCGAGCCCGACCTTCAACATCGTCCTGACCTATCCGGCCGCGGCGGCGACACTGTGGCATTTCGACCTGTACCGGGTGGCCGATGCGGACGAGCTGTGGGAACTGGGCCTGGAGGAGGCCTTCGCCGACGGCATCAGCCTGGTGGAATGGCCGGAGCGCCTGGGCGATGCCGCACCGGCACAGGCCTTGTGGCTGGAGCTGCGGCCGGTGACCGGGGCCGCCGGACCGCCGGTCGTCGCGCCGGACAGCATGGATGGGGGCAACACGGGCGGCGACGGCATGGCGGCGGAGCTGAGACAGATCATCGTTCGCGGCGGGGCCGCCTGGGCCGCACGCCTGCGCGAGGCCGGCCTTGTCTGAGGCAATGCCGGCACCGCCGCTGTCGGCGCCCGACCGCATTGCCGCGCGCAACGCGTTCCTGGAACGCGCCGGCTGGGGCGCGGCGGAGATCCGGCCGCTTGCCGGCGATGCGTCCTTCCGCCGCTATGACCGTGTCCGGCAGGGGACCTCCGGTGCGGTGCTGATGGATGCCCCGCCGGATCGCGAGGATATCGCCCCCTTCCTGACCGTGGACAGCCTGCTGCGCAGTGTCGGCCTGTCGGCGCCGGCGGTGCTGGCGGCCGATGCGGAACTGGGTTTCATCCTGCTGGAGGATCTGGGCGATTCGCTTTTCACCCCGCTGGCGCAGGACCGCGAGCGGGAGGCGGAGATCTATGCGGCGGCGGTGGACCTGCTTGCCGCCCTGCACCGCCATACCGCCGCCGGCATGCCCGCCCTGGCGGCGCTGCCGCCGCAGGATCATGCCCTGCTGACCGCAGGCCTGGACACCTTCCTGGACTGGTACTGGCCGGCGGCCTTCGGCCGGGCGGCTTCGGCGGATCTGCGTCGCGACTTCCTGGACCGCTGGGCCCCCCTGCTGGAAACGGTGCGGCCGGGCGACCGGCCGGATCCCGGGCGGGACGTTCTGGTGATGCGCGACTTCCATGCCGACAACCTGATCTGGCTGCCCGAGCGGCCGGGGGTCGCCCGGGTCGGCCTGCTGGATTTCCAGGATGCGGTCCTGGGCCATCCGGCCTATGACCTCGTCTCGCTGCTGGACGATGTGCGGCGGGACGTGACGGCCGACCTGGCGGCGCGGCTGTGCGACCGCTACCTGGCGGCCGCAGGACTTCATGCGCAGGGTCCGGAACGGTCGCGCTTCGAGACCGGATATGCGATCTTCGGCGCGCAGCGGAACATCAGGATCCTGGGGGTCTTCGTGCGGCTCTGGCAACGGGACGGCAAGGCACGCTACCTGGACTATCTGCCGCGCACCTGGGCGATGCTCGATCGCTCCCTGCGGCAGCCCGCCCTGACGCCGGTCGCGGAATGGTTCGCCGCGCATCTGCCGCCCGCGGCGCGGCGCCTGGAAGGCGGCGCATCGTGAGCGGCGGGCCGTGGGAAGCGGCACCGGAGCCGCGGGTCGCGGTGCCGCGGACGGCGATGGTCCTGGCCGCCGGGCTGGGCACCCGGCTGCGACCGCTGACCGATACCTGCCCCAAGCCGCTGATCGAGGTCGGCGACCGCACCCTGCTGGACCGCACCATCGACCGGCTGGCGGAGGCCGGGGTGACCCGCTTCGTCATCAACCTGCACCATCTGGCGGACCAGCTGGAAAGCCATGTCCGCCGCCGCGCCGCAGCCGAGACCGGGCTGGAGTTCCTGCTCTCCGACGAACGCGACCGGCTGCTGGATACCGGCGGCGGAATCCTGCAGGCCCTGCCGCTGCTGGGCGATGCGCCGTTCCTTGCCACCAATGCCGACATGCTCTGGCTGGATGCCAACGGCAATTCGCTGCAGGCCATGGCCGCCTGCTGGGCCATCATCGCCGGCGCGGCCGGTGAAGGCGAGGGACCGGAGGCGCTGCTGTTGCTGCACCCGACCGTCTCCGCCCGCGGCTATACCGGCATGGGCGATTTCACGATGGACGGCGACGGCCGCCTGACCCGGCGCGAGGAACGGGTGGTGGCCCCCTTCCTCTATACCGGCGTCCAGATGCTGGCGCCGCGGCTGTTCGCCGATTGCGCCCCCGGCCCGTTCTCCCTGAACCGCCTATACGACCGGGCGATCGAGCGCGGCAGCCTGTACGGCCTCCGCCACGAGGGGGCCTGGGTCGATGCCGGCCATCCCGACGGCCTGGCCGCCGCGCGGCGCCTGGCCGCCCGCCTGGACCGGCGGGATACCCGCTCCGCCGCGGCCTGACCGGGCCCGGATGACAGAAGGGCCGCAACCCGCCGTCCATTCCTTCCCCCCGGGAGCGCCGTTCGCCGACTGGCTGGCCGCCTTCATCCTGGAGCGCCAGGGCCACGACCCCCTGGCGCTGTCGGACGCGCTGGTCCTGCTGCCCACCCGCCGGGCGGTGCGGGCCCTGCAGGACGCCTTCCTGCGCGCCGCGGACGGCCGCCCGACCCTGCTGCCGCAGATGCGCCCGCTGGGCGACCTGGACGACGACGATCCGGGGCTGACGCCGATCTGGCCGGCGCTGGATGCCGCCCTGCCGCCAGCGATCCCGGCGCTGGACCGCAAGCTGCTGCTGGCCCGCCTGGTGCGGGCGCGTGACGCGGCCGAGGGCAGGGCCCTGCCGGCGGGAACCGCCCTGCGCCTGGCCGATGCCCTGGCGCTGCTGCTGGACGAGGCGGCGATCGAGGAACGCGACCTGGCCGGGCTGGAGGCCCTGGTGCCGGATGCCCTGGCCGGCCACTGGCAGGAGGTCCTGGCCTTCCTGGATATCCTGCGGTCGGCCTGGCCGGCCCTCCTGGAGGAGCGGGGTCAGCTGGACCCGGCCGCACGGCGCAGCGCCGCGCTGCACCGCCTGGCCGCGATCTGGCGCGCCACGCCGCCGCAGCGCCCTGTCTATGCCGCCGGCTCCACGGGCAGCATCCGGGCGACAGCCGACCTGCTGGCCTGCATCGCCCGCCTGCCGCAGGGCGCGGTGATCCTGCCCGGCCTGGACCTGGAAAGCCCCGATGCGGACTGGGAGTCGGTCGGAACGGCACCGACCCATCCGCAGTTCATGCTGCACACCCTGCTGCAGCGGCTCGAGGTGACGCGGGACGCTGTCCGCGAATGGCGGCCGGCCGGTGGCACGGACGTCCATCCCGCCGCCGCGGCGCGTGCGGCGCTGGCGCGGACCGCACTGGCGCCGGCGGACCGCACCGACCTCTGGTCGACGGCCGGCGAGCCGCAGGCTGCCGCCTTCGCCGGTCTGCAGCGCCTGCAGGCCGGCACCGCCGCCGAGGAGGCCGGCGCGATCGCCCTCATGATGCGCGAGGCACTGGAACGTCCGGGCCGCACCGTGGCCCTGGTGACCCCGGATCGGACCCTCGCGCGGCGGGTCGCCGCGGCGCTGGAGCGCTGGGACCTTGCGGTAGACGATTCCGCCGGCGTGCCGCTGGCAGCGACCCCGCCGGCGGTCTTCCTGCGCCTGGTCGCGGCGACCATGGCAGCCGACCTGACCCCTGTGACCCTGCTGTCGGTGCTGAAACATCCCCTCGCCCGGCTGGGACGGGAGCGGCAGGAGCATCTGCGCCTGACCCGCCTGCTGGAACGCCGCGTGCTGCGCGGCGGCCGCCCTTCGCCCGGCCTTGCCGGCCTGCTGGAGGCGGCCGCCCCTGCCGCATCGGCGGATGGCGAGCTCGCCGCCTGGCTGGAGGACCTGGCCGCAGCTGTCCGGACCGGGACCGCCCTGCAGCGCGGCCCCGGCCGCGGCCTGATCACCCCAGCGCTGCTGCTCGACGCCCATCTCGCGCTTGCCGAGGCGCTGGCGGCGGAGGATGGCGCCGCCCTGCGGGAGGCGCTCGCCCCCGAGCCGCAGCCGGCCGGCGCGCAGGCACCCGCGTCGCGGATCTGGGCCGGCGAGGCGGGCAATGCGCTGGCGGCGCTGCTCGCCCAGCTGCGTGCGGGCCTGACGGTGCTGGACGCGATCGCCCCCGGCGACTGGCCGGACCTGCTGGATGCGGTGCTGCAGGGGGAGGTGATCCGCCCCGCCTATGGCCGGCATCCGCGGCTCTTCATCTGGGGGCCGCTGGAGGCGCGCCTGCAATCCGCCGACCTGATGATCCTGGGCGGCCTGAACGAGGGCAGCTGGCCGGCCGCCGCGCAGGAGGATCCCTGGATGAGCCGGCCGATGCGCACCGCCTTCGGCCTGCCGGAACCGGAGCGGCGCATCGGCCAGGCGGCGCACGACTTCCTGCAGGCCTTCGCCAGCGCCGAGGTGGTGCTGAGCCGGGCGGAGAAGGTCGACGGCACCCCCACCGTGCCGTCCCGCTGGCTGCTGCGGCTCTCCGCCCTGCTGGACAGGGTGCCGGCCTGGACGGCCGCCGCGGCGGGTCCCGTGCCGCACTGGCTGCAGGCGCTGGATGCGCCCCGGGCGGTGACCCCCGCCCGGCCGCCGCGTCCCTGCCCGCCGGTGGCGGCCCGGCCGCGGAAGCTCTCCGCCACCCGGGTGGAGACCTGGATCCGCGACCCCTACGCCACCTACGCCCGCTACGTGCTGGGCCTGAAGCCGCTGGACCCCCTGGACCTGGATCCCAGTGCCGCCGACAGGGGCATGGTGATCCACGACGCGATGGAACGGTTCGTCAAGGAGACGATGGACGCCTGGCCGCCCGATCCGGCCGCCCTGCTGGAACGGATCGGCCGGGAGAGCTTCGGCAGCCTTCTCGTGGTGCCGCATGTCGCGGCCTTCTGGTGGCCGCGGTTCCGGCGGCTCGCCGCCTGGTTCCTGGACTTCGAGGCGGAGCGGCGGGCGGCGGGGATCGGCCCGGCGCTGGTGGAGGCGGAGGGCCGCATGCTGATCGACGGGCCGGCCGGGCCGTTCGAGCTGACGGCGCGCGCCGACCGGATCGACGCCGGGCCCGCCGGGACCGACGTGCTGGACTACAAGACCGGGCGGCCGCCCTCGGCGAAGCAGGTGGCCTCCGGCCTCAGCCCGCAGCTGCCGCTGGAAGGGGCGATCCTCGCCGCCGGCGGCTTCCCGGGCCTGCCGGCGGCACCGCCGGTCGCCTATACCTATGTCCGCCTGAGCGGCGGGCGCGAGGCGGGCGCCCGGATCGAGGTCGGCCAGGGAGAGGCGCCGGCGCTGGCCGAGGCGGCGGTGCAGGGCCTGCGCCGGCGCATCGCCGCCTATGACCGGCCGGAGACGCCCTACCTGTCCCGTCCGCGCCCGCAATGGCGGCGGGAACCCGGCGACTACGACCATCTGGCGCGAGCCGCGGAATGGCAGGCGGAGGAGGACGGCGAATGACCGCCCCCCGGACCGGTGCCGTGCGCACCGGTGCGGCGGAGGCCGCCCGGGCCGGCATCGCCGCGCAGCGCAGCGCCGCCGACCCCGCGGCCAGCGCCTGGGTCGCCGCGAATGCCGGTGCCGGCAAGACCCGGGTGCTGACCGACCGGGTGCTGCGCCTGCTCCTGGCCGGGGCGCCGCCCGCGTCGATCCTCTGCCTGACGTTCACCAAGGCGGCGGCGGCGGAGATGGCGAACCGCCTGCACGGCCGGCTGAGCGGCTGGACGATGCTGCCGGAGCCGGCGCTGCAGGCGCAGCTGCGCGACCTGCTGGGCCGGGATCCCGACCCGCAGACCTGCCGCGACGCGCGGCGGCTGTTCGCCGGCACCCTGGACGCGCCGGGCGGCCTGCGCATCCAGACCATCCACGCCTTCTGCGAATCCGTCCTGAAGCGGTTCCCGGTGGAGGCCGGCGTGCCGCCGCATTTCGCCATCGCCGACGACCCGACCGCGCGGGAGATGCTGGCCGCCGCCACCGCCCGGGTACTGGCAGCCGCGCCCGACGACCCGGAACTGGCGCAGGCGCTGGACCTGCTGGCCGACCGGGTCGACGAGGGCGGCTTCGACCGCGCGATCCAGGAGCTGATCGGCAATCGCCGGCTGCTGCGCCGGGTCCTGCACCCCGCCGGCCCGGACGGTGCACAGGCGGCGCTGGACGGCTTCCTCGGCATCACGCGCGCGATCACCGCCGACGCCCTGCGGCAGCAGTTCCTGGACGAGCTGCCGGCGGCGGCGATGCGGGAGGCGGCGGCGGTTCTGGCGCAATGCGGCAAGCGCGACGGCGAGCGTGCCGCGGCGATGCAGGCCTTCCTGTCCCTGCAGGAGGACGAGCGTCCGGCGCAGCTGGAGGCGCTCTGGCTGCAGGTCTTCCTGACCAAGACCCTGACGCCGCGGGCGGAGAGCCATCTGGCGAGCAAGAAGGCGCAGGACCTGTCGCCCGACCTGCTGGACGGGATGCTGGCGGAGCAGGCGCGCTGCACCGCCCTGCTCGACCGGCAGCGGGCGATGGCGGTGGCGGAGGCAAGCGCGGCGATGCTGCATCTCGGCGCTGAGATCCTGGCCCATTACGAGTTGGAGAAGAGCCGCCGCGCCGCCCTGGATTATGACGACCTGATCCTGACCGTGCGCGACCTGCTCGCCGCTCCGGGCCGCGCGCCCTGGGTGCTGTTCAAGCTGGACGGCGGGATCGACCATGTGCTGGTGGACGAGGCACAGGACACCTCGCTGGAGCAGTGGGAGATCGTCACCGCGCTGACCGCCGAGTTCTTCGCCGGCGAAGGCCGCCGGTCGGGCACCGAGCCGCCCCGCACTCTGTTCGCCGTCGGCGACGAAAAGCAGTCGATCTTCGGCTTCCAGGGCGCGGCACCGGCCGCCTTCCAGCACATGCGCCGGCGGCTTGCCGCGCAGGCCGGCGACGGCCAGCGCCCCTGGCGCGATGTCGACCTGGCGCTGTCCTTCCGGACGGTGCCGCTGATCCTGGAGGCGGTCGACGCCGTCTTCGGGCAGGACGCGGCGCGCGAGGGGGTGGCGGAGGGCGATGTCCGCCATGCGCCGTTCCGCATCGGCGAGGGCGGGGTGGTCGAGATCTGGCCGATGACCCGGCCAGCGGCCGGCGATACCGGCGCGTCGGCGGAGGCGGGACCGTCGGAGGAAGAGACACCCTGGGACGCGCCGCTCGATTATGTCCCGGCCGACAGCCCGCCCGCCGTCCTGGCGGGCCATATCGCCGCCACGATCCGCGGCTGGATCGACGGGCAGGAGCTGCTGGAATCGCGTGGCCGGCCGATCGCCGCCGGCGACATCATGATCCTGGTCCGCCGCCGCGACACCCTGTTCCGCGAGATCGTCGCCGCCTGCAAGGCGGAGGGCCTGCCGGTGGCGGGCGAGGACCGGCTGAAGCTGGGCGACAGCCTGGCGGTGCAGGACCTGCTGGCGGTGGCGCGCTTCTGCCTGATGCCGGAGGACGACCTGACCCTGGCCACGGTGCTGCGCGGCCCGCTCTGTGACGTCGACGAGGACAGCCTGATGGCGCTCTGCCTGCCCTGCGAGGGGCGGCCGTGGAACGGCCGGCTGTGGCGGCGGCTGCGGGCGGCGGCGGCGGAACGGCCGGAATGGCAGGCCGCGGTCGACATGCTGACGGCGGCGCTGGCGATCGCCGACTATGTCACGCCGCATGCCTTCTTCGCCCGCCTGCTGGAGCGCGGCGGGCTGGCCCGCCTGCAGGCACGGCTGGGCGCGCAGGCGCGCGAGCCGGTTGAGGAACTCGCCAACCTGGCCCTGGCCTATGGCCGCGCCAATGCGGAGAACCTGCAGGGCTTCCTGGCCTGGTTCGAGGCCGGCGCCGCGGAGATCAAGCGCGACTTGGAGCAGGCCGGCGACGAGATCCGGGTGCTGACCGTCCATGCCGCAAAGGGGCTGGAGGCGCCGATCGTCTTCCTGCCTGACACCGCCGGCCGGCCCGACGGCCGCTTCGACCCGCCGGTGCTCTGGCCCGAAGGGCCGCCGCCGGCCCTGCTCTGGGCGCCGCGGGCGGCCGACGATGACGGTGCCACGGCACAGGAACGGGACCGCCACCGGCAGGGTCAGCTGGCGGAGTATCGCCGCCTTCTTTATGTCGCCATGACCCGGGCGCGCGACCGGCTCTATGTCTGCGGCTGGACCAACCGGCAGGCGCCGGCCGGCTGCTGGTACGACCTGATCGCCGCGGGACTGGAGGCGCTGGACGGCGCCGGGGAGGCGGCGCTGCCCTGGGGGGAGACCGCGCGCCGCTGGCGCAGCCGCCAGGTCGAACCCGCGGCCGGCGAGGCACCGACCGGCGACCGCCGGCCGGAGATGCCCCGCCTGCCGGACTGGGCCCGCCGGCCCGCGCCGGAGGAGCCGGAGCCGCCGCGGCCGCTGGCGCCGTCGCGTCCGGCCGAGCCGCCGGCGGCGATCTCGCCGCGCACCGCACCGGGACGCGAAGCACTGGCGCGTGGCCGGCTGATCCACAGCCTGCTGCAGCTGCTCCCCGACCTGGACCCGGACGACCGCGCCCCTGCCGGCGCCGGCCTTCTGCGGCGGAGCGTTCCCGACATCGATCCGGACCAAGCGCAGGCCCTGCTGGACGAGGTGCTTCGGGTCCTCGACGAGCCACGCTTCGCGCCCGCCTTCGGCCCCGGCAGCCGCGCCGAGGTGGCGCTGGCCGGCCGCACCGGCCGGGCCATCGTCTCCGGACGGATCGATCGCCTGGCGGTCGCCGCCGACCGGGTCCTGGTGATCGACTACAAGACCCAGGAGGTGCCGCCGGACCGGGCTGCGGCGACGCCGGCGCAGCATCTGCGTCAGCTGGCGCTGTACCGCGACCTGCTGCGGCAGATCTACCCCGACCGACCGGTGCACTGCGCGATTCTCTGGACCGCACGGCCGGAGCTGATGGCCCTGCCGGACGGGCTGCTGGATGCCGCCCTGGCGCCCGAGGCGGACGGATAGCGGCCCTGCGCCCCCGGCCCTGCACCCCCCGTCCCTGCACCCCTGGGGCGGGCGCTTGACCGGCGCGCCGGCGGTTCATACATCTGGACGTCATGGCGGCATGCGCAGCGGCATGTCCCACCCATATGCCACCGGCGGCCTTTCCGCCGGCTGTGATCCACACCGCCGGCCGCCCGTCGCCCGCCATCGATCGGGCCGGCGGCGAGCCGGGGCAGTGGGGATCGGGACGGCAGGGGCGGACGCATCGATGACCGCCCGAGACAGCGAGGACCAGATGGCGACGACCAAGATCACCGACGACAGTTTCGAGTCCGACGTCCTGAACGCACCCGGCCCCGTGCTGGTCGACTTCTGGGCGGAATGGTGCGGCCCGTGCAAGCAGATCGGCCCCAGCCTGGAGGAGATCTCCAAGGAGATGGAAGGCCGCCTGACGGTGGCGAAGATCAACATCGACGACAATCCCCGGACGCCGACCCAGTACGGCGTGCGCGGCATTCCCACGATGATGATCTTCAAGGACGGCAAGCCGGCGGCGACCAAGGTGGGCGCCGTGCCGAAGAGCCAGATCGTCAACTGGATCGAAAGCGCGATCTGACCCGCCTGCGGCAGCCCGGCGACACGATGCGCGGCGGCATCCCCCCGGCTTTCGGCCTGGCGGGGATGCCGCCGCAGTCGTTTCCGGTCGCGCCCGGCCGGTCCTGCAGCCGCCCCTCGGATCATCGCCGGTGAAGCTCGACGCCTTCCTGCGGGCAAGCGGGCTCAGCCTGTCCGCCTTCGCGCAGCAGGTCGGCCTCAGCGAGGCCGCCATCAGCCGCTACCTGTCGGGCAAGCGGACGCCGCGCGCGGACGCCATCCGCCGCATCGTGCGGGCGACCCGCGGCCGGGTGCAGCCGGAGGACCTGCTGCCGGTCCTGTCGGCGCAGGATGCCGCCCCGCCCGCCCCGAACCTGCATGACCCGGATCCGCCTGCGGGACCGGCCCCAGCCGGAACAGCGCACACCGGTAGGTCGCGCGCCGACGGCGCCGGGCTGGACGGCATCGACCTGATCCTGCCGGATCTGATGGCGGTGGAGCGCGGCAAGCGGGTCCCCGCCCGGGACCTGCCCGGCATCCGCGCCCGCGGCATCCGACTGCCGGAATCCATGTTCTCCCTCGATGCGATGGGGCGGAACGTGTTCGGCACCGGCATCGTGATGGAGCGCGGCGACGAGGACCGGCCGGTGGTGCCGGTGGACGGCCAGCTGATCCCGGCCCCGTGGAGCGACGGCCGGCGCGCCGTGATGCTGATGACCATGCGGCAGGAGGATGGCAGCCCGCATTTCGCCGATCCCCGCACTGCCCTCACCCGGGTGGCCGACCGGCTGGCCGCCGACGGGCTGGCCGCCAGCTGCGCGGTGGAACTGGAGTTCTACCTGCTGTCGACGGACCGCGACGGCGCGGGCAGGCCGCGACCCGCCGGCCTGCCACGGGCCGTGGCCGAAAGCGCGGCCGGCGAGGAGGCGCTGTCGACCCAGATCCAGGTGGCGGCCCTGCAGCGGCTCGACGCCTTCGATCCGGTGCTGTCGGAGATCGCACGCGGCTGCGATGCGATGGACATGGTGGTGGAATCGCTCTGCGCCGAATACGCGCCCGGACAGTTCGAGGTGAACCTGCGCTATGTCACCGACCCGCTGCGGGCGGCGGACGAGGCGGTGCTGTTCCGTCACCTGGTGCGGCAGACCGCGCGCCGCCACGGCCTGCAGGCCACCTTCATGTCGAAACCCTTCGCCGCGCTGTCGGGCAGCGGTATGCATGTCCATGCCAATCTGGTGGACGGCAGGGGCCGGAACCTCTTCGCCCGCGGCGATGCCGGCGCCAACCGGCCGCTGCTGCAGGCGATCGCCGGCGCGGCGGAGACCATGGCCGAGGGCATGGCCATCTTCGCCGCCACCGCCAATGCCTTCCGCCGCTTCGGCCCGGGTTCCTATGCGCCGGTTTCGCCCAGTTGGGGCATCGACAACCGCACCGTTGCGCTGCGCATCCCCGGCGGGCCGGCGCGGTCCCGACGCATCGAGCACCGGGTCGCCGGCGCGGAAGCCAATCCCTACCTGGTCATCGCCGCGGTCCTGGCGGGCATCCATCACGGCATCGAGGCCCGCCTGGAGCCGCCACCGCAGTCCCGCGGCGACGTCGCCGACGGGCGCCTGGGGCAGGACGGCGCCCCCCTCCTGCCGACGGACTGGCCCTCCGCCCTTGCCGCGCATGACGCGGCGCGGATCCTGCCCGACTATCTGGGCCGCGACTTCTGGCGCCTGTACGGCCATGTCCGCCGGGCGGAGATGATCCGCGCGCAGGCGATGATCCCGGATACCGACTACCAGCTCTATCTCGACGGCATGTGATACCACCGGGGGGCGGGGCCGTACGGCGGGCAGCGCCGATCCGTGACTTCGATGTCACGCCCCCTGCGAAACAGCAACACACGCCGCCGCCGGCCCCGATCTTCCGTCGCCGGAGCGAACCGGGGCCGTATAATCCTGTGATTCGGTTGAGGGTTCGGTTTCGGAATCGATGATGGCAGCGCCAGCCAGCAGGGTCGGGACGGTCAACGTCACGGTTCTGGCCTGTCTCCTGGCTGGCGGTCTGGGCCTGACAGCCGGCGCCCGCGCCCAGGACCCGCCCGAACGGTCGGTCGCCGCGAAAACCTGCCTGGATGCCGATCTTTCCCGCGCCGCACGGCTGTCTGCCTGCGACCGCGCGATCTCCGACGCACCCGCCCCCGATACCAGCGCCGTCGCCCTGTACATGGAGCGGGCCGCCCTGCACCTGTCGGAGCAGGACGTGGCCGCCGCGCTGACGGACTATGACCGGGTGATCGCGGCCCTGCCCGGTTTCGCCCAGGCCTACAACAACCGCGCCCTTGCTCTCGGCATGACCGGCCGCGACCGTGACGCCCTGGCCGATCTGGACCGCGCGGTGGAGCTGGCGCCACGCAATGCCGACTACCTGTTCAATCGCGGCCAGGTACTGCGCCGGCTGGGCGAGCCGGAGCGGGCGATCGCCGATTTCGATGCCGCCCTGGACCTCGCCCCTGACGATGCGTCGATCATGCTGCAGCGGGGCAATGCGCGGCGCGATGCCGGGGCGCTGGACGCGGCCCTCGCCGATTATGCGCGGGCGGAGCAGGCCGGCGCGGATGCGGCACGCATCGCCTACAACCGCGGCCTCGCCTTGGCCCTGACCGGCGCCTATGACGCCGCCTGGCGTTCGCTGACCGCGGCCCTGGAACTGCGGCCGGACCATCCCCGCGCGGCCTACAATCGCGGCATCGTGGAAAGCTATCGCGGCAATCATGCGGAGGCGGTGACCGACCTGACCCGGCACCTGCGCATCCGGCCGGGCAGCGTCGATGCCCTCTATGCCCGCGGCCTGGCCCAGGCCGCGCTGGGCCGCGACGAGGCGGCGGAAGAGGATTTCGACACCGTCATCGCGATCCGCCCGGAGCGGACCGAGGCCTTCTTCCAGCGCGGCCTGGCCCGCCTGCGCCAGGACAAGGCGGATGCCGCCATCGTCGATTTCTACACTGTCCTGCAGCGTCAGCCCGACGATCCGGAAGCCTATCTGCATCGCGGCCTGGCACAGGCCTCCCGCGGGGCACATGAACTGGCGATCGCCGACTACAGCGCGGCCCTGGAACGCCGGCCGGAGATGCACCGCGCGCTGTCCGCACGCGGCGACAGCCTGGCGGCCCGCGGCGAATGGCCGAAGGCGCTGGCCGACTACCGCAAGGCGGTGGCGCTGTCGCCGGCGAACCTGGCGACGGTGCGCCGGCTTGCCCTGGCCGAACTGGAGACCGGCGACCCGCAGCGTGCGCTGGCCCTGCTGCAGCCGGCACTGGCGGACGCGCCCGACAATCCGGACCTGCAGCTGACCCGCGCCACGGCGCGCCTGCGCACTGGCGATGTCGAGGGCGCGCTGGCCGATGCCGAGGCGGTGCTGGCGGCACGCCCGCTGAACCTTCAGGCCCTGCGCCTGCGGGGCGCCGCGCGCAAGCTGCTGGGCGAGCCGGCGGCGGCGGTCGAGGACCTGACCGCCGTCCTCGAGCGCCTGCCCGACGACAGCGATTCCCGCCAGCAGCGAGCCCGCGCCCTGGTGGAGCTGGGCCGCCACGGCGCCGCGGTCGCGGATTATGACAGGCTGCTGAGCGGCCGGCCGGGCGACGCAGAGCTCTACAATGCCCGCGGCCTGGCCCTGGCCGCGGCCGGCGAGCATGCCCGCGCGATCGCGGATTTCGATCAGGCGCTGCAGCTGGATCCCAGCCATGCCGGCGCCTTCAACAACCGGGCCCTGTCGCACTTGCGCACCGGCCAGCTGGACCTGGCGCTGGCCGACTATGACCGCGCGCTCGGGATCGCGCCGGAGGAAACCGGCATCCGCCGCAACCGGGCCCTGGCGCTGGCGGCCCGCGGCGACTACGAGGCCGCCATCGCCGACCTCGACCAGGTAGTTGCCGCCAACCCCGACAACGCCCAGGCCTATCTGAGCCGGGGCGCGATCGCCGCCCGGCTGAACCGGCGGGACGCGGCGATGCGCGACCTCGATCGCGCCATCGCCCTGGCTCCGGACGATGCCCGCGGCTTTGCGGAGCGCGGCCGGCTGCACCTGGCACGGGGCAATGTCGCCGCCGCCCTGTCGGACTTCGACGCCGCCCTGGCCCGAGCCCCGGGCGATGTCGCATTGCGCACCGAGCGGGCGGCCCTGCGCCTTGCCGACCGCGATGCGGCAGGCGCGATCGACGATTACTCGGCGCTGGTCGACGCCGCCCCGACCGATGCCGGCGCGCTGAAACGCCGGGCGCTGGCCCATGCCATGCTCGGGGCCTACGGCGCCGCGGCCCGGGATGCCGGCCGCGCCCTGGACCTCGACCCGATCGACCGCGAGACGCTGATCCAGCGGGCGATCTACCTGTCTGCGCAGGGCGATCACGAGGCGGCGATCGCGGCCCTGGACCGGGCGGTGGCGCTGGACCCGGACGACCCGGTGGCCCTGCTGCGCCGCGGCCAGGCGAAGTTCCTGGCCGGCCGCATGGATCCCGCCGCCACCGACCTGTACCGCGCGCACGAGAAGGCGCCGGAGATCCCGGAAGCGGCGATCTGGCACTATCTGGCCACGGCGCGGGCGGGGCGCTCCGACGGCCGGGTGCTGCTGCAGCGGATCGATGCGCCGGCGGACAGCTGGCAGGCCCCGATCGTCGAGATGCTGCTGGGCCGGCGCACGCCGGGCAGCCTCTACGAGGCCGACGGCCCCACGCCGCCGTCGCCCAACCGGTGGGCCTGCGACCGGGCGTTCTTCGTCGGCCAGCATTTCCTCGCCGAAGGCCAGCCTGACGATGCGCGGCCCTACCTGCAGGATGCGGAAGCCGCCTGCGGCCGGGAGAGCCTGCCCTACCTGGCGGCCGCCGCCGACCTGGAACGGATCGGCACGACCACCGATTCCGCCAGCACCGCGCCGACCAGGTAGAGCGAACCGCAGATCACCACCCTGGCGTCCGGTGTGGTGGCGGCAAGCCGCGTCAGCGCCCCGGCCACCCCGTCGACCGGCTGCGCCGCGGCAAAGCCCTGGGTCAGGGCCGTCCCGGCCAGGTCCTGCGGCGGCCAGCAGCTTTCGCCCGGGATCGGCACGGCCAGAAGGCCGGCGGCCCGGGCGGCAAGCGGCGCCAGATAGGCACCGGCATCCTTGTTCGGCTTCATCCCGACGACCAGCCAGAGCGGCCTGTCGTCGGCCGGCAGTGCCGCCAGCGCCTCCGCCAGCACGACACCGGCTGCCGGATTGTGGCCGCCGTCCAGCCAGACCTCTGCCGCCGGCAGGGCCGGGCAGTCCACCCGCTGCATGCGGCCGGGCCAGACCGCCGCGGCGAGCCCCGCGGCGATCGCCGCGGGCGCGAAACGGGGCAGGTCGCGCGGCACCGCCACCGGGTCGCGCCCGGTATTGTCCAGCCGTCGCGGCCCGCGGCCGAAGGCACGGGCGGCCGCGACGGCGACACCGGCATTGACCGCCTGGTGCGGCCCGGTCAGCGCGGGGAGCGGCAGGGCCAGGCGCGTGCCGTCCACCAGGTCCCGCCAGACCAGACCGTCCGCCTGCCGCGCCACATCCCAGTCGCGCCCGCCGCATTCCGCCTGGATGCCCAGCGCATCCGCCCGGGCGTCGATCACCGTCTGCACTTCCGGCACCTGCGGCGCGCAGACCGCGGCGGCGCCGGGCTTCAGGATCGCCGCCTTCTCCGCCGCGATCCCGGCCAGGTCGCTGCCCAGGAAGTCCTGATGGTCGAGGGAGATCGAGGTCAGCACGGTGACCGTCGGGTCCGGCACGACATTGGTCGCGTCCAGCCGGCCGCCCAGGCCGGTCTCCAGGATCAGCAGGTCGGCCGGCACCTCCGAAAAGGCCAGGAAGGCGGAAGCGGTGGTGGCCTCGAAGAAGGTGATCGGCGCGCCGTCATTGGCCGCTTCCGTCCGCTGCAGCACATCCAGCAGGGCCGCATCGTCGATCGGGGTGCCACGCAGCACGATGCGCTCGTTGAAGCGGACGAGGTGCGGCGAGACATAGGCATGGGCCGCCAGGCCCTGTGCCGCCGCCATCGCGGACAGATTGGCCAGGACCGAGCCCTTGCCGTTGGTGCCGGCGATGTGGATCACGGGCGGCAGCGCCAGATGCGGACGGCCCAGGGCGTCCAGCAGGCGCTCCATGCGCCCCAGCGACAGGTCGATCAGCTTCGGGTGCAGCCGGGTGAAGGCCGCGAGCATCCGGTCGATGCTCACCCCTTGCGGTCTTCCTTCCCGGCGGCCCGGCCGCCATTGGCCTTCGGCGCCTCGCCGCCTTCCGGCGGCCCGCCTTCGGCCGGCCCGTCCTTCGGCGCCGCCTTCTTGGCCCCCGCTGCGGCATCTGCACCGGCCGGCGCCGCGCCGCCCTCTGCCGGCAGCGCCGGGATGTCGAGTTCCGCATCGGCGGGCTGCTTGCGCTCCCCGGCCAGCCCGACCACGGTCATGGCCTCGTCGGCCTCGACCGTCTGCAGGCCGGCCTTCTCCTTCTTGCCCGGTCCGGCGGCCGCCTTGCCTTTCGGCGCGGGCGCCTTGCCGGCCTTTGCCGGTGCGGCTGCATCCTCCGCCGGCCGCTCCGGCTGGCACAGATGGTCGAGCAGCAGCGCCAGCCGCTCCTTCAGGGCGTGGCGATGCACAACCATGTCGACCATGCCGTGGTCCAGCAGGAACTCCGCGCGCTGGAAGCCTTCCGGCAGGTCCTCGCGGATGGTCTGCTGGATCACCCGTGCGCCGGCAAAGCCGATCAGGGCGCCGGGCTCGGCGATGTTCACATCGCCCAGCATCGCGAAAGAGGCGGTGACCCCGCCGGTCGTCGGGTCGGTCAGGACCACCAGATAGGGCAGGCCCGCCTCCCGCACCTGCTGCACGGCCAGCACCGTGCGCGGCATCTGGATCAGCGACAGGATGCTTTCCTGCATGCGGGCGCCGCCCGCCGCCGGAAACACGATCAGCGGCGCGCGGATCGCCACCGCCCGGTCGGCTGCGGTCAGCAGGGCCTGGCCGACGGCCCGGCCCATGGAGCCGGCCATGAAGGCGAAGTTCTGCACCGCCACGATGCAGGTGCGGCCGCCGATCCGGCCCTCCGCCACCACCATCGCCTCCGGCTCGCCGGTATTGTTCCGGGCGTCGCGGATCCGGTCGACATAGCGGCGGGTATCGCGCCACCGCAGGGGATCCTCGGAGAAGGCCGGCAGGTCAAGCTTCCGCCAGCCGCCGTCGTCGAACAGCCCCGCGAACCGCTGCTGCGGTGCCAGCCGCAGATGGTGGCCGCAATTGCCGCAGACGTACTGCTGCTCCTCCAGGTCGTTGTTGTAGAGCAGCGCACCGCAGGAGGTGCATTTCTGCCAGAGATTCTCCGTCGATTCCCGCTTGATCCCCAGGGAGCGGATCTTCGGCAGGACGCTGCGTGTCCACCAGCTCATTCCGCTGCACCCTGCGCCGCTGCGCCCTCGGCCCGTGCGGAGCGCACCGCGCCCGCCAGCTCCCGCACCTTGTCGAGGACCGGGGCGACCGGGTCGCTGCCGGCCTCGAGTGCCTGGCGCACGGCGTCGACCAGCGCGGAGCCCACCACCGCGGCATCGGCGGCCCGGGCCACCGCGGCGGCCTGCGCCGGCTCGCGGATGCCGAAGCCGACCGCGATCGGCAGCTCGGTATGCTGCCGCAGGCGCCGCACGGCGGCCGCCACGGCGCCGTGGTCCGGCGCCCGCGTGCCGGTGATGCCGGCGATCGAGACATAGTAGAGGAAGCCGCTGGTGCGCTGCAGGATCGCCGGCAGCCGCGCCTCGTCGGTGGTCGGCGTGGCCAGGCGGATCGGGTCGATGCCCGCTTCGAAGGCCGGGATGTTGATCATCGCGTCCTCTTCCGTGGGGGTGTCGACGATGATCAGCCCGTCCACCCCGGCCGCGCTGGCATCCCGGACGAAGGCCGGCACGCCATAGCTGAACACGGGATTGGCATAGCCCATCAGGACGATCGGCGTGTCGCCGTCGCCCTCCCGGAAGCGGGCGACCATCTCCAGGGTGCGCTTCAGGCTGGCGCCGGCGGCCAGGGCCCGCAGGTTGGCCGCCTGCACCGCCGGCCCGTCGGCCATCGGATCGGTGAAGGGCATGCCCAGCTCGATGATGTCGGCGCCGGCGCCGGGCAGGCCGCGCAGGATTTCCGCTGAGCGGTCGAGATCGGGATCGCCGGCCGTGACATAGGCGACGAAGCCGGCACGGCCCTCCGCCTTCAGGGCGGCAAAGCGGCGGGCGATCCGGCGGCTGTCGGGAGCGGCGCTCACAGCGCCACCCCCAGGCGCTCCGCCACCGCGAACACGTCCTTGTCGCCGCGGCCGCACATGTTCATCACGATGATCTTCTCGCGGTCCCAGTTCGGCGCCTCGCGCAGCACATGGGCCAGGGCATGGGCCGGCTCCAGGGCCGGGATGATGCCTTCCAGCCGGCTGCAGACCTGGAAGGCGTCCAGGGCCTCCTGGTCGGTGGCCGAGACATACTTCACCCGGCCGATATCGTGCAGCCAGGAATGCTCCGGACCGATCCCGGGATAGTCCAGGCCGGCGGAGATCGAATGCGCCTCCTCGATCTGGCCGTCCTCGTCCTGCAGCAGGTAGGTGATATTGCCGTGCAGGATGCCCGGCCGCCCAGCGGTCAGGGAGGCGGCATGGCGCCCGGTCTCGATCCCCTCGCCCGCCGCCTCGACGGCATGCATCGCGACGGATTCGTCATCCAGGAAGGGATGGAACAGCCCCAGCGCATTCGAGCCGCCGCCGATGCAGGCCACCAGCAGGTCCGGCAGACGGCCCTCGCGCTCCTGCAGCTGGGCCTTCGCCTCCTGCCCGATGATCGACTGGAAGTCGCGCACCAGCTCCGGATAGGGATGCGGCCCGGCGGCAGTGCCGATGATGTAGAAGGTGTCCTCGACATTGGCGACCCAGTCGCGCAACGCCTCGTTCATCGCGTCCTTCAGGGTCTGCGAGCCGGAGGTGACGCCCCGCACCTCTGCACCCAGCAGCCGCATCCGGAACACGTTGGGCTTCTGCCGTTCGATATCCGTGGCGCCCATATAGACCGTGCAGGGCAGGCCGAAGCGTGCCGCCACCGTGGCCGCCGCCACCCCGTGCTGGCCGGCGCCGGTCTCGGCGATGATGCGGGTCTTGCCCATCCGCTTCGCCAGCAGGATCTGGCCCAGGCAGTTGTTGATCTTGTGCGAGCCGGTGTGGTTCAGCTCGTCGCGCTTGAAGAAGATCCGCGGGCCGCGGCCCGGCCCGGCCTGCTCCCGGATATGGTCGGTCAGCCGCTCCGCATAATAGAGCGGGCTGGGCCGGCCGACATAGTCGCGCTGGAAGGCCTCGATCTCCGCCGCGAAGGCGGGGTCGGCCTTTGCCGCCCGGTAGGCCGTCTCCAGCTCCAGGATCAGCGGCATCAGGGTTTCTGCCACGAAACGGCCGCCATAATCGCCGAAGCGGCCGCGTTCGTCCGGTCCCCCGCGAAAGGTGTTCAGGCCTGTGGATGCACTCTGTGCTGTCATGTCCGCCATGCGTTTCGCTTGCCGATGCGGGGTGTATCTCGCATCTCCGGGGCCGAAAGGCAACGGTCCGCCCCTGCCCCCGCCCCTTCCCGGGGCCCGGCCGGTCCGGCCGCGGCGGCCATGCTCAAAGCGCGGCGCAGGCGTCCAGAAAGGCGGCGATCCGGGCTGGATCCTTCACCCCGGGGCTGCGCTCGACGCCTGAGGAGACATCAACCCCGGCCGCGCCGCTGGCTGCGACGGCCGAAGCGACATTTTCCGCCGTCAGGCCGCCGGACAGCAGCCAGGGGCGCCCGAACCGCCGCCCTGCCAGCAGCGGCCAGTCGAACGGTTCCCCGTTACCGCCGGGCAACGCGCCGTCGCGGCTGGGCGGCCAAGCGTCGAACAGCAGATGGTCCACCACCGGCTCGTAGACGGCCGCGCCGTCCAGGTCGGCGGCGTCCTTCACCTTCACCGCCTTCATCACCCTGCGCCCGGTCCGCGCGGCGATCGCTGCCGCCCGTTCCGGGCTTTCCCGGCCGTGCAGCTGCAGGATCTCCACCGGTGTCCGGGCGACCAGCTCGTCCAGCAGCGCATCGTCGGGATCGACCAGGACGGCGACCCGGTCGACCCCGGCCGGCACCCGCGCCATCAGCGCCGCCGCCTTCCCCGCCGGCAGGGAGCGCGGGCTGGGGGGGAAGAAGACGAAGCCGACCATGCCGGCGCCGCCGGCCAGCGCCGCATCCAGCGATGCCGCATCCTTCAGGCCGCAGATCTTCGCCGTCACCTTCATGCGGCCGCGCCGACCTCCGCCAGGATCGCCCGGGCGGTGGCTTCCGGATCCGCGGCCTGGGTGATCGGCCGGCCGATGACCAGGTCGTCGGCGCCGGCGGCGATCGCCCGCGCCGGCGTCATCACCCGCTTCTGGTCGTCCGCAGGGCTGTCCGACAGCCTTATGCCCGGCACCACCAGCCGCGCCCTGGGCGCGGCGGAGCGCAGCTCCGCCACCTCGTGCGGGGCGCAGACGATGCCGCCGCAGCCCGACGCCAGGGCCAGGTCGGCGAGCCGCCGCACCTGCGGCCCGACCTCGCCCACCACGCCGATCTGCAGCAGGTCGCCGGCATCGAGGGAGGTCAGCACCGTCACCGCCAGGATCGTGGCGTCGCCGGGGGATTCGGCAGCGGCGGAGGCGGCCGCCTCCAGCATCGCGCCGCCGCCCGCGGCATGCACCGTCATCACCCGCGGCCGCATCGACCGGCAGGCCGCCCGCACCGCCTGCGCCACGGTGTTGGGGATGTCGTGGTACTTCATGTCCAGGAACAGCGGCACATCGTCGGGGCAGAGCTTCCGCACCGCTGCCGGGCCGTGGGCCGAAAGGAAGGCCGAGCCCAGCTTCACGCCGCAGCCCGCCCGCGCCAGGGCGCCCGCCAGCCGCTCGCCCTCTTCCAGGTCGAGGGTGTCGATGGCGCCATAAATGATGTGCTCGCTCATGGGCGCGGTTATAGCACCCCGTCGCAGGCGAGAAAGGCCCGGCACCGAAAAATCCCGGGCCCGGCCGGACGCCCCCTCAGCCCTCCGTCATGCCGCGCCGCAGGGCGGACCGGAACGGGTCCAGCAGGTAGTCCAGCATGGTGCGCGGCCGGGTGATGATGGCCGCTTCCACCGGCATGCCGGCGCGCAGTTCGGCCTCCGGCCCCAGCGCGGCGGCGGCATCGCCGATGTCGATCTGCACCGTATAGAAGGCGGCGCCGCTCTCCGGGTCGGTCGACCGGTCGGCGCCGACCTCCGTCACCCGGCCGGTCAGCCGGTGCTGCGCCCGCTGCGAGAAGGCGAGCATCTGAAGCTCCGCCTCGGCACCGCCGCGGATCTCGTCGATGTCGGTGGTGGCCACCCGGGCGCGGGCCACCAGGGCCTCGTTCTCCGGCACCACCTGCATCAGGGCATCGCCCGGCGCCACGGTGCCGCCGACGGTATGCACCTGCCGGTCCAGCACATGGCCGGCCACCGGCGCCCGCACCACCAGCCGCTCCATTGCGTCGCTGCGGGCCGCCAGCCGGTGCGCGGTACGGCCCAGGTCGCGCAGCGCCTGCAGCAGGTCGCGTTGCACCGCCTCGGTCCATTCCTGCTCCAGCCGGTCGCGCTCGGCCTCGATCTCCTCGCCTTCCACCCGGGCCTGGGCGATCTGCGCCTCCGCACCGTCCCGTTCCGCCATCAGGTCCAGCACCGTGCGCTCGATCTCCCAGCCGCGCTGCTTCGGCGCGACGCTGCGCTTCACCAGGGCGCGCACGCTGTCGGCCTCCTTCTCCAGGCTGGCGATCTGGCGGTCCAGATAGTCGCGCTGCCGCTCGCTGCCGGCGATCCGGGCGGAAACCGCGTCGACGCGGGCCCGCAGCACCGCCCGCTGGCTGTCGCGCACCGCCCGCCGGCGGTCCAGCGCGGCCAGCTCCGCCGCCCAGAACTGGTCCGCCACCGGGTCGCTGCCGGCGGCGGGAAAGCCCGCCGGCCGCGCCGGTGCGGGGGCATCGTCGCGTGCCGCCTGCAGATGGGCGATGCGGGCGTGCAGGGCCAGACTGTCCTCCTGCAGTTCGCGGTACTCCGCCTCGATATCCGGCGCCCGCAGGGTGACCAGCGGCGCGCCGGCCTCCACCCGGTCGCCGTCGGCAACATGCAGGACCGCCACGATGCCGCCCTCGCGATGCTGCACCGTCCGGCGCTGGCCTGCCGGCGCAAGCTCGCCGCTCGCCACCACCGCGCCGGTCAGCGGCACGCTGGCCAGCAGGCCGACCAGGCCGGCCGCCGCCACCGCCACCGCCAGACCCAGCCGCGCCGCGCGCCGGCGCAGGCCATGCTCCAGCCCCGCCAGGGGCGCCTCTCCGTCCCGTCCGCTCATTCCGCCGCAATCCTCGTCGCCGCCACCTCCGGTGGCGCCAGCTTCGCCCGGCCCGGCTTTGCGGGAACAGCCTTCGGCACGCCTGCCGCCGGCCCCCGGTCCGCGATCCGGCTGGCGCCCCGCATCTCGATCTGCGCGCGGTCGCGCAGCAGCCGGATCTCCGCGCTGGCCTCCAGCGGCACCGAAGCCGGGTCGGCCGCGGCGAACACCAGCACATGGCTGCCCGCCTGCGGCCGCAGCAGCGCCGCCACCCTTGCGGCGGTGCCGGGATCCAGCGCCGCGCAGGGCTCGTCCACAATCAGCAGCACCGGCTGCGCGGCCACCGCACGCACCAGCCCGGCCAGCCGGGCGATGCCGTCCGGCAGGGGGCCGCCCTGGCTGTCGATCTCCGTCTCCCAGCCCTGCGGCAGGCAGCGCACATACTCGGCCAGGCCGATCTGCTGCGCCGCCGCCTCCGCCAGGCCGCGGGCCTCGACATCCTCGCCCGCCAGCGACCAGAGCAGCGGTCCGGGCAGGAACTGCGGCCGCTGGGGTGCGAAGGCGATGCCGCCCGCCGGCAGGCGCGCGGCGGCCTCCGCGGTCAGGCCGCCCAGGCGCACGGCGCCGCCATCGGGCTTCTGCAGGCCGGCCAGGATCCGGCAGACCGCGCTCTTGCCGGATCCGACCGGCCCGCCGACATGGACGATCGCCCCCATCGGCAGGCTGGCATGCAGGCGCAGGGTCCGCCCGCGGGCGGCGAGCGGGTCGCGCAGCACCGCATTGTCCAGGGTCAGGGCGGCAAAGCGGTCCATCGGCGGCAGCGCCGCCGCAGCAGTGCCGGCGGCCTCCGTATCCAGCGACCGGATCTCCGGCTGCCGCAGGCGGCGGACCTCCGGTGCCGCGGCCCGCAGGGTCAGGGCCGCGCGCAGGCCCTGCTCGGTCAGCGACAGGCAGCGCCCCATCAGGATGGTGGCGGCGATGATCGCCCCGGCCGTGACCTGGTCCTGGATCGTCAGCCAGGCAGCGAGGCCGAGGCTGCCGCTCTGCGCCAGCATGCGCACCATGGTGGCACCGCCGCGCAGCGACTGGCCGAGCGCCAGGCGCCCGGTTCCGCCCTCGACCTCCTCCGCCCGCAGGCGGCCATAGCGGGCCAGGGCACGGACCGCCATCGCCCCCTGGCCGGCAAGCGCGGGCATCGCCTGCAGGGCGGACAGCAGGCCCTCCGACCCACGGCCTTCCAGCCGGCCGCTGCCGGTTCGCCCCTCCAGAACGATCAGGCCGGCCAGCAGGACGACGGTGCAGAGGGCCAGCAGGGCCAGCAGCGGGTGAATCGCCCAGAGCGCAATCAGGAACACCAGTAGCCAGGGCGCATCGGCCAGCCGGGTCAGGGTGGTCGGCGCAAGGGCTGCCCGCACCGCCGGCCATCCCGCCGCCGCTGTACCGTCCGGGGCGCCGCCGGCCCCGCCCTGCCGCAGGCGTGCCGCCCCCAGCAGGCTCTCGCAGAGATGGCCCAGCCGCGCCGCCTGCCCGCCGCGCAGGGCATCGAGCAGGGCATAGGCCGCCAGCGCCGCCGCCAGGATCAGGCTGAGCAGCAGCAGGGTCTCGCCATGGCCGGTGCGCAGCACACGGTCGAAGACCTGCATCGAGTAGATCGGTGCCGCCAGCGCCAGCAGGTTGATGCCGGCGCTGACCAGCAGCAGGGCGGCCAGCGGCATCGCCAGCCGGGCCCTGCTGCCGGTCGCACCGGCTGCGCGGGGTTGGTCGGGCACCATGGAACCTGTCCCGCGCATCCCGGGTCAGGCCGCCATGTCGTCCGACTGGTCGCTGCCGGGATCGTCGGCACCGTCCGCCGCATCCCCGGCCGCGTCCGGCCCGGCCTCCGCGAAGGCGAGGCCGGCATCGGCATCCGCCTCCAGGGCGGCGACAGTCAGGGCCGCCTCCGCCTCCGGCGCGTCGAACTCCACGCCGGCATAGTAGATCCAGTGGTAGGGCGAGGTGCTGTCCACATAGCCCTGCACCAGGTCCTCTGCCGGCGGATGCTCGTAGCCGCCATAGACCGACATGTACTGCCGCAGGCTGGTACCGTACTCGTCGGCGCTCTCGATGCCGTTCAGCAGGAACGATGCGGTCGACCAGGCGCCGACCAGGTGCGAGGCGGCCAGCAGGCCGGTGATCGTCACCACGTCGGTATTGGCGTCCGGCCAGGTCACGTTCGGGATCTCCTGGCCCAGCACATCGTCCAGCGAGCTGCCGGCGGCCTGCAGCAGGCCGTCCATCACCTTCAGGTTCATGCCGAAGGCTTCCTGGATCACCGTCTCCTGGATGTCGCTCTTGAAATCCTCGTAGGAGGTGACGCCGTTCTTGCCCGTCCAGGTCCCCAGCCATTCGTTGGTGGAGGCGCCGTTCAGGTAGTAGCTGTCCGCCTCGTAGTAGCCGAGGTCGATCAGCAGCGCCTCGCCGAACTGGTAGCGTCCGGTGAAGCCGTACGAGTTCACGGAGTGGTAGGACATGTCCCGCCAGCCGATCTCGCCCGCCACCCAGGCATGCCAGACATCGTCGCCCACCCAGCCGCGGATCTGCGCCTCGGTGATGTCGCCGGACAGGTAGCGGTCATAGTCGACGCCGGACTCGTAGTTGCCCAGCTCCGTCAGGAAGGCGGCGAAGCTGTTGGCGCCGTCGCTGCCCCCATCGCTGCCCCCGTCGCTGCCGCTGCCCGGGCCCTCGCCGCCTGTATCGGGATCGGGATCCGGCGTGGGTTCCGGGTCGGGTTCGCCGCCGGTGCCGGGCTCCGCCGCCGCCAGGATATCGGCCGCCTTTGCCGCCGAAGCCGGGTCCAGGAAGCTGAAGTTCGACATCGCCAGCTCGTCCAGCCCGACCCCCGCCAGGGTCACCGACTGCTGGTTCGACGGGATCGCGAAGACCGTGCTGCCGCCGCTCTCGCTCAGGGTGAAATGGTCGGGCGCGAACCAGCCGATCGCCAGGCGGTCCGTGGCCGGATCGAAATCGTCGATCACCCGCTGCTCGCCCCAGGCCCAGGTGACGTTGTGCACCTGCGCCTCGCCGGAGCCGGTGTCCGGATTGGGCTCGGGGTCGGGCTCCGGATCGGGCTGGGGATCCGGGTCGGGCTGGGGATCGGGCTGCGCCGCGCCATCCGCTTCATCCAGCACATCGGCCAGATAGGTGCCGGCGCTGGCCGCCTTCCAGGTGAAATTGGCCAGGCCGAGGCTGGCCAGGGACACGCCGAGCAGGGTGTAGCTCTGCTGCATGCCGGGGATCCGCAGTACGGCGTTGCCGTTCTCCTCGGTCAGCTGCAGGTCCTCGCCGTTGAACCAGTCCAGCGCCAGCACGTCGGTCGCCGGGTCGAAGTCGGAGAACGTCCGGTTCTCTGCCCAGGTCCAGGTGATGGCGATGACATTGCCGGCGGGCACGGGCTCGCCGTCGCCGCCGCCATCGCCACCGGTATCGCCGCCGCTGTCGCCACCATCGCCCATGCCGCCGTCATCGCCCATACCGCCATCGTCGCCCATGCCGCCATCGCCATGGTCGCCATGGTCGTGGCCGTTCTCGCTGCCGGGGCTGGTCTGGTGGCCGTCCGTGATCTCGCCCGCCGGCGCTTCCGGGGTCAGCAGCTCCGACCGGCTGACCATGGTCACCTGCTCGACCGTGAAACCGAACACCGTCTCCAGCTGGTCCTCCACGATCTGGTCGTGGTGGAACTCCAGGTTCGCCGGCACCAGGTCCGCCTTCGCGACTCCCGCCAGCAGCAGGCTCTGCCCGGACGGCTGCACCGATAGCAGCAGGCCGTCGTCGGTATCCTCCGCCGTCAGCCGCTCGCGGGTGCCGAAATACAGAAAGCTCAGCTTCATCGTGGCGGGGTCGAAATCCTCCACCACCTCGTGCACGCCGTATTCGTGGCTGCGCACATAGACGGTATCCGCCTCGCGCGGGCCGACACCCAGCTCCCACGACATCACGCCGCCGGCATCCTGGCGCAGATGCTCGTTCTGCACGATGCCCAGATTCTCGATGCTCAGCATGTCGAAGGTGATGCCCTGCAGCACCTGGACCTCCGGTGTCCAGGCCCAGACATTGACGATCGCCACCTCGCCCGACGCGGTCTTGCCCAGGATCGTGTTGTGGACGGAGACGGCGCCGAAATCGATCGTGTCGGTCGCCGGGTCGAAGCCGGTGATGTCGGGACTGCCCGGGTCGACGGCATAGACCGTGCCGGTGCCGATCGCGCCGCCATCGTTTCCGCCGGTATCGCCGCCACCGGTGTCGCCGCCATCGCCCATGCCACCATCACCGCCCATGCCGCCATCGCCATGGTCGCCGTGATCGCCGTGGTCATGACCGTTCTCGCTGCCGGGGCTGGTCTGGTGGCCGTCGGTGATCTCGCCCGCAGGCGCTTCCGGGGTCAGCAGCTCCGACCGGCTGACCATCGTCACCTGCTCGACGGTGAAGCCGAACACGACCTCCAGCTGGTCCTCCACGATCTGGTCGTGATGGAACTCCAGGTTCGCCGGCACCAGGTCCGCCTTCGCGACACCTGCCAGCAGCAGGCTCTGCCCGGACGGCTGCACCGACAGCAGCAGGCCGTCGTCGGTATCCTCCGCCGTCAGCCGCTCGCGGGTGCCGAAATAGAGGAAGCTCAGCTTCATCGTGGCGGGATCGAAATCCTCCACCACCTCGTGCACGCCGTATTCGTGGCTGCGCACATAGACGGTATCCGCCTCGCGCGGGCCGATGCCCAGCTCCCAGGACATCACGCCGCCGGCGTCCTGGCGCAGATGCTCGTTCTGCACGATGCCCAGGTTCTCGATGCTCAGCATGTCGAAGGTGATGCCCTGCAGCACCTGGACCTCCGGTGTCCAGGCCCAGACATTGACGATCGCCACTTCGCCCGACGCGGTCTTGCCCAGGATCGTGTTGTGGACGGAGACGGCGCCGAAATCGATCGTGTCGGTTGCCGGGTCGAAGCCGATGATGTCCGGACTGCCCGGGTCGACGGCATGGACCGTGCCGGTGCCGATCGCGCCGCCATCACTGCCACCGCCATCACTGCCGCCGGTATCGCCGCCTCCGGTGTCGCCGCCGCCCGTATCGCTTCCGCCCGTATCGCCGTCACCGGCATCGCTGCCGCCGTCGGCCGCGGCCAGCGCCTCCGCCAGGACGGTGCCGGCGCTGTCATGCTTCCAGGAGAAATTGTCGATGCTGAGCGCGGAGAGCGGCACCCCGACCAGGGTGTAGCTCTGCAGCATGCCGGGAATCCGCAGCACGGCATTGCCGTCCTCCTCGGTCAGGTCGAGGTCGGCGCCGTTGAACCAGTCGAGTTCGAAGAGATCGGCTGCGGGGTCGAAGTCGGTGATGGTCCGGGTCTCGCCCCAGGACCAGGTGACGGGGATGCTGGCCATAACAGGCTCCTGCCATGTGAACGCATCACGTTCATCTGTAACAGGCCCGCGTCAACAATATGGCAGCGAGGTATCCGAATAGCAATAGATCAAGATGAACGTTAGGCAAATGAAGTGTTCATCCAGCATTCATATAAAAGAAGATAAAATTTGTTTGCCGGCAACAGCGGTTTCCGGTCAGGGTTCAGCGCTCCAGCAGGCCGCGGCGCTCCGCCACCAGGGTCGCGGCGGCCAGGTCCTCCAGCGCGGTGCCCACCGACTTGAACAGGGTGATCTCTTCCGCACCGCCGCGACCCGACGAAACGCCCCGGACAAGGTCGAACAGATCGCCCTGGATATCGGCTTCCGCGATCACGCCATCGGCCAGGCCCTGCACGATCTCGCCCGCCTCTTTCGACGCGCCGGTCCGGGTGTCGACGAAGACCCGCGCCCGCCGCAACGCGGTGTCGTCGGCTTCCCGCATCTGCGGCGTGAAGGCGCCGACCAGGTCGAGATGGGCGCCCGGCCGCAGCCAGTCGCCGTGGATCAGCGGCGCGCGGGACAGGGTGGCACAGCATACCAGGTCGGCGGCGCGGGCAGCGCCTTCCAGATCCTCCGTCGCGGCGGCGTCCAGGCCCTCGGCCGTCAGGCGGGCCGCCAGCGCCGCGGCGCGTTCGGGCCGATGGTTCCAGATCGACACCCGCGCAATCGGCCGCACCGCGGCATGGGCGGCAATCAGGTTGGGCGCCAGGGCGCCGGCGCCGACCATCAGCATCTGCCGGGCGCCGGGCGCCGCCAGATAGTCCGCCGCCAGGGCGGACGCCGCCGCCGTGCGGCGCGCCGTCAGGGCCGCCGCGTCCATCACCGCCAGCGGTCGCCCGGTGGTGCCGTCCAGCAGCAGGTACAGGCCGGCGATCGCCGGCAGGCCGCGGGCGGAATTGCCCGGAACGACGGTGACCACCTTGACGCCGATCGGGCCGTCCGGCCCTGCCTGGACCGCCCCGCCATCGCCCCCGCCGGGGCGATCCGCATCGGGTGCGCCGCTCCAGGCCGGCATCAGCAGAAGGGTGGCGTCGGGCTCACCGCCGGCACCGCGGGGGATGGTGTGGTGATGCCGCAGCGGCACCTCCGCGCCCCGGCGGAAGCCTGCACGCAGGGCCTCGATCAGGTCCGGAAACGGCAGGTCCGCCGCGGTCGCCGCGTCATCCAGGAATTTCATGCCGCAGAATGTCCCGTGCCGAAGGGGGAGGAGGAGATGGCGCCCCGGCGACGGGCTGTCCCGCGCCGCCGCCCTGCCGCGACGCCCGGGCCCAGGGTTGAAGGCGCCGGGCAGAAGGCGCCGGCCCGGAAGTCAGGCCGCGTCGGAGGTGCGCGGCGCGGCGAGGGCCGGGGTCTCCCCCTCCCCGTCCGCCGGACCGGAACCGGCCCGCGCCGCGGCACGGGCCTCGTCCAGCTCGCTTTCCAGTGCCGCGACCTTGCGGCGCAGCGCTTCCTGCTCGTCCCGCGCCTGGGCGGCGTCGGCGCGGGCCTGCCGCGCGCGCCTGCGGCTGCCGCCGCCGGCCATCCATGCCCCGACCCCGCCGAACAGGATGCCCAGAAGCGCTGCCGCCAGCAGCAGCAGGAAGAGCGGCACCTGCCAGGCGCTGCCCAGGCCGATGCTGAAAGTCACCGGATCGCGGTTCACCACCGACAGGGCGATCACGACCACCGCGACCGGCACGAAGATCAGCCAGAATTGCCAGCGCATCGCGTTCCCCGAATTCATCTGGACCAGGATCCCCCCCGCCGCGCACCGGCGCCGGCGGGGGGCAACGGCCCCAGCCTAGGACAGGCCGGCGCCATCGTGAAGCCGCCGTCGTCGCAGGCCCGGCAACAGGCGCATGCGGCCGGATCAGTCGCCGGTGGCGCCACCGCCATGGCCGGCCGATACGTCGTCCCGGTTCAGCCGGTCGCGCAGTTCCTTGCCGGTCTTGAAGAAGGGCACGCTCTTGGAGGCGACGGCCACCGGCTCCCCGGTGCGGGGGTTGCGGCCGACCCGGGCCGGCCGGTGCTTCACGGAGAAGGCGCCGAAGCCGCGCAGCTCGACCCGGTCGCCACGGGCCAATGCGGCGGAGATCTCGTCGAAGATCGTCGAGACGATACGCTCGATGTCGCGCTGGTAGAGGTGCGGGTTGCGCTCGGCCAGCTTCGCGATGAGTTCGGACTTGATCACCGATCCATGCCACACATGCTCAGGGGATCCTCATCAACACCCATGCCGGAACACCCAGGCCGGGACCGCGCCCACCCGGCCACATATGCCGGCACCGACGCCGGAGGAACATGGAACAGGGCTGCAGACTGCCGCCGGCGCGAATCATGCCGACCAGGACACATGCCTACTCGAAACATGTCGGCTGTGAGGAAGAACGAAGCCCGCCCCGAGGAAGCGGCACCGTCGCGCTCCCCCCGTCTATTGCAGCTCAGGGTGCCAAATCGCCACCAGACCGTCAAGCGTAAGTCGTTCAGATAGCAGTGCTTTTCCGCCCAGTGCGGCGATCGCATCGAGCCAGAGCGGCGGCGCCAGGCCCCATTCCCGTTCGACCAGGGGAAGATCCTCCGGCACGTCGCGCTCGGCGGCGAGCCAGGTGCGCGCCTCGCGCTCCGCGCCGATCGTGTCGACCAGGCCGCTGTCCCGCGCCTGGCCGCCGGTGAAGATGCGGCCGTCGGCCAGCGGCCGCACCTCCGCCTCCGTCATCCCGCGCCGCTCCGCGACCAGCCGCACGAACCAGTCCTCGTTCAGCTCGACGATGCGGGTCAGCACCGCACGGCCTTCCGGCGAGATCGGCTTGACGAAGGAGGGCTCGCCCTTCAGCGGCCCGGAGGCGATGATCTCCGGCCGGATGCCGATATCGGCCAGCAGTTCGGAGGCATCGGCGAACTGGAAGATGGCGCCGATCGAGCCGGTGAGGGAGGTCTCCAGCGCATAGATCCGGTCCGCCGCCAGCGCCAGCATGTAGCCGGCGGAGGCGCCGAGCCCGCCGATCACCGCCACCACCGGCTTGCGGGCCGCCACCTCGCGGATCGCGCGGTAGATCGCCTCGCCGCCATAGGCGGAGCCGCCGGGGCTGTCGATATACAGCAGCATCGCGCGGGCGCTGTCGTCCTCGGCGACCTCCTGCAGCACCTCGTGCAGGCTGGGATCGTCGGAGATCACGCCGGAGACGGTGACCCGGGCGACATGGGGCCCGCCCAGATGCGCCCCGCCCAGGCCCGCGGCGCCACCCGGCGCGATCAGCCGCCAGGCAAGGATCACGATGGCGGCCGTGCCGGCGACGATCGCCAGCACGCGCCAGATGTTCAGGCCCCGCCGCAGGCGGCGGCGCTCCAGCGCCGTATCGACCCGCAGGCCGCCGTCCGGCCCTACCGTTTCCGACACGAAATCACGTCCTGCTGTGGCGCCCCGGGATCAGGCGGCGCTGCCCTCCGGCTCCACCGCGGCGGGCGCTTCCACCGCATGGCCGCGCAGCTTGTACCGCCGCCCGCAATAGGGACAGTCGGTATAGTGTGCCGCGCCCATGTTCAGATATACCCGCGGGTGTCCCAGCGCGCTGCCGCCGCCGTCGCAGGCGACGACGTGATCGTCGACGTCGATCGTCTCCAGAGGTTCCATCGCTGCGCAACGCTCCTACATCAGGTCAGGCGCCATCAGACCGCGTCCGGTCCTGTTTGACCGTATCCTGCCGCGAATGATAGCTCCGCCGCCATTCCACACAACCGGGACCGCACCACGGATGCCGGGGTCAATGCCATATTCCGAAGGTCGTCACCAGGATGAATGAAGCCGCGCCCTTTTCCCGCCCCGACCGCAGCCCCGAGCGGGACGGGAACGAAGGGCCGCCCGCCGCGATCTCCGCCCGCGGCCTGCGCAAGGTCTATGCCCCGCATTCCGGCCGCGCCGGCGGCCGGCGCGGCGGCTCCGGCAAGGAGGCGCTGAAGGGAATCGACCTGGACGTGCCGCGCGGCAGCTTCTTCGGCCTGCTGGGACCGAACGGCGCCGGCAAGTCGACCTTCATCAACATCCTGGCCGGGCTGGTGATCAAGACCGAAGGCCGGGTGACGATCTGGGGCCATGACCTGGACCGCGACAACCGCAACGCCCGGGCGTCGATCGGCATCGTGCCGCAGGAGCTGAACATCGACCCGTTCTTCACGCCGGAGGAGGTGCTGGAGTTCCAGGCCGGGCTGTACGGCGTGCCGCAGGCGGAGCGCCGGACGGCAGAGATCCTGGCGGCGATGGCCCTGAGCGACAAGGCGCAGGCCTATGCCCGCACCCTGTCGGGCGGCATGCGCCGGCGGCTGCTGGTCGGCAAGGCGATGGTGCACAGCCCGCCGATCCTGGTGCTGGACGAACCGACCGCCGGAGTCGACGTGGAGCTGCGGCAGCAGCTCTGGGACCATGTGCGGGAGATGAACCGCCAGGGGGTCACCATCGTGCTGACCACCCACTACCTGGAGGAGGCGGAGACCCTCTGCGACCGCATCGCGATCATCAACCAGGGCGAGGTGGTGGCCTGCGACACCACGCCGGCCCTGCTGGCGCGGCTGGACCGGCGCGAGCTGCGCCTGGTGCTGGCCGACGACCTGGCCGCGGTGCCGGCGGCGCTGTCGGACCTGGATGCGGCGCTGCGCAGCCCGCGCGAACTGGTGATCCGCTTCCGCCGCAGCGGCGCCGGGGTGCCCGCCCTGCTGGACCGGGTCCGCGCCGCCGGGCTGGAGGTGCTGGACCTCACCACCGAGGAGGCCGACCTGGAGGACCTGTTCGTGGAACTGACCACAGCGCCGAAGGCCGGGGCCGGCTGAAACGGCGTCGGAACGGTAGAAGCGGTATCGCCACCGCGATCGTCATTCCGTGCTTCACCCGGGATCCATTCCGCGAGCTTTGCTGGATCTGAACGGCCGGCGGAGTGACTTCTCGGGTCAGGCCCTACGCGATTCACATATCTCTTCTCTTCGACGCGCCTCCCTGCTGCCGTCGCCCTCGGGCTCTCCTGCGCGACCGCAGGAGAAATCATACGCCTCCTCCGCGGTGGTTTCTTGATACAAGGGGCATGACGGGACAGGGACGCTGCGCAGCTTCGCCGTCTTGCCACGATCCTCGGCTCGGGGGCCGAGGATGACGGCAAAAAGGTAGGACCGCAGGGCTGATCTGGCCCCGCCGGCGAAATGTGTGAAAGCCGTAGGGTCAGGCCCGGGAACGACGCGCTGCTGACAGAGACGGAACCTGCTACCGCCAGCGCCCTTCCGCCAGCAGGCGCAGCAGCAGGGCGCCGTTGCGGCCGTCGAGCGATTCCATCGCCTCCCAGAAGTTCGGCCGCACCCGCTGCGCCATGTGGGCATAGCCCGCCCGCGCCAGCAGGGCCGCGACGAGGGTGCCCTGGCCGTGGCTCATCGGCAGGCCGCCGCGGCCGAGTTCCTCTGCGGCGATCACCTCTTCCAGGTCGCTGCTGCCGATCGCCGCCTCGATATCCGCCCAGCCGGCGGCCGCCTCCGGCGCCAGGCGCAGCAGGCCGGGCAGCTGCGGTACGGCGGCGCAGACCGCGGCATAGAGGGGGCCGCCCTCGTCCGCCGCCATGTCCGCACCCGGCTTCCCGGCGGGGCCGGCGGCGGTCAGTTCGGCTCGCGGATGCCGCGCATCCGCTCGCTGCGGCGGCGCAGCAGTTCCACCGTGGTCAGCAGCAGGATCGACACCGCCACCAGCACCGTCGCCACCGCCAGGATCGTCGGGCTGATCTGCTCGCGGATGCCGGACCACATCTCCCGCGGGATGGTGCGCTGCTCGACCCCGGCGACGAACAGCACGATGACGATCTCGTCGAACGAGGTGATGAAGGCGAACAGCCCGCCGGAGATCATGCCGGGCAGGATCAGCGGCAGGGTCACCTTGCGGAACACGGTCACCGGCGGCGCGCCGAGGCTGGCGGCCGCGCGGGTCAGGCTGTGGTCGAAGCCTGCCAGGGTGGCGGTCACCGTGATCACCACGAACGGCGTGCCCAGCGCGGCATGGGCCAGGATCACGCCGGGGAAGGTCTGCGCCAGGTTCAGCTTCGAGTAGAAGAAGAACATGCCGGCGGCGGAGATGATCAGCGGCACGATCATCGGCGAGATCAGCACGCCCATGATCAGGCCGCGGAACGGCATGTGCCGCCGCGACAGGCCCAGCGCCGCCAGGGTGCCCAAGGCGGTGGCGATCAGGGTGGCGGAGATGCCGATGATGAAGGAGTTCCGGATCGAGTGCTGCCAGGATTCGGAATCGAAGAATTCCCGGTACCAGCGCAGCGAATAGCCGTCCGGGTCCAGGGTCAGCATCTGGTTGGTGTAGGTGAAGTAGGGCTCGGCGTTGAAGCTGAGCGGGATGATCACGATGATCGGCGCGATCAGGAAGACGAAGATCGCGGCGCAGATCACCCGGTAGGCATAGTACCAGCTGCGCTCCAGCGGTCCGGCATAGCTCGGCAGCGCCATCCCCGTCCCCTCAGTTCAGCCGCAGGCCGTCGGCGCCGACGATGCGGTTGTACAGCCAGTACAGCACCAGCACCCCGGCCAGCAGCATGGTGCCGAGCGCTGCCGCCAGGCCCCAGTTCAGCGAGCTCTGCATGTGGTAGGCGATCAGGTTGGAGATCATCTGCCCGGACTGCCCGCCGACCAGCGCCGGCGTGATGTAGTAGCCGATGGAGATGATGAAGACGAGGACCGCGCCGGCGCCGATGCCGGGCAGGGTCTGCGGCAGGTAGACCTTCCAGAACGCCGTCACCAGGTCGGCGCCCAGCGACCGCGCCGCGCGCATATAGCTGGGCGGGATGGTCTTCATCACGCTGTACAGCGGCAGCACCATGAACGGCAGCAGGATGTGGGTCATCGCGATGATGGTGCCGATCCAGTTGTGCACCATCTGCAGCCGGCCGTCGTCGGACAGCAGGCCGGCGGCGATCAGGATGTCGTTGATCACCCCCTGCTGCTGCAGCAGGACGATCCAGGCCGTGGTGCGCACCAGCAGCGAGGTCCAGAACGGCAGCAGCACCAGGATCATCAGCAGGTTGGAATAGCGCAGCTTCATCGTCGCCAGCAGGTAGGCGATCGGGAAGCCCAGCAGCAGGGTGATCAATGTGATCGCGATGCTGAGCCCCAGGGTGCGCAGGAACAGGTCGATATAGATCTGCTGATAGTCGGGCTGCGCGACCAGCGCGCCGGTCTCGTCGTAGCGCATGTCGACGGCGGAGACGTAGTAGCTGGTGGTCAGCGGGCCGCTCTCGCGCTTGATGATCGACCAGATCTCCGGCTCGCCCCAGCGGTCGTTCAGGTCGATCAGCGCCTGCTTGTAGGGCGCCTCCAGCCGGTCCGCGCGCCGGGCCGCACCGCCGATCAGGCTGCGGGCGCCGCTCATCTCGTAGTTCAGGCGCACCGCCAGCCGGCCGGCGGCGCGGATCTCCTGCGCCGCGGCCAGGTCGGCCACGATCGCGGCATAGGCTTCTTCCCCCGGCAGGCCGTCGCCGTTCCAGCCTTCCAGCGCCTCCACCGTGCGCGGCAGGGTCTGCGCCACCAGCGGGTTGTCGACGCTGCGCCACATCATCTCCGCGATCGGGAAGACGAAGGTGACCAGGATGAAGACCAGCAGCGGCGCGACCAGCAGCAGGGCGTTCAGCCGGCGCCGCCGCTCGGTGCGGCGCAGGCTCACCTTCAGCGGCACGCCGTCGGCGGTGACCAACCGGTCCGCCGCCGTGCCTGTGCCTGAAAGCTGTTCCGCCTGTGCCATGGCCGGTCCGCTGAAAGAGGGAGGGACGGCAGCGGGGCGGGCCGCCGGAGATCGCGCTCCGGGACCCGCCCCGCGAACCGGTCAGCCTATTGCAGCATCCAGCTGGCGAAACGCTCGCGCAGCTGGTCGCCGTAATCCGTCCAGAAGTCGTTGTTCAGGACGATCGGCCGCTTGTAGTTGTCGGGATGGGTCGGCATGTGCGGGCCCATGTCGATGCCCAGGTCGGCATGCTTGCCGACCAGCGCGGAGGAGGAGGCCCGCGCCGGGCCGTAGGAGATGTACTTCGCCTGATCCGCCAGCCGCTGCGTGTCGGTGGCGAAGTGCAGGTATTCCATCACCTCTTCGGTATTCTTGCCGTCGGCCGGCACGACCCAGCCGTCCCATTCCACCAGCTGGCCGTCCCAGATGATGTCGAAGGGCTGGCCCTCGACCTGGGCGGCATTGAACATGCGGCCGTTATAGCCGGTGGCGAAGGCCACCTCCTTGTCGGCCAGCAGCTGCGGCGCCTGGCTGCCCTCGGTCCAGAACACCAGGCTGTCCTTGATGGTGTCCAGCTTCTTGAAGGCGCGGTTCACCCCTTCCGGCGTGGCCAGCACGTCGTAGACCTTGTCGGCCGGCACGCCGTCGGCCAGCAGGGCCCATTCCAGGTTGCCGGCGGGGCGGTCCTGGATCGCGCGGCGGCCGGGATAGTCGGCGGTGTTGAAGAAGTCCTCGACCGTGCCCGGCTGCTTGTCCTTCGGGAACATCTCGGTGTTGTAGGTGATCACCGTGGAATAGACGATCTGCGGGATGAAGCATTCGCCCAGCGACCCCGGCAGGAAGTCCTTGCTTGCCGGCGTGCCGTCCGGCGCCGCCGCCAGCATCTCGTCATGGTCGATCGGCATGATGATGCCTTCGTCGCAGGCGAGCTGCGCGTCGGAGGGCAGCATGTCGACCAGGTCCCAGGTCACGTTGCCGGCCAGGGCCTGGGCGCGCAGCCCGGCCAGCGCGTTGGCGGAGCTGTCGTCGTTGATGATGTTGATATTGGCGTTCTTCTTCATGTAGGGCTCGTGATAGGCGCGCTGCTGGCTGTCGGTGTACGCGCCGCCCCAGGACACGACCGTCAGGTCGGTCTTGTCCTGTGCCACAGCGCCCTGCGGGGCGCCGAAGGCAACGATGCCGGCCGCTGCGCCGATGGCGAGCAGCCCGAATCCCTTGGCAATCATTCTCCGTTCTCCTCTGTTCTTGGTTCGGCCCGTTGCGGGGCCGTCACCGGACAGGGTGGCCCGGCTTCCTTGCGCGCCGGCGCCTATCGCGCCGGTCGCGGACCGCACAGCGGGACGCCTCAGGCGTCCAGCGCACGGCAATCCTCCATGCTCCAGCCGACCCGCACCGTGTCGCCCCGGCGGATGCGGCCGCTGCGGCCGGCATTGGGCACCTTCACGACGAACTGGTCGCTGCCGCAGACATTGACCCGGGTCCGGATATGGTCGCCGAGGTAGATCAGCTCCTCCACCCGGGCGTCGAACTGGTTGGGGTAGCGCTCGCCCTCGGGCTGGATCACCACCCGCTCCGGCCGCAGCGACAGGGTCGAGCGCTCGCCCGCCCCGTTCACGTTGACCTTCAGCGCCTGCACCAGGGAGCCGTCGTCGAGCCGCACCGCGCAGGCATGGCCGTTGGCCGTCTCAACGGTCCCGTAGAGGCGGTTGTTCTCGCCGATGAAGCCGGCGACGAAGGCGTTGGACGGCTCCTCGTAGAGCTGCGGCGGCTCCGCCAGCTGCTGGATGATGCCGTCGTCGAACACGGCGATCCGGTTCGACATGGTCAGCGCCTCGCTCTGGTCGTGCGTCACGTAGACCACGGTCACGCCGAGATTCTCGTGGATATGCTTGATCTCGTACTGCATCTGCTCGCGCAGGTTCTTGTCCAGCGCGCCCAGCGGCTCGTCCATCAGCACCAGCGCCGGCTCGAACACCAGGGCGCGGGCCACCGCGACCCGCTGCTGCTGGCCGCCGGACAGCTGCGCCGGCATCCGCGCGGCGAAGTCCGGCATCTCCACCATCTCCAGCGCGCGCTTCACCCGCGCCTCGATATCGGCGCGGCCCAGCCGGCGCACCTTCAGCGGAAAGGCCAGGTTCTCCGCCACCGTCATGTGCGGGAACAAAGCGTAGTTCTGGAACACCATGCCGATGCCGCGGCGATGCGGCGGCACATTGTCGATGCGCTCGCCGTCCAGGCTGATCGTGCCATGCGTCGCCGCCTCGAAGCCGGCGAGCATCATCAGGCATGTCGTCTTGCCCGACCCGGATGGTCCGAGCAGGGTCAGGAACTCGCCGCGCCTGATGTCGAGGTTGAGGTTCTTCACGACGAGCGTTTCGCCGTCGTAGCTCTTCTGTACGTCACGAAAGCGGACATGCGCGTCGTCGGCGCGCTCCGCCATCCCAGAATCGTCCATCAGCCCCCCGCCGGTTCAGTGCCGACGTGTTGCGTTCTACTCATTCCGGCGAGGGTAGCCGCAGCGCATGCGGGGGGTCAACGCAGGGTCGCCGCGACGGCCCGGGATACCGCAAGCTCAGGTTGCGGCGGCTCCGCCGGCGCTGCTGTCAGTCCCGGCCCGCCAGCATGATCTTCTCCGCCAGCAGCGCCGGGTCGGTGAAGCTCAGCTCATGACTGCCCGGGGTCTGGACCAGGCGGAACAGGCCCAGCTTCTCCGACAGCCGCGGATGCCATGTGGCGCTGTGCGGCAGGGCCGTGTCTTCCGTGCAGTTGATGTAGGACTTCGCCACCGGCATCTCCGCCGGATTCGCTTTCAGCGAAATGGCGTCGGTGAATGTGGCATAGGGATGCGGGTTCAGCCGCTCGTAGGCGCTCTGCGCCAGGTCCGCATCGGCATCGTTGATGAACGCCTCCCGCCAGATCGGGAAGGGCAGCATCACCGAATTGTCGTCGCTCTGGCCGGCGATCTGGTCGAACAGGGTGACATAGTGCGGCGGCACCATGTCGTTCAGCGCCTCGCCGTCGTTGGGCACGAAGGCGTTCCAGTAGACCAGGCGGCGCAGCCGCGCCATCTCGCGGTCGGCCACCCCGGTGATCACCATGCCGCCATAGCTGTGGCCCATCAGGACCACGTCGTTCAGGTCCTTCTCCGCCAGATAGTCGGTGATCGAGGCGATCGCCTCCGCCAGTCCGGTCCGCTTGCTGTCGCCCGGCCGGTTGCCGGCGATCGTCGGGCAATGCACCTCGTGCCCGGCGGCGCGGATCGGCGCCGCCACATCCTCCAGCAGCTCGCCGGTATGCCAGGCGCCATGCACCAGGACGTAGGTTCCCATCTCCGTCTCCCTTCTTCGCGTTTCCCCGCGGCGCCGGTGCCGTGCGTGGGATGGCCAGGCGCCGACCTGCCCCAGACTAGCAGCCGTCGCACCGTTGCGCCTTGACCGCGGGCGCAGGACTATTGACCCGCTGCGCAGGATCGCGGGCAGGGGAGGGACAAGGATGGTGGCCGGAACCGCCGCAGAACCGAAGGTCTGGGACACGCGGGAGGTGTGCGACGCCGAGGCCTTCGCCTATTACCGCGACGGCATCTGCGAGGCGTTCATGACACTGGTGCCGGAGCAGGACCGGCCGCAGGACCGGCCGTTCCGCGCACGGCTGGAGCACAGGCCGCTTACCGGCGGCGCTGCCCTCAACCGGGTCCGCGCCAGCGCCCACCTGGTGCGCCGCACGCGGGCGGAGATCGCCGCCGCCCCCGATGCCTGCTTCTACCTGAACCTGGAGACCCTGGGCGAATGCCGCATCGCGCAGGCGGGCGAGACGGTGACCCTGCGTGCCGGCGATGTCGGCCTGTTCTCCTCCGACGCGCCGTTCGACCTTGCCCATGGCCGGCCGGAACTGGGCGTCGCTTCGTTCTGGGTGCCGCGTACGGCCTTGGAGGACCGGCTGCCCGGCGGGCTCGACGACCGGCCGCACCTGGTCTCCGCCCATCCGGTGCTGGGCCCGCTGCTGCGGGAGACCGCACTGACCCTGGCGGAGGGCGCGGCCCATCTGGACGAGGCCGGCCGCGACCGGCTGTTCGCCATGCTGCTGGACCTGACCGCGATGGCCCTGGCCGACCCGGCCGGTGCAGGGGGCGGGGCCGGTGCGGGGGCCGGGGCGACGGGCCTGCGCGGCGACGGCCGCCGCGCCCGCCGCGACGCCCTGCATCTGGCCATCTGCCGCCACCTGGACCGGCATCTGGCCGATCCCGGCCTGTGCCTGGACCGGGTCGCCGCCGCCTTCGCCCTGTCGCGTCGCAGCCTGCAGGCGCTGTTCGCGGAGCGGGGCAGCAGCTTCAGCGCAGAACTGCAGCACCGCCGCCTGACCGCGGCCGCCGCCGCGCTGCGGGCGCCGGCCAGCGCACATCTGCCAATCGCCCATATCGCCCTGGCGGCAGGGTTCGCCGACCCGGCCCCGTTCAGCCGCGCCTTCAAGGCCCGCTACGGCACCACCCCCGGCGGCTGGCGCCGCGGCGAGGGCGGCTGACGGCGGCACCGAACCCGAAGATGCTGCGGATGGACGAACAGGCCACCCCGTGCTACACACCCGCTCCCGATCCGGGCCGCCCACGCCGCGGCCCGCACATGGGCGCCCGTAGCTCAGCTGGATAGAGCGCTGCCCTCCGAAGGCAGAGGTCACACGTTCGAATCGTGTCGGGCGCGCCATTCTTTTTGAGAGCATGAACTGCTCCTGCGCAGCAGTGTCACAGCCGCATCAGGCGATGCGGGACGCATGTGACCAGCAATCTTCAACCGTCAGCGATTCCTGCAGATGCTCTGGCGTATCGCCTCGGCGAGACCCCCATGGTGCGCCTGAACGCGGTGTTGAATGCATGCTCGGATGTGTAGCCGACGGTGGCGGCGACCTGCGCCACCGTATCGCGGCTGTGCAGAAGCCTCTCCGCGGCAAGCATCATCCGCCAGCGTGTGAGATATGCCATCGGTGTCACCCCTACACGTTCCGGAAACCGCTGGGCGAACGTGGACCGCGACATGCCGACCTGCCGTGCCAATTCCTGCAATGTCCAGGGAAAGGACGGATCGCGATGCATCGCAGCGATTCCCTTGCTCATTTGCGGGTCGGCCAGCGCCGCGAGCCATCCCGTTTCACCCTGAGAGCAATCGTCCAGATAGATGCGGAGCGCCTGCACCAGCATCATGTGGGAGAGATGCTGCGCGACCAGCGACGATCCCGGCCGCGCCTCCCTGAATTCCTGCATCATGAGTTCTATGCACCATCTCAGCTGCGCCTGCTCGCCTGATGTCTGCACCTGAATGAGAGGCGGAAGCGTCCGCAGCAGCAATTCGGCATGGCGTCCACTCACGTCGAAGCGACTGCCGACCAGAAAGACCTCCCCGCCGCCATTGTACGTGACGACTTCCCCGCTCCGGTTCGCGTCGAGCACCTCGCTCGCACGACGAGGCTCCGCCGCCGGGTCATTGCCGATGCAGACCTCCCGCCCGCTCGGCAGCACGAAGCATTCGCCGGCGTCCAGCCGAACCGGGGCGATGCCGCCACCCAGCGAGAGCCAGCAGCTGCCCTTGAGCACGGCATAGCATTTGATGCGGCCCGCCAGGTCATCCAGGGTCAGCGCCCAGTTGCCGCCAGCATCGAACCCCGCGGTTATGTAGCTCCGCGGTTTGAGCAGAGAGAGAACCTCTGAGAGTGGATCCATAAGGCACCCGGACGATCACGAACAAAATTCGGATCATTAGGTATAGATGGTCTACCGCGCCAGATCTATCACAGTCCGTGGAACGGCTTCGATCCGAGGCCGGAACGATCTGCGGGGATAAAGATGAAAGCAGCAGTTGTAAGGACGTTCGATGCAGCGCCGGAATTCGGCGATTTCGAGGAACCGGTCGCAAGCGAGAATGAAACGGTCGTCACCGTCGGAGCCGCTCCATTGAGCCCGATCGTCCGGGCATTGGCGGCAGGCAAGCATTATGCAAGCCATGGCGCCGCCGGTTTCGTGGCGGGAGTCGATGGCGTCGGTACCGACTCATTCGGCCGCCGCGTCTATTTCCTGTTTCCAAAAGCGCCCTTCGGCTCCATGGCCCAGAAGGCCCTCGTATCGAACAGCATGCTCGTCCCTGTGCCGGACGAACTCGCCGACGAGCAGGCCGCCGCAATCGCCACTGCAGGACTGGCGTCGTGGGTCGCGCTGACGCGCCGGGCGAGACTCCGGAACGGGGAAACCGTGCTTGTCACGGGCGCCAACGGGGCCGCGGGTCGTATGGCCCTACAGACTGCACGCCATCTGGGGGCCAGCAAGACGATCGCAGTCGCACGCACACACGCCAAGCTCCAGGGGCTCGATGCCGACGTGAAAATCGCCCTTAACGACAATGCCGACGCAGACCTGCGCGCCCGGTTCGACGAAGGAGTCGATATTGTCCTGGACTTCGTCTGGGGGGATCCGGCCTGTCGCATTCTAAAGGCCGCCGCCAGCAATCGCGGTACTCCTGTTGGCGCACCGCGATTGCGCTACGTCCAACTTGGAACCCTGGCGGGCGACGAAATTCCGCTGCGCGGCGACATGCTGCGTGGTTCTGGCTTGGAGCTGTTGGGCAGCGGTATCGGCAGCGTTTCCGTCGAGGACTTGCTGACGGGCGCCGGCGAATTGCTGGCTGCCTCCCCGGCAGCCGGTTTCGCACCGACGTTCCAAAGCCTGCCGCTCGACAGGCTGGCCGATGCCTGGAACGGGGATCCTGGGGTCAGATACATCCTTCAGCCGGGTCAGCATTGAGCAACCACGCAAAGAAGGCCGAGAGACATCCCTGGACCGCCAAGTCGGTCAGGGATGCAAGCTCAGGATCGCCGCGCGACCCGCGCCCGCGTGATCGGGTTGGCGAACGCAGCGACAACGTCCTGGATTGCCGGCCATTCCGGCCGTCCGGACAGCCGGGCGAAAACGACGGCAGAGGTATGGCAAGCTCTGCGCGGGCGGTCTCCCGCCCGCGCACAGGGGTCAGAGGCCGTGTGCCGCGCGGATCAACTCCGCGGCCCGCTCGCCGATGACGGCACAGGGGGCCTGGGTGTTTCCAGTCGTCACCCGCGGCATGATCGAGGCGTCGGCCAGCCGCAGCGCGTCGATGCCGTGAACCCGGAGGCTGCCGTCCACGACCGACATGTCGTCGCGGCCCATCCGGGCCGTGCAGCTCTGGTGCCAGTAGGTGACGGCCGCGTCCCGGATATAGCGGTCGCGGTCCTCGCCGTTCACCGGGCCCGGCATGACCTCGCCGCGAACGAAGGGCCGGAAGGCCGGGGCATTGCCCAGCTCGCGGCACAGCTCCACGCAGGCCGCCGCCGTGGTCGCGTCCCCGGCGTCGGACAGGAAGCCGGCATCGATCGCCAGCGGCGCGGCGGGATCGGCGCTCTGCAGGCGCAGCCGCCCGCGGCTTTCGGGGCGGGCCAGGCCCGCAAACATCGTCCAGCCATGTGCCGGCACGCCACGCGCCGCCGTCCGCTCGCTCGGCACCGGGAACTCCACCTGGCAGAACAGCAGGTCCGGCACCTCCAGCCCGGGCCGGCTCTTCCAGTACAATGTCGCCTCGCTGCCGCTGTTGCGGGGCGGCAGCGGCGCCGACAACTCCCAGGTGCAGCCGAAGGAGACATGGTCCTGCAGGTTCCGCCCGACGCCGGGCAGGTTGCGGACGACGGGGATGCCGACCCTCTCCAGCTCGGCCTGGTCGCCGATACCCGAATGCATCAGCACCTTCGGCGTCTGTATCGCGCCGAGCGACAGCACCACCTCCGTACCTGCGCCGATCACCATCGGCCGGCCGTCGTAAACGACCTCCACCCCCGTCGCGCGCCGGCCCTGGAAGACGACCCGTCGCACGAGCGCCCCGGTGAGAACGGTCAGGTTCGGCCGGTCCAGCCAGGGCCGGACATAGGCGCGATAGAGGGAATGACGCCGCCCGTCCCGCACCAGCATGTCGGTGATGGCGGCGCCCCCCGCCCCTTCCATCATGCGCCCGTTCGGATGATCGAAGACCGGGATGCCGTAGTCGCGCGCGGCGTCCAGCAGGGCCAGCGCAAGCGGGCTCGGGTCGGCCGCCGGCTGCACCCAGACCGGCCCGCCCGTGCCGCGGAATGCCGGGTCGGGCGCGCCCTGCCAGTCCTCGATCCGGCGATAGATGTCGAGCACGTTGGCATAGCCCCACTCGGGATCGCCCGACTCTGCGGCGAAGAAGTCCCAGTCGCTGCGATGTCCGCGGGCCCAGACCATGACGTTGATGCTCGAGCCGCCGCCAAGCCCCTTGCCCATCGACATCGGGATCTCGCGCCCGTCGATATGGGGGTTGGGCAGCGCCTGGAAACCCCAGTCGCGATCGCCGCCCAGGTTGGTCGGCCACAGGGCCGGGTCCAGGACCGCCTCGGCTTCGTCGCTGCCGCCGGCCTCGAGCAGCAGGACCTCGGCTGCGGGATTCTCCGCCAGGCGCCGGGGCGACCACCGAGCCGGCGGCGCCGGCACCGCATACGATGAAGTCGTAGCTGGGCCTGAGCGCGGCGGTCAGCCGCCTCTGGTTGTCACCGGCATGCCGGTCGCGCTCCACGCTTTCCGGCTGGTGATTGTCGTTCATGGATACAGCTTTCCTGTCCGGGCGGCCGGGCGGCGCCCTGGGGCACCGCCGGCAACGCCGCGGTTGCGTAGAATGGTGGGTGTCGGTGGCGCCGATCGGCGGGAGTCGGATCGGCGGCGATCCGGTCAGCGGGCGACGGCCCGCGACACGGTGCGCGCAGCCTGGTCGATCACGTCGGCCACGGCCTGCGGCTGGGTGAGGAACGGCACGTGGCTCGCCGCGACCTCGGTGACCCTGGCGCCGATGCGTTCGGCCTGCTGCGTCAGCAGGCGCGGCGCGATGGCGCGGTCCTGGGTCGCGACGATCGCCCAGCTCGGCTTCCTCCGCCAGGCGGCCTGGGTGAGCCGCGCGTCGAAGACCGCCATGTTGATCGGCACCTGGGAGTCGCGCAGGAAGGCCGCGTCCGCATCGGACGTGTCGCCGGCAAAACCGGCCTTGAACAGCTTCGTGTTGACGAAGCCGAAGCCGTCGCGGCCCGGTTCGATGACGAATTCCGGCGGCGGCGGGATCTCGGCGAACTGGTCGCCCGTGCTTTCGCCGACATCGGGGGCGAGGGCCGAGACATAGACCAGGCCGGCCACCCGCGGATCGACACCGGCCTCGGTGATCACCGCGCCGCCATAGGAATGGCCGACCAGGATGGTCGGGCCTTCCTGACGGGCCAGGACGCGGCGGGTGGCCTTCACGTCGTCCTCGAACGAGGTCAGCGGGTTCTGCACGACGGCGACCCGGTAGCCACGCGCGGTCAGGTCGTCATAGACGCCGCGCCAGCCCGAGCCGTCGGCGAAGGCGCCGTGAACGAGCACGACATTGCGGACGACCTGATCGTCGGGGATGCGGTCGCCGGGCTCGGCCTGCGCGCCGCCGGCGACGGCGAGAACCGCCATGGCCGCGGCGATCGTGCTGCGGAAGGGAGTGGTCATGATTCAATCCATCCGGTGCTGGAATTCGGTTGCGTTGCCGGTCGCAGGGATCGTCCTCAGGCGGTGGGAATCGTGCCGCCGTCGATGACGACCTCGGCGCCGGTGATGGTCGCGGCGCGGTCGGAGGCGAGGAACGCGACGAGGTTGGCCACTTCCTCTGGCGACGACGGCCGGCCGATCGGAATGCCGCCAAGCGCGTCCATGATGATGCGTTGGCCGCCTTCCAGGTCGGTGCCGGCCTCCCTGGCCAGCCGCTCCGCCAGCTGCACGGAGGCCTCGGTCCGGATCCAGCCCGGGGCCACGCGCACCACCCGCACCCCTTTGGGGGAAACCTCCTTGGAGAGGCTCTTGCTGTAGGTGGACAGCGCCGCCTTCGCGGCGGCGTAGGCGGTCGTCGCCTCCGGCAGCGGCAGGCTGGCCTGGATCGAGGTCACATGGATGACGGTGCCGCGCCCGCGCGCGACCATGGCGGGCAGCAGCGCCCGGTCCAGCCGAACGGCGGACATCAGGTTGAGGTCGAGCTCCGCCGCCCATTCGGCATCGCCGAGGGCCGCGAAGCCGCCGGGCGGGGCCGTCGAGCCGCCGAGCATGTGGACGAGGATGTCGATCTCGCCCAGGCGGTCGCGCGCCGCGGCGGCGAGGTCGGCACAGCCCTGCGCCGTCGTCAGGTCGGCGGCGACGAACATCGCCGCGGGCATGTCCGCCGGGCGCGACCGTGCCGTGGTCAGCACCTGCGCCCCGAGCTGCCGGAACAGCGCAACGGTCGCCGCACCCGTCCCCCTTGTGCCGGAGGTGACCAGCGCCCGCTTTCCCTGAAGCTGGAGAAAGTCGCTCATGCGCCGATCTCCAGCGCGGCGATCCGCCCGTCGTGGAGCCGGAACGCGAAGCTGAGCATGGCCGGGCTGCCGGGAAACCGTCCGGTGACCCGGCCGAGGACGATAGTCGTGCCGCCCTCCTCCGCGATCTCGCAGGGTTTGGAGCTGTGGCCGTAGGCCGCCTTGGCCGCCTGCCACCAGGCGGCGATGGCGTCGCGGCCGGCATGCGCCTTTCCTTCGTCCCTGACGGTGGCGTCCGGGGCGAAGGCGTCCGCGGGGAATGCGCCCTCGGCGGTCCGGTCTGCGTCGAAAAAGGCTTGGACAGGTGCTGGCATATTCATTTCCGTCTCCTGGGTTGAGTGCGTCCACTGCCAGCGATCTAAGCGTTGAAGGGAATCCCGATAAGTGGGACAAATCGGTATGTGTCATCACGAAAAACGGGATTAACAGCGGAATGTACCGGACCGGCCTCAACGATCTCGACGCCGTCGTCGCCGTCGCCCGCGAGGGATCGTTCCGCGGCGCGGCCCTGGCGCTGGGCATGTCGACCACGGCCCTGAGCAATGCCGTGGCGAAGCTGGAATCGGGCCTTGGGGTGCGCCTGTTCAACAGGACGACGCGCAGCGTCTCGCTGTCGGAGGCGGGCCGCGCCTTCGTCGAGCAGATCGCCCCGGCCCTGCAGGACATCCATGGCGCCATGGACGGCGCCCGTTCGCGGCAGGCGAAGCCGTCCGGGACCCTGCGCATCAACGCCTTCGCGGCAGGTGCGCGGGAGTTCATCTCGCCGCTGGTGTTCGCGTTCCTGCGCCGCCATCCCGAGGTGCATGTCGACCTGGTGACCGAGGGCCGGCTGGTCGACATCGTCGCCGACGGCTTCGACCTCGGTGTGCGCCGGGCGAACCTGGTTCCTGCCGACATGATCGCGGTGCCGCTCGGCCGGCCGCAGCGCCACGCCGTCGTCGGCAGCCCGGACTACATCATGCGACATGGCGAGCCGCGCACGCCGTCCGACCTCGCCGGGCATCGATGCGTCCGCATCCGCACCCCGGATGGCGCGCTGTACAGGTGGCATTTCGAGAAGCGCGGCGAGACGGCCCTGATCGACGTGACCGGCCCGATCACCCTGGACGAGGCCAGCCTTGCCCGCGCCGCGGTCCTGGAAGGTGTCGGCCTCGGCTTCTTCCTGGAGCAGGACGTGCGTGAGGATATAGCAGCCGGCCGCCTCAGGCGCGTGCTCGACGACTGGACGCCACCGCTTGGCGATCTCTGCCTCTACTATCCCGGCCGGCGCAATCCCTCCGCCGCCCTCAAGGCGTTCACCGGACTGGCCCGCGACCTCGCCAGGAAGGCGCGAACTTAGGGCGCGGGCCATGGCAAGCCGCGCGGAAGGAAGGGACGATGGCCAGGCGCGTGTTCGGCATGAACCAGTCGCTGGACGGCTATGGCGACCAGACGGCTATGGCGACCATATGGCCTTCGGTCCCGAATCCGCACTTTTCCACCGCTTCGTAGCGGAGGCCCGGGGGCCCGTCCGGCAGGCCTTCGCCGCGACGTGGCGGCGGCAGCCGAAGCGGGTGGTCTCCCGCTTCTTGACGTCGGTGGGCCCCAGCGCCACCCTCGTCGCGGGCGACCTCGGGGATGGGGTCCGCGCGCTGAAGGCCGGCTATGACGGCGAGATCGAGATCGCCGGCCCGGACCTGGACGGACCGCCCGGCCTGATCAACGAGTACCGGATCTACCTGCATCCGGTCGCACTGGGCCGGGGCAAGCCCCGCTTCACGGCGCCCGTGCCGCCGCTTCGCCCGGTGAGCCGTGAACGGATCGGCGGCGCGGTGGTCAGGCTCAGCTGCGTTCCGGCCTGATGCCGCAACAGGGCCGGCGGGCGATGCCGGGCCGGCACGCCGCCGGCGATCCCGGCAAGGGAGCACCGTCATGGGCGCGTGGGCGCTGGACGACAGTTTCGAGACCCGGGCGGGCAGCGTCGCTGCCGGTCGCACCGGCGACGGTCCCGACCTGGTGCTGGCGCATGGCTGGCCCTGGTCCTCCTTCTCCTGGCATCGGATCATCCCCGACCTGGCGCAGCGTTTCCGCGTGCACTGGTACGACATGCCCGGCTACGGGCGCTCGGCGAAAAGCGCCGGGCAGCGCACCTCGCTCGACGTGCAGGGCGAGGTGTTCGCCGAGATGCTGGACCATTGGGGGTTGTCGCGGCCGCGGGTGGTGGCGCATGACTTCGGCGGCGCCACGACGCTCCGGGCGCATCTGCTGCATAGCTGCGACTACGAAAAGCTGGTGCTGATGAACGTCGTCGCCATGCGGCCCTGGGGGTCGGATTTCTTCGACCATATGGGCCGGCATGTCGACGCCTTCCGCGGCCTGCCGCCGCATATCCACCGGGCGCTGGTGGAAGCCTATATCCGCGGCGCACTGGTGAACGAAATCCCGCAACCGGATTTTGACGGTCTCGCCGCCCCCTGGCTGGGCGGAGAAGGTGTCGACAGCTTCTACCGGCAGTTCGCCCAGGCCGACGAGCGCTACACCGCAGAGGTCGAACCGCTCTACGGCCATCTCCGCTGCCCGGTGCGGATCCTCTGGGGCGCGGAGGATCCCTGGATCCCGCTGGCGCGCGGGCAGGCGCTGCACGCGCTCATGCCAGAGGCTGGTTTCTCGACCCTGCCCCGGGTCGGTCACCTGCCGCAGCTGGAGGCGCCGGCGGCAGTGGTGGAGGTACTGCTCCGGTTCCTCTGACAGCGGAGCGCTGGAGGAAAGCGTCCAGGACGGCGGCCGCCTTGCTCCGACAGGCCGACGATCTTGTCCGCGGCCTTCCGCGGACCGGATCTCAGGACCGGCGCGCGACCCGCGGCAGGCCGAAGGCATCGAAGCGCCGCTCCGCCTCCGTCGGCGGCAGGTCCGGCCAAGTGTAGTAGCCGGGGCCCGGCCGGCGGTCGGCGGCGACCCCCGGCCATGCTGCGAGGGCGGACAGGGCACCCGCCTCCGCGCTGCCGATGCGGACCACCACCCTGTGCCGGCTTTCGGCCGCCTGCCCGGCGGTCGCTTCGGTCCGTCCCGGCCGCCCTGCCCTGACGCTGCCGGCCGGGTCGGCGGAAATCGCCGTCCAGCCCTGCCAGCCCAGCGCCTCGAACACCGCCTCCGCGCCATGCCGGCGCACCGGGCCGGTGGTAGCCGTCCATTCGCGGTCGCGCAGGTACCAGATATCCGCCATCGCTCCTCTCCGGCCGGCCGCGCAGCCGCACCCTGCGGCAGCGCCGGCACGGCGCGTCGTCGTCGCAGTCAACGACGACGCGCCGCTTGGCGTTCCAGTCCTGTCAGGCGGTATCGACCAGGATCAGTTCGCTGTCCTCCAGCGCGGTCACGGTGACCGTCTCCTGGTCGCGGATCGCCGCGCCGTCGCGGGCCCGGACCTCCACCTCGCCGAGCCGCACCGCGCCGGTCGCCGGCACCAGATAGGCGTGGCGGCCGGCACCGAGCGGATAGTCCAGGCTCTCGCCCGCGCGCAGGCTGGCTCCCACCACACGGGCATCGCTGCGGATCGGCAGCGCATCGCCATCATCGGCAAAGCCGCTGGCCAGGGTGACGAAGCGGCCGGCACGGTCGCCCTTCGGGAAGGGACGGGCGCCCCAGTCCGGGCTGCCGCCGCTTCTGGTCGGCAGGATCCAGATCTGGAAGATCTGCGTGACCTCGTCCTCCAGATTGTATTCGGAATGCACGATGCCGGTGCCGGCGCTCATCACCTGCACGTCGCCGGCCTCTGTGCGGCCCTTGTTGCCCAGATTGTCCTCGTGGCTGATCGCGCCCTGCCGGACATAGGTCACGATCTCCATGTCGCGGTGGGGATGCGGGGGAAAGCCGCTCTGCGGCGCGATGGTATCGTCGTTCCAGACCCGCAGACCGCCCCAGCCCATCCGGGCATCGTCATGATAGCCGGCGAACGAGAAATGATGCTTCGCGTCCAGCCAGCCATGGTTCTCGCCGCCCAGGCTGTCGAAGCTGCGCAGTTCGATCATGGCCGTCTCTCCTTCCGAAATGGGTGCCGCCATCGCTTTGGCGCTTGCCGGACAGATAGGCCCTGGGCGAATCTCAATAAACAGAAACAATCGAACAACACCGGTGAAAGAATTTTATCAATGAGTCTGCCCGACCTGACCGCCTGGGCGATCTTCGCCAAGGTGGCGGAAACCGGCTCCTTCGCCCGCGCGGCGGAAGCGCTGCAGCTTTCCAAGCCCACCGTGTCAAAGGCGATCGGCCGGCTGGAGGCGCGGCTGGGCGTGCCGCTGCTGCACCGCACCTCGCGCCGGCTCTCGCTGACCGAGAGCGGGCGCGGCGTCCTGGACCGGGCGCGCCGCATCCTGGCCGACGGCGAGGCGGCGGAGGCGGAGGCCGCGGCGCAGGCCGAGGTGCCGCAGGGCCGGGTGCGGCTGGCTCTGCCGATGTCGTTCGGCCTGCACCATGTCGCGCCGCTGCTGCCGGAGCTGCTGGACCGGCATCCCGCCCTGGCGGTGGAGATGGTGCTGAGCGACGCGGAGACGGACCTGGTGGCGGAGGGCGTCGATGTCGCGCTGCGGATCGCCAGCCTGGCGGATTCCGCGATCCGGGCGCGGCGGCTCTGCGCGGTGCGGCGGCCGCTGGTCGCCGCCCCGGCCTACCTGGAACGGGCCGGCCGGCCGCGCCATCCGCGCGACCTGGAGGGGCTGGCGGCGCTGACCTACACCAACCTGCGGCCGCCGGACCTGTGGCGCCTGCAGCACGATACCGAGGGGAGCCATGCCGTGACGCTTTCCGGCCGGCTGGCGGCGAACAATGCCGATGCCCTGATGCCCGCCCTGCTGGCCGGCGGCGGGATCGCCGCGCAGCCGGAATTCCTGGTCTGGCAGGAGCTGCGCGACGGCCGCCTGGAAGAGGTGCTGCCCGGCTGGCGCCTGCCCGACATCGCGCTGCACCTGCTGACCCCGCCGGGACGCAGCCGTCCGGCCCGGGTCCGGGTGGTGATCGACCATCTGGCACAGCGTCTCGCCCGGGCCCCCTGGGCCCGGAGCGGCCGGCCGCACGCGGCCTGACCCCGCGCCTGGCTGCGCTCCGTACTGCCGGCGGCCCGGTGCGGCGCAATGACGGATTGCGCCGCGCCGGACGGCCGGCCTATCCAACCGCCTGTTCCCGGGGCAGCCAGCCGCGCCCCTCCAGAAATCCCGTCGGCCGGGCCGCCCGCAGCAGGACGGGCCCGGCCTCCCGTCCAGAGAGGATCGCCGATGGCGAAGCGGATCTTCTTCGTCTGCCAGCCGCAGTTCAGCCTCCAGTCGGTGCGCTGCCTCTATTCCGAGCGGCGTCGCGACAGCCTTCGCGGCGACCCGCCGCGCTGTCCCACCCATGGGGCACCGCTGCTGCATGAGCCGCGCTACGACGGGATGGCGGAGGCCGAGGCCCGGGCCGCCCACCGCAAGGCCGAAACCGAGGCCGGGCGGGTCTGACCCGGCCGGAGCCCGATCCCGGCTGCCGATTCCGGGATCGCCGCTGTCGCCCGGATCAACGGTCGCGGGTCACCGGCCGGCCGAGGGGGCGATTCCGCTCAGGCCGACGGCCCACCCGGAAGCCCGCCCCGCTCTCCGGCGCGACGCCTGTTCCGGCGCCCGCCCCGCCGCCGGTCCAGGTGGTAGGTCAGGGCCATCGCGATGCAGCGGCGCAGTTCCGCTTCCGGCAGGCCCCCGTCGCGCGGGACCAGCACGGCGTGGCCGCCTTCGAAAGAGAGGGTGCCGCCGGGCAGCTGCCGGAAATCCGCGACCAGGGTGGTGCGGCAGTGGAACAGCAGGGCGCCGCGCTCCGGCCGTGCCGGCTTGCAGCCGATGCGCAGGGTGCTGCCCGCGCCGTTGGCGGCGGTGAGGTAGGCCGGCTCTCCCCATTTCAGGGTTTCGGTGAGCGGCCCGGCGACCGGGGTCGCGGCAGCGGTTTCCAGGATCAGCGCCCGCAGCGCAAGCAGCCGGGGCCGGACCTCCGCCGGGTAGCCCGCAAACACGGCCGCGACATCCTGCGGCATGTCCGGCGGCAGGGCGCCGTCCTGCCAGTCGGCGGCGTGTGCCATGACTCCGGCGCTGGCACCCATCGATCGCTTCCATTCCCGGCCGGTACCCCGCGCCCAAGACCCGATTGCGCCGCCCCTTGCCGCGCCAGGCCAGGACCCAGCCCCAGACAGGCTCCGCGCACCAGGCCGGCTCCCTCCCTCAGACCAGGGGTGCGGCTTCAGCCCGGCGTTCCGCGGTGCCAGTCGCGCAGGGCGTCGATGGCGCGGGCCGCAGCGTGGCGGATCGTGGCCCGATCGACACCCCCCTCGCCGCCGCGCAGCCGCTGCTCGGCGTCGCTGCACTGCCGGGCCAGTTCGATCAGGCCGACTGCGCCGGCGCTGCCGGCCAGGCTGTGCAGCGCATCGGCCAGGGGCTCGCCCGGCGCCGCACCGTCGATCGCGGCCAGCTGGCCGTCGACCCGGCCGAGGAAGCCGTCGATGATCCGCTGTACGGTGCCGCGGTCGGTCTGGTCGACGGCGGCGCCGAGGATGCCGGCATCGAACACCGGCAGCTCCGCCGCCGCGGCCCGCCGCGGCACCGGTTGGTGCCCGCCCTCTGCGCCGGAAAGGCGCAGGGTGTGGCGCGCCACGGCCTGCCGCAGGTCGCGCGGTCGGAACGGCTTCGCGAGATGGCCGTCGAAGCCGGCGCGATCGAGCGCCGCGATGGTTTCCGGCGTGATGCTGGCAGAGACCGCCACCAGCGGCAGCCGCGCGGCGGGTCCGGGCAGCGCCCGGATCCGCTCCGCCGTGGCAAAGCCGTCCATGCCCGGCATCCGAAGGTCCAGCAGAACCACGTCGAAGGCCGCAGCGGCGATGGCCGAGAGCGCGGCCTCGCCGCCGGTCACGGTGCGCACCTCGGCACCGGGCCGTTCCAGTGCCCGTGCCGCCACCAGGCGGTTCTCCTGGTTGTCGTCGACCACCAGGACCCGCACCCCGTCCAGCGCGCGCGCCGGGTCGGCAGCCGGGCCATCGCCGTCCGGCGGCCGGTCGCCCTGCAGGCATTCCAGCAGGCGCCGGCGGCCGACCGGATAGGTCTCCACCTGCACGCCCGGGCCGGCAAGCCGGTCATAGTCGGCGAAGCCGCCGCCCAGCGGCACGAGCAGCACCACCCGCCCGGCGATCGCCTGCGCCCGGCGGCACCAGTCCTGCGCCGCCGCGCGGCTGTCGCCGCCCAGCGGCAGAACGACGAGGGCGACCCGGCGCGCCGCCGCGCCGGCCGCATGGGCGGGATCTGCTCGGGCCGCATCGGGCCCGGCGGCATCAGAAACGTCCGGATCGTCGATCAGCCGGAGTTCGGCGCCGGCATGGACCAGGGTCGCGGCCAGGGCCTGCCGGGTGCGCGACGGCGGCCCGAGCAGGGTCATTTCCGTGTCGCATTCGAGGACCGGCGGGCTGCCGGCCTCCGTCGCCGGCAGAGCGAGGCGGAAGGCGCTGCCCTCGCCGGCGCGGCTGCGCAGGGTGATGCGCCCGCCCATCCGCTCCGCCAGCTGGCGCGAGATGGTCAGCCCCAGCCCGGTGCCGCCGGCCTCCCCCTGGTCGGCGCCGACCTGGGTGAAGCGCTCGAAGATCCGGCCATGATCGGCGGGGTCGATGCCGACGCCGGTATCGACCACGTCGAAGACCAGCTCGCGGCCGCCATCGCCGGCGACCAGGTCGACATCGACATGCACCCATCCCGCCTCGGTATAGCGCACGGCATTGCCGATCAGGTTCAGCAGGATCTGGCGCACCCGCGCCGGGTCGATGCGCGCCTGCGCCGGGACGCCGGGGCCGATCGTGCTGGCGATGTCGAGGCCCTTGCGGTGGGCCAGCGGCGCGACGGACTGCACCACCTCCTCCACGATATCCTCGACCGATGCCGGCACCGGTTGGATACGGATCCGTCCCGCCTCGATCCGGGACAGGTCCAGGATATCCTCGACGATGCCCAGAAGCGCCTTCGACGAGGTGGCGATGGCGCCCAGATAGCCCCTGTCGCTGCCGCCGCGCTCCGCCTCGATCATCAGGTCGGCCATGTTGATGACCGCGTTGAGCGGTGTCCGGATCTCGTGGCTCATCATCGACAGGAAGCGGCCCTTGGCCTCGTTCGCCTCCTCCGCGCGCCGCATCGCGGCGACCAGCTGGTCGTTCTTCGCGGCGAGGTCGGCGGTACGGGCGGCGACCCGATCCTCCAGCTCGCGGTTCAGCAGTGCGAGCTCGGCCTGGGTCCGCTCACGGCGCGTGACTTCCTCCGCCAGTGCCTGGTTGCGACGCTCCAAGTCACCGGTGCTGGGCAATGCCAGGACCCGGGGGATCAGCGGCCAGAGGGCGACCGCCGTGGCGACGGAGACCAGGGCCGTCACCACCTTCACCACCGCCTCGATGCCGTAGCTGCCGACCCATAGTGTCCAGATCCCCAGCAGGTGGGTCAGGCCGCAGCAGACGATGAAGGCGCCGAACAGGAACAGGACCCAGCGGAACTGGAACTCGCGCCGGCGCAGGGCAAACACCATCAGCACGGCCGGGATGGAGAAGTAGCTCGCCGCGATCAGGGCGTCCGAACCGGCATGCGCCCAGAACAGCAGCGGGTCCCAGAGCAGGCAATAGCCGTGCGGCATGTAGCCGTTGTCGAAGAGATGGTCCCAGATTGCACCCTGCATGTGCTGCTCCTGCGCAGATGCCGCGAAACCGCCCTAGAGGGATCTGGCGATCAGCCGATAGCCGTAGCCGTGCACGGTCTCGATCAGCGGCGCATTGTTGCCCAGATGCTCATGCAGCTTCAGCCGGGTCCGGTAGACCACCTTGTCCACCGCCCGGTCGGTGGCCTCGTCATCGCCGGACAGAAGCGCGATCAGCCGTTCCCGGTGCACCGGCCTGTCGCCGTTGCGGATCAGGGCCTCCAGCAGCCGGAACTCGCGGTCCGTCAGATGAACGTCGCCGCCATCGGCGAACGTCACCTTGCGGGCCAGCAGGTCGGCGGTCCAGCCCTCGAAGCGGTAGACCAGCGCCTCCTGGCTGCCATCCGGCGTGCGCAGCCTGCCGATGACGTTGCGCACCCGGGCGAGCAGCTCGCGCGGATGGATCGGCTTCTCCAGGAACTGGTCGGCGCCGCGCTCCAGGCCCGACAGCCGTTCGCCCTGATCCCGGCTGGAGGTGGCGACGATGATCCCGGCCGAGGTATTGGCCCGGATCTCGGGGATGGCGTCCAGCGCATTGCCGTCCGGCAGCCGCAGGTCCAGCAGCACGATGTCGTAGCGCGAGCGGCGAAGCTCGCGCCGCATTTCGGCGAGATTATCCGCAACCCGGGTCGCAAAGCCCGCGCTGACCAGGATCGCATCGTGCAGATCCCTGACCGTAGGCTCGTCCTCTACAAGGAGGATCCGCCCTTGCTCGGACTGTTCCGACACCTTCAACCGCCTCCGTGTCCGGCCCGCCAGTGTTGCCAGCCTGGAGCCACCTTCGGAGCCTCCGCCGGCACCGCCCGGCGGCCAATTCTCCAGGCAGTTCATATATCTCAAAGCTGGGACAAATTGCGTACTTCCTTGGGATAAGTATCCCGTAGTGTCCCCCCATGATCAATGCGATTGACCATGGCCATGGGGCATGCGGCCCCCTTTACGCCGCCAGGCGCACCGGTGCGGCGCGATGACGACCGCCCCCGCCAGCAGCCGAGTGACCCCGCTCCTGCTGCGGCAGCGCCTGACCGCGGACGGCGCCGCCCTGCAGGCGTTCCGGGCCTGGACCGGGGCCGCCAGCGGCACCCGGCTACCCAGCCTGCAGGATCTCGAACCGCTGCTCGCTTCCGGCCACAACGCCCAGTTCGGCATCGCCGATCTGATGCCGGCGCTGGGGCAGTTCAGGTACCGGGTCCTCGGCGCCGCTCTGGCCGCCCTTGCCGGGGCGGATTGCGCCGGCAGGATCGCCGGTGGCGCGGAGGATCCGTCGCCGGCGGGCCGGCTGGACCGCGCCGCCTTCCTGGAAAGCGCGTTCGGCGAGCGCATCGTCTTCAGTCGCCGGAAGATGCTCCGCGGCAGCGACGCAGGCAGGATTTTCGACCGCCTGGTCCTGCCGCTGCGCGGCGCCGGCAGGGGCATGGCCGCCGTCTTGTTCGCGCACCATGACGGGTCGGTCCCGCCGCACCGCCTCGCCGGTCCAGGCGATGCACATGACCGGCCGAAAGGCCATGACGAGGCCATCGAGGAACTGGAACGGGTCGCCCTTGCCTGGGTCGATTGCGCCCATGAGTTCCACAGATCCGCCTGAGGGCAGGCTCCGTAGATACGATCGTCTATTTCTTCTCCCTGATCACCACAGCGGAAAATCCCCATGCTCAACCTCGACCGCTCGGATCGCCGACTGCTGGCGGCAAAGCTGGCCGCCATCGGCCGCAGCCAGGCCATCATCGAATTCGCCCCTGACGGCACGATCCTGACGGCAAACGAGCACTTCCTGCGGACGATGGGCTACACCCTGGCGGAGATCCAGGGCGCGCATCACGGCATGTTTGTCGATCCGGCCGAGCGGGACAGCGCCGAATACCGCGCCTTCTGGGCGTCGCTGAAACGCGGGGAATACCAGGCGCAGAGTTTCCGCCGGCTGGCCAAAGGCGGCCGCGAAGTCTGGATCCAGGCGTCCTACAATCCCGTCCTGGACCGCAGGGGCGCGACGGTGTCGATCATCAAGATCGCCACCGACATCACCGACCAGACCCGCGAGTCCGCCGACCATCGGGGCCAGATCGCGGCAATCGCCAAGTCGCAGGCGGTCATCGAGTTCGAAATGGACGGCACGATCCGCTGGGCCAACGACAACTTCCTGAAGACGATGGGCTACGATCTGTCAGAGATCCAGGGCCGGCATCACAGCATTTTCGTCGCACCGGAAGAGCGGCAAAGCGCAGCCTACCGGACGTTCTGGGAATCGCTGGCCCGCGGCGAATTCCATGCGGGCGAGTATTGCCGCTTCGGCAAGGGCCGCAGGGAGGTCTGGATCCAGGCTACCTACAACCCGATATGCGACCTGGCGGGCCGTCCGTTCAAGGTGGTGAAATTCGCCTCCGACGTCACCGAGATGAAGCTGCGCTACGCCGACCATGCCGGCCAGATCGCGGCGATCGGCAAGTCGCAGGCGGTGATCGAGTTCGACCTCGACGGGACGATCCGCTGGGCAAACGACAATTTCCTGCAGGCAGTCGGCTATGCGCTGTCGGAGATCCAGGGCCGGCATCACCGGATGTTCGTCGCCCCGGAGGAGCGCGACAGTCCCGCCTATGCCGCCTTCTGGGACCGCCTGCGGGCCGGCAACTTCGAGTCCGGCGAATACAGCCGCATCGGCAAGGGCGGCCGGGAGATCTGGATCCAGGCCACCTACAACCCGATCCTCGATCTCAACGGCCGGCCGTTCAAGGTGGTCAAATATGCCTCCGACGTCACCCAGCAGGTGATCGCCCGTAAGCGCGCGCAGCATGTGCAGCAGATGATGGAATCGGTCGCCGCCGGATCGGAGCAGCTGAACGCCTCCGTCAGCGAGATCGCCTCAAGTATGGTCAAGTCGAAGTCCACCACCACCGAGGCCTTCAACCTGGTGATGAGCGCCCACGCGGCGACGGAGAAGCTGGCCAAGGCGACCAGGGCGATGGGCGGCATCGTGGACGTGATCAACGACATTACCGGCCAGATCAACCTGCTGGCGCTGAATGCCTCCATTGAATCCGCCCGCGCCGGCGCCGCCGGCAAGGGCTTCGCGGTGGTCGCCAGCGAGGTGAAGACCCTGGCCGGGCAGGCACGCAGCGCCACCGACCAGATCACCGGCGAGATCGAGGGCGTGCAGGCCGTCTCCGGCGAGGTGGTGGGCGCCCTCGATGCGATCCGCCACTCGATGCAGACGGTCCTCGAATACGTCACCTCGACCGCGTCCGCGGTGGAGGAGCAGAGCTCCGTCGCCAACGACATGTCCCAGAACATGCAGCAGGCGGCGGCCCAGGCGACCCGGATCGGCGCCTGAACAGACGGAAGAGAGGAGAGACACCATGCGTCTCTATTCCGTGCTCAGCGCCGCACCGCGGCCGGCAAGCTATCTGGGCAAGATCCTGACCGTCAGCTTCATCGGCGTGCATATGCCGATGATCGTCGCGGTCCTCTACGTACTGCTGTCCGCGGACATGGCGCTGGCGGATTCGGTCAACATCCTGGTCGCCCTGCTGCTGGCCACCCTGGCCGCGCTCTACTGGCTGCTGGAACCGGTATCCGCCGCCGCACAGGCGCTGCGCGCCTATCTGGAGAACCGGACGATCCCCTCCCTGCCCACCCGCTACGACGACCGGGCCGGCGTACTGATGGCCAACGTGCAGGAGGTCGTCACCCGGCTCGACATCGCGCTGGACACCGCGGAGGCGCAGCGCGACGAGGCGATGCGGATCCACCGGGAAAAGTTCGCGCTGCTGGCCAGCATGAGCCACGACCTGCACACGCCGCTGAACCATGTCATCGGCTTTGCCGAACTGATCTCGGCGGAGGCGCTGGGTCCGGTGGGAACCACCCGCTATCGCAGCTATGCCAACGACATCCGCGACAGCGGCGGCGACCTGCTGACCAGCCTGCAGGACGTGCTCGACCTCAGCGCCGCGGAGGCCGGCCGCATGACCTTCGATGCGCAGCCGCACGGCCTTGGCGATGTTGTCCAGCGCACCACCAACCTGATGCACCACCAGGCGGAGGCCCAGGGCATCCGGCTGCTTGCCGTGCTGGGGCCGGCGGTCGACCTGATGGTGATCGCCGACGGCCGCAGCCTGAAGCAGATGCTGATGCAGTCGATCCAGGTGGCGATGGCCGCGGAGACGCAGACGTTCACGGTCCGCATCGACACGGATCGCGCCGCCGGCATGGCGAATGTCGTGGTGCAGGGCGACCGGTCCTGGAGTCCGCATGACGTCCCGCCGGAGATGACGACGGATGCCGGGCTGCGCCCGCAGGCCGGCCTGCCCGATGGCGACGGCTTCCCCTCCTCCAACCCGACCGCGCTCCGGCTGTCGCTGATCGCCTCCCTGGCGAAACTGACGCAGGTCCGGTTCCGGGTCGGCGGCGGCGCCTCGGGGCGGCAGATCGTGCTGCAATTCCCGCTGCTGCCTGCACAGAGCCAGCAGCAGGCGGCATGAAGGCTGCGACTGCGCGCCGCCGGCCACCCCTCCCGCAGCTGGCCCAACCACCGGCACAAGGTTCGATGTTCCCCTCCGTCCCAGCATCCGACGATCGCATCACCCCACTCACGGACCGGCTGGCCGACCTGCGCGCCCGCCTGATCGGCATGGTGCAGGTCCTTGCCGACCGGCTCGGATACCGCAGCCCGGCACAGCCCGGCTGGGTCCGCAACGAGATCGCGATCGAGACGCTGCTGCAGCTCAACCGGCACCAGCTGATCTCCGCCATCGCCGGGATCGTGAACCCGCTCCTCCTGGCCTCCGCGATCTGGTCGCCGGACAGCGCCCTTTTCCTCTCGCTCTGGGCGGTGGCCGGCATGGGGATCGCGCTGTTCCAACTGCGCGGCTGGCAGCGCAACCGGCACAAGGCCAGACCGCAGCGACCGCCGCGGCAACTGACCGCGAAGGTCTGTTTCTACGCCTTTGCCGGCAGCCTGTACTGGGCGGTTCTGCCGGCCGTGATCATGCCCACGGTCAGCGATTTCGGGGCCTTGCTGCTTGTCGTGGTGGTCTGCGGCATGGGGGTCGGCGGCGCCGTCACCCTGGCCCTGGTGCCGGCCGCTGCGGCTTTGTTCATGGCCGTCACCTTCATCCCCACCTTCGCCGCGATCTTCCTCCGCTATCCGGAAGCGACCGTCGAACTGGCGGTTCTGGTGGTCAACTTCTTCCTGTTCCTGTCCCTGACAGTCGCTCGCGTGCATCGCAACTTCATGGGCAATTCCGCCCGCGCGATCGAGAACAAACACCTGGCGATGCAGGCCCAGGCGGCCGACCGTGCCAAGAGCCAGTTCATCGCCAATATGAGCCACGAGCTGCGCACCCCGCTCAACGCCATCAACGGCTATTCCGAGGCGATGGCGCTGCAGCTGTTCGGCGCGATCGGTTCACGGCGCTACCAGGAATATGCGGAGAACGTCCTGCAGAGCGGCCAGCACCTGCTGGCCATCATCAACGACATGATCGACATCTCCCGCATCGAGGCCGACCAGTACGAGATCGCGCGCGGCGAGGTCGCTGCCGACGACCTGGTGGCACGCGCGGTCACCCTGGTCGCCCACCAGGCGCGGGGCGCCGGGGTGGAGATCCAGGCCCAGCCGCTCGACACCGTGCTCAATGTGGATCGCACCGCCACCACCCAGGTGCTGGTCAACCTGCTGTCCAACGCCGTGAAATTCAGCCGGCCCGCCGGGCGGGTCGAGGTCCGGGGCCGGCGCCATCCCGACGGGTCCTTCGTCCTGACGGTCGAGGACCAGGGTGTCGGGATGGACGCAGGCCAGGTCGCGGTGGCCCTGACCCGGTTCGGCAAGGTCCAGAACGCCATGGTGTCCAACCCCGGCGGCCTGGGCCTGGGACTGCCGCTCAGCCAGGACCTGATGGCCCTGCACGGCGGCAGCCTGGAGATCCGCTCCAGGCCAGGGGCCGGCACCCTGGTGCGGGCCCGCTTCCCGGCCGGCACCGCGGAGCCGCAGGTGCCGTTCGGCGCCTATTGAGGAACGCGGCCGCCCGGCCGCCCCCGCCCCCGCCTCAGCTCTTCTTGGGCATGTGATGGGCGATGCTGTCGACCAGGCGGGAGAAGGGCAGGCCCTGCAGATAGACCCGGCCGGGCCCGGTCAGATGCGCCAGGAAAAGGCCGTCGCCGCCGAAGATGGCGTTGGTGATGCCCTTCATCATGGTGACGTCGAAATCGACGCTGCCCTCGAAGCCCAGCAGGCAGCCGGCATCGACCAGCAGCACCTCGCCCTGCGCCAGGTCGCGCTCGACCACCGCGCCGCCGCCATGGACGAAGGCCATGCCGTCGCCGTGCAGCCGCTGCAGCACGAAGCCCTCGCCGCCGAACAGGCCGGCACCGAAGCGCCTGGTGAAGGCCACGTCGATCTCGATCCCCGCCGCGGCGCAGAGGAAGCCGTCGCGCTGCACCAGCAGCTCGCCGCCATGGCGGGTCAGGTCGATCGGCAGGATCTGGCCGATATGCGGCTTGGCGAAGGCGACATGCGCCTTTCCGGGCCGGTTGGAGACGAAGGTGGTGATGAAGAAGCCCGCACCGGAGATCGCGCGCTTGAAGCCGGCGAAAATGCCGCCGCCGGTGCCGGTCTCCATCTCGATCCCGGCTTCCATGTAGACCAGTGCGCCGGCCTCCGCCCGGACGCCCTCGCCCTGGTCCAGCTCGATCTCCACCATCTGCAGTTCGCTGCCGATGATCCTGTAGTCGATGACGTCCGCCACGGCCTTTCTCCAGTCCTGTCAGCAATCGGGTCGATGATCGCGAGCCGCCCGATACGGGTCAGTCGCCGCCCGGCTTTGCACGCCGCGTGCCGGATCAGCGTTCCCGCCGGTAGAGCCGCATGACCAGGGGTGCGCCCACGACGGTCAGGGCCAGCGGGGCGATCAGGGCCAGGGCGATTTCCAGAGGCGCTGTCCCATCCTGCAACACCGTCCGCAGGGCGGTCACCAGCAGGGTCACGGGGTTGACCGCCACGATGGCCGACAGCCAGGGCGGCATGGTGTCGGCATGCACGTAGATGTTCGAGGCGAAGGTCACCGGCATCACCAGCAGCCAGCTCATGTTCATCAGGGTGGCCGGCGTGCGGATCACCAGCGCCATGGCGATGAAGATCCAGCCCAGGCCGAAAGCGAACAGGTTGAGCAGCAGGACCGACAGCAGAAGGCCGGACAGGCCGCCCTCCGCCCGGAAGCCCATGACGAAGCCGATCGCGAAGACGATCACCGCCGCAATCGTGTAGCGCAGCGTGTCGCCCAGCATCGCGCCGACGATCGGTGCCGGTGCCCAGAGCGGCATGGAGCGGAAGCGGTCGTAGACCCCTTTCGAAAGGTCGGTGTTCAGGTTCACGCCGGTATGGATCGTGGTGAACACCATGGTCTGCACCAGGATCCCCGGCAGCAGGAACTGCAGATAGGCCGCCGGCGAACCCGCCAGCGCGCCGCCGAACAGGTAGGTGAAGATCACCACGAACATCACCGGCGTCACCAGGATGTCGAACAGCTGTTCCGGTTCGCGCCGCAGCCGCAGCAGGGTGCGCAGGGCGAAGGTGCCAACCTGCGCCGTCGCGCCCGCCGGCACAGGACTCGGCTGCGCGACGATCCGCTCCAGCGCCTGCCTGGCCTTCTGGCGGGGGTGGAGGCCGTGCCGCGGCGCGTTCACCGCGCGCCGCCCGGCTGCGTGCCGGATCCCTGCGACCCGTCCGCCACGGCGCCATGCCCGGTGAGCGCAAGGAACACCTCGTCCAGGCTGGGCTGCCCCAGCGCATAGCTGTCGACCGCGATGCCGGCCGGCCCCAGCGCCGCCAGGGCCGGGGCGACCGCGTCGCGGTCGCCGACCTGAACCGAAAGGGCATGCGGGTCGTCCAGGGGGTGGACCTTGCCGCCCAGCCGCGTGTCCAGGATGGCGGCGGCCGCATCCCGCCGCGACGCATCGGCCAGCCGCAGGTGCAGCACGCTGGTGCCGGTGGAGGCCTTCAGTTCGCCGCTGGTGCCTTCCGCGATGACATGGCCGCGGTCGATCACCGCGATCCGGTCGGCCAGCCGGTCGGCCTCCTCCAGGTACTGCGTGGTCAGCAGCACCGTGGTGCCCGCGGCCGCCAGCTCCCGCACGATGTCCCAGACCTGGGCGCGGCTGGCGGGATCGAGGCCGGTGGTCGGCTCGTCCAGGAACAGCAGGTCCGGCACGACGATCAGGCTGGCGGCGATGTCCAGCCGCCGGCGCATGCCGCCGGAATAGGTGCGCACCTCGCGGCCGCCCGCCGCCTCCAGGTCGAAGGCCTGCAGCAGGGCCGCGGCACGGGACCGGGCGGCGCGGCCGTCAAAGCCCAGGAGCCGCGCCAGCAGCACCAGGTTCTCGCGGCCGCTCAGGGTCTCGTCGACGGAGGCGAACTGGCCGGTCAGCGCGATCCGCCGCCGCACCTCCTGCGGCGCCCGGACGACATCATGGCCCAGAACCGTCACCTGCCCGGCATCCGGCCGCAGCAGGGTGGCGAGCAGCCGCACCGTGGTGGTCTTGCCGGCCCCGTTCGGCCCCAGCAGGCCATAGATGCTGCCGGCGCGGACGGACAGGTCCAGCCCGTCCACCGCGACGGTGGATCCGAACCGCTTCGCCAGGCCATGGACCTCTATGGCGAGGACTTGGCTTTGTTCCATCTGCGCCCTGACATCTGCGCCCTGTCCCGGGTCTGCCTCTCCGGCCACGCGGACGCGGGCCGCGCCCCCGATATCCCATGCCCGACGCCAATGGAAGGGGTCCGCGCAGTGGGACGAAGACGCGCATCAAGGTGGGAAGCACGCGCTGGCGGCCGTCCGCCGATCGCGCCTGGCGAAAATATGGGCTGTGTCCCACTTTCTGGCCCAACCCGGATCTTGGGATTTGTCGTTGACGGATCGGCGATCCGGGGCTGCAATTTCCGCCATGGAGGACGTCCACAAGCTCATAGGCGAGATCGAGGGCTATTGCCGCCAGCACGGCCTGGCGGAATCGACCTTCGGCCGCATCGCCGTCAACGACGGAAAGTTCGTCGGACGGCTGCGGGCCGGCCGCAGCGTCACCACGCGCACCGTGTCGCGGGTACGGGCCTTCATGGGGACGGCCGCCACGGAAGCGGAGACGGTCGCACGGCCGGCGAACGGCGGCGCCAACGGCCATGCCGCCGGGCTGCCCGCCGTGGCGGCGGCGCAGCCGGAGCCGGAGGGCCGTGCCTTCCGCTTCTACGACAACCGCCAGAAATACCTGATGTTCGTGAACACCTGCTCGGAGAAATGGGTGATCTCCGAACGGGTCGGCATGGAGCTGGCGCAGATCCGCCCCAGCCCGCCGGCATTGCGGATGTTCGACGCCGGCGTCGGCGACGGCACGGTGATGAGCCGGGTGCTGCGCGACATGCACCGGCGGCATCCGACGGTGCCGTTCCTGGTGGTCGGCAAGGAGATCAGCCTGGAGGATGTGCGCCTGGCACTGGAGAAGGTGCCGGACCGGCTGTTCGAGCATCCGCCGACGGTGCTGGCGATCACCAACCTGTACTACAGCGAGGCGCCCTGGCTGATGCCGCGCAGCCTGTCGGCCGCCGCCGCGCTGAACTGGCATGCGGTGCCGCTGCGCGGCAATACCGCGCACGACTTCGACGAGCAGATCAAGGGCCTGCTACCGCTGCTGACCGACGGCTGGCAGGTGCGCCCGTCTGAGAAGACCGGCAATCCGCTCTATGTCCGGCCCTCGGTCCTGGTGCTCTACCGGGAGGACCAGCATTTCATCGTCGACCCGATCATCCCCCGGCCGGGCCGGGTGGACGGGCAGTACGACCTGATCCTGGCCTCGCAGCCCTACCGGGCGCGGATGAGCGCCGAGTTCAAGGTGACCAAGGTGCTGGGCCCGCTGGCCCAGGCGCTGGCGCCCGGCGGGCGGATGCTGGGGATCCACAGCCACGGCCAGGACCCGGGGCTGGAAATCATCCAGGGGATCTGGCCGGGCCGCACCCTGGAGCAGACCAGCCGCCACGTCCTGATGAAGGAACTGAAGAGCCATCTGGGGCGGGCCGGCCACGACCTGCGGTTCAACACCTATTCCGACCGGCGGGCGCTGTTCCGCTACGACATGCATACCCTGCCGACCGAGATCGATGCCGGCACGAGCATCGGCACCTCCACCCTCTTCGCCGCCTGGAACGCTGCGATCTACGTCTACCAGATCGAGGACGACCTGATCACCGAGGCGATCGGCGAAGGCAATTATCTGGATGCGACCCGCGAGGTGCTGCAGCGGCATCGCGGCCTCTGGTTCATGGATGAAAGCTATGTCGTTTCACGCAAGCGAAGCTGAGACCCTGCCCGAAGCCCGCGACGATGCCGTCGCGCCGCACCGCCACGGCGGCCTGGACTGCCACTGCCGCACCCTGCCGGTGCAGAGCGGCCTGGTCCGCGCCCTGCTGTCGGGGGAATTCGCGGTCACCGCGGAACTGGTGCCGCCGGCCAGCTGCAGCGTCGATGCGCTGCTGGACAAGGCGGCACCGCTGAGCGGCCGGGTCGATGCGGTCAACGTCACCGACGGCGCCGGCGCCCGCGCCCACATGTCCAGCCTGATTGCCGCGACCTTCCTGGCGCAGCACGGCCTGGAGCCGGTGCTGCAGATGACCTGCCGCGACCGCAACCGCCTGGCACTGCAAAGCGACCTGCTGGGCGCCGGTGCGGCCGGCATCGTCAACATGCTGGCGCTGGGGGGCGATTCTCCGGCGGCGGGCGACCAGCCGGAGGCCAAGCCGGTCTTCGACCTGGACACGCCGGCCCTGGTGGCGACGATGCAGCAGATGAGCGCCACCGGCACCATGCCCTCCGGCCGGCCGATCGCGACACCGCCGGACTTCTTCATCGGGGTGGCGGAAACGCCGGTCGACCCGGAGCCCGGCTGGCGGCCGGACCGGCTGCTGGCGAAGATCGACGCCGGCGCACAGTTCATGCAGACCCAGTTCTGCTACGATATCGGCATCCTGCGCCGCTATGCCGAGCGGCTGCATGACAGCGGCGTGACGGAGCGCTGCTTCTTCCTGGCCGGGACCGGCCCGATCGCCTCCGCCCGCTCCGCCCTCTGGATGCGCGAGCATCTCTGGGGAACGGTGATCCCCGACGCGGTGATCGAACGCCTGGCGGACGCTCCGGACCCGCGGCTGGAGGGACAGCGGATCTGCATCGAGCTGATCCAGCAGATGCAGGAGATCGACGGCATTGCCGGGGTCCATGTCATGGCCATCGGCCAGCAGGAGGCGATCCCGTCCATCCTGGCCGAGGCCGGCATCGGGCCTGCCTGTCGCGACAGCAGCGCCGCCGGGGGCCGGTCCCACTGACTGGAGCCGGCACAGGCCCGATGGGCTGCGTCGTTGCGGGTGCGATTTACTTGACAGAGTGATCCATCGCCATCAAGGCTGTCGGTCATCCGGGCCATGGCCGGGGTTCGCCGTCGGCCCATCCGGCCGCGTCGGCGGACGCACCGGTCACGCCCTGCCGGCAACGGCCAATGCCCACGCAAGAATGCGGCAGCAATCAAGAAGAGATCCGCACAAGGGCGCCGCACGGCGTCGTCGTTCAACGGGAGGAGAATCCATGGGAGTGCATGACTCCGTTCGCGCCAGCCGCCGGCTGGCGGCGGTGGCCGGCGCAGGCTTTCTGGGCCTGGCCCTCGCTGCGGCGCCGCTGGCCAGCGACGATGCGCAGGCGAAGGAGCTGATCTACGGCTCCTGGCTGCCGCAGGCCGAGTACACCAACGCCGTCGCCCTGCCGACGATCTTCGAGGAGATCAAGAAGGAGACGGACGGCGAGATCGAGTGGCGCCTGGTGCCGGGCGGCCAGCTGGCCAATCCGAAGACCACCTTCGACGCGGTGCAGAACGGCCTGATGGCCGCGGGCATCGGCATCCCGAGCTACGTGCCGAACCTGGTCCCGGCCAGCAACACGATCTACGGCACGGTGCAGTTCGGCACCAATCCGGTGGTGGCCGGCGCGGCGGCGACGGAGACCCTGACCCTCGACTGCCCGGAATGCCTGGCGGAATTCCGCAAGATCAACGCCGTGCCGCTGGCCGGCTGGACCGTCTCGCCCTACTACTTCGCCTGCCGCGAGCCCGTCGCCTCGATGGAGGAGCTGAAGGGCAAGCGGGTCCGCGCCACCGGCGTCGGCAATACCGAGCTGGTCGGCATGACCGGGGCGACCCCGGTCGCCGCCACCCTGGTGGAGGCGGTCAGCCTGCTGCAGCGCGGCGGCCTGGACTGCACCTTCGGCGTTGTCGAATGGCTGCGCACCTTCGGCTATGCGGATTTCGTCAAGAACCTGACCAACTATCCGCTGGGCATGACCGGCCCCGCCCTCGGCCTGCTGATCAACCGCGACGTCTGGGACGATTTCACGAAGGAAGAGAAGATCCTTCACCTGAAGAAGGCGGCCTGGTTCAGCGCGGCGCAGTCGATCGGCCAGTTCATCGACAACGAGAAGAAGGCGCTGGAATGGGCCCAGAAGGAAAAGGGCCTGAAGCTGATCGAGCCGACCGATGCGGGCGAGTTCAAGAAGCTGACCGAGGATTTCGACAAGATCCAGCGGCAGCGCAACATCGAGACGGCCAAGGGCTTCGGCGTGAAGGACCCGGCGGCGATCATCGACGCCTACAACAAGAACTACGCGAAGTGGGAGAAGCTCGCGCCTGAGATCGGCACCGACATCGACAAGATGGCGGAGATGGTCTGGCAGGAGATCTACTCCAAGGTCGATCCGGACTCCTTCTGAGGACGGCTCGATCGGGCAGCCTCTACGCCCGGGCCGGTCGCACAGAGCGGCCGCCCGGGCGGCCCGCCCCAGCCGCAGCCGTTCCGCCCGGACGGCTGCGGCCCACTGCTTCCGGTGGCCCGCCGCGGTCGCCGACATGCGTTCCGAGACGCGACCTGGCACGCGCCTGACCTCCGAGACCGACCGGCATGGCATCCGACAGCATCTCCGCCTCCGGACGGGACACACCGTCCGGCCTGGACACACCGGACGGCGGCCGTCCCGACGACGGGCATAATCGGCTGACCCGCTGGCTGAACCCGCCGATCCGGGTCAGCCTGTGGGTGGCGATCCTCGCCGGCACCCTGATGATGCTGAACGTCACGGTGGACGTGCTAGGCCGCACCCTGTTCAACCTGCCGCTGCCAGGCACCACGGAGTTCGTTTCCGCCTACTACATGGTCGCCGCCGCCTACCTGCCCTGGGCCTGGCTGGCGCTGAACGACGACCATATCAAGGTGGACCTGTTCACCCGCATGCTGTCGCCCCGGGGGCGGTTCCTGCAGGATCTGTTCGCCAAGCTGGCGACGATCCTCTACCTGGCGATCTTCACATGGCAGGCCTGGATCATGGCGATCCAGCAGACCGAGAAGGGCGAGGTCTGGGAGGCTGCGGGCTTCTATGTCGCGGTCTGGCCGACCCGCTGGCTGCTGCCCTTCGCCGGTGCGCTGATGCTGCTCTACCTCGTGCTGCGCCTGGTCGGCGACGCGCTGCGCGTCCGCCGGTCCTGAGGGAGGGCGGTCGATGGACACGATCACCGTCGCTGTCGTCAGCCTCGCCGTCCTGCTGGCGCTGCTGGCCGCCAAGGTGCCGATCGGCGTCGCGCTGGGGCTGGTCTCCTTCGGCGGCTTCTGGATCCTGCTGAACTTCGACGTCGCCCTGTCGACCGTCCGCACGATCCCCTACGAGTTCTCCGCCAACTGGGACCTGACCGCGATCCCGATGTTCCTGCTGATGGGCGCGATCGTGAACCAGTCCGGCATCTCGACCGCGCTGTTCCGCGCCGCCCGGCTCTGGCTGGGCGGCCTGCCCGGCGGCCTGGCGGTGGCGACCAACCTGGCCTGCGCCGGCTTCGGCGCCGCCTCCGGCTCCAGCGTCGCCGCCTCGGCCACCATGGCGCGCCTGGCGGTGCCGGAGATGCTGCGGCACGGCTATGACAAGGGCCTGGCCGCCGGCGTCGTCGCCTGCGGCGGCACCCTGGCGGCGCTGATCCCGCCCAGCATCCTGTTCGTCCTGTACGGGATCTTCGCCCAGGTCTCCATCGTCGACCTGCTGATCGCGGGAATCATCCCCGGCATCCTGACCGCCATCGTCTATACCGCGATGATCCTGATCCGCTGCCGCCTGAACCCGTCGCTTGCGCCGGAACAGGGCCGCGAGGAGTTCCGCAGCAACCGCCGAGAGCGCTGGACGGCCCTGGCGGAAGTCTGGCCGCTGATGGCGCTGATCCTGGCGGTCATCGGCGGGCTGTACGGCGGCATCGTTTCCCCGACGGAGGCCGGTGCCGGCGGCGCCTTCGTCGCCCTGATGATCGCGGTCCTGCAGGGCCGGATGAAGCTGCCCGACTTCCTGGCCAGCGTGAAGGACGCCATGGCGGCGACGGCGCAGATCTTCTTCGTCGGCATGGGTGCGGTGATGTATACCCGCTTCCTGGCCTTTTCCGGCGCCGGCAATTTCCTGACCGACACGATCGGCACCTGGGCCGTCGATCCGATCCTGCTGGTGCTGGCGCTGTCGATCGTCTACCTGATCCTGGGCATGTTCCTGGACCCGCTGGGGATCCTGCTGATCACCATCCCGGTCTTCCTGCCGATGTTCCAGGCACTGAACCTGGACCTGGTCTGGCTGGGCGTGATCATGGTCAAGTATATCGAGATCGGCCTGCTGACCCCGCCGGTGGGCTTCAACGTCTATGTCGTGAAAGGCGTGGTCGGCGACCGGATTCCGCTGGAAACCATCTTCAAGGGCTGCTTCTGGTTCCTGGCCTGCGAGGTTGTGATCATGGCGCTGATCATCGGCTTCCCGGAGATCTCGACCTTCCTGCCGCAGACGATGCGTTAGAGCGGTCCCCACTTGGGTAGAAGCGGTGACGTGACCACGACCGTCATCCCGGACTTGATCCGGGATCCATTCCGCCAGCTTTGCGGTTTCTGACCGCTGGCGGAATGGGGTTCACGGGCGAAGCCCGTGGACGGGTCAAGATCCTATGCAGGCGCGACGGGCGAGGCGTTACCGTATCGGTTTCCCACACCCAACAGCTGCATAGGAGGCACT
>NZ_JBHRTR010000028.1:0-39641 GCF_042646425.1 Marinibaculum pumilum
GCCTCCTCATCCAGCAGATAGGGTGAATCACAGTTCGCCCCTCAGGGGAATCCCCTATCGATTCTGCCTTCAATGGGAACGCTCTAGTCTTCCACATCTTTGCGGCCTTGGCCGAGCTCGAGCGGGCCATCATCCGCGAACGGACAAGTGCGAGCTCGGCCTCGGCCTGGGTCCGCAGCAGGCTCGGCGGCCGGCGTCCTGTCTTGCCTTGTCCACAGAGGACCTGGTCCAAGCCAAAGCTCTGCTGCGCGAAGAGCGCATCACCGTGGAGCAGGTGGCGGAGCCCTTCGGCTTGGCCCCCTCTACGCTCTACCGCCATCAAGAAGATGGCCGCGGTGCCGTGAAGGATAATATACGGATCGGCCGTCGGCCGCCAAGAGAAGGACACCCCCTAGATAGACTGCAAGAAGCTGGAAGGTGCCTCAGATCAGGTGGTGTTCAGCCTCTGGGGCCTTTGCCTGGCGAACGCTGAAACGCCGCGACAATGGTGCAATGGCCTGACCGCTCTGACTAACTTCAGAGCCCGGTCCTGGCCGGGGCCAGCTGATCCGCGGCGGGGCAGGATGGACAACCAGTTGAAAGCTCACATATTGGAATATGCTAAGGCTTCAGCATAGCCTAACACAAAGTCGACGGGACGGGTTGGCCCTCAAACACTTGTAAAGGAAAGTCCTACGATGGCTGTGGTCCTGATCGTGGACGACGATGCGCTGGTCGCCGAGACAATCGGCATGTATTTGGAAAGCGCTGGCCATGAAGCCGTGCTCGCCCGCCATGGCGGGGAGGCGTTGGAGAGATTGAAGAAGTATCCGATTGACGTCGCCTTGACGGACATCCTGATGCCCGAAGTCGAGGGGTTTGAATTCCTGTTATCTGCCCGCCGTCAGGGACACGAAGTCCCGATCATCGCCATGACGGGCGGGAGCAAACGACATGCATCGGCTGGGGGCGAATACGACTATCTCAAAATGGCACGTCAGCTGGGAGCGACGCGCAGTATCAAGAAGCCGTTCACGCAGCGTCAGCTCCTGGATGAGGTGGAGGCCTGCCTGAATGAACAAATGAATAAAGAAGAAAATATATGATAAATGCGCCTCTTTGTGGTGCATGCTATTATTCTTTTTTGGATATGCAGCCGACCTTATCTTAAGCATTGACCACTCCGTCATTTCCCAATTTTAGCGAGGCAGGGTATTGTTTGGGGTTAAGGCCGACAGTCTGTTTGCCAAATTCTGGCAAGTGAGCAGATGTCGAAAGATCGGCACGGCCATTGTGTGGCTTGGTGGTGCTATAGACCTTAGTGCGGGAGTTGAAGGCGTGGAAGACGCATGGTCTCTGGATTTCCGGCGCACCCTCCGGTGCGACGAAGCGCAAGGCTTTTATTGCAACACCAATGGACAAGTTTGCCATCATTTTCTGAGAGCTGTCCATGGTTGAACACGACGTGAGGAAAATAGAAAATCTGGAGTACAAAAGGCTGTTTAAGGCAGCACCCACCAAATTAATGCTTTTGAAGCCGGGCAGCTACGAAATTGTCGCTGTCACAGCCGCCTATTTACAATCCACGATGAGAAGTGAGAGCGACCTCGTCGGAAAGAGACTGTTCGAGGTTTTCCCCGATGTCTCTGCCGATACCGGTGCCGACGGGGTCGAAAATTTGACCCGATCCCTTCGACGGGTCGAACTGACCAAAATGCCGGACAGTATGGGCGTGCAACGACATCCGATACGCCGGCCCAACGGTGAATTCGAAGAGCGTTTCTGGAGTCCGGTGAACAGTCCGATCCTGGACGATGACGGAAATATCGAACTCATCGCACATCGGGTGGAAGACGTCACATCCATCGTCCGCGAAGGGCATGCATCGACAATCCATGGTGGGTCGGAGTCCCGCCTCGACCCGATCGCTCTTTCGGACATCATTCTCCAATCCCAGGAGCTCCGGCAAGCTTTAGTGAAACTGCAAGAGCACGAGTCCCGGATGCGGACTGCGGAGCGTCTGTTAAAGCTGGGGGCTTGGGAATACGACCTGAAGACGGAGAAACTGAACTGGTCGAGGCAAGTGTTCGATATTTACGGTGTGCCGGCCGATCGCCCGGCGCCAGACTTCAAGGAATATTTCGCGCTGGTCCACCCAGATGATCGTAAGGACTCACTCGCCGTCTACCAGGCTTTCATTGAGCAAGGGGCGACACAAATCGAGTTCGAGCATCGGGTGATCGGTTACGACGGAAGGGTGAACCATGTCAGGGGGGTGGGCGAGCGCCACCTGTCGTCCGACGGCGAAATCGTCGTCGGCTACGTTCAGGACATTACACCGCTCGTCGGAACGCGGGAAAGACTCAGCCAGGCAGAGAAACTCTTGCGTCTGGCCGGGGAGAAAGTCCGGCTGGGCGGCTGGCATGTCGACCTCGATACTGAAACCATCACCTGGACCCCGGAGACAGCCAACATTCACGGCCTTCCCGGCGATTATTCTCCACCTGATGTTTCCGAGGCGATCGGGTTCTACTCTCCTGAGTACCGGGAAGTCATCAGAAGTGCTTTCGAGCGATGTGCCAGAGATGGTGAAGAGTTCGATGTCGTCTGTCGACTCATGGCGGCGGACGGCCGGCAGCCATGGGTCCGCTCAATCGGCGTTCCGGTGCTCGACCGAGACGGCAAAATCACGGCCGTTCAGGGCGCATTCCAGGACATAACAATCCTGCAGGAAGCGCAGATGCGTGCCGATCGAGCGGAGCGACAACGCCTTAATGTTCTGGAGAGCATCAGCGATGCATTCTTCGCGTTGGACGGAGCATGGCATTTTACTTACTTGAACGATCAGGCGCGCATTTTACTGGAACGATCCTCGGAGGAACTTCTGGGGAAAAGTGTCTGGCTGGAATTTCCGGAGGCGATTGGCAGTGAATTCGAGCGCCAGTATCGGCTGGCAGTTGAGAGCAATAAAACCGTCAAGTTTGTGGAATTTTATCCTCCGCTTCAAAAATGGTTCGATGTCAGCGCCTATCCGATCCCAGGTGGCCTGGCGGTCTATTTTCGCGACGTTACCGGTGACCAGGCGCGACAAGAACAACTGCGCCTCGTCGAAGCCGCCCTGGCGCGGCAAAACGACATCGTGATGATTACAGATGCCGATGCGCTGGATGCACCCGACGGTCCGCGAATCGTCTACGTGAACGATGCATTCGAGCGCCTGACGGGCTATGCCAGAAAGGACGTGATCGGCCAGACGCCTCGCTTGCTGCAAGGTCCCGGAACCAATCGGCTGACTCTGCATGAGATCCGGGAAGCCCTGCAAAACAGGAAACCCATTCGTTGCGAAGTGCTCAACTACGATAAATCGGGAAAAACCTACTGGCTGGAACTCGACATCACGCCGCTATTTAGCGATGGGGGGCGCTGTACGCATTTTGTGGCAGTCGAGCGGGATGTCACCGAGCGCAAGCAACAAGAGGATGAGCTGCGGCTGTTCCGGGAACGTATTGAGTTAATTTCAAGGGCAGCCAATGACGTCATCTGGGATTGGAACTTGACCACGGACGAAGTCTGGTGGAGTGAGGCGATAGCCGACGGCTTTGGTTATCCGGCCTCTGTATTGGAGCCGGGGTCCGATTCATGGACCCGTCGCATTCACCAAGACGATTTTGAGCGCGTTACCCAGTCTATTTACGATGCCATTGATGCTGACGAGGACAATTGGAGCAGCGAGTACCGGTTTATCAAGAGCGATGGGCAGGCAGCCACTGTAATAGATCGTGGCTTCATTATCCGTGACGCAAGCGGTAAAGCAGTTCGGATGGTGGGAAGCATGCTTGATATTACCGAGCGCTACGATATGGAACGGCAGCTTCGGGAAGCCCAGAAGATGGAGGCCGTCGGTCATCTGACAGGCGGGATCGCTCACGATTTCAACAACTTGTTGACCGTCATAATGGGCAACGCGCAAATGCTGGCAAGTTTGACGACCGACCCGAAGCAGCAGCGAATGGCGGAACTGACAGTGTCCGCTGCGGAGCGCGGCGCGCAGTTGACCGATCGGCTGCTGGCATTTGCCCGTCGTCGACCTCTCGACCCGAAACCAACGAACATAAACCTATTGATCGAAGAGATGCAGGGACTCATCCGGCGTACCTTGCCGGAGAATATCGATCTTGAAATTGTGCCTGCCCATGATCTCGGCATTGCCGAAGTCGATGCCGGCGAACTCGACGCCGCCTTGCTGAACCTGGTGGTCAACGCGCGGGACGCGATGCAAGACGGTGGTAAGATGCAAGACGGTGGTAGATTGACGATTGAAACCGCCAATGTCGTGCTGGACCAGCACTATGCCGACCGACACTTGGACGTCTTGGCCGGTGAGTATGTGATGGTCAGTGTTTCCGACACAGGCACGGGCATGGACCCTGAAACGGTCAGGCGTGCCTTCGAGCCGTTCTTTACCACCAAGGGCGTCGGTAAGGGGAGCGGCCTCGGGTTGAGCATGGTGTTTGGATTCACCAAGCAATCGCGCGGACATATCAAGATATATTCCGAGCCCGGTAATGGTACGTCGATCAAACTGTATTTTCCGCGGATACAATCTGGGCACGTGGCGAGTTTCCAACCGGTGGCCGGGTCCATTTTGCAAGGCGGAACAGAGCATATTCTGATCGCCGAGGACGACGATCTGGTGCTTGAATCTCTCAAGGATCAGTTGCTGTCGCTGGGCTATCGGGTTACCGCGGTCATGTCCGGCCCCGAGGCGTTGAAAGCGCTGCAAGTTCGCGATGATATCGACCTGTTGCTGAGCGACATTGTCATGCCCGGCGGTATGAACGGGCGCCAACTCGCCGACCGGGCACGATCACTCCGCCCCTCGCTGAAGGTCATATTTACCTCCGGCTACACCGAAAACGCCATCGTTCATCACGGGCGGCTAGACCATGGCGTTGTATTGCTGAGCAAACCCTATACACGTTTGGAACTTGCGGCCAAGCTGCGTCTAGTGTTGGATAGTTGAAGGGTCGGCTCCTAAGTGTGATGAGGTGGTGTTTTCTTGGCAACACCACTTTCATCGGGGTGTATAGCAGAGGGTCTTCGCTTGAGTGCCGCGACCGTAGGGTGGTCTGACTGCTGCTGGTCGGGCTCTGGGCTATATGCGCGGCGGCGACACCTTCGTTGTCTGGCACCTTGATCGTCTCGCCCGCTCCATCAAGCCACTGCTCAAGACAGTGGAGGAGCTGGGGGTGGGAGATCGGATTCCGGTCGTTCACCGAAGCGATCGACACCACCACCTCCGGCGGCCGCCTGGTCTTCCACATCTTTGCGGCCTTGGCCGGGTTCGGGCGGGCCATCATTCGTAAGCGTCCGGTGATGGCCGCGTTTATCGACCTTGCGCCCAGTTCCGGGGCAGCAGTTCGGCGAGGCGCTTTGCCGGGTGGGTGTTGATGCGGCCGATCACGTCGGCGAGGCAGGCCTGCGGCTCGATGTCGTTGAGCCGGGCGGTGCCGATCAGCGAGTAGATGGCCGCGGCGCGCTCCTCGCCGGTGTCGGAGCCGGCGAACAGGTAGTTCTTCCGGCCCAGGGCTCCAGCTTCTCCGAAGAGCGGCCGAACGCCATCCGGCGCAGCTTTGCCAGCTGCACCTTCAGCTTCTCCAGTTCCAGGGTCTTGGCCACCAGGCCGGTGCGGGCCTGCTGCAGTTGCCCCGTCAGCTCGGCGACGGCGCTCGCGGCAGCCTCACGCTCCGCCAGCAGAAGTCGGCGCAGGGCTCTCGACTTCATCGGGAAGGGCGGTGTCCGGCGACATGCCGGATTCTACCATCCGCACCCGCGCGATGCCGCTGTCACAGGGGCAGTAGCGGCAGGTGAGTCAATCGGTCGCGCTCAGCCGGCCAGTTCCGGCCGCCAGGTGCGCCGGGGCATCCGCCAGTCGATCCCTTCCAGCAGCATCGCCAGCTGCGCCGGCGTCACCGCCACCCTGCCGTCCGCCGGCGAGGGCCAGACGAAGCGGCCGCGCTCCAGCCGCTTGGCGAACAGGCAGAGGCCCTGGCCGTCCCACCACAGCAGCTTGATCAGATCCCCACGCCGACCGCGGAAGACGAAGACATGGCCGCTGAATGGATCGCGATGCAGCACCTCCTGCACCTGCCAGGCAAGGCCGTCGAAGCCCCGGCGCATGTCGGTGCGGCCGGCACAGAGCCAGTCCCGGGTTCCCGGAGGTGGCGTAATCACCGCCGCCCCAGGGCCCAGAGCACCCGTGACAGGGCATCCGCATCGACGGTCCGGTCGACCCGGATCCGGACGCCGTCGGGCAGCGCAATCTCCATCCCGCTCGGGCTGGTGCAGGCTGCCGGCCGGGCGGTGTCGGTGCCGCGCGCCACTTCCACAGGCAGGAAGCCAACCGGCTCCGTGTTCCGGACCACGCCCAGTTCCTGCCGCCAGCGATACAGCAGTCCGCGATCCAGATCGTGCCGGCGGGCAACCTCGGTCACCGTCACGCCGGGCTCCAGCGTCTCGACGACAAGCCGCTCCTTGTCCGCACGAGACCAGCGCCGCCGGCGAACAACACCGCTCAGGATCTCCAGACGCTCGACAGTCACGTGGCTATCCCCGTCGCTAACAACGTGGCTTACACCACCGCGACAGGACAGCCGGTCACGCTGCTCCGAGCAAGGCGGTCGTCACCGGACGCTTACTCAACAACAGCTTCGTCTTCGTCGTCGCGATGGTGAACGGCGGCGCCCTCCCGGCCTGGCTGCGCGGCGGCATCGGGTCCGCGGAGAAGCGGGTGCATCCGCTCTGGCAGGCGAATTTGGGCGACAGCCGGGGCTTGCGCTACCTCGCCGCCTTCGCCGGCGGCTTCATCGTGCTGTACGGCGCACGCCTCGCCGGCGGCTGCACCTCCCGGCGCATGATGTCCGGCATGATGCAGACTGCCCTGTCCGGCTTCATCTTCGCCGTCGGCGCCTTCGCCGCCGGCATTCCCACCGCAATGCTGCTCTACCGCAGGGAGGCCTGAGCCATGGAGATCATCCTCGCCCTCGTCATCGGCGCCGTGCTGGACCGCATCGGCGCGTCCAACCCCGCTGTGATCGGCCGCATGCTGGCCCTCCTGAAGGACCCGACGGACGAACTTCGCTCGACTGTGCGCCATCAGGGGCACATTCTTGTGGACGTTCATTCGGTCGCTTTCCGGATAGCAAAGGATTTCAGCACCCTCAGCTTCCCCGGACGGGACCGAACACCTAGGCGAAGAGATCTGGCAAATCGTACCGCAGCATGTAGCTCGGCTTGGCAACAGGCGACATAATCGCATCGCTCTGAATATAGTCGCAACCGGCAACAATCGCGGCCATGGTCGCACTGCGAGCGGTTAGGCCCAGGACACAGGCACGCAGGCTGGCGGTCGCGGCAGCCGCGGCAAAGGCATCGAGCAGTTTGACAAGCTGGCGCTCGTCGCGTCGGAGCGGCGCGGCGTCGAGCGCCACGGCATCGAAACCGGCCTCTTTGTACTGGTTCAGGCTGTGCGGCCTTAGTCTGGCAAGCGATGCCTCGGCCATGTTCAGGCGCAACACCACCATGCGTGCATGAGGTCGCAGTTCAGAAACGAGCTGATGGGCTCTGCTGGGCGGTGTCCCTGGTGGCAGCCCGCACAATTCCAGGATCAGGAACCGCTGGTGGTTTTCGGGCAGATGTCGGAACTGTCGAAGGTAGGCCTGTCGGCGAGTCTTTGAGTCCAGGGTATAGTAATGAACGCGACAGGCAATCAGGACCTTGTGTTTCGCAATTGCAATCTCTTTTAATTCTTGCGCTGTTCGCGATAGCATCTGCGCATCGAGGTGGCCGATTCGGGGATCGTCTCTCTGCGACAGCAGCCAGTCGACGTCAATCGGTTGGTTTTCCCGGTCTGCGATGCTGACGATGTCGCACAGATAGGTTGTTAGCGCGCGGTGTGGCACGTCCCACAGCGGGGCGAACTGCCATTCCAGCCGCTCTGGTTGAAGTTGTTGCGTTCCGCTGCCGGCCCAACTGAAATGGCGGTCGTAGTTCTCATCTGCCCCGGGCTCGGCGACTGCCCCGGGCGGTATGGGGGGGAGAGCGTTCCCGCCATGCGCTTGGCCGAAGTCGAGCAGTTCGGGATCGCGATCGAGGACATCCTTCGAAACCTCGATGGCACTGGCATGCGCGCCCACCAGGTCGGCGAAGTCTGGATCGTCCGCTGCCTCACCGAACAACTGCGTCAGGATCTGACGCATCAACGACATCATGCGCAGCTGCGCGCGCTCGCCGTCGAGCTCCGCGAAGACCAGGATATAGCCGCATCCGCCGACCTCGAGATGCACGTCCTTCGGCCCGAGAGCCCGCTTGATGGCTGCCTCGGCCACCCGGTGGACAGTCGCGGAAAACCGCGGCCAGTCGTCGCCCAGCCGATCCTTGATCTTCTCGACACTCAGGATCTGGAGCCGTCCGAGCCTTACCAGGTCCCGGGTTTCCAGCAACGACTTCAGTGTTTCGTGAAGCTCGTTCATAGGGCGGCCCAGCGCGCAGGTCCCAGGCCTGTGCTAGCCGTCCGCCGCGGCGGGACGCCGGCCATCCCGCAGGCAGCGCTCGACGGTCGCGATCAGTTCGCCGAACCGCACCGGTTTGCGCAGGATCGCATCCGCCCCCAGCTTCAAGGCCATGTCGAGGAACTCGAGATTGCGGGATCGACCGCCCCCCGACAGCGCCACGATCGGTGTTTCCTTGTCTCCGCGACGCAGCTCGACGATGAAGCCGATGCCTTCCTTGTGCGGCATGATGATGTCGGTGACGATCAGATCTGGCCGGACAGCCTGATACTGCCGCATGCCCAGATCGCCATCGAGTGCGGTTTCCACCTCGTGCCCCGATTTCTGCAGGGCAGCGGTGATGGATTGAAGGACGAGTTTGTCGTCGTCTATGACCAGGATCTTCGCCACAGTCCCTCCCGCTCGCCAGCCTGCGGTATTCTAGACTCGATACCCTGTGGTCGTCTGCCTTGACTCGCGTGGCCGCCTCAAATCGGCCACGGCGCGCCGCCGCTATGCACTGCCCGCAGGTGCATTGTCGGCAAGCGGAAACCACAATGTGACGGTGGTGCCCATCCCTGGGCGACTTTCGATCTCAGCCGTCCCTCCGCACTGGTTCATGAAGCCGATGACCATGGACAGGCCCAGTCCCGAGCCTTCGCCGACATCCTTTGTCGTGAAGAAGGGCTCGAAGGCACGGGCAGCCACCTCCGCCGGCATGCCCTTGCCATCGTCGGCGACCGCGATCGTCGCGTATTCGCCCGGGGCCAGGTCGGCCACCTGATCGGTTGTGCAGGACCGGGTTCCGACCGTGATGGTGGCAGTGCCGCCATCCGGCATCGCATCTCCGGCGTTCAGGACCAGGTTGGTCAGCGCAAGGTCAAGTTGTGCCACGTCGACAAGCACGGGAATGGGCGTATCGGCCAGCCTTGCCTCCAGTCTGCGATCGGCTTTCAGGACCTTTTCAAGCATGTCTCTCGCCGAGCGCACGGCGCCGTTCAGATCGACCACTTCCGCCTCCTGGGTCTGGTGGCGGGCAAAGGTCAGCAGGTGCTGCGTCAGTTCGGCGCCGCGCAGGGCGGCCTGCAGCGCCGCGTCGAAGAGTCGCCCGGAATCACCCTCATGGCTCTGGTCCATCGCCAGCAGGTCCAGGTTCATGATCACGATCTGCAGCAGGTTGTTGAACTCGTGAGCCATGCCCCCGGTGAGTTTTCCGATGGCTTCGACCCGTTGGATGGCCTGCAGGCGCTGCTGCAGCTTGCGGCTGGGGCCGATATCCCGGAGAGAGACCAGGACGGCACGCTGCTGTCCGAAGGGCATCTGCGAGGCGATGGCCTCGACGGACAGCGGTTCGCCCGAGACCGTCCTGGCCTCGATCTCTGTCCTGTAGACGCCGCGATCGGGCAGTGCCGCGACTTCGGCCAGCAGGCGCTCCGTTTCGCCGCGGCCGAGGAGGTCGCCGAGCGCCTGCCCAGCGATCCGGTCGGGGCCGCAGTGGAACATGGTTTCTGCCGCGCCGTTCGCCATCTCAACCGTGCCGCACGGCCGAACCACCAGAAGCGCATCCCGCACAGCCTGGAACAGACCGCCGAACTGCTCGCCGCGGCGGGCTGCCTCATCCTGCAGCGCGACATACTCGGTGATGTCGCGCTGGATCGCCATCGCACCGACGACACCGCTGCCTTCCATATGGATCGGCCGACCGACGACCCTGAGAGTGCGCGTCGTTCGGCCGGGCTGTGCGATGACGGCCGTTTCATTCTCGACGGTCTGCCCTTGCAGTGCCCGGGCGATCGCCGTCCGCTCCGCCGGCAGCGGGGTCACGCCATCCGCCTGGTAGATGTGATAGATTTCCGGCATGCGGGCGATCGGGATGTGCTCCAGCGGCCCCAGTATCTCCATGTTCATCTTGTTGCCGAAGGTCAGCATGCCGTCCGCGTCGCAGGCCACCACGCCGACATCCAGGGTGTCGAGCAAGGTGCGCAGGAACAGGCGCTCGCGATCGTAGGCGCGCTGCAGGTCGCGCTGCCTGGTGACGTCCTGCACGGCACCGATGAACTGGCGCGGCCCATTTCTTGGGGCCATGGCGCGGGCGCGCAGGATTACGTCGCGCCGCGTGGCGCCGGGATACGGCTCCAGTTGATGTTCGATCAGCAGTTCGTCGCCCCGGCCGCGGAAGAACTGACGCAGCTCGTCCGCAGTGTGGGCGCGATGCTCCGGTGCGACCATCGCCAAGTAGTCCGACATGGTCCGCGGTCGCGGCAGGTCGGGTGGCAGGCCAAGGGCCTCCCGGAAATCCGGCCCGACCCTCAGCTCGCTCCGGCCTTCGGTCCATTGCCAGTCCGCCACGCCGGCAAGTTGCTGCGCCAGCCCGAGGTTCGCCTGCTGCCTGTGCAGGATGTCCAGCGCGCGCGCCACCGTTTCAGCAATCTGCGGCAGATCGAGGGTGCGGTGTCGGCCCGTGGCGATGGCGGCCTGCACCGGTCCGGATCCGGCCGGCAACGCGTCGAGCAGTCGCTCGGTCGCGCGGGAGATTGCCGTGAGCTGGCGCACGAACAGCAGATACTGGCCGGCCAGGAGAATCACGGCGGCCGCGGCGACGATGGCGAAGGTCCATGACAGCGCCGTCCAGATGTCGCCGAAAATGCGCCGCAGCACTTCATGTTCCGGATAACTGACGATGATGCGCAGGTCGGGAATCTCGTTGTCGACTGCCGCGAAGGCACCGATCCGGGTATTGCCGTCCAGCCCTGTGACAACGAAATTGCCCGCCTCCGCACCCGAGGCCGATGCCCAGAGTTCGCTGTCGGAGATGTCCTTGCCGATCCATGCCGATGTCCCCTGCGGATGCCGGGCGGCGAATATCTTTCCACTGCCATCGACCGCGAACAGACCGGTCCCGGGCGGCAGAGGCAGGCGGTCGAGCTTGTCTTGAAGGACCGAAACCCGCTTGCCAATCGCCAGGATGCCGGTCGGACCGGCCTGGGAGATCGGTATGGGCAGGACGGCCGGCAGGATGGGCTCACCGCTGAGCCTGCCGACCCGAAGCTCGCCCAGGACTAAGCGCTTCTCTCGCCTGGCCTGCTGGAACAGGGTCATCGTTTGGAGATCGTCGAAACTGATCTGGCCGAAACTCGAACAGATCGGTCGCAGCAACCCGTCGGTGACCACGATGCCGGTGAGCGAGGCCTGGAACAGTCGCTGGGTCATCAAGCCGTCGAGAATGCGACTGCATTCCGGCTCTCGGCCCTCGCGTATCTCCGGCGCGGCGACGAGGACCTGCAGCAGGGTCTCGCTCTCGGTCACCATTTCACGGACTTCCGTCTGTACCACGGCAACGAGCGAGCGTGTTTCGCTCGCCAGGCCCTGTTTCATGGTCTCGTAAATCACGGCGAAGCTGCCGCCGATCAACGCCATCATGGCGAGGATCGTCACCGCGACGAGCAGCAGCAGCCGTCGACGAAGACCGGTGGCGCCCCGGATCCGCGCCGGGGTGGAAGTCTTAGCCAAGCTCATGATCGCGAAGGTTGCCGCTGTGTCGGCCGTGCCGCCGGGCGCGCCTGGCAGGTGCCGCACCGGCCGGGTGAGCACCGGCCGCGAATATAGAATGAGCCATGCACTACATATGATCCCCAACCACTGCGATCATTGCACGGACATTCTATACACTCAGGATGGATGATTTCCAGAAAGTGTCTCGTCGCATAGGTTAATTGAAACTTCCCTACTATGAGAGTCGGGAATTTCCGCGTCGCATCCTTAACTGTCTGTTAACAAATTTGGTGTTGCATACAATATTTGATTTTTCCGCATATTGCTTAACCAGTTCGCGGAACAGACACCCGCTCCGACGGCGGCGTTCTCGGCCTGTCGCAAGCACCTGGAAAAGGTCTCATGGCAGCTGCGCGCCCCATACTCCCGCTCAGGATCGGCGATCTGAAGCTGGCGCTGCCGCTCGACCTCGTCGAGCGGGTACTTCCGATGGTCGAGCTGGATCCCCTGCCAGGCGCGCCGCGCCATGTCGTCGGTACGGCAAGCGTCCATGGGCGGATCGTCCCGGTTGTCGACCTTTGCCAGTCGTTGGGTCTGCATGGACGCGACCGGTCGGCCTCCGACAGGCTTGTCCTGGTGCGCGCCGGCGCCCGCCCCGTGGCGCTGTCCGTCGAGGATGTCGAGCCGGTCCTTTATGTAGCAGAGGACGCGCTTGCAGCGTCCGATGAGATGCCCGGCGGGCTGCCGCAGTTCGACGGAATGGCCTGGACAGGGACCGGCAGGGTGCTGATCTACGATCTGGCCGCCTGCCTCACCGCGGCGGACGAGCTCCGGCTTTCGGCCGCTCTGGAGGCGCGGTCATGAAAGCCATTGGCGTCCCGAATTGGTTTCGGCTTCTTGTCGCGGACCGGCTTGGCCTCGATCTCGAAGCTGTCGGCACGCTTCGCCTCGCTTCGGCCTTCGCCGCCGCCGCGGACGCCGTCGTCGGGGACCCGGCCGAGCGGTTGCGCAGCGCACCGCTGGGGGAGGAATGCTGGCAGGCCGCGATCGCGCAGCTGACCGTGCGGGAGACCTCGTTCTTCCGCCATCGCGACTGGCTGCGCGCGCTGCGCGACCGGGTCCTGCTGCCGGCCATGCGCGAGAAGGCGCGTCTCGACAACGGCAGCATCGCCGTCTGGAGCGCAGGCTGCGCCTCCGGGGAAGAGGCCTATACCCTCGCTATCCTGATCGGCGACCTGGCGGAGTCGCTGCCGGTGCCGGGCGGCTGGCGGTTCGACTTTTTCGGCTCGGACATCTGTGCCGCCGCGGTCGCCCAGGCGCGGGCCGCGCGTTATCGCGAATGGAGCCTGCGGGAAATGCCCCCGGAGGTGCGCAGACGGCATCTGGTCCCGGACGCCGACGGACGATCGTGGGAGCTACGGGGGCCGGTTCGCGACAGGGTGGCATTCGTTCGGCACAACCTGGTTGACATCGATGCCGGGACCTGGCCGGCTGCGCCCGGGCAGTTCGACCTCGTGGTCTGCCGCAACGTGCTGATGTACCTGCACCTTCGGGCGCGCACACGGGTCGCGACCGGCCTGGCCGCAGCCGTCGCCCCCGGGGGCTGGCTGGTCACCAGCCCGGCGGAAGCCACACCAGCCCTGTTCCCGGCGCTGGCGCGGCACAGCTTCGATGCCCTGCTGGCGTTCCAGGCGCCGACCGGACCGGACCGGGCCGGACAACGCTACCGCCAGCATGGCGCTCCGACAGACATCTCCGATGACCCTGGAACGCCGCGGGGGGCTGCCGCGATCCCGTTGGTCGCAGCGTTGGCCGCGAAGCGGGTCCAGACCGCCGCCCCGCCGGTCGACGCGCTTCTCGAGGCGGCGTCGGATCGGGAACTGGCGGGCGATCATTGCACCGCCGTGGAACTGCTGCGGCAGGCCCTTTCGGCACAACCGGAGGCGCCGGAAGTGCATTTCCGGCTGGGCAGCCTGTTGCACCGGCTGGGTCGCGGCGCGCAGGCACGCCGTCACGACCGGCTGGCCCTGCTCGGTTTGACCGAGCTGCGGGACGATTGCCTCCTGCGCGCCGGCCTGGAGGTCCCTGTCGGTCGGCTTCGGCTGGCCCTGCAGCAGCGACTGGCAAGGGCATTGAGCGATGGCTAACGGCTCCGACCGCGCCGGTTTCGACTGGGAGGCGGCCCATTCCCGGGTCGACCGGCTGGGCAGCCAGCTCGTCGAACGGCCCGATGACAGTCCGATCCTGCGACGGCGTGCCGCCAGTCTCGCGGCGCCGATCGAGGACGGCGCGGCACGCCCCGGATTGGGGGCGCATCTGGTCTATGCCCGTGGCGGCGTCCGCTACGGCATTCCGGGCGGCCAATGCTCGGAGGCGATGCGACTGAAGACCCTGTTGGAGCTGCCAGGCGCCCCCGCCTTCCTGTCCGGCGTGATGCTGCATCGCGGCGAAATGGTGGCGGTGGTGGATGTCGGCTGGTTCCTGGGACTGGGCCACACGCCGCACGCGCCCCGTTTCGGCGTCGTCGCACAGGTGCCGGGTTTCCATTTCGCGCTGGCAGCCGACGTGGTCGAAGGGGTCCGGCAGCTCCATCGGGGCGATGCGGAGGCCGCCCATCGGGCGGCTTTCGTGCAGTGCATCAGTGAGGATCTCGTCTCGGTCCTGGACCTGGAAATGCTCAAGGCAGACGCCGCTTTCCAGGTCGACCAGGAGACCGTGCGGCCGGCGGCCGGCAAGCAAGGAGGTGGTGCGGGATGAACAAGCCAAGCCTGAAGGCCCTGCTGATCGGCGGGGCCGTGGTCGTCACCCTCGCCCCGGCGCTCATCATCGGCGTCGGGTCGGCGCTCTCGGTTCGGGACCTCCTGGTCGAGAGGGCGTTGCTGCGCTACCAGTCCGACGCCGAACAGCTTGCCGAACAGTACAACGGCTTCGTCGAGGATCAGACGCGTGTGGTCTCCACAGCAGCGCGCCATCTGAGCGACTTCGACCTCAACGATGTCGCCGCGGTCGCCACGGTGCTTCGCCGGCAGCGCGCGGACTATCCGGCCCTGGACAGCGGCATGGTGGTCACCGATCCGCAAGGGCAGACCATCGTCCTGGTAGACGGCGAAGACCGCGTCAACGCCGGCACCCTGCCCGATTTCAGCGATCGTGACTGGTTCAAGTCGGCAGTCGCGGAGCGCAGGCCGGTGCTCGACGGAAAGGTGATCCTGTCCCGGGTCACGGGAGAGCCCATCATCGTCGCGGCAGCCCCCATCCTGTCGCCGGCCGGGCTCATCCGGGGGGTAGTGTCCGCCGGAATCACACTGACCGCGTTGCGGCGTTTCGCCGGGCAGGTGACGCTCGAGGAGACCGGGAACATCCAGGCGGCCACCGCCACCGGCCAAGCCCTGGTCTATCCGGATGAACAACTGGTGGCCGACCAGTACAATTTCTCGTCCAGCGAGATCTGGAAGGCCATGCAGGGCCGCATGACCGGCGCCATTGACGCCTACATATCGATCACGGGCGAGGAGCGGCTGGCCGGATTCGCGACTGTCGATCTGACAGGGTGGAAGATATGGGTCGGGCTGTCGCGGAGCCAGCTCGACGACGCAATCGACAAGCCCTTCACCATCGTCGGGCTATGGGGTGCACTGGGCGCGATCGGGGGCTTGGTGCTGGCCGTGATCGCCACATTGATGCTCGCGCGCCCGATCCAGAAGCTGCGGGAAGTCGCCCTGGCCGTCGCTTCCGGCGACCTGAAGCGCAAGGCCGATCCGGAGGGTCCGCGCGAGATCGCGGACCTTGCCGGCGCGGTCAACCGGATGTCCGAGTCCCTGCAGGAGCGACTGGACTCGGAATTTGCGCAACGACAGCGCCTATCGGACACCGTCGCGGAGTTCGCCCAGCTAGCCCGGCGTGTCGCCGGCGGCGACCTCCATGTCCGGGTGAATGCCGCAGGCGTGGCGGAACTGGATACGCTGGGCGAGGCGCTGAACGAGATGACCGAGGCGCTCGGGCGGATGGTTGCCGAGATCGGCGAGGCCGCGTCGAACCTGTCCTCCGCCACTGCCGAGATCCTGGCCGCGACAAGCCAGCAGGTGGCGGCGGCCTCCGAGGAGGCGACGGCGGTCCGTCAGACGGTCACCACTGTCGCCGAGGTCAAGCAGACGGGCTCGCTGGCAATGGAAAAGGCGCGCGCGGTTGCGGAAGCGGCGAAGCGGGCAACCGAGGTCGCGCGCTCCGGCCGCCAGGCCGTCGAGGCCAGCATGAAAGGAACCCAGGAGTCGAAGGACCGCATGGAGGCCCTGGCTCAGAAGATCCTTGGCTTCATCGAGCAGGCCGAGGCCATTGCAGAGATCAACGCGACCGTCAACGACCTTGCAGAGCAGTCGAATCTGCTCGCGGTGAATGCCAGTATCGAGGCCGCAAAGGCCGGGGAGGCCGGCCGGGGCTTCACCGTCGTGGCGAACGAGATCAAGACGCTGGCCGATCAGTCGAAGGATGCGACAGCGCAGGTGCGGCGCATCCTCAGCGAAATCCAGCGTGCATCGCAGACAGCGATGCTGGCAGCCGAACAGGGGGTCCGTGCAGCGGACGAGGGCGTCGATGTCACGCACAGGTCCGGCGAGGCGATCGCCCAGCTGGCCGGCAGCGTGGACGAGGCCGCCCTGGCGGCGCAGCAGATCCTGGCCACCAGCCAGGAACAGCAGGCCGGCATGGACCAGATCAGCCAGGCCATGCACAACATCGAGGAATCGTCGAGCCAGACGGTCAGCGGCACCAGGCAGGTTGAGGCCTCGGCCCAGGACCTCGACACTCTGTCGCGGCGGATGACCGACCTGGTTGCCTTCGCCCGGACACGTCCAGGCGGCTGAGCAGATGGACGACCGGAAGAAAAGGCTTCGCGAGAGGCTCCTGGCAACTTTCAGGCTCGAGGCCGGCGAGCATCTGCAGACCTGGCGCAGGCTTCTTGCCGGACCGGAGCACGGGCCGGAAGCGGCGGAGCATCTGTTCCGGACCGTCCATACGCTGAAGGGGGCCTCGCGCTCCGTCGGCCTGGCGGACATCGAGCAACTCTGCCAGCAGGTCGAGGGCCGGCTTTCCGCCTTGCGCGGGACCGGCGACGGGCTGGATGCGGATCTGCTGACCGCCCTGGAGGATGCCGCGGCCCGGGTCTCGGACCTCTTGGCCCAGGCCCTCGAAGCCGGGCCGGGCAATGCTGAGCCGAAGCCGCAGGAGGCGGCCGGGCCCGCAGCGAACGGGAAGCCAGTACCGGCACCTGCCGAGCGGGAGGCACCGGAAGAGAAGAGCCGAAGCGAGCGGGGGGCGGCCGATCCACAGGGCGATCAACGCATAGTCCGCGTGCTTGCCGACGAACTGGATGGCCTGCTGCATGCGACGGAAGAGTTCTTGCCCCTTGTGGCCGGCGGGGCGGAGCGGGTCGCCCAGATCCGCACCCATGCCCAGGCCCTGTCGGCCTGCCGGCGGCTGGTCGCGCATGCGGCGCTCGGCTCCACGGAGATCGGCGCCCGGCTGGACGAGCAGCTTGCCGAATTGGAGCGACAGGCAGGAAAGATGCGCCGGGACGCCATCTCGCAGTCCCGGGCCCTCGCCCAGGCCTATGCGCAGGTGGCCGAGCAGGGACACCGTATCCGGGTCGTGCCGGCATGGACCGTCATCGAGCAGATCCCGCGTGCCGCCGAGGAACTTGCCCGATCGCTGGGCAAGACCGTCTCGGTCCGCGCCGCCGGCCTCGATATCGAGATGGACCGGCGCATCCTCGAGGCACTGAAGGACCCGCTCCTGCATGCCGTGCGCAACGCGGTGGATCATGGGATCGAGACCGATGAGCGACGCCTGGAAGCGGGCAAGGGACTGCCGGCGAAGGTGACGATCGCGTTCCGGCGGACGGATGACGGGCGAATCGAAGCCCGGGTCGAGGACGACGGGGCCGGGATCGATCCCGAGGCCGTCCGCAAGGCTGCCGCGCGCGCGCGGCTGGCCTCCGCCGAGCGTCTGGAACTGCTCGACCCGGACCAGGCCCTGCAGCTCGTGTTCCGGTCCGGCCTCTCCACCAGCCCTGTCGTGTCGCAGATTTCGGGGCACGGCCTCGGGCTGGCGATCCTGCGGGACCGGGTTGAGGATTTGAAGGGTGACGTCCATCTGGAATCCGAGTTCGGTCGCGGCACGCGCCTGACCATCGCCGTGCCTGCCTCGATCGCGATCTTCCGTGTTTTGCAGGTCCAGGTGCAGGGCAGGAGCTTCGGATTGCCGGCGGAAGGCGTGGCCGGTGCGTTCAGGACCGGCGTCGAGGGCCTGCGTCAGACCGGCGACGGTTTGAGCGTGCAATGGGGCGAGGGATCGCTGCCGGTGGTGCCGCTGGCGGAAGTCCTTGGACTGCAGGGGGACGGCAAGGACAGCGACCATCCCGTCCGGCAGATCGTCGCGATTACGGCCGCGGACCGGCGCCTGGGGCTGCTGGTCGACGCGGTGGAAGGCGAAACGGAGGTGCTGTTCAAGCCGCTGCGCCCGCCATTGCGGCGGCTGCGGCATATCTCCGGCGCCGGCATGCGCGGTGCAGGCGACCTGCTACCGGTCCTGCGCCCAAGCGACCTGGTTCGGTCCTGGCTAGCGGGGGATCTTTCCCGCTCCGGCTTGCCCGGCCCTGTGGCCCCGCGTCGGCTGGCCGCGCTCGTCGTCGACGATTCCGCGACCACCAGGGTCATGGAGCAGCACTTGCTGGAAGCGGCCGGCTACGATGTGCATCTGGCGGCAGACGGTGTGGAGGCCCTTGAAGTGCTCCGCTCCCGCAAGATCGATTTCGTGATTTCCGATATCGACATGCCGCGGCTCGACGGATTCGAACTGACCCGGCGGATCCGGGCCGAGCCGCAACTCGCCGACCTGCCCGTCATCCTGGTCACCGCGCTGGAGGGTCGCGCCGACCGCGAAGCCGGGATGCAGGCCGGCGCGAACGCCTATGTCACGAAGTCCGATTTCGACCAGACAAGGCTGCTGGACATCGTGGGACGCCTGGTATGAGCGAAGTCGGGGACAAGCCGATCCGCGTGGTCATCGTCGAGGATTCGCCGGTGGCGCGCGAGTTCCTCATCGCCATCCTCGAGGACGAGCCGAAGTTCGAGGTCGCGGGAACGGGCGTGAACGGCAGCGAAGCGGTACCCCTGGTACAGCTTCACCGACCCGACCTGGTCCTGATGGACGCCAACATGCCGGTCATGAACGGCTTCGCCGCGACCAGGCAGATCATGGAAACCTGCCCGACCCGCATCATCATCGTGACCGCCAGCTATGAGCCGGCCGACGTCTCCACCTCCATGCAGGCACTGGATGCGGGCGCCCTCACGGTGGTCGAGAAGCCGTTCGGCTTCGGGCATCCCCGGCATGAGGACAGCGTGGCGGCCCTGCTGTCGGTTGCTGTCGCTCTGAGCGAAGTCCACGTGGTCCGCCGCTGGAGCCGCGCGGCGCGGCCCCTGGCCGAAAGACCGGCGGTCGTGCGCAGCCAGGGCAAGGTCCGCGCGGTCGCCATCGCCGGCTCTACCGGCGCCCCGCGGATCGTCGGGTCGCTGCTGCGCGGATTGCCGGCGCGGATCGGCTGTCCTGTTTTGATCGTGCAGCATATCAGCCCGGGTTTTGTCGAAGGCTTTGCCGGCTGGCTCGACGGCCTCTGTGCGATGCCTGTCCAGGTCGCGAAGGATGGTGTGGCCGCAGCACCGGATCATGTCTACGTCGCCCCCGACGACAGCCACCTGCGGATCGACGGTGGGAATGTCCTGCGCCTGTCCGGCGGCCCGCCCCGCGGCGGCTTCCGGCCTTCGGCGGACGAGCTGTTCGAGAGCATGGCGACAGCCTATGGCAGCGCCGCCCTCGGCATCGTGCTGACCGGCATGGGGCGCGACGGCGCCGAGGGCCTTTCTGCGATGTCCGCCCGGGGCGCAACGACGATGGCGCAGGATCCGGACTCGTGCGTCGTCGGCGGCATGCCCTCCGCGGCGATCGCTGTCGGCGCGGCCGGTGCCGTGCTGGCACCGGAGCAGCTTCTCGAAGCGCTTCGGGAACGACTTCAACTGAAGGAGATTATCGGGCGTGGGCCAAAGCGTAATTGATACATCGCCCGGCTGTCGGCTGATCCTTGTTGCCGAGGACAGTCCGACCCAGCAGCAGCATCTGGTCATGCTGCTGGAAGAGGCGGGGTTCCAGGTCCTTGCCGCAAACGACGGCCGGCAGGCCGTCGAGCTTGCGCGGGAGCGCAGCCCGCAGCTGGTCATCAGCGATGTGGTGATGCCCGGACTGGACGGTTACGAACTGTGCCGCGCCTTGAAGCGGGATCCCGCGACCACGTCCATCCCGATCATCCTGGTGACGGAACTGTCGCGGCCCGAAGACGTATTCAAGGGCCTGAACTGCGGCGCGGACAACTTCATCACGAAGCCGTACGACGAGCGCTATCTGCTGGCGCGGATCACCTACATCTTCACCAACCGGCTTCTTCGCGAACGCGGCCATCTGCAGGTCGGCGTGGAAATCGAACTGCAGGGCGAACGGCATTTCATCACCGCCGACAGGCAGCAGATCCTCGACCTGCTGATTTCCACCTATGGCGAAGCAGTGCACCTCAACGGCGAGCTGCGGGACCGGCAGGCTGTCCTCGAGGCCACCGTCAATTCCCTGAATGCCATCACGCATGTGACCGAGGCGCTGAACCGGTGCACGAGCGACCGCGAGGTTCTCGGGGCGGCGCTGGAACGGGCGATGTCCCTGGCATCCAGTCCGATCGGCTGGTGCTATATCCGCATGCCCGACGAGGAGCGCCCGCGCCTCGAGGTTGCCGAGATCCGCGGCGCGGATGCCGCATTGGCGGAACGCATAGAGCAGGGCGAGATCTGCGACGGCCGGATCTGGCTGTCAGACGAACCGCCCGATCACGCGGTGGTGGCGCTAAACTGCCGGCCGGATGAAGGGCGTCCCCACGAGTCCCATATTGCGGTGCCGATCCAGGCGGATCATTCGCTGCTAGGGCTTCTGGCATTGGACTGGCCGCAGGACGACACCCCCGATGACGGGCTCTTGCGGCTGCTGACGGCGATCGGGCAGCAGGCCGGAATTGCGTTGGAAAGGGCCTATCTCCACCGCGACCTGGAACGGAAGGTGGCGAAGCGCACCGCCGCCCTTTCAGAGGAAATACGGCAACGGAAGCTCGCCGAGGCGGAGCTGGAGCGGCGGCGCCTGGAACAGGCGGAAGTTGCGGCCTTCGGCCAGGAGGCCCTGCGCCTTGCCGATCCGGCCCCGCTCTATCTGCGGGCCGCCGGAATCCTGGAACGTACACTCGGTGCGGACGGGGCCTGCGTCGTGCTCCGCAACGATGGCGGTACCTGGCACATTGAAGCCGCGACTGGGAGCGACGCCTCGCGGCTCGGCGCGGTCATGGCCAAGCCCGGCGACCTGGCCTATTGCGAGCATGTGCGCGCGCGGGGCGAAACGGTGCTGGTAGAGGACTGGCGCCGCGAAACCGTCGTGCCGATGCCGGAGAGCCTCGCCGTTGAAGGCACGGGGAGCGGCGCGGCTATCGCGATCCACGAGGACGCGCAGGTCGTCGGCATTCTCGTCGTGACAAGCCACCAGCCCGGCCGGATCGGCGCCGCCGAAGCCGGCTTCCTCGGCGCCATCGGTACGATCCTGAGCTCTGCGCGAACCCGCGCAGCGATGCTCGGCCGGCTGCGCGAAAGCGAGGCCGAATTCCGCGCGACGTTCGAGCAGGCGGCCGTCGGCATCGTCCATACCGACCTGACGGGTCGATGGATTCGTTGCAATCGACGGTTGCGGGAAATGCTCGACTATGGCGAAGATGAGCTTCACACCCTTGGATTCTCCGCCGTTTATCACCGCGACGAGTTGCAGAATATCCTGAGCGGCATCAGGCGACTCGCCTCCGGGGAACTGGACGTGCTGCGGCAGGAACGCCGCATGATCCGGAAGGACGGCAGCGAGATGTGGAGTCATGTGACAACAAGTATAAAGAGAGATGCGGAGGGGAATACAGAGTATTATATAAGCGTCGTAGAAGATATTTCCGAAAAAAAGAAATCCGAAGAGCAAATTACACATTTGCAGAAGTTGGAGGCGATTGGTCGTCTGACAGGCGGTATTGCGCATGATTTCAACAACCTGCTCATGATCATGCTGGGCAATCTCGAACTTCTGGAGGAGATGGTCACAACCGTGCCGGAGGCTTTGGACCCTCTGCAGGTCGCGCTGGGCGCCGCGGAACGCGGCAGCGAACTGACCAGGCAGCTTCTTATGATGTCCCGGCGCCAGCCGCTGGAGCCGCGCCGGGTCGAGGTGAACACCCTGGTGTCGGAGATGGCCCGACTGCTGGACCGTACGGTCGGGGCGGACGTGCAGATCGCGCTCGATCTGGCCAAAGACCTCTGGCCCTGCCATGTCGACCCGGGCCAGCTCGAGGCGGCGATCGCCAACCTCGTGGTCAATGCGCGCGATGCCATGCCCGACGGCGGCACGCTCACTATCACCACCGGCAATGCGCAGCACCAGGATGGCGTCGACCCGCTGCGGCCGGGGCTGCCCACAGGCGATTATGTGTCGGTCGCGGTAAGCGATACCGGCTGCGGCATACCGGCGGAGCAGTTGTCGCTGATCTTCGAGCCCTATTTCACCACCAAGGCCGCCGGCAAGGGAACGGGCCTGGGGTTGAGCACCGTGTTCGGTTTCGTGCGTCAGTCGGGCGGCGACGTCAGCGTCTATAGCGAGGTTGGCGTCGGCACGACATTTCGGCTTTTCCTGCCACGCGACCTTGGCAGTGAGACGGAAGCCGGCGGCGACGAGGAGCAGGCGGAGACCGTCGGCAGCCGGAGTGGCGAGCGCGTACTGCTGGTCGAGGACATGGTGGAGGTGCGCCGGGTTCTGGCGAGACAGCTGGAACAACTCGGCTATGAGTGTCGCCAGGCGGCCGATGCCAATGCCGCCCTGGCCCTGCTTGCGACGGAGAGTTTCGACGCCCTGGTAACGGATCATGCCCTGGGCAAGGGCATGTCGGGCGCGATGCTGGCCGGCAGATGCAGAGCCATGCATCCCGACATGGCCATCGTCCTGGTTTCCGGTCTGCCCGACCTGTCGATCTCTGGCGACAAGCCTGGCCTGCCGGTCGACCGGTTTCTCCTGAAGCCGGTGACCAGGCGCAAACTCGCACAAGCCCTGCGGGCGGTTCTGGATGGAGGAGCGCATGCCGGCCAATCGTCTGATTGTCCTGGATGACGAACCGGCGATCGGGTCGCTCGTAGCGAACGTCGCGGGGCGCATCGGCTATGCGGCCGAGGCAGTTGCCAGCTTCACGGATTTCAAGAACGCCCTGGCGCGCGACGATCCCACACATGTGGTGCTCGACCTGCAGATGCCGGATGCGGACGGGGTCGAGGTCCTGGCCTATCTGGCCGATCTGGGCAGCAGGGCCCGGTTGATCCTGATGAGTGGTGTCGATGCGCGGGTCCTGGAGGTCGCAGGCCAGGTCGCGCAGGACAACGGGCTGGACGTGATCGCAACCTGCGTCAAACCGGTCAGGGCGGCCGAGCTTCGCGACCTGCTCTCGACGCATGCGTATCCCGAGAAAGCTGAAATCGACAGCGATGCGCTGGCAATGGCGGTTGCCAGGGAAGAGATCCACCTGCACTTTCAGCCAAAACTCCGCCTAAGCGATCGGCGGATCGTCGGTTTCGAAGCACTGGCACGCTGGCGCCATGCGGCGCATGGCCAGGTTCCGCCGGACATCTTCATCCCCCTGGCAGAGCGTTCAGGACTGATCTCGGAGGTCACGCAACGGGTGTTCGGCCAGGCTGCCAGGACCGTCCGCAGCCTTGACGCCTTGGATCCTGCGCTCGGCGTCTCCGTCAACATATCGTCGATCGACTTGCAGGACGGGCACCTCGCCGATCGTCTTGCGGCAACCTGTAGAGATGAGGGCGTCAAGCCGGACCGTATCACCCTCGAGCTTACGGAGACCGCTGCGATGTCCGACCCTTCACGGGCTAAGGCCGGCCTGGTGCGGCTCCGACTGAAAGGGTTCAAGCTGTCGGTGGACGATTTCGGGATCGGCTATTCGTCGTTGGCATTGCTGCGCCAGATGCCGTTTTCGGAACTGAAGATCGACCGGAGTTTCGTCCGGGACTGTACCACCTCCAGGGACTCGTCGGCGATCGTGGGGGCGGTGACGGCGATGGCCCACGCGCTTGAACTGTCTGTAGTTGCGGAAGGGGTCGAGGACGCCGACATTCTTACCCATCTGGTAGAAGCTGGCGTCGATGAGGCTCAGGGCTATTGGATATCCCGACCTGTTGAGGTCGAGAACATTGCTGACTTGGTTTCTAAATAGGCTGCGACAGCGACTGCCGAGTGTATTCGCGGCTGACCTTGGCGCTCGATGAACTCAGGAAAGCGATTGATGCGCGGCGATATGGGTGATCGCTCAGAGCACGTACTGAGAGATCACCCCTGTGATATTGAACTTGCAGAAATATGGGCTATGCCTTTTCCACAAGATACATTATCCGTTTACTGACAGATCGGCAGGGCCAGGGGTCGTCGTTCCGGGAGTGACTGGCGCCATCGATCGATGACAGGCTGCAGGATGCGCTTCGGCCAGAATTTGGGCGCGCCGATTGCCGCAAGGCAGGCGCTGTTCCAGTAGCGCCCGGCCTCGGACAGCTCGGCCCCTGACAGCTCGGCGCCGGACGGCGGGATCCCCGAGCGGACGGCACCGGCGACGGCATCGATGTCCCTGGACTCCGGGTAGATGTAGAGCGAGGTCGGGTTGCCCTCGACCAGCGAGATGATGTCCTGCGACACGCTGCCGGACCAGGTCGTGCAGCCGTTGCTGCGGCCGCCGGTGTAGTTCACGAGTTTTCCGAACGGCACATACCCGTCCGGATCGGCATGAGGCGAGTCCGGAGAGCGGAGACGGCACTGCCAGCGCACGAACATCGCCGGATGGCCGCCGATGGCACGCTCGCGCGCGTTGCGCGTTTCGCCCTCCCCGTCGAACAGCAGGAACGTGCGATGAAACGCGCGCGTCTGCCCGGAATCGTCGTAATAGCCTTTGAAGGATGTTCGCGTTTCCGCCGTCATATAGGCGCCGCCCATCGTCAGGTTGGAGCCTTCGGCATTGCTGAAATGCCGGGCGCATTGGCGTTCGTTGGAAAAGTCCGCGCCCGGCAGCTTCCGGCCGCTGCCATAGCCCGCGGATACCGCCCGGAACGTCCTGGCCGCCTCGCAGATGACGTAGAAGCGGCGCCCGGGTTGGCCGTCGCGCACAGTGCTCGGTCGCGTCGCATCCATGGCCAGATAGCATGGGTTCCGGGCAATGCCCTGCCGCTGCTTCTCCTGGTACAGGGCCCGCGCCCGAGCCAGCACGATCGGCGCGATCTGACCCTCGCCGGTTCCGACATGGGGTTGCAGCCAGTCGGGGAAGTCCGCCGGCCGGGCGCCGGCAGGGTTGGGCGCCAGAGCCAGAGCCAAGAAAAGCGGCAGCATGGTCAGGAGAAGTCGTCGTGACATCGAAAGCACGGAGAGCCGTTCCTGCCTGGTTCGGACTGACGCGACGCGCGCTTCTTGGATCCCGTCTGTTCCAGCGTCGGCAGACTATGCTGCGCTGAGACCTCCGTATAGCGCCAGTAGCGAGGGGCCCAGTAGCCTGTGCCGCGCACAGCCGCCAGCGGCGTTCTCAGCCGTGGCGGCAGAATCGTCGCCCTGTCGCAGCCTCGGCTGTCGCCCTGGGCCGACCGGCAAGGGGTCCTTTGCCTTACCTTCTGGGCCACAATGCCGGAGGCGGTCGGCGACCGGTATCTTGCCAAATCGCCCGCGCTGACCTGATCGTCTTCAGTTCAGCAGCACCCTGGGCAGCCACAGCGCCAGGTCGGGGAAGGCGATGACCAGGCCCAGGCCGGTCAGCTGCAGGATCACGAAGGGGATGATGCCCTTGTAGATCTGCTGGATCTTGATGTCAGCCGGGGCGACCGCCTTCAGGTAGAACAGGGCGAAGCCGAAGGGCGGGGTCAGGAACGAGGTCTGCAGGTTAACCGCCAGCAGGATGGCGAACCAGTAGGTCACCTCGATCTTGGCGACATGGTCGCCGAAATCCATTGCCTCCACGATGGGGGCAAAGACCGGCAGGACGATCAGGGTGATCTCGATCCAGTCGAAGAAGAAGCCCAGGAAGAAGACGATCCCCATCAGCAGGACCAGCAGGCCCCAGGGGCCCAGGCCCAGATGCTCGATGAAGCCCTCCACCAGGGCGTCGCCGCCCAGCGCGCGGAAGACGTAGGAGAACAGGGTCGCGCCGACGAAGATGCCGAACAGCATCGCGTTGGTCAGCGCCGCGCGGACCACCACGTCCTTCAGGGTGCGCCAGAAATTGGCGAAGGCGGGGCCGAAGCCCCGCACCTCCTCGGCAATGCCGAGGTCGATCTTCGCCTCGCCCTCGAAATGCATCTCCTTCACGCCCAGGCCGGGCAGCAGCACCAGGTTGATGAGGGCGAGGATCACGGCGCCCAGCGCGCCGACGCCGGCAGCCTCCGTCGGCGTGGCGAGCCCGGCCAGGATCGAGCCCAGGACGCAGGCGATCAGGAAGACCGGCGGAACGAAGGAGCGCAGCAGCATGATGCCGTAGGCGGCCCAGTCCTGCGGCCCCATCCGCGCCGGCAGCTTCGGCGCCAGCTTTGGCCGGAAGCTGCACAGGATCAGGATATAGACCAGGTACATGCCCGACAGCATGAAGCCGGGGACGATCGCGGCGACGAACAGGTTGCCGACCGACCGGCTCAGCAGGTCCGCCATGATCACCAGCATGATCGACGGCGGGATCAGGATGCCCAGGGTGCCGGAGGCGGCGATCGTGCCGGTCGACAAGGCCGGGTTGTAGCCGCGCGCCTGCATCACCGGCAGCGCCAGCAGCGACATCATCACGACGGAAGCGCCGATGATCCCGGTGGTCGCCGCCAGGATGGTTCCCATCAGGGTCACCGCCATGGCCAACCCGCCCGGCACCCGCCGCAGCAGCACCTGCAGGCAGTTCAGCAGGTCGCGCGCGATGCCGGAGCGTTCCAGCATCGTCCCCATGAAGATGAACATCGGGATCGCGGTGAGGATCAGGTTCTCGGCAATGCCGCCGAAGATCCGCCCGGGTATCGCGCCGAACTGCGGCCAGTCGAACAGCCAGTCGTCCAGCGCCATCGCGATGAAGGCGAAGGCCAGCCCGATGCCGCCCAGGACGAAGGCGACCGGAAAGCCGGAAAACAACAGCACCGCCAGGGCGGCGAACATCAGGATCGGCAGGAGCTCCGTGAGTTCCATCGCGGATGCCCCCTCAGCCCAGGGTCTCCGCCGCCTTGGCTTCGGGCAGATGGCCCGTGAGCCCGGCGACGGACTTGATCAGCTGCGAAATCCCGGCCAGCCCCAGCAGCAGGAACAAAGCCGGCAGGGCCATCTTCAGGATCCAGATGTCGGTGAGGCCGATGGTCGACTTCGAGGCCTCGTCCTCCAGGAACGAGGCATGGGCATATTCGCCGGTGTACCAGGTGCCGATCGCGACATAGGTCAGCAGGAACACGACGATGCCGAAAATCTCGATGGCATAGCGGGTGCGGCGGCCGAAACGCTCCCGTACCAGGTCGATGCGGACATGGGCCTGCCGGGTATAGGCCCAGCCGATCACCAGCGCGAACAGAAAGGTGTGCAGCCAGTATTCCGATTCCTGCACCTGGGTGGAGTTCAGGCCGAACGGCTTGGGCAGGCCCAGATAGCGGGTCGCCACGTCGAAGCAGACGACGAGCACAAGGGCCACGCCGCACCACGCACCGATCCGGGCGACCACCGACAGGAACCCGTCGATGCCCGCGGACACGCGCAGAAGGAACGTCATCGGGAATTCAGCCTTCCTGCCGCCCCGGTCCGCGGCACGGCGGCAGGGAACGGGGATGGAGGGATCCGCGCCGGCGCGCCGGGAACGGCGCAGGACGGTTGCGGGACATGGCGGGCGACGATCCCGCGGCGATGGCCCCGCCGGCGCAGGCCGGCAGGGCCATGCCTCAGGACAGCAGGCCTGGGGCTATTTCAGATAGCCCAGCTCGCCCCAGCGCTCATAGTCGCTGCGATAGGCCTGCAGCGAGTCCCAGGCCTTCTTGAAGGAGGCGTCCTCGGCCGCCAGTTCGGCCGCGACCTCGTTCCAGGCCGCCTCGTACTGGGCCAGGATCTCCGGCGGCCAGCGGTGCAGAGTGACACCTTTGGATTCCAGCTCCTTCAGGGCGGCGCCCTGGATCGCCTCGCCCTCGGCCATGCCCAGCGCATAGTTGGCGCGGCAGGCCATGGTCAGCAGCGCCTGCTGCTGCTCGGTCATGGCGTCCCACTTCTCCTTGTTGATCATCAACTCGAACGAAGTCGACTGCTGGTGCCAGCCGGGGAAGTAGTAGTGCTTCGCCACCTGGTAGAAGCCCAGGTTCAGGTCGATCGCCGGCTGCGAGAACTCGGTCGCGTCGATCGTGCCGCGCTCCAGCGCCGGATAGATGTCGGCCGCCGCCAGCAGCTGGGTGTCGACCCCCAGCTTTTGCATCACCCGCGCCCCCAGGCCGAAGAAGCGCATCTTCTTGCCCTTCAGCTGGTCCAGGTTCTCCACCGGCTCGCGGAACCAGCCGGAGGCCTCCGGCGCGATGACGCCGCAGATCAGCGAGTGGATGTTGTGCTTGTGGTAGATCTCGTTCATGAGATCCTCGCCGCCGCCGGTCAGCAGCCAGCCGCCATATTCGCCGGCCGACGGGCCGAAGGGCACGGCGGCGAACAGCGCCAGCGCGGGCTCCTTGCCCTGCCAGTAGCCCGGTGTCGACCAGCCGGCATCGACGGAGCCGTTCTTGATCGCGTCGAAGACCTCCAGCGCGGGCACCAGGGCGCCGGGCTCGAAGAACTTGATCTCGATCTCGCCGCCCGATGCGGTGTTCACGTTCTTCTCGAGGATCTTGCCGAGGGTGCCCAGCTGGGTGAGGCTCGACGGATAGGTCGAGGCCATCTTCAGGCGCACCGGCTCCGCCGAGGCAGGCGCGATCGCCGCCCCGGCCATGGCAAGAATCGCGGCTGTGGATATCAGCAGCTTCCGCATCTTGGGACCTCCCTGAGTAAACATCCCTGGATATGTTTTTTGTTGTCCTGCCGTGCGGGCAGCAGGCCAGGGCAGTCTACACGTTCGGAGCGAAGGCGAAAGCCGCGCAAGCCTTCAGCCGCCGGTTGCGTGCCGCTGGGCCGACAGGTCCCGGCGGGCCCGCCGTCGTCAGTCGCGCCCGGCCAGCGCGTCGACGACGTCCTGGTAGCTGTCGGCGGTCTCGCCGCCTTCGCTCTCCGCCTTGGCGGCGGAGACGATCCACAGGATGCGGTCGAGATAGGCCGCCCGCGCCGCCTCCCGCTCCGCCGCCAGGTCCGGGGCGGGCCGGAACGCATCGATGGCGCCGGCCGGCAGCGCGCCGCTGTCGGCCAGCAGCCGCTCGGCAGTGTCCAGCCGCTCGCGCAGCACCCAGACCTCGCCGGCCAGGGCCATCAGCATGGAGACCAGCCGGTCGGTGTTCGGGTCGGGCGCGAAGGACGGGCGGCGGCCCTTCGCCTTGCTGCCCGGTCCCGGCGTCCATTCCGTCATGCCGCGCGCTTCGCCGCGCCGACGATCTGCCAGTAGCGGCGGCCGCCGGAATCCCGCTTGTCGGAGAAGACATGCGCCGCATTGCCGGTGCGCGAGACCAGCGCCGAGACCAGGTCCTCAGCCGCGAAGCCGGCTTCGGTCAGCAGCGCGCCGGCATCCATGTCGCGGAAGGTGCCCCAGAACGGCTCGTTGTTGTGGTGGGTGTCCCAGTCCAGCATGAAGGCGTCGAACGGGTCCATGCCGTCATAGAGCGCCAGGTCGACATGCAGCATCAGCCCGCCCGGCCGCAGCAGCCGGTGCCCCTCCGCCATCAGCTGGCGGATCGCCTTTGCCGATGTCTCGTGCAGCAGGATGTGGGAGACGATCAGGTCGAAGCTGGCATCCGGATAGGGGGTCGCGGTGGCATCGGCCTGGCGGAAATGCACCGTCTTGCCCAGTGCCTCGGCCCGGGCATGGGCGTAGCGCAACTGGGGCGCAGAGACGTCGATGGCCTGGAGCTCCGCCTCCGGGAAGGCATCGGCATAGGGCAGGGTGGAATTGCCGATGCCGCAGCCCATGTCCAGGATCCGTGCCGGCTTCAGTTCCGGATGGGCCTGCCGGATATAGTCGGTGACGGTGCGGCCCATCGCGCCATTGTCCGGTCCCCAGCCCGCCATCGCGTAGATATGGACGATCCGGTCGTAGAGCGGGCCGGCCAGGTCGCCCATATAGCCGCCGGGCATGCAGTGGATGTCGACCGCCGTCAGGTAGGGCGGCGCGGCCACATTGTCGTCCAGGGTCAGGGAGCCGGCGGGGTTCGCCGGCGGCGACATCTTCGCCGCCAGGGCGTCGCGCTGCCGGCTGACCGGGCCCAGCACTGCGTCGTGCATCATCTCCTGGCTGCAGCGCTGCATCGATCCCCAGAGCTGGTAGTAGGGCTCGTCGCGCATCAGGGTCGCAACCTCCCGCCGGTCCGCCGGCGGGCGGCCGTGCCGGCGCGCGAAGTCGGGCTTCACCCGGGTCTCGTAGATCTCGCGGTTGCCGGCCACCACCTTGGTGGCGAGGTGCAGCTTCAGGCTCTGCACGAAGGCCTGCCGCGCCGCCTCGTCATGGTCGGCGGTGGGCAGGGCCGAATGCTGCAGCTGGGGTTCCATGGCGCTTCCTCTCGATCCCTTTCGGGGAAGCATCGGCCCCGGCCCAGCCAGACGTCAATGGCGGCCGTCAATGGCGGCCGGCGTTACTCGGCTGGTGCCGGCGGCTCTCTCAGGGTGATGCTGGTGCTGGTCCCGTCCTCGTAGATTTCGATCAGCGCCTCGTCGAAGCTCGGCGGGCCTTCGCCGCTCCCGCCGCCGGAAAAGCCGTGCGGCTCCAGCGGGTTGCCGTCCGCATCCCGGTCCAGCTCGCCATTGCCGTTGGCGTCGACGAAGGCCATCAGGGCGTAGCGGCCCGGCGGCAGGTCGCGCAGCACGACCGCGCCGCTCCCGGCATCCGGTTCGACGCGGACCAGGGCATGCGCCTGTTCGATTGCCGTCCAGCCGGCAGCGGCGGCGAAAAGGGCGACCATCAGCACGCCGGCCGCGCGGGTCTTGTCCGGTCCGACATTGACGGTGAGGTCGCCGGCCATCGCCGGACCGGGGCTGGCCAGGAGGCCGCCGGCCAGAATGCCGCCGACAAGAATGCCTCTCGCAAGGCAGGCGAGCCGGGCGGCGCGGAACAGGCTGGACATGAACACTCCAGGTCTGCAGTCAGACAAAGCCCGCGCGATCCGCCGGCAGGATCGCGCGGGCCCGGCGGCGCGTCCTACGCCGCGGCTTCCTCCACGCCGAAGCCGGGCGGCGGCGCCTTGGTGGCGACCTCCTCGGCGAAGCGATCGATCGCGACGTCCAGCGGCAGCACCTCCTGCGCCTTGGAACCCAGGCGGCGGATCGCCACCGTGCGCTCCTCGGCCTCGCGCTTGCCGACCGCCAGGATCGCCGGGATCTTGGCATGGCTGTGCTCGCGCACCTTGTAGGAGATCTTCTCGTTGCGCAGGTCGGCCTCGACCCGGAAGCCGGCCGCGTCCAGCGCCGCGGCGACCTCCTTGGCATAGTCGTCCGCATCGGAGGTGATGGTTGCCACCACCGCCTGCTGCGGCGCCAGCCAGAGCGGCAGGCGGCCGGCATAATGCTCGATCAGGATGCCGGCGAACCGCTCCAGCGAGCCGAACAGCGCCCGGTGCAGCATCACCGGGTGATGCTTCTCGCCATCCTCGCCGACGAAGGTCGCGCCCAGCCGCTCCGGCAGGTTCAGGTCGACCTGCAGGGTGCCGCACTGCCAGTCGCGGCCGATCGCATCGCGCAGCACGAACTCGATCTTCGGGCCGTAGAAGGCGCCCTCGCCCGGATTGTGGGTGTACTGCATGCCCGACGCCTCGATCGCCGTGCGCAGGGCCGCCTCCGACTTGTCCCAGACGGCGTCGGAGCCGACCCGCTTCTCCGGCCGGTCGGAGAATTTCAGCCGCACGTCGCTGAAGCCGAACTCCCGGTAGATGTCCAGGATCAGCTTCGTCACCGTCACGCATTCCTCGGTGATCTGCTCTTCGGTACAGAAGATGTGGGCGTCGTCCTGGGTGAAGGCGCGCACCCGCATCAGCCCGTGCAGCGCGCCCGACGGCTCGTAGCGGTGCACCTTGCCGAACTCCGCCATCTTGTAGGGCAGGTCGCGGTAGGACTTGATGCCCTGGCGGAACAGCTGCACCGCGCCGGGGCAGTTCATCGGCTTCATGCAGAAGCAGCGCTCGTCCGGCGTCTCGGTGACGAACATGTTCTCGCCGAACTTCTCCCAGTGGCCGGACGCCTCCCACAGGGACTTGTCCAGGATGTCGGGGGTGTTCACCTCGACATAGCCGGCCTGGTGCTGGCGCTTCCGCATATAGGCGATCAGTTCCAGGAACATCGCCCAGCCCTTCGGGTGCCAGAAGACGGAACCCGGCCCTTCCTCCTGGAAGTGGAACAGGTCCATTTCCCGGCCCAGGCGGCGATGGTCGCGCTTCTCCGCCTCCTCCAGGCGATGCAGATGCGCCTTCAGCGCCTTCTCGTCCGCCCAGGCGGTGCCGTAGATCCGCTGCAGCATGGCGTTGCGGTGGTCGCCGCGCCAATAGGCGCCGGCCACGCTCATCAGCTTGAACGCCTTGCCCAGCCGCCCCGTCGACGGCAGGTGCGGGCCGAGGCAGAGGTCCAGGAAGCCGCCCTGGCGGTAGACCGTGATCACCTCGTCCGCGGGCAGGTCCCGGATGATCTCCGCCTTGTACTTTTCGCCGATGCTTTCGAAAAAGGCGACCGCCTGGTCGCGCTCCCAGACCTCGCGCACGATCTCCTCGTCGCGGTCGACGATCTCGCGCATGCGGGCCTCGATCACCTCCAGCTCGTCGGAGGAGAAGGGCTCGGCACGGGCGAAGTCGTAGTAGAAGCCGTTCTCGATCGCCGGGCCGATCGTGACCTGGGTGTCGGGATAGAGCTCCTTCACCGCCTCCGCCATGACATGGGCGGCATCGTGGCGCAGCAGCTCCAGCGCCTCTTCGCTGTCGCGGGTGATGATGGCGACCTTCGCGTCCCGCTCCAGCGGGCGGGCCAGGTCCATCAACTGGCCGTCGACCTTCATGACGACGGCGTCCTTTGCCAGCTTCTTGCCGATCGAGGCGGCCAGCTCCAGGCCGGAAATCGGGTTGTCGAAATGTCGGACGGAGCCGTCCGGCAGTGTGATGTCGGGCATTTTCTAAACTCTCCTGCCGCCGGACGGGCGCTTGTCCCGGCCGGCGCGGTGGATTCTGGGGCCGGCGCCGCGCGGGCGGGTGGCGGGGGATCAGGCCGTCGCGCGGTCCTGTCCGTTCGCCCCGCCCTGCTTCGCCTCGATTTCGGCGAAGGCTTTGTCGAGCGCGTCGAAGGCCAGCATGATCGAGCGGTGGCGCGCCTTCACGGCGCGTGCCGGGGTCAGGATCTCCAGATCCTTCCAGACCCCGCCGGGAGGTGGGCCGCCCTCCTTCAGCATGGCGCGCAAGGCCTCCCGTGCCTCGCGCACCTCGGTGGTAGTTCGCCCGACGATGTTCTGCCCGACGATGGACGCGGCGGCGGAGCCCAGCGCGCAGGCGCGCACCTCCTGGCCGTAACCGGCGACCCGGTCGCCGTCCAGCACGACATCCACGGTGACCCGGGAACCGCATAGCGGGCTGGTCAGCGCCACGGTCGCATCCGGGCTCTGCAGCCGCTCCGTCCGCGGGATCTCCGCGGCGAAGGCCAGGATCTTCTCGTTGTAGACGTCGTCCAGCATCTGCTTCGGCATCGCGCCGGTGGCGGCGCGCCATCTCCCAAGGGGTCCGCCCTTAGATAGTCGCACCGCCCCCCTCAGGGCAATACTCGGGCAACCTGGAAGGCAGCGTGACTTCGACGTCATTCCAGGCCTTGGGCCTGGAATCCATTCCGCAAGCGGTGCGGCCGGGCCGGCGGAATGGGCCCCCGGCTCAAGCCCGGGGGCGACGGAGTGGGGCCGGCCTCACCCCCCCTGCGCCGCCTCCGCCCGGGCGAAGATCGCCTTCAGCATCGCCTTCAGGCCGTTGCCGCGGGTGGTGGAGAGATGCTGGTCCAGGCCGATCTCGGCCACGAAGTCGGGCGGGGTGGCCAGGATCTCTGCGGCTGTGCGGTTGGAATAGATCCGCAGCAGAATGGCGATCAGGCCGGAGACGATGGCGGCGTCGGAGACCGCGTGGAACACCAGCCGGTCGCCGGCGCGGCGTTCCACCAGCCAGACCTGCGACTGGCAGCCGCGCACCATGTTCGCCTCCGTCTTCCAGTCTTCCGGGAAGTCGGGCAGCTGCCGGCCCAGGTCGATGATGTACTGGTACTTGTCCATCCAGTCGTCCATCAGCGCGAAGCTGTCGACCAGATCCTCCTGCGCCTCGGCAATGCTCTCCTTCGGCGGGCCGGGCTCGGCCCCCTGTTCTGCCTTGTTCTGCGCTGCTTCGCTCATGACACAACCTTCCAGGTCGATCCCTGCGGCCCGTCCTCGATCACGATGTCGCGCGCCGCCAGATCGTCGCGGATACGGTCGGCGGTGGCGAAATCCTTCGCCTTGCGCGCCTCGCCGCGCGCCGCCACCAGGGCGTCGATCTCCGCCCGCGCATCCGCCGACAGGCTTTCGGTGCCGCCGGTCCGCGCCGCCCAGGCGGCCGGTTCCTGCTGCAGCAGGCCCAGCAGCCGCCCGCCGGCCACCAGGGCGGCGGCGGCCTCGCGCCCGGCTGCGCCGGTGCGGCCCTGCGCCTCCTTCGCCGCGCTGAACAGGGCCGCCATCGCCTTCGGCGTGTTCAGGTCGTCTTCCAGCGCGGCCACCAGGTCGGCGGGCGGCGGTGCCTCGTCCGCCAGTTCCGCCGGCGTGGGCAGTTCCGCCAGGCTGCCGTAGAGCCGGTCCAGGCTGCGCTTCGCCTGCGCCAGCCCGTCGTCGCTCCAGTCCAGCGGCTGCCGGTAATGCGCCGACAGGAGCGCCAGGCGGATCGCCTCGCCCGGGGCCTGTGCCAGCAGGTCCTTGACCAGCAGGACATTGCCCAGCGACTTGGACATCTTCTCCCGCTCCACGTTCACGAAGCCGTTGTGCATCCAGGTGCGCACGTACAGCGCGCCGCCATGCGCGCAGGTGCCCTGCGCCCGCTCGTTCTCGTGGTGCGGAAAGATGAGGTCGTGCCCGCCGCCATGGATGTCAATCGTGCGGCCCAGATGCGCCTCGATCATCGCGGAGCATTCCAGGTGCCAGCCGGGCCTGCCGCGGCCCCACGGACTGTCCCAGCCCGGCTGTTCCGGGGTGGAGGGCTTCCACAGCACGAAATCCGCCGGATCGCGCTTGTAGGGCGCCACCTCGACCCGCGCGCCGGCGATCATCTCGTCCCGGTCGCGCCGCGACAGGCCGCCATATTCGGCATAGGAGGGCACGTTGAACAGGACATGCCCGTCCGCCGCATAGGCGTTGCCGCGGCCGATCAGGGTCTCGATCATCGCGATCATCTGCGGCAGGTGCAGGGTGGCGCGCGGCTCCAGGTCCGGCGGCAGCACGCCCAGCGCCGCCATGTCGGCATGGTAGGCCTCGGTGAAGCGCGCCGCGATGGTGCCGATGTCGGTGCCCTCCTCGACGGCGGCCTTGTTGATCTTGTCGTCGATGTCCGTGATGTTGCGGGCATAGACGAGGCCGCCGAAGCGTCGCCGCAGCACCCGCGCCAGCACGTCGAAGACGACCGCGGGGCGCGCATTGCCGATATGCGGATGGCTGTAGACCGTGGGGCCGCAGACATACATCGTCACCCGGTCGGGATCCTGGGGGACGAAGTCTTCCTTCGTGCGGGTCAGGGTGTTGTAGAGCTGCATTCTGTCCGCCGGCGGTCCGGGTGGGTGGGCTTCCGGAAGGTTGGCATGTCCGGAAGGGGCCCTACCTACGCCAGTGCAGGGGCGAGGCCAAGAGGTGTTGCCGCCGGCGGCCGCGCGGCGGTTGTCCCGGCCGTCGCCGCACCTTATAAGCCCCGGCAAAATCAGGCTTGGCAAATTCCGCCGCCGCAAGGCTGCCTTGGAGACGAAGATGACGGAGAGCAAGTGGTACGCTGCCCGGCGTACCGTGGAACAGGTCGAGGAAGGTACCGAACTCGCCCCCAAGTTCGACGAGAACGGCCTGATCCCGGTCGTGACCACCGACCATGCCAGCGGCGAGCTGCTGATGCACGGCTATATGAACGAGGAGGCCCTGCGGGAGACGATCCGGCGGGGCGAGGCGGTCTATTTCTCCCGCTCCCGCCAGGCGCTCTGGCACAAGGGCGCCACCTCCGGCCTGGTGCAGAAGGTGGTCGAGCTGCGCATCGACGACGACCAGGACGCGGTCTGGCTGCGGGTCGACGTGGCCGGCGGGGCCAGCTGCCATGTCGGCTACCGCTCGTGCTTCTACCGCTCCCTGCCGGTGGGCGGCGAGCTGCCGGAGGCGCCGATCGCCCTGACTTTCGAGGAAAGCGAGAAGGTCTTCGATCCGCAGGTCGTCTACGGCGACGCGCCGAACCCCACGAAGCTCTAGCGTCGGCATGAGGGGCGTCGCGGCACGGCGCTTGCCTCGACGATCCCGAAGACCCGATACTCGAAGCCGCTGCGGGCTGAGGCACGCGGCGGCTGGAAACGTCCAGTTCATGGCTGCAAGAACAAGAAACGATCCGTAGTTCCGTCCTCGATCTGTCGCGGGCCAGATGCGCGGTCAGCCATGAAGCTGCGTTACATCCTGTTTGCCGCCCTGTCCGGCATTGCCGTGCTGCCTGTCGTCGCGCTGTCGGCCTGGACCTTCGCCAACGCCGTGCAGCAGGAGATGGCGGATGTGCGCGACAAGCACCTGGTGATCGCCACCAATGTCGGCGCCGCGCTGGACCGCTATGCGGTGGATCTGCGCAATGCTTTCGACATGGTCGCCGGACTGCGGTTGCCCGTGGCCGACGAGGGGCCGGTGGCGGCCTTCCTGACCAGCCTCGACTTCCTGCATTTCTGTGTCGCCGAGCTGCCCGGCGGCCGGATCACGCGGTGCATCGCCACCGATGGGGCGGCCTGTCCCTCGCAGATGCCGCCGGAGATGCTGGACCAGTTCCTGGACCTGGCCGGCGACGGCGGCACGGTGTTCGCGCCGGTGATGAAGGATCCGTCCGGCGTGCCGGTGATCTACCTGCTGCGCCGCGACGGCGATCGCCTGTTCATCGGCGCCGTAGCGACCGACTATATCGTTCGTCAGGGGCAGGCCGTCGCATTCGGCGAGAAGGGCCATGCCGCGATCGTCGACCGCCGCGGCAATGTGATCGCGCATCCCCGCGCCGACTGGCGGGCGGAAGTCCGCAACATCGCGAAGGTCGAGCCGGTGCAGCGGATGATGGCGCAGGAAACCGGCGCCACCACCTTCGTCTCGCCGGCCCTGAATGCGGAAATGGTGTCCGGCTATACCTACGTGCCCGCGACAGGCTGGGGGGTGATGATCCCGCAACCCCTGGCGGAACTGCGGGCGGAGGCGGTCCTGGGCCAGTACCGGGCGCTGGGCGTGGCGGTCCTGGGCATCGCGATCGCGGCCCTGGTCAGCTGGTTCCTGTCCGGCTATCTCGCCGGGCCCCTGGCCGCGATGGCGCGCACCGCCCGGCGCATGGCCGGCGGCGACCTTTCCGCCCGCGCCGCCGTGGACGACCGGGCGCCAAGCGAGGTCGGCGACCTGGCGCGATCCTTCAACGGCATGGCCGACGAGGTGGCGAAGGCCAATCGCGGCCTGGTTGCGGCGGTCACGGAAGCCAATCGTGCCAGCCAGGCGAAATCGGAATTCCTCGCCTGCATGAGCCACGACCTGCGGACCCCGCTCAACGCCATCGTCGGCATCGCGGAAGCGATGCGCAGCAACGCCCTGGGTCCGCTCGACCAGAACCGCTACCGACAACTATCTGGGCGACATCCAGCGCAGCGGGCATCTTCTGCTCGGCCTGATCAACGACATCCTGGATCTGTCCAAGATCGAGTCGGGCAGCTACAGCCTGCTGGAGACGGAGATCGATCTCGGGCAGGCGTTGCGGGAGGCGATCGACCTGGCCGACTACATGGCGCGGCAGTGCGGCGTGACGGTCACCCTCGACCTGCCCGTGGCGCTGCCGGTCCTGGTCTGCGACGCGCGCAGCCTGGCGCAGGTGTTCAACAACCTGCTGTCCAACGCCGTCAAGTTCTCCCATCCCGGCGGCGAGGTCCGGGTGCGTTGTGGCGAGATGGCGGATGGCGGCCTGCGGATCGCCTTTGCCGATGACGGCATCGGCATGCGGCCGGAGCAGATCGCCCGGCTGAAGGAGCCCTTTACCCAGGCGGCGAGCCATCAGAGCCGCCGGCACGAGGGCACCGGCCTCGGCCTCTACATCTGCCGCAGGATCATGGAACTGCATGGCGGCAGGCTGGAACTGGAAAGTACCCATGGCCGCGGCACCACGGTGACGATCCTGTTTCCGCCGCACCGCACCGGCGGGCAGGTCGCGGCCGAAGAGGCCCGCACGGCGCCCGCATAGCCGCTGCGCGGCGCTGCGACCGGTACTGCTGACATATGAATGGCATCCGGCGATCATAATCTCGTCACACCGGCGAATATTGTATCGGTCCGTCTTCAGCGGGTGGCGGGCGCCCGGTGGAGATTCCAGGGGAAGCCCGCGTAAGTCACTCGGAAGGAAAGAACTGCATGATCAGGAAATCCACAACGGCGCTGGCCGCCGTCGCGGCCCTCGGCCTGGGTGCCGCCGCAATCGCCACCCCGGCGCAGGCGGAGACCGCCCAGTCGATCACCTTCAACATCTCCAGCGTGCCGCAGAAGTCCGGCGACTGGACGATCGAAAGCGCGTTCATCGGCAACATGGCCGATCCGAATGCCTGCACCCAGTACTATTACCAGCCGCCGCCGGCCACGAGCTGGACCTGGAATAACCAGGGCAACAACCTGAACCCCTTCGGCATCGTCGTGAACTTCAAGAAGTCCGGCGGCACCGGCGATCCGACCCAGACGGCGTTCCGCTGCGTGACGGTCGATCCCAACAACATGCCGTCCGCCAACAACACGGTGGATATCAGCCTGACCGCCTGCAACGTGAACGGCGCCGAAGGCAATCCGGGCCTGCTGGTGAACTCCACCAGCCCCGGCGTCACCGTGAAGGCGATCGGCGGCCAGCCCAGCTGCAGCTGATGCCTGCGGTCCCGGGCGGCGCTGCGACGCGGCCCGGCCCGGCCTGCTGATCCCGGCATCGTGAACCGGGGTTTTGCCGAAGGGCCCCGCGGCACCCGCCGCGGGGCCTTTTCTGTCTGCGGCGCCGACGATCCTGTCATGCCCGGAACCGGACTTTCGCCCCGGAGCCGGACTTTCGCCCCGGAGCCGGACTTTCGCCCCGGAGCCGGACTTTCGCCCCGGAGCCGGAC
>NZ_JBHRTR010000028.1:39651-66019 GCF_042646425.1 Marinibaculum pumilum
TATGGCGACCAACGGGCGAAGCCGTGCCAGGACTGCCTCGACAACGCGCAGGCCGTTTGCCCCGGACCGCCGGTGCCGCGCCTGCTGTCAGGAGGAGGAAAGACATGAAACACGGGAAACGGATGCTGTCGGTCGCGGCTGCGGCCCTCGCCCTGGGTGCCGCGGCGGCAGGTGCGACGCCGGCCCTGGCGGAGACCGCCCAGTCGATCACATTCACCATCTCCAGCGTGCCGCAGAAGTCCGGCGACTGGACGATCGAGAGCGCGTTCATCGGCAACATGGCCGATCCGAATGCCTGCACCCAGTACTACTACCAGCCGCCGCCGGCCACGAGCTGGACCTGGAACCAGGAGCCGGGCGGCAGCAACCTGAACCCGTTCGGCATCGTCGTGAACTTCAAGAAGTCCGGCGGCACCGGCGACGCCACGCAGACGGCATTCCGCTGCGTGACGGTCGATCCGAACAACATGCCGTCCGCCAACAACACGGTGGATATCAGCCTGACCGCCTGCAACGTGAACGGCGCCGAAGGCAATCCGGGCCTGCTGGTGAATTCCTCCAGCCCCGGTGTCACGGTCAAGGATATCGGCGGCCAGCCCAGCTGCAGCTGATCCCGTGCAGCCCGATCCGGGGCTGCACATCTTGACCTGATGCCTTGAAGGTCTCCGCGGCATGCGCCGCGGGGGTCTTCGAAGGATATCGGCCGCTACGTCTGCCGCTCCCCGGCCATGACTGCTATCCTTCCGGCAACGCGACCGGGAGGTGGCCGGGAGGGGTGGAATGACGGGATCCGAGACCGAAGGTGCGGGACCGGCCCATGCGCAGAGGCGCAGGCAGGGGGGACGACGCGCGGTCTGCCGGAAGCGGCGGGCGATGCTCGCAGCGCTTGCGATACTTGCCGTGGCCGTGCCGGGGGCGGAGCGCTCCATCCGGGCGGAAGAGGCCCAGAGCATTGCCTTTGCCATCGCCGTCGTGCCTGAAGCGGTCGGCGCGGATCGGCTGGAGGCGGTCTATTTCGCCGGCATGGTGGATCCGGACGGCTGTACCGGCTGGTACAGCGACCTGCCTCAGGGACGCAGCTGGACCTGGACCAACAACGGCAAGAACGTCACCCGCTTCGCCCTGACCGTCGGCTTCACCGTCGAAGGCGGCGGCGAGCCGCGGGTCGCCACCCGCTGCGTTTCGGTGGATCCGGAGAACATGGCCAATGCCCGGCCGACCGTGAATATCGAGCTGGCGCCCTGCGAACTGGCGCCCGGCAAGGCCCATCTGCAGCTCGACGAGATCCGGCAGCCCGGCGTCAAGGTGCACCGCATCGCAGGCGAGGGCGCCTGCCGCTGAACACGGTGCCGCGCCCGCAGCTGCGAACCGTCTCAGGCTTTCCTGTAGTCGTGCACGACCCGGCCCAGGTCGTGGACATAGTCCGCCCGCATGAAGAAGGCCGTGCCGACCGACAGCGGCCGGAACCGGTGCCAGGGGTCGATGTCGGTGACGGTCGGCAGGTCCAGCGCGGCGCGCCCGGCATAGAGGAAGGGCCGGCCGTCCGCCCCTTCCGCCAGCTTCGCCCCGCCTTCCAGGCGGATCAGCTGCGCGACGTCGGGCGGGCCGCCATCGGCCGACGGGACCAGCTTCAGCGACAGTGCCGGATAGCCGGCCATCTCCGCCGGCTCGCCCTGCCGGTCCAGCATCATCGCCGCCCGGGCCAGCACCGTGCCGGCGGGCCGCTCGACCCGGGCGGTCAGCTGGTCGCCCGGGGTGGCATGGCCGGTCCAGCTGCAATGGATCGCCGCCAGCTTTTTCGGATAGCCCCAGATCTCGCGGCCGGCGACCAGCGGCGCCTCCTGGTCGGTGCCGATCACGGTGACGAAGCGGTAGGCCTCGCCGCCGAAGCGGACGCCGGTCGCGATATAGGCCTCGTGATAGGCGCCGTGCGGCGAGAACGGCGCCCAGCGCGCCTTGAACCAGCAGGGCACCGGGTCCTCCAGCGGCTCCACCTTCGGCGGCAGCAGCGGCGCCACTGCCTCCGCCGATGCGGCAAAGGGGATCAGCAGGTCCTCGGCATCGCGGTAGATGTGCGGCGGTCGGCGATAGGGCTCCGCCATGCCGGCCGGCATGGCATAGCCATGCCTGTCTTCCCAGCTCATTTCAGGCCTGCCAGCTCATTTCAGGGCGCCGTCCAGGCGCTCCTGCAGCGGATCCCGCCAGTCGTGCTGGGTCATGTCCAGGTGCAGCGGAGTGACGGAGATGTAGCCGGCGGCGACCGCGCCCAGGTCGGTATCGGCCGGCGCGTCGCCCACGTCATGCTTGAAGTTCAGCCAGTAATAGTCGAAGCCGCGCGGGTCGGTCCGCGGCGTGACCACCGCCTGGTTCAGCTTCCGCCGGCCCTGCCGGGTGACCCGCACCCCCTTCACCTGGTCGGGTTCGCAGGGCGGGAAGTTGACGTTCACGAACACTTCCCTGGGCAGCTCCGCCACCAGCAGCGCCTGCAGCAGGGCCGGTCCGTGCGCCTCCGCCGTCCGCCAGGGGACATCCTCCCGGTTGGAGAAGCACTGGCTCATCGCGATCGCCGGAATGCCCAGGATCACTCCCTCCATCGCCGCCGCGCAGGTGCCCGAATAGGTCAGGTCGTCGGCCAGGTTGGCGCCGCGATTGATGCCGGACAGGATCATGGTCGGCTTCGCCTCCGCCATGATGCTGTTGTTGCCCAGCACGACGCAGTCGGTGGGGGAGCCGCGCAGCGCGATCCGCCGCTCCTCCAGCTGCCGGATGCGGATCGGGTCGGCCAGGCTCAGCGAATGCGACTTGCCGCTCTGTTCCGTCTCCGGCGCGACCACCCAGACCTCGCCGCTGCCCTCGCGCTCGCAGAGGCCGCGGGCCAGCTTCTCCATCAGCTGGATGCCCGGCGCGTGAATGCCGTCGTCGTTGGTGACCAGGATGCGGCGCATGTCTCTCCCCCTCTCGACTTTGCCCGGGCAATGACGATTCTGCCCGACATGATTGTCCGACAATATGGCCCGCCCCGGCACGACATGATAGTGTCGCCGCAAAAGGTTCACGAGAGGACCGGCCCGTCGGGTCGGCCACCCTTGTGCGGGAGGAAAGCATGACGGACATCTATATCGTCGGCGTCGGCATGACGCCGTTCGGCAAGTTCCTCGACAAGTCGGTGCAGGACCTGACCCGGGAGGCGGTCTCCGCCGCGCTGCTGGATGCCGGCTCCGACACCGGCCTGAGCCTGGGCAACAGCATCGACAGCGCCTTCTTCGCCAATGCGGCGCAGGGCGCGATGGAGCGGCAATTTTCCATCCGCGGCGAACTGGCGCTGCGCGACATCCCGCTGCGGCCCGTGCCGGTGGTGAATGTGGAGAATGCCTGCGCCTCGGCCTCCACCGCGTTGAACATGGCCTATACCCACATTCTCTCCGGCCAGTCGGAGATCGCGCTGGCCGTCGGCGCGGAGAAGATGTTCGACGAGGACAAGGCGAAGATGTTCGGCATCTTCGACGGGTCCTGGGACGTCCATGGGGTCGACAAGTCTACCGCCACCCTGCTCGCCCTGGGCGAAGGGGTCGAGACGCCGGAGGAATATCGCGACACCGGCCCGCATTCGGTCTTCATGGATGTCTACCAGGCCTTCGCGAAGTTCCACATGCGGGAGTTCGGCACCACGCCGCGGCAGATCGCGGCGGCGGCGGCGAAGAACCACCAGCATTCGGTGGACAACCCGCTGGCGCAGTACCGCAAGCCCTTCACCGTGGACGAGGTGCTGGCCGGGCGGATGATCGCCTGGCCGATCACCCTGCCGATGTGCTCGCCGATCTCCGACGGTGCCGCGGCCGCGATCCTGTGCACCGGGTCCGCCCTGTCGAAGTTCGACACTTCCCGCGCGATCCGTATCCGCGGCACGGCACTCGGCTCCGGCGGCCGGCGCGACCCCAGCGACTACAGGTCGGAGGTCAGCCACCTGACGGCAAAGCGCGCCTATGAGATGGCGGGCCTGGACCCGAAGGATATCGACGTTGCGGAGGTGCATGACGCGACGGCATTGGGCGAGATCCAGCAGACCGAGAACCTGATGCTCTGCGGCTTCGGCGAGGGCGGGCCGCTGGCGGAGAGCGGCGCCACCACGATCGGCGGGCGGATCCCGGTCAACCCGTCCGGCGGGCTGGAATGCAAGGGCCATCCGATAGGCGCCACCGGCCTGGGCCAGATCTACGAGCTGGTGGGCCAGCTGCGCGGCGAGGCCGGTGCCCGCCAGGTGGAAGGCGCCCGCATTGCGGTGGCGGAGAATGGCGGCGGCCTGATCGGCGTCGAATCCGCCGCCGTCTGCGTCTCGGTGCTCGAGAAGGCGGCCTGACCGGCATGAATCTCGCCGTCCTGCTGGCGAACGCCGCCCGCAGCTTCCCGGACCGCCCGGCCGTCACGGTCGGCGATACCGTGCGCATGGACTATCGCGCCATGGCCGGCCGCGCGGCGCGCCTGGCCGCCGGGCTGACCGGCCGGCTGGGCCTGGAGCCGGGCGCCCGGGTGGCGGTGGTGATGAGCAACCGGCCGCACTACCTGGAGGTCCTGTTCGGCATCTGGCATGCCGGCCTGGCCGCGGTGCCGGTCAATGCCCGCCTGCACCGGCGCGAAATCGCATACATCCTGGACAATTGCGCCGTTGCCGCGGTGTTCACCACCGACGACCTGGCGGAGGATGTGGCGGCCGCCGCCGGCGCCCTGTCGCCGCAGCCGGTTGTCATCTCTGCCGACGGGGCGGAGTACGACGCGCTGCTGAAGGACGAGGCGGCCGCCATGGCCGATGCGGCCGGCGACGATCTCGCCTGGATCTTCTACACCAGCGGCACCACCGGCCGGCCGAAGGGCGCGATGCTGAGCCATCGCAACCTGATGACCATGGCGCTGGGCTATCTGGCCGATATCGACCTGCTGACGGAGGCCGATGCCCTGGTCCATTCCGGCCCGCAGAGCCACGCCGCGGGCCTGTTCGGGCTCAGCTTCGTGGCCAAGGCCAGCCAGCAGGTGCTCAGCCCCTCCGGCGGTTTCGACCTGGACGAGTTCTTCGACCTGCTGGGGCAGCACCGCAACCTGACCCTGTTCCTGGCGCCGACCATGCTGCGCCGGGTGCTGGACGACCCGCGGACCGCCGCCGCCCCGGTGGACCATATCCGCACCATCCTGTCGGGTGCTGCACCGATCTATCCGGAGGATATCCGCCGCACCCTGGCGGCCTTCGGCCCCCGCTTCTGGAACGGCTATGGCCAGGGGGAAAGCCCCTGCACGATCACCGCCATGCCGAAGCATCTCTATGTTGACACCGGCCATCCCGACCACCAGGCGCGCATCGCCTCCGTCGGCATCGCGCGCACCGGGATGGAGGTCCGCGTGGTGGACGGCGACGACCGGCCGCTGCCGGTGGGCGAGGTCGGCGAAATCGTGGTGCGCGGCGACACGGTGATGGCCGGCTACTGGCGCAATCCGGAGGCCAGTGCGGAAACCCTGCGCGGCGGCTGGCTGCATACCGGCGATATGGGCGCCTTCGACGGTGCGGGCTTCCTGACCCTGAAGGACCGGTCGAAGGACATGATCATTTCCGGCGGGGTGAACATCTATCCGCGCGAGGTGGAGGAGGTGCTGACCGCCCATCCGCTGGTGGCGGAGGCCGCCGTGGTCGGCGCGCCCGATGCCGAATGGGGGGAGCGGGTCACCGCCTTCGTCGTCGCCCGGCAGCCGGGCCTGGCGGAGGCGGAGCTGGACGCGCTGTGCCTGGAGCATATCGCCCGCTTCAAGCGGCCGAAGGCCTATCATTTCGTCGAGGCGCTGCCGAAGAACAACTACGGCAAGGTGCTGAAGACGGAGCTGCGGGCACGGCTGAAAGGTGACTAGAGGGAGTTCGGCACCGACCTGTCATCCTCGTCCCCGGACCTGGATGCCGTGGGGCGAGGATCCATTCCGCCGGCCCTGCGGCGCCCCGCAGATGGCGGAATGGATTGCCGGGTCAAGCCCGGCAATGACGGACCTTGGTGCGGCGCGGGCTGAACGAAATCAGGCGCAGGCCGAGAGAAATAAAGAGGGAGGAGAAGCGCAATGGCGGGCAACGTGACCTATGCGCAGCTGTTGGAAACCAACAACATGCTGCAGCATTTCACCGACGAGACCTACTTCCAGTGCGTCATGCGGACGGCGCAGGAGAGCAAGCTCTTCCCGATCTCGCCCTACATGATGCTGAACTACCTGAACGCCTTCTACCGCTACCCGACCCTGTTGCGGAAGATCGAGGCGCAGATGCCGGCGGAGGAGCTGGGCGACCGGGCACGGGCGATGGGCACCAAGATCGACAGCCTGACCATGGGCTGGTGCATCGCCGGCTTCTACCTGCTGGGCCGCGAATGGCTGATCAACATGGGCCTGCTGCGGCCGGAGGATGCGCTCGAGGATGTCGTCCAGGTGATGGACTTCTGGAAGCGCATGAACCTGTCCTACCGGCGCAATTCCGGGCATCTGACGAGCGTCCAGTTCGGCCACCGCACGCAATTGCTGCCGGAATACCAGCTGCAGATCTTCGAGGCGGACATGTGGGCCTGCAGCCCCGGCGACCGGCTGCACACCGCGATCGCGAAGTTCCAGGCGACGATCTCGCAGTACCAGTTCCTGTCGCACTGCGAATGCCGCATCGGCATCTGCAACCAGGGTCCCTACCGCTTCGGCGAGGATGGCGAGATGATCGTCCGCGACTTCCTCGACCTGGCGGAGGGCGACTATCCCTGGCTGGACGACATCGCGGCCGAATTCCCCTTCAACAACATCACCATCCCGATCGCGACTAAGGGCACGCATTTCTACATGATGGACGAGTTCGGCACCTTCGAGGCCGAGCCCGACCTGCATGCCGACATGATCACCCATGTCGGGCTCTACACCTCCGACTACCTGACCGAGGGCTGGCAGCCGGTGGCGATGGAGAGCCCCGAGGCGCTGGCGGCGATGTTCGAGAAGCTGAACGACATCGCCAGCCGGGCGATGGCGGAGCTGTGGAAGCGGATCGCCGGCTGGTCGCGGATGGAGATGATCGAGGCCGGCGCCATGGTTTACTACTCGATCCCGAAGGACCTGGCGCACCTGGCCGGGGTCTACGAACAGTCCGACTGGTTCGACCTGGACGAGCGCGCGAAGCGCTTCATCCCGCTTCTGAACGACGAGTATTCCAACAACATCCTGGGCGAGCTGGTGGTGCTGCTGACGGCGCCGTCGCAGCGGATGAACGACTATACGATGATGAAGTTCTCCAACCAGCCGACCCGGATGATGACCCATCTGCCGATGGGGGTGCTGGCCACCGGCGAATACGTTCCCACCGTCGGGCCGATATATCCGGGCGACCATGTCCTGCCGGACAAGAAGAAGAAATGGCGCACCAGCCGCGGCGACCTCACCCAGGCGGAGTACAACGAAGCGGTCCGCGCCTTCACCCCGAAGCTCCACAGCCGGCCCTACCGCTTCCTGGACGAGACCTGGGTGAAGTACCACTACGACGACCCCCAGGTGGACGAGATGTACCGCATCGCGCAGGAGAGCTCGCGCAACCTGAAGGGCAAGGGCGCCGGCCTGCGCCGCGCCGACATCTGGAAGCTGCGCGGCGACGGCTGAACAGCGCTGCCACGGCCGCCCGTGTTGCGGTCGGACATTTGGCGGGCGGCGGCAATCGGCTAGGATGGGGATCCGGCGCGGCCCGCGCCGCCCCCCTCCGACCGGGAAAGCAGATGAACTGCGGGGCATCGGGACCAGCGAACCGCCTGTTCGAGCGTTGCGCATGCGGAGGGATTGCGGGAACGGCTCGAGACAGGAGGGTTCTCCGATGAAGCTGTCCGCACCTCTGCGGCTGTCCGCACCTCTCTACCGCCTCAAACGCCAGGCCCGGCAGCTCTCCCGCCGTGACGGCATCCCGCTGCACGCGGCCCTGGACCGGACCGCTGCAGCGGAAGGGTTCCGAAGCTGGAGCCTGCTGGCTGCCCGGCACGCGGACCGGTCGCCGGCCGCGCGGCTCTATCCGCGCCTGTCGCCCGGCGACCTGGTCCTGGTGGCGGCCCGGCCGGGCCAGGGCAAGACCCTGCTCAGCCTGGAACTCGCCGCGCAGGCGATGCGGGCCGGGCATCGGGGCATCTATTTCTCGCTGGAGGATACGGAGCGGGAGGTGCCGGCGCGCTTCGCCGCCTTCGGTGCCGATCCGGCGCGGTTCGGCGACCGGTTCGCCTTCGACGGGGACGACGGCATCTGTGCCGACCATGTCGCGGTACGGCTGGCCGATTGCCCACCCGGCACCCTGGCCGTGATCGACTATCTGCAGCTGCTGGACCAGCGGCGCGACACGCCGCCGCTGGCCGACCAGATGCGCCGGCTGCGCGCCCTCGCCGCGGAGCGGGAGGCGGTGCTGGTCTTCGTCTCGCAGATCGACCGCCGCTACGACCCGGCCGCCAAACCGTTGCCGGACCTGGGTGATGTGCGGCGGCCGAACCCGCTCGACCTGCGCCTGTTTACCAAGACCTGCTTCCTGCAGGGCGGCAAAGTGCATTTCGCCGCCGCCGGGTAGGTGATCCGGGATCAGGCGCCCGCGTGCAGGAGGGGGTGGCCGTCGCCGGGCCGGGGCGCGGGGTCTTGTTCCTCGATCTCGAAGATCATGTCGACGGTGCGGCCGTCGCTTGCCAGCGGCAGCAGGCACCATTGCATCGCGGCATGGTCCCGGTCCCGGTATTCGTAGCTGTCCGCACCGAAGGCCGGCCGGCCGGTCTCCGCCACCTCGGTGTAGATCCGCAGCCAGTAGTCCTGCCATCCGGGGTGCGTGACACCATGGTTCAGCCGCTTGCCGGTCAGGTCGACATTGTTCATTTCCACCACCTTCGTTCCAACCAGGCGGAAGCGTATGTCGAACGGATCGCGCAGCACCTCGCTCAGGATGACATGCGGCAGCAGGGACTTGATCTCCGAGGGGACGATATCGGCGCGTCCAGGCAGGCGTCCGTTGTGGCATTTCGAACGCCAATAGGCCTGACCCTGCAGGACAAGTGGCGCTGTCACCTCATGCAATTCTATCAGAGCCATGCTCGTGCCCTGCCGCTCCGGATGGGTACGGGGCAGCCGCGCGGGGCGGCCTGAACGATCGCTCAAGGCTATCGGGACACAGGCGCGGCGGCAAATGCCAGTTGCCAGACCTGCGCCGCGCGAATGGCTCACGTTCCTCATCGCGGGCTACCCTGACGGCCGCGGTCGCCCGGAGCGGCCAACCTGACGACCATCGCGGGGAGGAGAGAAATTGGACATCGCGACATTGTTCGACGTGCGCGGCAAGCGGGCGCTGGTCACCGGCGGTTCCGGCGGCATCGGCTACATGATCGCCGAGGGACTGGTGCGCGCCGGGGTCGAGGTCTGGATCTGCTCGCGCAAGGAAGCGGACATCAAGGCGGCGGCGGAGAAGCTGTCCGCGCTCGGCACCGCCCATGCGATCGCCGCCGACCTGTCGGGCGAAGAGGGGCTGCAGAAGGTCGCCGACGAACTGAACGCCGCCGGCCCGCTGCACATCCTGGTGAACAATGCCGGCGCCACCTGGGGCGCGAAGCTGGACGGCTTCCCGCGCAAGGGGTTCGAGAAGGTGATGAACCTGAACGTCACCGCGCCGTTCGAGCTGACGAAGCTGCTGCTGCCGGCGCTGCGGGCCGCCGCGACGGCCGAGGATCCGGCGCGGGTGATCAACATCGCCTCCATCGACGGGCTGAAGGTGCCGCGCTGGGAGAGCTATCCCTATTCCGCCAGCAAGGCGGGGATCATTCATCTCTCCCGGCATATGGGCAAGTTCCTGGCGGCGGAGGATATCAGCGTGAACGTCATCGCCCCGGGCTTCTTCCCGTCGAAGATGACGGCCGCCGTGGTCGATTTCGACGATGCCGAGGCGATGGATGCGGTCGCCTCGCCGCTCGGCCACAGGGCAGGCCGGCCGGAGGATATCGCCGCCGGGGTGATCTACCTTACTTCCCGCGCCGGCGCCTGGCTGTCCGGCGTGGTGCTGCCGATCAGTGGCGGCATGGCGACCCTGGACTGAGGGCATCCGCCGCCGCCGGCGCGGGCCATGGCCCGGTACCGGCGGCGGTCCCTCATCCATCAGGATTGTCCGACAATGCTGTTTGACAGTCGGTTGACGCGGCCGACTCTGCCGCCTAGCATCCCGTCATCAAGGAAAGGGCGGGACGAACCGCCCCGGCGCTACCTGGGAGGGACGCTAGATGGCAGCCAACGGTTCCGGTGCGAAGATCGCGCTCGCCACCAACAAGTATGGCGAGGCGGAAGCCACCCCGCTCACCAAGATGTTCCATGAGCGCATCCGCGCGCTGGTGCAGAAGAAGCTCGACGAATCCGGCGGCGACTGGTCGAGCTTCGTCTTCGACAAGTCCTACGACCTGATCACCGAGGCCGACATGGTGGCGATCGAGAAGGAAGTTCTCGCCACCGGCTATCGCTACGAGGTCTCCGCCACGATCTCCGCGGCGGAGGAGCCCGACAAGTACAAGCCGCTGTCCGGCCAGGACGAGGCGGAGTTCTCCGGCGAGGTGGTCGACGGCAGGCAGCAGGTCGGCGTCGGCGACAATGTGGTGAAATATCCGCAGAACCTGGTCGGCACCGCCCGCTACGTCCATACCTCCGAAGACGTGATGGACCTGATGATGAACGGCGTGCCGGAGGGCACGATCGCCGTCATCGACGATTCCGGCGGCACCCTGACCGCGCCCGTGCTGGAAGGCTTCGCCGGCGTGGTCTGCATGGGCGGCACGGTCCGCTCCCATCTGGGCATCCTGACCCGGGAATACGGCATCCCCTGCCTGATGAACTGCAAGATCCAGGGCATCAAGAACGGCGACAAGCTGGAGATGAACGTCTCCGCGCCGGCCAAGACCGCCCAGGACTACCAGAAGAACATCGAGAAGACGGCGGAGATCTGGAAGCTCGTCTGAGCACGGCGCCGCTGCGCCCCCGACGCGCCCGACCCTGAACGCCGCCTGGACTTCCCGGAGGAGACGCCGGCCATGCTGAGCAATTCCGTGACCTATGCGCAGCTGTTGGAAACCAACAACATGCTGCAGGCCCTGACCGACGAGACCTACTGGCTCTGCGTGACGCGCACGACGCAGGAATCGAAGCTGTTTCCCGTGCCGTCCTACATGCTGCTGTCCTACCTGAACGCCTTCTACCGCTACCCCACCCTGCTGCGGAAGATCGAGGCGCGGATGCCGGCGGAGCAGCTGGGCGACCGCGCCCGCCAGATGGGGACGAAGATCGACACCCTGACCATGGGCTGGACCCTGCCGGGCTTCTACAACCTGGGCAGGGAATGGCTGATCAACATGGGCCTGCTGCGGCCCGAGGATGCGGTCGAGGACGTGATCTACGTGATGGACTTCTGGAAGCGATTCCAGCTGAGCTATCACCGCAATGACGGCCACATCACCAACCGCGACTTCGGCCATCGCAGCCAGATCCTCCCCGAACACCAGCTGCAGGTCTTCCATGCCGACCTGTTCCCGGTGAAAGACGGCGACCGGCTGCACACCGCGGCCAACAAGTTCATGGCGACCCTGTCGCAGTTCCAGTTCCTGTCGCACTGCGAATGCCGCATCGGCATCTGCAACCAGGGACCCTACAAGTTCGCCGACAACGAAGAGCTGATCGTCCGCGACTTCATGGACCTGGCGGAGTGCGACTATCCCTGGCTGGACGACGTTTCCGCCGACGTGCCCTACAACAACCTCACCATCCCGATGGTGGTGAAGGACACCCATTTCTACCTGATGGACGACTGGGGCAGCTTCGAATCCGAGCCGGAGTTCCGGGCGGAGAATATCTGCCATATCGGCCTCTACACCTCCGACCACCTGACGGAGGGACGGCTGCCGGTGGCGATGGGCAGCGCCGACGAACTGGCGGCGGAGTTCGACCGCCTGCGGGAGATCTTCACCGAGGCGACGGCGAAGCTGTGGAAGCGCATCGCCGCCTGGAGCCGGGCGGAGATGATCGAGGCCGGCGCGCTGGTCTACTACAACATCCCGAAGGACCTGGCGCATATCGCCGGCGTCTACGAGCAGTCCGACTGGTTCGACATCGACGAGCGGGCGAAGCGCTTCATCCCGCTGCTGAACGACGAATTCGGCCGCGACTGCCTGACCGAACTGGTCGGCCTGGTCAGCCTGCCGACCCAGCAGGTCAACGACTACACCATGATGCAGCATTCCAACCTGCCGAAGCGGATGTACACGCCGATCCCCTACGCGATCCTGGAGACCGGCGACTATACGCGCACCTCTGGCCCGCTCTATCCCGGCAGCCATGTGCTGGCGTCGAAGACGAAGAAGTGGCGGACCAGCCAGGGCGACCTGACCCAGGAAGAGTACAACAAGGCCGCGCGCGCCTTCACGCCGAAGCTCTGCCAGGCGCCGTTCATCCATTTCGACGAGACCTGGGTGAAGTACCACGCCGGCGAGCCGGAGGTGGACGAGATGTACCGCATCGCCCAGGCACAGTCGCGGAACCTGAAGGACAAGGGCGCGGGCCTGCACCGCGCCGATGTCGAGAAGTTGCGCAAGGCCTGAGGCTCCGGCTCGGAGGATGCGCATGACGGACTTCCTGCAACCGCTTGCCTGACCCTTGGCCGGGATTCCGGACCAAGGTCCGGGGTCCCGGCCGCCTTTTTTCGGGCGAGAGCGGGGCGGTGCGGAATGTTCGCTGCAAGCGACAATCGGGCGACCGGCACGGTGCCCGCAAACGGACGATGGACATGCAGATCGGCCAGATGATCCGCACGGCGGCGCAGCGCTTCGGCGACGCCCCGGCGCTCGAATGCGAGGGACGGGTGATGTCCTTTGCGGAGTTCGACGCGGCCACCGACCGGCTGGGCAATGCGCTGCTGGCGAAGGGCCTGCGTCCCGGCGACCGGGTCGGGGTGCTGCAGCCCAATTCCATCGAATGCCTGGTTGCCTATTACTGCCTGGCCAAGGCCGGGCTGGTGCGGGTGCCGCTCAACCACCGCGACACCCCGGAAGACCATGCCTACAAGCTGGACTATGCCGGCTGTCGCGCCGTCCTGCACGACGATACGGTGGCGCTGGATGCGGAGATGTCCTTCGGCCTGGAGGAGATGGCGCGGCTGATCGCCGATGCCGATCCGGCCCCCTGCGCCGTCGACCGGGAGATGGAGGCGCCGCTGCGGCTGGGCTTCACCGGCGGCACGACCGGGCGGCCGAAGGCGGTGACCCTGACCACCCGCGGCGAGGTGGCGGAAATCGCCAACTTCATGATCGACCTGCTGCCCGACATCCGGGCGGGCCAGACGATGCTGCATGCGGCACCGATCGCCCATGCCTCCGGCGCCTTCTTCCTGCCGCACCTGCTGCGCGGCGCGAAGGCTCTGGTGATGCCGAAGTTCGACCCGGCCCGGTTCCTGGAACTGTCGGAGGCCAGCCAGGCCAGCACCACCTTCATCGTGCCGACCATGCTGTCGATGATCCTGGAGGAGCCCGGCATCGACCGGCTGCAGCACAACTATTCGCGGCTCTGCTATGGCGCGGCGCCGATGGCGCCGGCGCTGCTGGAGCGCGGCATGGCGGTGTTCGGCCAGGTCTTCGCGCAGACCTACGGCCAGGCGGAGAGCCCGATGGTGATCACCTGCCTGAAGCCGGAGGAGCATGACCGGATCGGCTCTGCCGGCCGCCCCTACACCCTGGTCGAGGCGGCCGTGGTGGACGATGACGACCGGCCGCTGCCGCCGGGCGAGGCGGGGGAGATCGTCTGCCGGGGCCTGCAGACCATGGCCTATTACTGGGAACGGCCGGAGGAGACGGCGAAGGTCTTCCGCAACGGCTGGCTGCATACCGGCGATATTGGCCGCACCGACGAAGACGGCTTCTTCTACCTGATCGACCGCAAGAACGACCTGCTGATTTCCGGCGGCTACAACGTCTATCCGCGCGAGGTGGAGGACGCCCTGCTGGCGGTCGAGGGAGTGACCGAGGCCGCCGTGGTCGGCCTGCCGGACGAGAAATGGGGCGACCGGGTGCATGCGGTGATCGCCGGCCGGCCCGGCCTGGACGGTGCCGCGGTGCTGGCGGCCGCCAAGGAACGGCTCGCCGGCTACAAGCGGCCGCGCGGCATCGAGATCTGGCCGGAACTGCCGAAGAGCGCGGCGGGCAAGATCCTGCGCCGCAAGGTGCGGGAACGGCTGCAGGACCAGACGGGACAGGGTGCCTGAGCGGCCGGCCCAATCTGTCAGGGCGGGCCGGTGGCGCAGGCGGAAAGACGGGATGGAGGACGACCGGACGTGGCAGACAAGTTCCTGGCGATGCATGCCCTCGCCATCAAGAAGTTCGGCACCGCGGAAGCGGTCGCGTCGGTGATCGGCGAGAGCGAGGGCGATGTCGCCCCGGCGATCGAGGAGGCGGTCGGCGCCGGCGAGGCGATCAGCGGCAAGGGCGCCTACATGCTGACCCCGAAGGGACAGGCGGCGCTGAAGGAAGCCTATCCGACGGTCTATGCCGAACTGCGCGGCAATGCGGACTTCACCGCCGCCTATGACCGGTTCGAGGCGGTGAACCGGGACCTGAAGCAGATCATCACCGACTGGCAGACGATGACTGTCGCCGGCGAGCAGGTGCCCAACGACCATTCCGATGCCGACTACGATGCCGGGGTGATCGACCGGCTGGGCGACCTGCACGAACGCGCCGAACCGGTGCTGAAGGACATGGCCGGCGCGCTGCCGCGGCTGGGCTGCCACCTGAAGCGGCTGGAAGCGGCGCTCGACAAGGTGGAGGGCGGCGACACCGCCTGGGTCTCCGGCGCCAAGATCGATTCCTACCACACCGTCTGGTTCGAGCTGCACGAGGATCTGCTGCGGATCCTGGATCGCGAGCGCGACGAATAGGCGCGGCGGAGCCAGCCGGATATGGGGACGCAAGTGATGACACGGGAGGCCGAGGCGCTGCTGCTGCCGCTGGATGGCGGCAGCCTGCCGGACCGCTCGGTGATCGGCGGCAAGGCCTGGTCGATCGCCCGGATGCGGGCGCTGGGCCTGCCGGTGCCGCCGGCCTTCGTCATCACCACCGCCTGCTGTCGCGCCTACCTGGCCGCCGGGCAAGCCTTCCCGGACGGCCTGATGGACGCGGTGCGCGGGGCGCTGGCGGAGATCGAGGCGGCGACCGGCCGCCGCTTCGGCCAGGGTCCGCAGGCGCTGCTGCTGTCGGTGCGGTCGGGTGCCGCGATCAGCATGCCGGGGATGATGGACACTGTGCTGAACCTCGGCATCTCCGACGCGACCGAGGCGGCGCTGGCGGCGGAGACCGGCGATGCCCGCTTCGCCCGCGACACCCATCGCCGTTTCCTGGAGATGTACGGCCGCATCGTGCTGAAGGCGGCAGTGCCCGACCTCGACCCGGCGGCCGCGCCGGCGGACTGGCGCGCGGCGGTGGCGAAGGCCGCCGGACGGGAGGTGCCGGACGATCCCTGGGTGCAGCTGGAGGCGGCGATCCGCGCCGTGTTCGACAGCTGGGACGGTCGCCGCGCCCGGCGCTACCGCGCCCATCATGGCATCCCCGACGACCTGGGCACGGCTGTGACGATCCAGGCGATGGTGTTCGGCAATGCCGACCAGGAATCCGGCACCGGCGTGCTGTTCAGCCGCAATCCGCTGACCGGCGCAGCCGAGCCCTATGGCGAGTTCCTGGCCTGTGCCCAGGGCGAGGACGTGGTCTCCGGCGCCCATACGCCGGAACCACTGAGCGCGATGGCGGATCATCACCCGGCCCTGCACGAGGAACTGCTGCAGGCCGCCGCGGTGCTGGAGCGCGAGAACGGCGACGTCCAGGACATCGAGTTCACGGTGGAGCGCGGCCGCCTGTTCCTGCTGCAGAGCCGGTCGGCGAAGCGCGCGGCGCGTGCGGCGGTGAACATCGCCGTCGACATGGTGCATGAGGGCCGCATCACCGCCGCCCAGGCGCTGGACCGGATCAGCGCGGAGCAGGTGCGGCAACTGCTGCGGCCGCGCCTGAAGCCGGGCGCTGATGGGCAGGCCGAACTGCTGTGCAGCGGCGAGGCGGCGAGCCCCGGCGTCGGCGCCGGCCTGGTGGTGACCGATTCCGACCGGGCGGAAGAACTGAGCGAACAGGACCAGGAGGTCGTGCTGGTGCGGCCCAGCACTTCGCCCGACGACGTGCACGGCATGATCGTGGCGAAGGCGGTGGTGACCGCGCAGGGCGGCTCCACCTCCCATGCCGCGGTCGTCAGCCGGGCGCTCGGTGTGCCCTGCGTGGTCGGCTGCGGCGCGGATGCCCTGGCCGGGCTGGAGGATCGCGAGATCACGGTCGATGGCGACAAGGGGCGGATCTATGCCGGCCGGCTGGCGATCGAGGCGCCGGACATCCGCGCAGACACGCATCTGCGGCAGCTGCAGGACTGGGCGGTGGAGGCAGTCGGGATGCAGGTCATCCCGCTGGATGCCGCGCCGGCGGATGCCCTGGACCTGGACGGCCAGCCCGGCGGCGAGGACGCGGAGACCGCGACGCTGCTGCTGCGCGGCGTGCGGGCGGCGAAGGGCGGCGTGTTCGGCACCGATGCCGGCGTCCAGGCGGCGGTGGATGCGGGCGTGGAGCTGATCGCGGTGCCGCAGGTCCTGCCGGCCCTGCTGGCGGCCCATGCCGCGCGGCATGGCGGGGTCGACAGCGCCGGTGCCGGCGCCGGCGGCGACCAGACGGATGAATGAGGCCCCGGACGGGGCAGGCCTTCGAGCCATGGGACGGAGAGAGACGGTGACGATCAGCCATGACGATATCCGCAACCTGCTGCGCCTGTTCGACAAGTCGGACTGGACGGAGATGCGGCTCGAGGTCGACGGGCTGAAGCTCGTCGTTTCCAACGATCCGAACTTCGCGGCCCAGGCCGCAGCGCCCGCACCGGACGCAGCGTCTTCACCTGCGGCGCCGGCCGCTGCGACGACGAAGGCGGCGCCGGCGCCGGATACGGCCGCCCCCGCGGCGGCGAATGTCGCACTGAAGGAAGGCCAGATTGCGGTAAAGGCGCCGAACCTGGGCACCTTCTGGAAGCAGCCGAAGCCCGGCGCGCCGGCCTATGTCCAGGTCGGCGACGTGGTCGACGAGGACACCACCGTCTGCCTGATCGAGGTGATGAAGCTGTTCACCCCGGTGAAGGCGCAGGCCAAGGGGCGGGTCGCCGCGATCTGCGTCGAAGACGGCACGATGGTCGAATACGACACCGTGCTGGTCATCCTGGACCCGGTCTGAGGCGGGATAGCGCGATGGCAGGCATCCGGCGGCTGCTGGTCGCGAACCGCGGCGAGATCGCGGTACGGGTGATCCGTGCCGCGCAGGCGCTGGGGATCGAGACGGTGCTGGCGGCGTCCGCCGCCGACCGCGACAGCCTGGGCGCCCGCCTGGCCGACCGCACCGTCGTGCTGGGGCCGGGTCCGGCGGCGCAGAGCTACCTGAACCCCGGCCTGGTGGTGGAGGCGGCCCGCGGCACCGGCTGCGACGCCCTGCACCCGGGCTACGGCTTCCTGTCGGAAAAGCCGGCTTTGGCGCGGGCCTGCGCCGAGCATGGCATCGCCTTCGTCGGCCCGCCGCCGGACACGATCGAGCAGATGGGCGACAAGCTGGCCGCCCGCGCGGTGGCGAAAGCGGCCGGCGTGCCGCTGCTGCCGGGCTCGGCGGCGGTGGAAAGCAGCGCCGAAGCGGCGAAGGTCGCCGCCGAGGTCGGCTATCCGGTGCTGCTGAAGGCGGCCGCCGGCGGCGGCGGCCGCGGCATGATGATCGCCGATGACGAGCCCGCCCTGCACGAAGCCTTCGAGACCGCGAGCACCGAGGCGCGCGCCGCCTTCGGCGACGGCACCCTCTATGTCGAGCGCTTCATCCGCAACGCACGGCATATCGAGGTGCAGGTGCTGGCCGACGGCCGCGGCAAGGTGCTGCACCTGGGCGAACGCGACTGCTCGGTGCAGCGCCGCTACCAGAAGGTGATCGAGGAGGGGCCGGCCGCGACCGTTGCGCCGGAGGTGCGGGCCGCGATCCAGCAGGCGGCGGTCAAGCTGATCTCCACCCTGGACTATGCCAATGCCGGCACGGTGGAATTCCTGTACGACGCCGACCGGGCGGAGTTCTTCTTCATCGAGGTGAATGCCCGCATCCAGGTCGAGCATCCGGTGACGGAGCTGATCACCGGCCAGGACCTGGTCGCCTGGCAGCTGCGCATCGCCGGCGGCGAGCCCCTGACCCTCGAGCAGGCGGATATCGCGCTGGACGGCCATGCCATCGAATGCCGCATCAATGCCGAGGACCCGGCGAACGGCTTCCGCCCGTCCCCCGGCCGGGTGCAGGGATTCGCCGCGCCGGCGGACCCGGCGGTGCGCTTCGACACCTACCTGGCGGAAGGCGCGCTGGTGCCGCCGTTCTACGATTCCATGGTCGGCAAGCTGCTGGTGCACGGGACCGACCGAGACGACGCCATCGCCAGGATGCTGGCGGCGCTGGACGCGCTGCGCATCGACGGCCTGTCGACCAACCAGGAATTCCACACCTTCGTCCTGCGCCATCCGGACTTCGCCGCCGGCCGGGTCCATACCCGCTGGCTGGAGACGGTCGGCATGGACGCCTTTCTCGCCCGGGAGTCCGCCGCATGAGTCACGTCCGGATCGTCGACCAGACCCTGCGGGACGGGCAGCAGTCGCTGTGGGGCATGCGGATGCAGGCCGGCATGTGCCTGCCGGTGGCGCCGCTGATCGACCGCGCCGGCTACGACACGGTGGACCTGGTCGGCTCCTCGATGTTCGAGATCATGGTGCGCGACGCGCAGGAGGATCCCTGGGCGGGCCTGGACATGATCGCCGCGGCGATGCCGCGGTCGCGGATCCGCGCCGGCACCCGCAACACCGGCATCGTCTCGATGTCGGTGACGCCGGACGCGCTGATGGATCTGTGGGTGGCCACCCTGTGCCGGCACGGGGTGCGCAGCTTCTGGATCTACGACGTCCTGCACTGGAACATCGCCAAGACCCACCGCATGGCGAAGGTCGCGAAAGAATTCGACGCCCAGGTCGTGGCGGCGCTGATGTTCACCGACAGCCCGGTGCATACCGATGCCTTCTATGCGGAGAAGGCGAAGCTGCTGGGCGGCTCCGGCGATGTCGACCGGCTGATCCTCTACGACACGGCCGGCGTCCTGACCCCGGCCCGCTGCCGCACCCTGATCCCGGCGATCCAGGCGGCCTGTCCGGGCCGCGAGCTGGAGATCCACTGCCACAACACGATCGGCATCGCGCCGCTGACCTACCTGGAGGCGATCGGCCTCGGCATCGACATCATCCACACCTGCAGCCGCCCGCTGGCCAACGGCGCCTCGCTGCCGTCGGTCGAGGTGACCCTGCGCAACCTGAAGCTGGGCGGGCACAGCCACGACATCGATGCCTCCGTGCTGGCGCCGATCGCGCAGAACTTCGAGGAGGTGGCGCAGGCCGCCGGCTTCCCCGTCGGCGTGCCGAACGAATACGACATCGCCCTGTTCGAGCACCAGATTCCCGGCGGCATGACCGGCACCCTGCGCAACCAGCTGGAGAAGCAGGGCATGGCCGACCGCCTGCCCGACGTGCTGCGCGAGGTCGCGCTGGTGCGCCGCGACATGGGCTATCCCGGCATGGCGACCCCGTTCAGCCAGCTGGTCGGCACCCTGGCGGTGATGAACGTCATCAACGGCGAGCGCTACCGCACCATCCCCGACGAGGTGGTGCAATATGCCTGCGGCCACTACGGCGCGCCCGTCGCGCCGATCGACGGCGACCTGCTGGACCGCATCATGGCAACGCCGCGGGCGAAGGAGCTGCGTGGCACCGAGCCGACGCAGCGCAGTGTGGCGGAGCTGAAGGCGGAGTTCGGCGGCGACATCTCCGACGAGGACCTGCTGCTGCGGTCGCTGATCGCACAGCCCTTCATCGACAAGATGAAGGCGGCGGGCGCGCCGGCCCGCGACTTCCGCCGCTACAACGACCCGGTGCTGGACAAGGTCGCGAAGCTGATGACCGCCGCCACCGCCCGCAACCTGGAGATCGCGTCCGGCGACTTCCGCCTGAACTTGAAGCGGTGAGGGGGATGGTTCCGCGTTCTCCAGACGTCATCCCGGCCTTGAGCCGGGATCCATTCCGCGAACCGCGACGCGCCTCGCCGATTGCGGAATGGATCCTCGGGTCAGGCCCGAGGATGACGGCCAATGTGGTGAAAGGCCCGACCCCATGAGCCATGTCCGCATTGTCGACCAGACCATCCGCGACGGGCAGCAGTCGCTGTGGGGCATGCGGATGCAGGCCGGCATGTGCCTGCCGGTGGCGCCGCTGATCGATCGCGCCGGCTACGAGGTGGTCGACCTGGTCGGCTCCTCGATGTTCGAGGTGATGGTCCGCCATGCCCGCGAGGATCCCTGGGAGGGGCTGGACCTGATCGTGCAGGCGATGCCGAACACGCCGATCCGCGGCGGCCTGCGGGCGCACGGCATCATCTCGATGTCGGTGACGCCGGAAGCGCTGATGGACCTGTGGGTGAAGCGGCTCTGCGTGCATGGCGTGCGCAGCTTCTGGATCCACGACACCCTGCATGCCGACCGCAACATCGCGAAGATGCACCGCCGCGCCAAGGTGGCGAAGGAATTCGACGCCCAGATCGTGCTGGGGCTGATGTACTGCCTCTCGCCCGTCCATACCGACGAATACTATGCGGAACGGGCGGCGGTGATGGCCGACAGCCCGCATGTCGACCGGTTGATGATCTACGACATGGCCGGCCTGCTGACCCCGGAGCGGGTGCGCAGCCTGGCGCCGGCGGTGAAGGCGGTGACCGACCGTCTGGGCAAGGGGCTTGAGATCCATTCCCACAACGTCACCGGCTTGGCGCCCCTGGTCTATCTGGAGGCGATCGCCGCCGGGGTGGAGGTGATCCACACCGCGGCGCGGCCGCTGGCCAACGGCGCGTCGATGCCGTCGGTGGAGATGACCCTGGGCAATCTGCGCCATGCCGGCCACAGCCACGACATCGATCCGTCGGTCCTGGCGCCGATCGCCGACCATTTCGAGGCGGTGGCCCGCGCCGCCGGCTTCCAGCTCGGCGTGCCGAACGAATACGACCTCGGCGTCTACCAGCATCAGATCCCGGGCGGCATGACCGGCACCTTCCGCAACCAGCTGAAGGAGCACGGCATGGAGGAGCGCCTGCCGCAGCTGCTGGAGGAGGTGGCACGGGTGCGCCAGGAGCTGGGCTATCCCGGCCTCGCCACCCCCTATTCGCAGCTGGTCGGCACCCTGGCGCTGATGAACGTGCTGACCGGGAAGCGCTATGCCTCGATCCCCGACGAGGTGCTGCACTACGCCTATGGCTGGTTCGGCGCGCCGCCGGTGCCGATCGACCCGGAGGTGATGGACCGCATCGACGCCCATCCCAGGGCGCGCGACGTGCGCGGCACCGCGCCGCCCGATCCGGGGCTGGAGGAGATCCGCGCCGAGTTCGGCGCCATCGACGATGACGAACTGATCCTGCGCGCCCTGGTGGCCGCGCCGCATATCGACGCGATGAAGGCCGCCGGGCCGGTGGCCCGCGACTATCCGCTGGTGCGCGACCCGGTGCTGGCGCGGGTACGCGACCTGATGGGGGAGAGCCGCGCCGCCCATGTTTCGCTGTCCGGCGCCGACTTCTCCCTCACCCTGAGCCGCAAGGAGGGCGTCTGATGGCGCATATCGAGTTCGTCGACCAGACCCTGCGGGACGGCCAGCAGTCGCTCTGGGGGATGCGGATGAAGGCCGGCATGGCGCTGCCGGTGACGCCGCTGATCGACCGGGTCGGCTACCGGGTGGTGGACCTGACCGGCTCCTCGATGTTCGAGGTGCTGATCAAGTATTGCGACGAGTATCCCTGGGACGGGCTGGACCTGCTGACCGCGTCGATGCCGAACAGCCGGATCCGCGCCGGCATGCGGTCCAATGCCTGCGTCACCTTCGCGATCACGCCGGACGCGCTGATGGACCTCTGGGTCCGCTCGCTCTGCCGGCACGGCATTTCCAGCTTCTGGATCTACGACGTCCTGTTCAACATCGACAAGATGCACCGCCTGGCGCGGGTGGCGAAGGACGAGGCGGGCGCCGAGGTCGCCGCTGCGATCAACTTCTCCAACTCGCCGGTCCACACCGATGCATATTACGGCGAGAAGGCGCGCCTGCTGGCCGCCAGCCCTGACGTCGACACCCTGCTGATCTACGACACGGCCGGCTGCCTGCTGCCGGAGCGCGTGCCCGGCCTGGTGCGCAGCATCAAGGCGAACGCGAACGGCAAGCCGATCGAACTGCACTCCCACAACGTCGCCGGCCTGTCGAGCTGGGCCTATCTGGAGGCGGTGAAGGAGGGGGTGACGATCCTGCACACCGCCAGCCACCCGCTGGCCAACGGCCCGTCGATGCCGTCGACCCAGATCATGCGGCACAACACCCGGCTGCTGGGCCATACCGACAGCCTGGACGACCGCCTGATGGCGGAGGTGGAGGCGCATCTCACGAAGGTGGCGAAGACCGCCGGCCTGCCGATCGGCGTGCCGAACGAGTTCGACCTCTCCGCCTATCACCACCAGATCCCCGGCGGCATGACCGGTACCTTCAAGAACCAGCTGGCGCAGCACGGCATGCCGGAAAAGCTCGACGCGGTGCTGGAGGAGACGGGCCGGGTCCGCCGCGAGCTGGGCTATCCCGGCATGATGACCCCGTTCAGCCAGCTGGTCGGCACCCTGGCGGTGCTGAACGTGGTGCTGGGCGAGCGCTACCGGGTAATCCCCGACGAGGTGATCAAATATGCCTGCGGCCATTACGGCCAGCCGGTGGCGCCGATCGACCCGGAGGTGCTGAACCGGATCGAGGATGCGCCGCGCTACCGCGAGATCCGTGACGATCCGCCGGCGCAGCCCAGCCTGGACGAGCTGCGGCAGGAATACGGCGCGCATCTGTCGGACGAGGAACTGCTGCTGCAGATCCTGGTGCCGCCGCACGAGATCGCCAAGGCGCGCGCCGCCGGCCCGGTGGAACGTGCCTATCCGGTCCTGGACAGCGGGACCGCGCAGTTCGCCAACGAACTGATGCGCGGCAGCGGCGCCGCCTATCTGTCACTGGAGACCGGGGACTTCGCCTTCAGCGCGCGCCGCGGCGGCGGAAAGGACGCCGCCTGATGGCACGCCGTGCCGTCATCGTCGACGGTGTCCGCTCCCCCTTCGGCCGGGGCCGGGCCGGCGGTGCGCTGAACCCGCTGCACCCGGTCGACCTTTATGCCCAGGTCCTGCGGGCGCTGATCGGCCGCACCGGCATCGATCCGGCGCAGGTGGAGGATGTGATCACCGGCTGCGTCCTGCAGGTGGGCGAGCAGGCGGCCAATATCGGCCGCCACGGCTGGCTCGCCGCCGGCTTTCCGGAAACCGTTCCCGGCGTCACCCTGGACCGCAAGTGCGGCTCCGCCGAGCAGGCGCTGCACTTCGCCGCGCAGGGCGTGATCGCCGGCGCCTACGACATCGTCGTGGCCGGCGGCGTGGAGATGATGAGCCGGGTCAGCATGAAGTCGAACCGGCTGGGCCAGGACAATCTCGGCCCGGCCTTTCACAGCCGCTATGACGCGGGGCTGGTGCATCAGGGCATCTCCGCCGAACTGATAGCCGCCCGCTGGCACATCGGCCGCGACGCGATGGACGCCTATGCCCTGCGCTCCCACCAGCGGGCCGCGGCCGCGCGGGACCGCGGCATCCTCGCCCGCGACCTCGTCCCGATCGAGCTGCCGGGTGCCGAAGGACCGATCGTGGTGGACCGTGACGAAGGAATCCGCGACGACACCACCCTGGACAGGCTGGGCGGCCTGAAGCCGGCCTTTGCCGATCCGCAGGCGGAGCGGCGCTTCCCGGAGATCCGCTGGTCGGTGACTGCGGGCAGTTCTTCCCAGGTCACCGACGGTGCCGCCGCGCTGCTGGTAATGGAGGAAGGCCTGGCCGCGCGGCTGGGCCTGACCCCCCGCGCCGCGGTCACCCATTTCGCGGTGGTCGGTGACGACCCGCTGCTGGCGCTGACCGGGGTCACCCCGGCGACCGGGAAGCTGCTCGCCCGCGCCGGCCGGCGGATCGACGAGATCGACCGCTTCGAGGTCAACGAGGCCTTCGCCTCGGTCGTCCTGGCCTGGCAAAGGCGCACCGGCGCCGATCCCGAGCGGGTGAATGTCGATGGCGGTGCCATCGCCTTCGGCCATCCGGTGGGCGCCTCCGGCGGGCGCCTGACCCTCAGCCTGATCGCGGCGCTGGAAGAAAGTGGCGGCCGCTTCGGCCTGCAGACCATGTGCGAGAGCGGCGGCATGGCCAATGCCACCCTGGTCGAGCGGCTCTGAGTCCGGCCGGGCAGGGCGATCCGGCCACGGCAGACAAGCGCAAAAGAAACCGGGGCTGTTCTGTTGCGCACGAAATACACCTGAGCCGAGGGAAAATAAGGCGTAGCGGGAAGGCAGAAAAATACGGAACGGGGATCCGGATGTCCTGTTGGTCGGGCAGGAGAGCCAAGACAAAGCAGGAGGGCTCATGAGGTTCCACCGTTCTTTTCTCGCAGTAACGACTGCCCTTATCGGTGTCGTCGGCCTGACCGCCCAGGGCGGTGCGCAGACGTCCGAGGCCGCGCGGATCCAGGGACAGGATTGCGCAGCCGAAGTGCAGCGCGCCCTGGCCGAGGTGAAGAGCCACCGCGAATGGACGCAGGTCCGCGACGCGATCGCGCCGATGTCGCAGAAGGCGATCAGCGCCGCCGAAACGGCCGAGGGCAATTGCTACGCCGTGCTGATCGGCATGCAGCGTTACCTCGTGGACAATGACGTGGCGATCGCCGGCTTTACCGACGCCCAGAGCATCGCGGCGACCGAGCAGCGCTATGTCGCCGCCACGGCCGGCAGCGCGGCCGGCGCCCGCACCGAGGTCCAGGTGCAGACCAGGCCGGCCCAGGTCGGCGTGCAGCAGCGCGCCTCCGACGTCACCGTTGAGGAGGAGCCGACCGAGGTTGCGGTCAGCCAGCGCAGCGCGGAGGTGCAGGTCACCCAGCCGCAGGCCGAGGTGAATGTCGCCGCCCCGAAATCCCGGGTGCAGGTGCAGCAGCCCAAGGCGCAGGTGCAGGTCGACGCCGCCAGGCCGCAGGTCTCGGTGCAGCAGCCGGCCCCGGACGTGACGGTGACCCAGCCGGAACCGGAGATCTCGGTGCAGCAGAGCCAGCCGCAGGTGGCGATCAACCAGCCGGCGCCGAAGGTGCAGATCAAGCAGTTCAAGCCGGAGGTGAAGATCGTCCAGCCGGAGCCGAATATCCGTGTGGAGCAGCAGAAGCCGGTGGTCTCCGTGCAGCAGCCGCAGCCGGAAGTGGTGGTCGAGCAGGCCAAGCCGCAGGTGACCGTGGCGCAGGCGAAGCCGACCGTCGTGGTCGAGGAGGCCAAGCCGCAGGTGCAGGTGACCCAGCGCGAGCCCGAGGTCAGCGTGCAGCAGCAGGAGGCCGCGGTGCAGGTCGAGCAGGCCCGTGCCGAGGTCGAGGTGTCCCAGGCGCGGCCGGAGATCGCCGTCAGCCAGGCCGCCCCGCAGGTCGATGTGCAGCAGGGCAAGCCCAGCGTGTCCGTCAGCCAGCGCAGGGCACAGGTGGATGTCAGCACCGAGCGGGCACAGGTCTCCGTCGATCAGGAGCGCGGCGCCGAGGTCGGCATGCAGACGGCCCAGGTCGGCAATACGGTCGCCGTCGAACAGCCCGCCGGCCGGGTTCAGGTGGCGATCGCGGAAGCGGGCGCGGACCAGCTGACCGCCATCGCCGCCGATGCCATCCTGGTGCGCGAGGTCGAGTTCGCCTTCGACAAGGCGCAGGTGCGCAGCGGGGCGGACGAGGTCCTCCGGGACGTCGCCCGCGTGCAGCGCGAGAGCGGCGACGCGATGGTGCTGCTGACCGGCTACACCGACAAGGTCGGCGACCGCAGCTATAACCAGCAGCTGTCGGAGCGCCGGGTGTCTGCCGTTGCGCAGGCTCTGAACCGGACCGGCATCGACGACACCTGGATCCGCACCAGGCATTTCGGCGAGCAGAACCCCGAGGAGGCCACCTCCAGCCGTTCCGAGCACAATCGCCGGGTGGAGATCCGCGTGATCCCCGCTGAGTTCCTGGCGCGTGCCGAGGCGCGGGGCTGATCGCACGATCCTTCACCGCGGCACGGTCCGCGACGGATCGGGGCGGCCGCGCCCGGGAGTGTCCCGGGCGCGGCCG
>NZ_JBHRTR010000028.1:66102-186283 GCF_042646425.1 Marinibaculum pumilum
CATATCGACCGAAGAGATGCGGTCATCCTGCAGGCCGGGTCGCGGCGCTCCCATCCGCCTCGCCCTGACGGTCCTCGCGGTCCTCGCGCTCGCCTCCTGCGCCGTAGGGCGCGGCATGCAGACCGTTTCGGTGCTGTCCGACATATCGGCAGGCCGGCTGCCGGACGGGGTCGTCCGGACAGCGCATCCCTTCACCCGGGACGGTCGGGCGCACCAGGCGGACCTCTACCATCCGGACGGCTGGCAGCCGGCGGCCGCCCTCGTGCTGGTGCCCGGTGCCTCGCCCCGGGGGCGGGACGATCCGCGCCTGGTGGCGTTCGCCGGCACCCTCGCCAATGCGGGCTTCAGCGTCCTGGTGCCGGAGATTCCCGCCCTGCGGCGAATGACCCTCTCGGCCGGGGATGCGCGGATCATCGCCGACGCGCTGCGGCAGATGGCCGGTCGCCGGCCGGCCTTCCTCGGCGTGGTGGCGATATCCTATGCCGTCGGCCCGGCGATGCTGGCCGCCCACGAACCGCTGCCGGCAGGGCGCGGCGCCGCCGCGGAGGTCGACGTGCTGGTGGGCATCGGCGGCTATCACGACGCCGATGCCGTGGCGACCTGGTTCACCACCGGCTGGTACCGCCTGGCCGAGTCGGTGCCGCCCGACCCGGATGCGTCCGGCCGGCCGGGGGAATGGGTGCGGGGCCAACCTGGCAGCTACGGCAAGTGGGTGTTCCTCCGGGCCAATGCCCATCGGGTCGATGATCCCGCCGATGCCGCGCTGCTGGCGGAGATGGCGCGGCGGCGGCTGGCAACGCCCGATGCGGGCATCGCCGACCTGGTGCCACGGCTCGGTGCGGATGGCCGGGCCGTTCATGCCTTCCTGTCGAACACCGACCGGGCGCGCGCGCCGGCACTGCTGGCCGCCCTGCCGGCCGGCATCCGCGCCGAGATGCAGGCTCTGGACCTGTCGCGCCGGGACTTTACCGGCCCAGGCCCCCGCCTGATCCTGGTACATGGCCGCAACGACCCCGTCATACCGGCGGGAGAGAGCCGGGCGTTGGCGGCCGCGGTGCGGGACGCGGACGGCCGGTCGCGGGCGGACCTCCATTTCGTGGACGGGATCGGCCATGTCGATGCCGGCGGCATCGGGCTCGGCGATGCCCTGGTCCTGGTGGAGGCGGTCTATTCCCTGCTTGCGCTGCGCGATCGCGCCGGCTGACGGCTTCGCATCAGCCCGGACGGGCCGGCATGTCGGTCGCCGGCGGCCCGTCGCTACCGCCTTTCTCCGCCTCCGCCTCCGGCGCCGGCGCGACCCGCGGGATCCGCAGCTCGAACGCGGTTCCCGCACCCGGCCGGCTGTGCAGGCCGATCGTCCCGCCAAGCACGTTGGTGACCGCGTTGTGGGTGATGAACAGGCCCAGGCCGGTACCACCCTGGCCGAGCGCGGTGGTAAAGAAGGGGTCGAAGGCCTTGCGGGCGACCTCCTCCGTCATCCCGCACCCGTCGTCGCGGACCTCCAGCACGATCTGGTCGCGCTCGTCCAGGTCGGCGGTGACCGCCACGGAGCCGTGCGCCCGGTCCTTGAAGCCGTGTGCGACCGCATTCTCGATCAGGTTGGTCAGCGCCTGTCCCAGCTCACCCGGATAGCTGTCGAGCCAGAGGAATTCCGGGACATGGGCAGTCAGCGAGACTTGCAGGTGCTTCATCGCCGGGCTGATGGTGAGGAACACCTCGTCAACGGCCTCGCGCAGCTGGAACTTGCGCCGCCGCGACGCGGTGCGGTCCGCGGCCACCTGCTTGAAGCTGCCGACCAGGTCCGCCGCCCGCCTGAGGTTGTGCTCGGCGATCCCCGAACTGGTCCGGACGCTGGCGATGAAGGCGTCCAGTTCCGACCGGCGCAGCCCTTCCGCCAGGCTGGCCTCGAAACGGGCCAGCCGGTCCGACAGCGCGGAGACCGCGACCCGGCCGTTGCCCAGCGGTGTGTTCAGTTCGTGGGCGATGCCGGCCACCATACGGCCGAGCGCGGCCAGCCGCTCCGACTGGATCAGCTCGTCCTTGGCCTGCTCCACCGTGACCAAGGCCTGCGACAGTTCACGATTGCTCTGCTGCAGTTCCGCGGTGCGCCGCGCCACCCGGCTTTCCAGTTCCTCGTTCAGGCGGCGCAGCTCCTCCTCGCGGCGGGCGATTGCCGACCACATCGTGGCCAGGTCCAAGGACAGCTGGTTCAGCTCCGTGATGCCGCTGCCCGGCCAGTCCGCCGGCGCCGCGCCGCGGGCGATGCGCGAGGCGCTGCCGGCGACCTGGCGGATCGGCCGGGCCACCCGCTGGGCCCAGAGCGGCGCCAGCAGAAGGCCCACCAGCACGGAGCCGACCACCATGACCAGCAGGATGCCGACGATCTCCCGCAGCCTGGGGTTCTCCAGGCCGGCGGGGATGCGGCTGACGAACAGCCAGCCCAGCTGGGGCGAATAGGCGGCGGAGACGTTGTAGGTGTCGCCGCCGAAACGCATCGTTTCGGGCAGCCGGCGTCCCTCCAGGCCGGCGGCCACGATCTCCTGGCCATAGAGATTGACCGGTTCGCTGCCGCGCGGGTCGGTATCGGCCACCAGCTCGCCCTTGCTGTCCAGGATCCAGTAGCCCAGGCTGCCGCTCTCGCTGGCGACCCGGCTGATCCTCAGCAGGGTTTCCATCGCCATCTCGGCGATGATCACGCCGCCCGTCTTGCCGGCCGGGGCCGAGAGGCCGACGGTGACGTCGCCGGTGACGGCGGAGATGTGCTTGTCGCTCCACAGCGGCGTGGCGCTGCGCGCCGCAGACCTGAAGAACGGGTAGGTCGACAGGTCGATGCCGCGCAGCTCCGTGAGCCGGGCGTCGGAATAGCCTTCGATGCTGGCGGCAAGCAGCCGGCCGTCGGCATCGATGATGTAGAGAGCGGATAGGTTGGGCCGCCTAGCCCGGTCCAGCAGGGCCGGGAGTTCGTCCGGGTGCAGGTCCTGGTACAGGTCGCCGGCGAGGGTCACGCGGGCCTCTACGTTCTCCAGGAAGACCTCCACCCGCTCCGCCATCTCCGCTGCCGCCCGGCCGACCAGGGCGCGGTTCTCCGCAGCGACCCGCGGCAGCAGGAAACCCAGCAGCCCGCTGCCGACGACCAGCAGGGTCACCAGGATCACACCGACCAGAAGCATGCTGACCGACGTGCGAAGGCGGATTCCGGCCTTGCGGCGGGGCTGCGGCGGATTCATAACGCCTCGAATCGGCCGTCCCGGATCACCACGAAGAAGGCCCGCCGCTGCGCATCGCCGTAGCGGTCGAACTTGACGGGTTGCTGCAATCCGGTGACGGGCGGCAGGTCGAGAAGCACCGTCTTGAGGTCGCGGCCGTTGCCCGGGGTTCGCAGGGCCGCCAGCAACACGGTGACCGCATCGTAGGCGGCGATGCTGGAATAGCCGGGTTCCTGCTGGAAGCGCTCGCGATATTCCTGGCGGAACGCGGTGTAGTGCGTCGAGCGATCGTTGCGGTCGTAGGACTGGACCAGTTCCAGCCCCTCGATCGCCTTCCCGCCCAGTTGCAGGAGCCGTTCCGACGCCGCCCATTCGGCGGCCACCAGGAGGATCTCGCCGTCCAGCTTGCGGATCTGCTGAACCAGCTGCGCGGTGTCCACGCTGTTGGCGATCAGCAGGATCGCCTGCGGTGCGCTCGCCAGCAGTCGCTGTGCCGTGTCGGAATAGCCGCGCGCATCCTTGGCGTCGAAGATGTCGGTGGCCACCACCTTGCCGCCCAGTTCCGCGAAGGCGGTGGCGAACTCGTCCAGCCAGCTTTGCGAGAAGACGCGGTTGTTGCCGTCGATGGCGGCGGCGACCTGCCCGATCCCGGCTTCGGCGTAGTGGCGGGCATAGATCCGGGCATTATCGCGGGTGGTGAGGTTGATCCGGAACAGGTCGTCATCCCGCCCGGCGAATTCCAGCGCCGAAATGGTGGGCGAGATGGTGATCACGCCCAGCTCGTCGATCACCGGCAGCATGCCTTCGGCCACGGCGCTGATGTTCGGTCCGATGATGGCCGCCACGCCGGCGGCCTCCAGGTCGCGCACCGCGGCGGCTGCGACGGCGGGATCGTTGCGGTCGTCGCGGACGATCAGCTCGATCTCCCTGCCGTCGATGCCGCCGGCCGCGTTGGCCTGTTGCAGGGCGAGCTGCACCGCGTTCCGCGACGCCTCGCCAATATCGGCGGAACGGCCGCTCAGCCCGCCGATGAAGCCGATCCGGATCGGCTCCGCGTCGTCGCAGCCGGCGAGGGACAGACCCGACGCCAGGGACAGGGATGCGGCCAGCACGACCTGCCGGGCACGCCGCCAGGCGGTCCGGATCCTATGCCAACCGCGCTGCGTCATTGGCGCCTGCCGGACCCGTCCTTCTGGCCGGGCGGGCCTTCGGCCGGGAACAGCAGGCGCACGGTGGTGCCCTTGCCGCGCTCGCTTTCCACCACCATGCGGCCGCCATGGCGCTCGATCAGGGCCTTGGTGGCGAGCAGGCCGAGCCCGAGCCCGCCGCGGCCCGAGACATAGGGGTTGCTCTGCAGGTTGAACGGCTCCCCCAGCCGCTTCATCACCGCCGGGTCGATGCCGACACCGTCGTCGACGACCGAGAGGACCAGGCGCCCGTCCTGCAGCTGGCGGGCGGTGACCCGGACCCGACAGCTCGACGGGTTGTGGTTGAGCGCGTTCGACACCAGGTGCTTCAGCATTGTCAGCACCGCGTGGCGGTCCGCACGCAGCATCAGCCCGCTCGACGCCACCGTCCCGTTCTGCTCCGCATCCTCCCGCTCCCGCATCAGCGGGATCTCACGGCTTTCCTGTGCGAAGAACTCGCTGACCAGTTCGTGAAGGTCGAAGGTCTGGATGTGCATCGACTGCCGGTCGCCGTCCTCGGCAAGGTCGAGCACGCTCTCGACCAGGATCTGAAGCCGACGGCCCGAGGTCACGATGTCCCAGGCATATTCCTTGTATTTCGTGGTGGCGACCGGCCCGAGCATCTCGGTGGCGATCACCTCCGACAGCCCGATGATGCTGTTCAGCGGGGTGCGGAACTCGTGGCTCATATGGGTGATGAAGTCCGTCTTGGCGCGGCTGGCATCCTCGGCCGTCTTCAGCGCCCGGGTCAGGCGATCGGCCTGCTGCTCCAGGCGGACGATGTCGCGGAACGAGCGCAGCGCCGAATAGACCGTCGTGACCAGCCTGGCGGCGGTCATCTCGCTTTTCTGCTTGTAGTCGTTGATGTCGTAGTCGCGGACCACCTGCAGTTCCGGCGCGAAGCCGGGCTGACCGGTCCGCAGCACGATCCGCACCCGGTTGTTGGACAGCTCGTCCCGGATCCAGCGGACCAGGTCCAGGCCGACATGTTCGCTTTCCATCACGACGTCGAGCAGGATGACCGCGGCGTCGGCATGATCGGAAATGACCTCGCGCGCCTCTTCCGCGGAATAGGCGCTGAGGATGTGAAGCCCGCGGTTCTCGAACCGGAAATCGTCAAGCGCGAAGCGCGTCGCCTGGTGGACGGAATCGTCGTCGTCGACGATCAGCACCAGCCAGGGCGGCAGGCTGTGTCCGCCGCCGGCACTGTGGCGATCCTCGATGATCGGGACCCGATCGTCCGACATTGCCTCCCTGCGCCCCATCCGCCCGTCTGCCGTGCCGGAGCAGCACGGGGCTGATCCCCGGGTCGCTGCCGCCGCCGGTGGTGTCGAGCCTGCATCTTCGACACTTCCGGTATACGCGGACATTAGCCAGATGGATGGCGCATCTGTCCGCGGCGCCTTCTGGCAGGATAGCCTTGGGACGGCGCAGCGGGAATGGCCGCGCCGCGGCCGGGTCAGGCGCTGAGGTTGTGGCCGCCGTTGATGTAGATCACCTGGCCCTGGACCATCTCCGCCGCGGGGCTGGCCAGGTAGCGGATCATGGCGGTGTAGTCCTCGTCCCGGATGCCGCGTCCGCTCGGGTTCTTCGCGGCATTGTCGGCGAGCAGGCCGCCGGTCTGGTCGCCGAACACCTCTCGCAGCGCTGCGGTGTCCACCATCCCGGGGGCGACGCAGTTCGCCCGGATTCCCTTCGGCGCCAGTTCCGCCGCGAGGTAGCGGACCAGGCATTCCGCCAGCGCCTTGCCGACGCCCACGGCGGCATAGTTCGGCACGACGACCTTGCCGCCGCGGCTGGACAGGAAGAACACCGTGCCGCCGCGGCGCATCAGCGGCAGGGCGGCCTGCACCAGGTAGAGCATGGCGGTGCCGTTCAGGTTGATTGCCCGGGTGAAGGCGCCCGGGTCGACCTCCAGCACCGGCGCCGGCAGGACCTTGACCGCGCAATGCACCAGCTGATCCAGTCCCGCGCCGCGATCGGCCACGGCGGCCACGACGGCGGCGGCGCCTTCCGGCGTGCCGACATCGCCCTTCACCACCAGGCAGTCGGCGCCCAGCGCCTCGACCTCGCGGCGCGCCGCATCCGCCGCCGCATCGTCACCGTGATAGTTCAGCGCCACCAGCTTGCCCGGTTCCGCGAATGCCTTGGCGATCGCCAGGCCGATGCCCTTGGTGCCGCCCGTAACCAGGATCGTCATGCCGTCATCCTCCCCTTCGGTCCGGTATTGCCGGACAAGATTGTTGGACAATGGTAGCCTGCCGGCACAGAAACGGAAACGGGAGGACAGCCATGACGGAACAGCCGCGCGCCCTGGAGAGCCGGTTCCTGATGGACCTGGAGGCCTGGCTGGATGCGCCGCACCTGTCGGCGCAGACGCCGGCCGGGGGGCGCAAGATCGTGACCGTCCATGGCGGCACTTTCGCCGGGCCGAAGCTGCGGGGGCGGATCGTGCCGCATTCCGGTGCCGACTGGGCGCTGACCCGCCCCGACGGCGTGCTGCTTCTGGACGTGCGCCTGACCTTGGAGACCGACGACGGCGCGCTGATCTACATGACCTATCGCGGGATGCGGCACGGGCCGGACGACGTGATGAAGCGCATGTCGGCCGGCGAGCGGGTCGAGCCCGCCGACTACTACTTCCGGATCCAGCCCTGGTTCGAGACGGCGGCGCCCGGCTATGCCTGGCTCAACCGCATGGTCTGCGTCGGCCAGGGCGACCGGCTGGAGAAGGGGCCGAAATACACCATCCACGAGATCCTGTAGCGCAGGGCAGGGCGGTTGCCGCTCAGCTGCCCTCCTCCGGCGCGAAGGCGAAGTCCGGCAGGCTCTGGATGCGGCGGCCGGTATTGCGGATATGCCGCTTCATCGCGCGCTCCGCGCGCTTCGGGTCGCCGGCCAGGATGCCTTCGACGATCTCCGCATATTCGGCGAAGTGGCTCTGCATGTCGCTGCCGGAATGGTAGGCGTGGAACTGGGTGCGGAACTGGTGGATCTGCAGCAGCGGCATGATCCGCGCCAGTTCCCGGTTGCCGCCGACCGCCAGCATCGCGTTGTAGAAGTCCACCCGCTGCCGGATGCTGCGATACAGGTCCTCGCCCACTGCCTCGAACCGGACGAGGCCGTCGGCGACCGCCTGGAACCGGCTGCGGTTGTCGCCCTTGTCGACATTTTCCGCCGCCAGCCGTGCCGAGAGGCCGGTCAGGACCTCCAGGCAGACCAGCAGTTCGTCCACCTCCGTCCGGGTGAGGGCGCGGATATAGGCGCCGCGATGCGGGGTGATGCGGACGATGCTCTCCGCCGCCAGGCGCTTCAGGGCCTCCCGGATGGTGCCGCGGCTGACATTCAGTTCACGCGTGAGGTCGGCCTCCACCAGCCGCTGTCCCGGCACATAGCGCCGCTGCATGATGCCGCGAATGATCGCGTCGACCACCTGGTCGGGGCTGCTCTGCCGGCGCGGTGCCGTCAGGCCGGCCGCGCCGTCTTCCATGCCCGCCGTGCTCGGCACGCGTGTCCTGGGTACCGATCGGCGCATCTTCTGCGCGCCACCTGCCGTCTCGCTGCTCACGTCTGGTAATGCTCCGTCCTGCACGGCAGCCGCCGGTTGCCCGCTCTGCCGGTCATACGCCGCCCTGCCTGCCCCGTCTGCATTTTCTTTGGCATTCTTCGATGCCTTCAGGAGGCCCACCGCATGGCCGTCGCGGTCTGCCCGGTGCTTGCCTCGTGAACAAGATTGTATGACAATCTCGTTCTACAGAACGATACGCAAAGTATCGCAGGCGGAACCCGCCCGCTGCAAGCGCCAAGCATGGCGGGCGCATCCGGTACCGCCTCACGGGTCAGGCAGACCTGCGGCACAGGCCGCGAAAATGTCCGGCCGGCCATGATGCCGGCGGGCGGGTCCGAAAGGCCGGCCGGCGGCATTGCAGCTGCTGGCGGACACGGGCGCAAACGGGAGGAAAGTCGAACATGATCAGTCGTACTCTGCTTGGAAGATCCGTGGCGGCCACCGCCCTGGCTGCCGGTCTGGCCGTCGCCGCGCCGGCCGGCATGGCCCTGGCGAAGTCCTGCGCGGACCCGCTGAAGGTCGCCGTCTTCTCCGTCAACGGCGCCTCGCCCACCATCACCGAGATGATGGAAAGCGCCACGGCCGCGGCCAAGGCGAAGGGCTGGGAGGTCGAAACCTACGACGGCAACGGCGATCAGGTGGCGACCAACAACCAGGCGAATACCTATATCCAGCGCGGCTTCGACGCCCTGATCAATGTCGCGTCCGACAACAACCAGATGGGCGGCGTGATCGAGAATGCGCAGGAGGCGGGCATCCCCTTCGTCTCCACCTTCTCCGGCCTGGTGCCGGGCATCACCGCCGATATCGGCTCCAACAACGTTGCCGACGGCGTGATCGCCGCCTCGGAGATGGTGGCCCGCATCGACGGTCGCGGCAAGGTTGTGAAGTTCAACTGGAACGTGCTGCCAGCCCTGCAGGACCGCGACCGCGGCTTCCATGCGGTGGTCGAGGGCTATCCCGACCTGGAGGTCGAGGAGGTCGAGGTGAAGGTGCCCGGCCAGGTCGATGACGTCTATGCCAAGATGACCAACCTGCTGCAGTCGGGCGAGAAGATCGACGCCGTGTGGACCGGCTGGGACGAGATCGCGGTCGCCGCGGTCCGGGCGATCGAGCAGGCCAACAAGCAGGATGAGATCTTCGTCGTCAGCATGGACGGTGCCGCGCCGGCCTATGACCTGATCCGCGACGGCAACACCCTGGCGCTCACCGTTGCCTATGACGTGGGCGGCATGGGCACCACCGCGGTCGACACGGTCTGCCGTGCCGTCGACGGGGAGAAGTTCCCGGCGCGGGTGCTCTACAAGAAGCCCTGCCTGATCCTGGATCAGACGGTGCCGTCCACGGGCCACAAGCCCGACTTCAAGACCTGCCCGCTGTTCTCGGCAGAGATCCAGTAAGGCGGCAGGTTGCGGGACCGGCGGGCCGCCGTCACGGCCCGGGCCTTGCTGGCCCGGGCCGGTTGCGGTGGCCCGTCGCCGCCGGTTTCGGGCCGCGCCCGCCTGCGCGCGCGACGTCCGCGCATCACCGCCGGCAATTTCCGCGTCCGCATATCCCGCACGCATCTCTACGGCACCAGAGTGACGATTTGACCGAAACCTCCGACAGCGCGGCCGCTGCCGCGGCAGGATCCGACCCTGGCCCGGACGGCGGCGGTCCGCCGCCGCTTCTGGCGGTCCGCGGCCTGACCAAGCGGTTCCCCGGCACCCTTGCCCTGGATCATGTGGATCTGGAGGTTCGGGTGGGCGAGATCCATGCCCTGCTGGGCGAGAACGGTGCGGGCAAGTCGACCCTGATCAAGTGCGTGACAGGGGCGCATCGGCCCACGGAAGGCAGTATCCGGGTGGCCGGGGAAGAGGTGCAGATCGCCTCGCCGCAGGACGCGACCCGCCACGGCATCGCCGTGGTGCATCAGCATTTCAACCTGGTTCCCACCATGACGGTGCAGGAGAACCTGATCCTCGGCGGACACCTGCCGCGGCGGCTCGGCATCTTCGTGAACTGGCAGGAGGTCGAGGCGGAGGCCCGCCGGCATCTGGAACGGGTCGGGCTGTTGGATGTCGACCCGCGGGCCAATGTCGCGGAGCTGCGGCCCGACGAGATGGCGATGGTGTCGATCGCCAAGGCGGTCGCCAGCGACGCGAAGGTGATCATCCTCGACGAGCCCACGGCCGCCCTTGTGCCGCAGGAGGTGGATGTCCTGTTCGGCCATATGCGGCGCCTGGCGAAAGAGGGGCACGGCTTCCTCTATGTCAGCCACCGGCTGGCCGAGGTGTTCGACATCTCCGACCGGATCACGGTGCTGCGCGACGGGCGCTTTGCGGGCAGCTGGGCGCATGACGCCATCGACCGGCGTGCGGTGGTGCAGGCCATCGTCGGTCGCTCCGACGCGATGGCGGAAGAGGTCGCCCAGGCCGGCAAGCTATTCGGCGATCCGATCCTGGAGGTGTCGGGGCTTTCCGCCGACCGGATCGAAAGCGCCGACTTCACCGCCCGGTCGGGCGAGATCCTGGGGATCGCCGGACTGCCCGGCAGCGGCGCGGAGGAGGTCTTCGACGTCCTGTTCGGACGGGCCCGGGCCCATACGGGCGAGGTGCGCATCGACGGCGCGCCGGTCGACCTGGGCGATCCGCGGCGGGCGCTGCGCGGCGGCTTCGCCCTGGTGCCGAAGGACCGCCACAAGGAGGCCCTGTTCCCGGGCTTCAGCGTGCGGGAGAATATCAGCCTGCCGAGCCTGGCGCGGATGGTGACGGACCCGGTCTTCCGCTTCGTCCATCGCGGCCGCGAGCGCGAGATGGCAACCGCGACCGCCCGCGACCTGAACGTGAAGATGGCCGGGCTGGAGGCGAAGATCGACAGCCTGTCCGGCGGCAACCAGCAGAAGGCCGTGCTGGGGCGCTGGTTTGCCCATGGCGCGCGGGTCTACCTGCTGAACTCGCCCACCGCCGCCGTCGATGTCGGCGCGAAGGCGGAAATCTACGACCTGACCAGACGGATCGCCGACGACGGCACCGCGGTGCTCTTCACCTCTACCGAGGTGGAGGAATTCCCGCGCGTCTGCCACCGCGTGCTGGTGTTCCACGACGGCCGCATCGTCGGCGAACTGACCGGAGCGAACATGACTGAAACGGCCATCATGCATCTGGCGGCAGGGGGGCAGGATGGCCCGGAATGACGGGACCGCAGGCGCCGCTGCGGATGGCGCCGGCGGCGCGGCGAAGCCGGGTTTCGACTGGCTGAACTGGCTGGCGCGCTACGGCACCCTGGCCTCGCTGATCCTGCTGCTGGTGATCTTCACCATCGGCCGGCCCAGCGTGTTCCCCACCGTCGGCAACTTCCTCAACATCCTGAACCAGGTCTCGATCCTGGGCATCATCGCGCTGGGGCTGACGGTCTGCCTGGTGATGGGCCTGTTCGACCTTTCGATCGCCGCGATGGCGACCCTCGGCGGCTGGCTGGCGACGGTGCTCGTGTTCCGGAACGGCCCGCAGATCGACCCCTATCTTGCAGTTCTGCTTGTGCTCGCGGCAGCCACGGCGATCGGCGTGCTGAACGGCACCCTGGTCAGCTATCTGGGGATATCCGCCTTCATCGAGACATTGGCGATGGGGTCGGTGATCACGGGCGTGGTGCTGGGCCTGTCGAAGTCGCGCACGATTCTGTCGGGCATCCCGAAGGAGTTCCTGGCGATCGGCCAGGAATACACCCTTGGCATTCCCAATCCGGTGATCGCGATGCTGCTGGTGCTGCTGCTGCTCTGGGCGTTCCTGGAGCATACGCAGATCGGCCGCAACCTCTATGCCATCGGCGGCAACCAGGAGGCGGCGCGCCTGTCCGGCATCGCGGTGAAGCGCTACGCGCTGATCGCCATGGGCATCTCGGCGGCCTGCGCAGCACTGGGCGGCCTGGTGGCGGCAGCCAATCTGGGGGCCGGCCGTCCCCAGGGCGTGGGGGAGACCTATCTGCTGAACGCCTTCGCTGCTGTGTTCATCGGTGCCTCCACCCTGCGTCCGGGCCGCTTCCATATCCTGGGCACCTTCGTCGGCGTGCTGCTGATCGGCGTGATCAACAACGGGCTGTCGATCATGGGCGTGCCGACCTACTGGCAGTACATCGTGCAGGGCCTCCTGCTGATCCTCGCCCTGTTCAGTGCAAGCGTCCTGATCCTGCGGCGCCGCTGAACCGGCCGGGCACCGACCCGGTCGCCTCCGGAACCAGCCGGGACTCCGCCCGTTATTCGTTGGGCGTAGGCCGGGCGCCGGGTGTCGTGCGGGGTTGTGCCGCATGGCCCGGCCATGCTGCACTGCAATGCGCGCTTCCCCGGGCCGCACCGCGCAACAGGGCGCAATCGAAAGGGACCATGATGCAGGATCGAGGACAGAACGCCGGCAACGTGGTCATCCTCAGCGAATGGCGTGCAGTCCGACTGGCCCGTCACGCCGGCCAGGATGTCCGGCCGGTCGGCGGGCCGGGCGTGCCCTCGCCCGCGGCGCCAGGCGCGATCGATCCGGCGATCGCCCGCCTGTACCGGGCACGTCGCGCATGGCGGCCGCAGACCGAGCGGCTGATCACGGCGCTCAGCGATCTCGACGCGGCGGTCCTCGACCTGGGCCAGACGATGTCCGACCTGGAAGGACGGGTCGTCCGCCTGCACGATTCGCTCGGCCATGCCCTGACCCGGCTGGAGGCGCAGCGCCGCCAGAATGCACGGGTCATGGCCTGTCTGGAATCGGGCGACCTCGCAGAGATGGAAGCCTGCCGCAGCCGCATCAGGGCGGAGCGCCGCGCGGCCCCTCCCCGCCACTGACGACCGACGGGCAGGATCGTTCAGGAGACTGACGACCGGGCTGTCCGCTGCGGCACAAACGGTTAGACTGCCCCTGCCGGCCGTCGGGCTGCCCTTGCCCGGCGCAGCGCGCGCTTGCGGCAGGGAGACGCATGTCAGGGGTGGCCACCGAAACCGGCAAGTCCGGGGGCAAGTCCGGGGGCGAGTCCGGGACCGCTGCCTTTGCCGATCGGCCGGTTGCCGTACCGGCCGGTGGTGCCGTCGGGCGCGACGATTTCGGGAGGGATCCCGGTTTCATCGCGCCGGAACGGATCCGGGCGGAGCTGCGCCGGACCCTTGCCGAGACCTCGTCCCGCGGCGCGGTCTTCAACGTGCCGGGGGCCATCATCGTCGGCCTCCTGGCCGGGCAGACGACCCCCTACTACGTCATCATCGGCTGGGCGGCGGTGCTGATCGTGGCCAGCCTCGCGCGGGCCGCGGCCGGCATCCATGCCCTGCGGCGGGGACATACCGACCGCGTCGGCTTCGAGGTCGCGACCGCGGTTCTGGCCGGCCTCACCGGCTTCTGCTGGGGCGCCCTGCCCTACCTGTTCGCCCTGCCCGCCGACACCACCGAACTGACCGTGCTCACCATCATCGGCGGCGGCGTCGTGGTGACCGGGGCGCTGTCGCTCGCGCCCTCGCGCTGGGCGCTGGCGGCCTACACACTGCCGGTGGTGGTCGCGCAGATCGCCTTCAGTCTGGAACAGGAGCTGCTGGCAAATTCCTGGCTCGGCCTCGCCGTCGCGACGGTGTTCCTCTACTGCTGGGCGATGTCCGACCGCTACCGCAAGGAAATCCTGCGCCGTCTTCGCAGCCAGGACGCGGAGCGGGCGATGCTGCAGCGCCTCGAGCGGCAGGCGGCCGACATGGCCGACCTTGCCGATCGCTACCGCCTCGAAGCGGAACGGGCGGAGACCGCGTCGCGGGCGAAAAGCCAGTTCCTGGCGAACATGAGCCACGAGATCCGCACACCGCTGAACGGCGTGCTCGGCATGGCGACGGGCCTGACCCAGACCGCCCTGTCGCTGCGGCAGCAGGAGATGGTCGGGGTGATCGACCAGTCCGGGCGTGAACTGCTGCGCCTGATCGACGATATCCTGGACCTGGCGAAGATCGAGGCCGGCAAGCTGACCCTGGAGCGGCGGCCCTTCGACCTGGGCATTCTGCTCGAGGGCGTGATGTCCAGCTATGCGGCTGCGGCGCGGCGCAAGGGCCTGTCGATGCGGCTCGACCTTCCGCCGGAACTGGCCGGCAGGGTCACGGGCGACCCCGTGCGGCTGCGGCAGGTGCTGCGCAACCTGCTGTCGAATGCGCTCAACTTCACCAGCCAGGGAGAGATCGTGGTCGCGGTGTCCCGCTCGTCCGGTACCGCCGGCGACCCGCTTCAGTTCGAGGTCCGTGACAGCGGCGTCGGCATCCCGCGGGACCAGCAGGACCGCATCTTCGAACTGTTCGAGCAGGTCGATGGCGGCGAGAACCTGCGCCGCGGCGGCACCGGACTTGGGCTTGCGATCTGCCGCCAGCTGGTCGGCATGATGGGCGGGCAGATCGAGGTCGAGAGTGCGCCCGGCAGCGGCTCGCTGTTCCGGTTCCGGATCGATGCGCCGCCCGCGCCGGCGGAGCCGCCGGCGGCGGCACGCGACGGCGGCGGCGGTGCTACCCTCGTCGTGCCTGTACGGCCGGCCGGACCCGGCGCCGGAAACGAGGCGGATCTCCGCCCCGCACGGATCCTGGCGGCGGAGGACAGCCTGACCAACCAGATGGTGCTGCGCGCGCTGCTGGCGTCGACCGGCGCGGAACTGACCTTGGTGGCCGACGGCGCCGAACTGCTCGACGCCTGGGAGCGCGGCTGGGCCCGAGACGCGCCGCACGATGCCGTGCTGATGGATGCGCGCATGCCCGTGCTCGACGGGCTGGAGGCGACCCGGGAGCTGCGGCGAAGGGAGGCGGCGACGGGGCGGCCGCGGGTGCCGGTGATCGCCCTTACGGCCAATGTGATGGCCCATCAGGTGGCTGACTATGTCGCCGCCGGGATGGACGCGACGATCGCCAAGCCGATCGACCGGGACAGCCTGGTGGCTGCGCTGCGCACAGCGCTCCCGTCGGGTGGCGCGGCATGCGACCGCCCGGCTGCCGGGGCGGAACGTCCTTGAGCGGCCGGACCGCAGCGGAGGGGCCGCCGTCGCCCGACGGGGCGCGACAGGATCCCGACGCGCAGCGCTGGCGGATCTATGTCGGCAACAGCCTGCGCGCGGCACCGTTCCAGGTCGTCGTCGGCGGCCTGCTGGTGCCGATCGTCTGGGCGCAGGCCAGTCCCGACGCCGCCCTGCTCTGGTTCGCTGCGGTCCTGCTGGCGGGCCTGGTGCGGATGGTCGTATGCCTGGCGGCGATCCGGCGCGGACGCACGGCGGCGCCCGCGGTCAGGCGCGTGGCGGCGGCACTGACCGGGGTCTCCGGCCTGCTCTGGGGCGTGATGCCCTTCGCCTTCGACCTGCAGAGCGGCACCGTGGCGCTGACCTCCGCGTCGATCATCGGCGCCACGATGGTCGTCGGCGCGGCGGCCTCCTCTTCGCTCTACCGGCCGGCGATGTTCGCCTTCACCCTGCCGACCCTTGCGGGCCAGCTGGCCTACTACCTGCACGATCCGCAGCCGGGCCATCTCTGGATGGCGGCCGTGATCGCGATCTTCTTCCTGTTCGTCTGGGTGATGACCCTGCAATTCGGGTCGGAGATTCTGCGCCGCCTGCAGAGCGAGGCGGCGCTGCAGGAGAGCCATCGCCATATCGCGGCGCAGGCGGAGGAACTGCGCGTGCTGGCGGACCGCCACCGGCAGGAGGCGCAGAACGCCCTGGCGGCGTCGGAGGCCAAGAGCCGTTTCCTCGCGAATATGAGCCACGAGATCCGGACGCCGCTGAACGGCGTGCTGGGCATGGCCGCCGCCCTCGCGCAGACCAGCCTGTCGGCGGCGCAGCGGCGCATGGTCCGGGTGATCGGCGAGGCGGGCAACGGACTGCTGCACATCATCGACGACGTGCTCGACCTGTCCCGGATCGAGGCCGGCAAGCTGGCCCTGGATGCGCGCCCCTTCGACCTGGCGCTGCTGCTGCGCGCGCTGGAGGCCGGCAATGCCGACGAGGCGCGGCGCAAGGGGCTGCGCCTCTCGGTCACCTGCGATGCCTCGGCCCGCGGCCGTTTCGTTGCCGACGCCAACCGACTGCGCCAAGTCCTGCAGAACCTGGTGGCCAACGCGCTGAAGTTCACCCGCAGCGGCGAGGTGACGGTGCGGGCCTGGTGCGACGCGACCGGCCCGGAAGCTTCCGATGCGGATGCCCGGGAGGACGGATCGACCATCCTTCGTTTCGAGGTGGCGGATACCGGAATCGGGATCGCGCCTGACAAGCTGGAGCATATCTTCCAGGCCTTCGAGCAGGCCGACCCGACCACCACCCGGCGTTTCGGCGGCTCCGGGCTCGGCCTGTCGATCTGCCGCCAGCTGGTCACGATGATGGGCGGCGAGATCGCGGTCGACAGCCGCGAGGGCGAAGGCAGCCGCTTCACGTTCTGGGTTCCCGCGCAGTGGGCGCCGGACGTGGCCCGCGAAACCGGCGCTGCGCCCGCGCAGCCGCTGCGCCTGGTGATGCCCGATCCCGCCGCCGACGGCGCGGTGCGGCCGGTGCGCATCCTGGCCGGCGAGGACAGCCACACCAATGCCCTGGTCCTGCAGGCCCTGCTGGCCCCCACCGGCGCCGAACTCGTGGTCGTGGAGGATGGCGAAAAGGTCCTGGCGGCCTGGGAGGCGGGCGGCTTCGACCTGGTCCTGATGGACGTCCACATGCCCGTGCTGGACGGCGTCGACGCCACCCGGGCGCTGCGCCGCAGGGAGGCCGAGCGGGGCGCCGCGCGAACGCCGGTGGTCGCGCTGACCGCCAATGTCATGGCCCATCAGGTGGAGGATTACTACGCCGCCGGCATGGATGCCTGCGTCGGCAAGCCGTTCGAACGCGACGTCCTGCAGGCCACGATCCGCTCCGCCCTGGCGGGTGAGAGCGCCGCCACAAACGGCCGGCCGGCTGGCCGGGGCCGTCCCGTTGGGTGGACCAGCGCCGGCTGACCCGCATCGGCGCAGTTTCTGCCTTGCTCGAAGCCAGCCGCGACCCTGGCTGCCGGACGGCGGCGTCAACCCCTGTTGGCAGTTCTCCGACATCCCCATGTGACTCCATAGGGCCGTCCGATCCACGGGCCCGCCTGCCCGTCCGGAACCACGGTCCGCTGTCCGTAGTCAGTCCATGGAGGTGCTGCGATGCAGGTTCCCCTCGAGATCGCCTTCCACAACCTGGAGAAGTCGGAGGCCCTTGAACAGAAGGTGCGCGACCGGGTGGCGAAGCTCCACCGGTTCCACGACCGGATCGTGAGCTGCCGCGTCGCGATTGAGGTGCCGCACCGAAGCCGGGCCCATGCCCTGGGCTATCACGTGCGGATCGAGGTCCGGGTGCCGGAGAAGGAACTGGTCGTCAGCCATGACCCGGGTCCGCAGGAGGACCATTTCAAGCCGGGGCTGGCGGTCCGCGACGCCTTCGACGCGATGGAACGGCAGCTGGAGGAATATGGCCGTCGCCGGCGCGGCGTGGTGAAGAGCCTGAACCGGCCGCTGCAGGGCCGCGTGGTACGGCTGTTTGCCGATCATGGCTTCATCGCCGCCACCGACGGGCGGGAAATCTATTTCCACCGCAACAGCGTGGTCGGCACCGACTTCGACAACCTCTCCGAAGAGGCGACTGTGGAACTGGAGGTGATGGAGGGCGAAAGCCCGGCCGGACCGCAGGCCAGCACCGTGAAGGCGATCCCGCCGATGCGTCTGGATCCCGGGCAGATGGACCCCGGCCGGATGGAACCCGGCTCCCCGGGTTGAGACCGGGGGCTGAGGTCGCGGCCTGATCTAAACCGCTGCCTGATCGAAGCCGCGGCCTGGGCGATGCCGGAAATGCATCGCCCAGGCCGCATTTTGCTTCTGGCGGGGCATCACCCTGCCGGCGATCATCCGGAACGGGTGCAGGGCGGCGTCCAGCCGCCGGGCCGGCAGGAGGGTGCGACATGCCAGACGAGCCGACGGAACAGGCGGCGATCCCGGTCATCGACGTGGCGCCGCTGCTCGCCGGCGATGCCGCGGGTACGGCGCGGATCGCCCGGCTGCTCGACCGGGTGGCCCGCGACACCGGCTTCTTCTACATCGTCAATCACGGCATTCCGGCCGACCTCTGCGCCGCGCAGCTCGACTGGGCACGGCGCTTCTTCGCCCAGCCGCAGGCGGCGAAGGAGCGGCTGCACCTGCGCCATTCCGGCTGCATGCGCGGCTATGAGGGCCTGGGCGCCCAGACCCTGGACGCGGCCTCGCCGCCGGATCTGAAGGAAAGCTTCCTTCTGGCCCGCGACCTGGGTCCGGACCATCCCTTCGTCGCACGCGGGGTGCCCAACTACGGCCCCAACCAGTGGCCGGACCTGCCGGGCTTCGAGCCGCAGATGCAGGCCTATTTCGACGCACTGCTGGCGCTGGAACTGAAGATGATGCGGCTGCTGGCGATGGCACTCGATCTGCCGGCGGACCATTTCGATCCGATGTACGACGAGCCGATGTCGATCCTGCGGCTGCTGCACTACCCGCCCTCGACCGCGGCGCAGGCGGCCGGCCAGCTGGGCGCCGGGGCCCATACCGACTGGGGGATGCTGACCTTCCTGCTGCAGGATGAGGTCGGCGGCCTGGAAGTGCTGGCGCCCGACAGCGGCGATGCGGCGGGGCGGTGGCTGCCGGCACCGCCGCTGCCCGGCAGCTTCGTCGTCAATATCGGCGACATGATCACCCGCATGACCAACGGCCTGTACCGGTCGACGATGCACCGGGTACGGGTCGATACCGGCGGCCGCGACCGCTATTCGATCATCTTCTTCGGCGAGCCGAGCCATTTCGCCAGGATCGACATCCTGGACGGCTGCATCGGCGACGGTCTGCGCTTCGACCCCTGCACCGCGGGCGAGCATCTGGTGCAGATGCAGCGCAAGACCTACGGGCTGGACCCTGTCACCGCGTGACCGGCCGCCGCGGTCAGCCGGTAGCCGCGTCACGCAGGCCGGCCGACAGGCGGTCGGCCAGCAGCGCGGCGGCCGGCGCCAGGGCACGCCGCGCATGGACGATCAGGGCCAGGTCCACCGGGGACAGGCGGCCATCCTCCACCGGCACGGCGCGCAGGCCGCCGTCCGGGGCCGGTGCGGGATCGGTGCCGTCGGGCAGGAACTGGAAGCAGATCGCGTCGGTATGACGGGTGGTCTCGATCATCAGGGCGAAGGCGTTGGATGTCAGGAAGGGGCGGCTGTCCAGCAGCAGCGCCTCGAACGCCCGGTCCAGGACCCGGCGGCCGCCGCTCGCCGCATCGCCCAGCGCCAGCGGAAAGCCGACGCAGTCGCTCAGCTTCAGGCGGCGCCGGTCGGCCAGCGGATGTCCGTCCGCCATGAAGGCATGCAGGCGGTGCCGGCGGCTCGCCAGCACGTTGACCAGGCGCGACGGCGGTGGTGCCAGCGCAAGGCCGATCTCCGCCGCCTCCCGCTCAACCGCTGCCACCACCTGGGCCGAGCCGGCGGTGGTGACCCGGTAGCAGATCAGCCGGTGCTCCATGTGGAAGGCACCCAGCCCGGCGGCCAGGAAGGGGCCTGCGGCCTCCACCGCGGCGATGGCGACCTCGCCGCGCTGCATGCCGCGCAGGCCGTCGATCTGGGCCCGCAGCGCCGCCTCGTCATGGGCGGTGCGCCGGATATGGGCCAGGACATATTCGCCCGCCGTGGTCAGCCGCACGCCGCGGGCATGGCGCTCGAACAGGCGCGCGCCCAGTTCGCGCTCATAGTCCAGGATCATGCGGTTCACCGCGGAAGAGGCAGTGTTCAGCTCTTCCGCCGCCCGGCGGATCGACCGTGCCCGGGCCACGGCCTCGATATAGTCGAAGACCCGCGGTCGGCTCATGCGTCGGGACTGCATGCCGGCATGATCCGGAATCGCCCCGGCCGCCGCAATGCCCATTGGCGCAACGGCCGCCGCCCTGCAGCAAGGACCCAGCCATGCCGAAACCCGCCTGCCTGACCTTCCGGGTGCCGATGCGCGACCCCGCCGACACCTCCGGCGTGGCGGCGCTGTTCGATTCCGGCCGCATCCGGCCGGAGGAGGTGGTGGCCGTGCTGGGGAAGACGGAGGGCAATGGCTGCGTCAACGACTTCACCCGCGGCTACGCGACGATGGCGCTGCGGGGCCTGCTGGCGGCGCGCCTGGGCGTGGCGCCGGCGGCGACCGGCCATGTGCCGATGGTGATGTCGGGCGGCACCGAAGGCGGCCTGTCGCCGCATTTCCTGGTCATTGCCGTGCGGCGGGACGGCACGCCGCCCGGCGCCGACGGGGCGGCGCTGGCGATCGGCGTGACCACGACGCACTCCTTCGCCCCCTGGGAGCTGGGGCGCATGGCGCAGCTGCGGGAGACGGCCGGTGCCGTGCGCCGGGCGATGGCGGATGCCGCCATTGCCGGGCCGCAGGATGTGCACCTGGTGCAGATCAAGTGCCCGCTGCTGACCCAGGCGAAGATCGAGGCCGCCCGGCAGGCCGGCCGCGACACCTGTACCGATGACACCTACGCCTCGATGGGCTTCTCCCGCGGCGCCTCGGCCCTCGGCGTTGCCGTGGCCCTGGGAGAGCTGGCGGAAGACGGGCTGTCCGATGCCGTGATCGACCATGATCACGGGCTCTGGTCGGCACGGGCCAGCACCTCCGCCGGCAGCGAGATCGACCATGCGGAACTGATCGTGCTCGGCAACAGCACCGGCTGGGGCGGCGACGCGGTGATCGCCCATGGCGTGATGCAGGACGGCATCGACGCAGGCGCGATGCACGAGGTGCTGGACCGCCTGGGCATCGCCCCGGTCCGGGGCCAGCTGACGGGGGAAGACCGGGCCCGCATCCGTGCCGTGATCGCCAAGGCGGAGCCGCCGCGCGCCGGCGGCATCCGCGGCGCCCGCCACATCATGTGGGACGACAGCGACATCAACCCGACCCGCCATGCCCGCGCCCTGGTCGGCGGCGTGCTGGCCGGGATGATCGGCACGACGGAGCTGTTCGTCTCCGGCGGTGCGGAGCATCAGGGGCCGGATGGCGGCGGCCCGATCGCGGTGATCGCCGCCCGGACCTGACCTCCGCCCGGGCCTGACGGCCTTCAGTCCAGCCAGGCGCGCAGGGCCAGCCAGGCCGGCAGTTTCGCCGCAAGCCCCACAGTATGCAGCGGGCTGGAGGAGGGCAGGGCGATGGCGGCCAGCCGGTCGGCCGCCGGGCCCAGCTGGCGCATGCCGTGGCGGTGCGCGGTGCCGCCGTTGAAGGCCAGCGTCCGCAGGGCGGGCAGCCGGTCGGGCAGGGCGGCGATGTCGTTGCCCTGCAGGTCGCGGATCGCCGCATCGCTGCTGCCCTCGCGGCGGGCACTCGCCGCCACGTCCCAGAGGCCGACCCCGCGCGCCAGCAGGGCGGCCAGCCGGTCCGGATAGTCCAGCGCCTGCAGCTCGGTCTCCAGCACCGCCCCCATCAGCCGCCAGAACTGGTTCTGCGGATGGGCGTAATAGCGCCCGGCCCGCAGGGAGGCATCGCCTGGAAGGCTGCCCAGCACCACCAGGCGGGTCCGGTCGTCCGCGACCGGCGGGAAGGAGGATTTACGGGTCATTGCTTGCAATTAAATTGTACGCAATTAAATAGGAGGCTGTTGATCATCCCTGACAGGAGAGACCGATGAACAGCCTCTACAATACCCGGGTCATGGCGGTCGGTGGTCGCGCCGGTTCGGTGAAGAGCGAGGACGGCCTGCTGGCTCTGTCCCTGGCGATGCCGGTATCGCTGGGCGGCAAGGGCGGTGCCACGAACCCGGAGCAGCTGTTCGCCGCGGGCTATGCCGCCTGTTTCGAGAACGCGGTGCTGCATGTCGCCCGCGGGCAGAAGCTGCCCCTGAAGGACGACGATGTAGCGGTCACCGCCGATGTCGGCCTGCTGCCCAACGGCAGCGGCGGCTTCACCCTGTCGGTGGCGCTGGACGTCGAAATCGGCGGCCTCGATCAGGACGCGGCCGACCGGCTGGTGCAGGTCGCGCATTCCGTCTGCCCCTATTCCAACGCGGTCAAAGGTAATATCGATGTCGCGCTGAACGTGGCGGCACGCTGACACGGCAATGAAAATGGAGGCGGCATGGCGGACGAGGAGGAGGATTTCCTGAAGCTGGACCTGCAGGTCTGCTTCCCGCTCTACGCCGCCTCCAACCTGCTGACCCGGCTGTACCGGCCGGTCCTGGCCGAAATCGGCCTGACCTATCCGCAATACCTGGTGATGCTGGTGCTGTGGGAGGGCGCACCGCAGAGCGTCGGCACCCTGGGCGCGCGCCTGCACCTCGACAGCGGCACCCTGACGCCTCTGCTGAAGCGCATGGAGGCGGCCGGCCTGGTCGGCCGCCGCCGCGATGCGGAGGACGAGCGCCGGGTGCTGGTCGACCTGACACAGAAGGGCCGCGACCTGCGCGCCCGCGCCCGACATGTGCCGCTGACCCTGGGGGCCGGGCTGGGTCTGACGCCAGAAGAGGTGGTGCAGCTGCGCGACAGCGTCACCCGGCTGGTCGACACCCTGTCGTCCCACGCCGCCGGCCGGCCCGGCGACAACCCGCCCTCAGACGAGTAGCGGGGTGAAGCCCGGATCGCCTTTTGCCATGGCGCGGGCATAGGCCGGACGCGCGCCGATGCGCTGCAGATAGGCGCGGATGTTCGGGAACGGCGTCAGGTCGCGCGGCACGAAGACCCGCATCGTGGTCAGGCCGAAGACCAGCATGATGTCGGCGGCGGTGAAGTCCGCACCGGCCAGATAGGGCACTTCCCCCAGCCGTGCCTCCAGCATCTGGTGGGCGGTGTCGCTGCGCCGGCCGACCAGGCCGAGCTGCTCCGCCGTGGCGCCCAGCATGCCGGCGACCAGCAGGGACATGCCGCTGGCCACCAGCGAACCGTTGGCGAAGTGATACCAGTACAGGTAGTCGGGAAAGTTCGGCGCCGCCGCGGGCACCGCCAGCCGGCCGCCGCCATGACGGGCGATAATGTAGTCCACGATGGCGCCGGATTCGCCCAGCACCAGCCCGTCATCCTCGATCACCGGCGCCATGCCGGAAGGGTGCAGCGCCTTGTAGGCGGCCGGTGCCAGCCGGGTCTCCGGATCGCGGTCGTACTTCACCAGCTCGTAGGGCAGCTCCAGTTCCTCGCAGAGCCAGACGATGCGCTCGGACTGCGAAATGCCCAGATGGTGGACCTTGATCATGTCGGCTGCCTTTCATGCGCGGTGTCGGGACGAAGTCGCCCCGGAGACGGTGCGACGGCGCAGATGGAAGTCAACGATCGGTGGGGAATGAACGCCCCGGAAACAGGGCAAAGACAGGAAACAGGGCAAAGACAGGAAACAGGGCAAAGACAGGAAACAGGGCAAAGACAGGAAACAGGGGGAAAATGGTGGAGCCGAGGGGAATCGAACCCCTGACCTCGTCATTGCGAACGACGCGCTCTCCCAACTGAGCTACGGCCCCGACCGGCCTGCGCTCCGCGCCGGCGGCGCGATGCAGGTATGGAAGGCTGGGATGGCTTCTGGTTCCCGTTCCGACCGCCGATACCGTCCGTTCAGGTGGCCTTTCGGCCCGACAGCCGGGGTCAGAAATGGGGACGCCGCAGCCCCCCTTCAAGGAAGGAAGACCGCGGCGCGAAGCGGCGAGGAATATGGGCGGGCAGCCCTGGCCCTGTCAAGCGCTATCATGTGCGGCGGTGGGGGCGACCGTCCTGCCGTCGGTGCGGTTCGGCAGCCGGGCTTGCTTGCGCAGGGCAACTGCCTTTATTTCTGCGACAGGTTGCCAATCGGTCCGCGGCCATTCCGGCCCGTGCCGGCAGCGGGAAGGGTCCGGCCGACGCATGTACGCGCTACTAAGTCTGATCAGCACGATCATCGAGATCTATATCTGGCTGCTCATCGCCTCGGCGATTCTCAGCTGGCTGGTGGCGTTCAACGTCATCAATACCAACAATCGCGTGATCTACATGATCGGCGACTTCCTCTATCGGATCACGGAACCGGTCCTGCGACCGATCCGGTCGGTGCTGCCCAACCTGGGCGGCATCGACATCTCGCCGATCGTGCTGATCCTGCTGCTCTATTTCGTGCAGAAGCTGCTGTGGGAGGTCTTCGCGCCTGCGCCGATCGGCTACTAGGCGCGCGACCGGGGACGGCTGGCGACGCAACGCCCGCGACAGGCCATGGCCGAAGATTCCGTGACCGGCCCGGTGACGGGCGGCGGCGACGGACTGCGCATTGCCGTGCGGGTGGTGCCGAAGGCCAGTGGCGATGCCGTGGCAGGTCTGCGGGTCGACGGACGGGGATGTGCCGCGCTGCTGGTGCGGGTCACCGCCGTGCCGGAGAAGGGGAAGGCCAATGCAGCCGTCCGACGGCTCCTGGCCCGTGCCTTGAAGGTGGCGCCGGGCAGCCTGGACCTGCTGTCGGGCGAAACGGATCGCAACAAGATCTGGCGCCTGGATCCGGCGGCCGGCCTGACCGCGCCGGAAGTCGCCCGGCGGCTGGGTCTGGCTGATGCCGAGGCGCCCTGAACCGGCCGGTACGGGAATGGCAGCAGGATGACGAGGTGCGGATGACGGCGGAACGAATCGACGGCAAGGCCTTCGCAGCGGGCCTGCGGGCAAGGGTGGCGGAGCAGGTCGCGGCGTTCACCGCCGCGGCGGGGCGCAAGCCTGCCCTCGCGGTGGTGCTGGTGGGGGAGGATCCGGCCAGCCAGGTCTATGTCCGCAACAAGCACCGCGCGGCCGAGGAGGCGGGCTTCGAGAGCATCGAGATCCGCCTGCCCGCAGATACCGGCCAGGCCGACCTGCTGGCGGAGGTGGCGCGGCTGAATGCCGATCCCGGGGTGGACGGCATCCTGGTGCAGCTGCCGCTGCCCGAGCAGATCGCGTCGCAGGCGGTGATCCTGGCGATCGACCCGGACAAGGATGTCGACGGCTTCCACCCGGTCAATGTCGGCCGGCTGGGCCTGGGCACACCGGGTTTCGTGCCCTGCACGCCGCGCGGCTGCATGATGCTGCTGCGCGACCGGCTGGGCGACCTGTCGGGGCTGCATGCGGTGGTGGTCGGGCGCTCGAACATCGTCGGCAAGCCGATGGCGCAGCTGCTGCTGGCCGCCAATGCAACGGTGACCATCGCCCATTCGCGCACCCGCAGCCTGCCTGTCCTGTGCCGCACCGCCGATATTCTCGTCGCCGCCGTCGGCCGGCCGGAAATGATCCAGGGCGACTGGATCAAGCCCGGCGCCACCGTGATCGATGTCGGCGTGAACCGGGTGCCGAATCCCGACGACCCGCAGAAGACGCGCCTGGTCGGCGATGTCCACTATGACAGCGCGGTCCAGCGCGCCGGCGCGATCACGCCGGTGCCCGGCGGGGTCGGGCCGATGACCATCGCGGTGCTGCTGGCCAATACCCTGGACGCCGCCTGTCGCCGCGCCGGCCTGCAGGTTCCGGACGCGGCATAGGGCAGGGGGGCCGCCGGAAGGTCGGTCAGGCCGCTGCCGCGTCCTTGCCCAGCACCCGGCCCTCGGCGTCGCGATAGACCAGGCCGGGCCCGTCCAGGTCGATGGCGGGAATCTCGTCCTTTTCCGTCCAGTAGTCCTGGTTGTGCTGCCAGTCCGGCTGGCGGCCGCGCCTGGGCAGCCGGTCCTGGCCGCGCATCATGTAGCCGGGGTTGAAGTTCTCCGCGTCGATCCAGGGCAGGCGCTCGGTGGCGGCCATCTCCGCGGGCGGCTCGGGGCGGATCTCGGCGGCGCCGATATCGTCCATGTGCCGCAGCAGCCGCGCTACGAAGTCGCCCAGCAGGTCGACCCGCAGGGTCCAGCTGGCCCGGAAATAGCCGAACACGAACAGCATGTTCGGCACATCCTCGACCATCATCCCGCGATAGGTCAGCCGTTCGTTCCAGGCCACGGGCTCGCCGTCGATGTCGAACGGAATGTCGCCCAGGAAGCGCAGGTTGAAGCCGGTGGCCGTCACGACCGTATCGGCCTCCAGCCGGTCGCCGGAGGCGAGGCGTATGCCCTGCGGCTCGAAACGTTCGATGGTGTCGGTGACGACACTGGCCTTGCCCGCCGCGACGCAGCGGAACAGGTCGCCGTCGGGGATGAAGGCGATGCGCTGCTGCCAGGGCCGGTAGCGCGGCGTGAAATGGGTGGCGATGTCGAAATCCCTGCCCAGATAGGCGCGAACGCCCATCAGCAACTCCTTCTTCACCGCTTCGGGCTCCGCTTCCGCCCGCCGGGTGAAGTCGGCCTGGTCGCGCAGCACCTTGCGGCGGATGATTTCGTGGATCCAGCTCTCGTCGATCTCCAGCCGGCGCAGCTCGTCGGCCAGGTCGTTGGCATTGCGGCCGGTGACGAAATAGGTGGGGGAGCGCTGCAGCATGGTGACATGGGCGCAGCGATCGGCGATCGCCGGCACCAGGGTTGCCGCCGTCGCGCCGGAGCCGATCACCACCACCCGCCTGCCGTCGATATCCGCATCCGCCGGCCAGTCCTGCGGGTGGATCACCATGCCCGCGAAATCGGCGAAGCCCGGCCAGTCCGGTGTATGGCCCTTCGACAGGTCGTAATAGCCCTGGCACATCCAGAGGAAACGGGCATGCACCGTCCGTTCGCCGTCCGGGCTGTCCACCCGCACGCGCCACAGCCGGTCGCGGGAGGACCAGGAGGCCTGCAGGATCCGGTGGCGGAAATGCAGGTAGGGCGCCAGGCCGTTCTCCGCGATCACCGCGTTCATGTAGGCCAGGATCTGGTCGGCGGTGGCGATCGGCGGCCCGGTCCATGGCTTGAAGCGGTAGCCGAAGGTGTAGAGGTCGCTGTCGGAGCGGATGCCGGGATAGGTATGGATCTTCCAGGTGCCGCCGATCCCGTCCAGCGCCTCGAACACGGCGAAGGTCTTGCCCGGGCACTGCGTCTTCAGGTGCCAGGCCGCGCCGATGCCGGAAATGCCGGCGCCGACCACAAGCACGTCCAGCGGATCCGCCGCGGGTGCCGCCTCGGCCTGTTCCGCCATGATCGTCTCCCCCTCGCCGCGCCACCCGCTGTGGTTGAATCTAGCGCGGGGAGAGTGGTGGCGGGAAGGGGGCTGTCTTCACCCGTCGTCATGGCCGGCCTTGAGCCGACCATCCATTCCGCAGACGTCGGCATCCGCGCAGAGGTGCATACGAGTACCGCGCGACGGCAGGGCTGGCGGAATGGGTGCCCGGCTCAAGGCCGGGCACGACGGATGTCCCGCCTCAGTTCCGCCCGCGGCGCTGGGCGAGGCGGAGGCGCAGGGCGTTCAGCTTGATGAAGCCTTCGGCGTCGCGCTGGTCGTAGACCACGTCTTCCTCGAAGGTGACATGCGCCATCGAGTAGAGCGATTTCGGCGAGCGGCGGCCGACCACGTCGGCGCGGCCCTTGTACAGCTTCAGCCGCACCTCGCCCTCGACATGTTCCTGGCTGCGGTCGATCAGCGCCTGCAGCATCTCCCGCTCCGGCGAAAACCAGAAGCCGTTGTAGATCAGCTCCGCATAGCGGGGCATCAGATCGTCCTTCAGGTGCGCCGCGCCACGATCCAGGGTCAGCTGCTCGATGCCGCGATGCGCCGCCAGCAGCACGGTGCCGCCCGGCGTCTCGTAGATGCCGCGGCTCTTCATGCCGACGAAGCGGTTCTCCACCAGGTCCAGCCGGCCGATGCCGTGCTTCCCGCCCAGCTCGTTCAGCTTTGTCAGCAGGGCGGCCGGCGAGAGCTTCTCGCCGTTCACCGCGACGGCATCGCCCTTCACGAACTCGACAGTGATGTATTCCGGCTCGTCCGGCGCCTCTTCCGGCGCGACGGAGCGGGAATAGACGTATTCCGGCGCCTCCTCCCAGGGGTCCTCCAGCACCTTCCCCTCGGCGGAGATGTGCAGCAGGTTCGCGTCGACGGAGAACGGCGCCTCGCCGCGCTTGTCCTTGGCGATCTGGATCTGGTGCGCCTCGGCGAAGGCGATCAGCTTGGTGCGGGAATTCAGCTCCCATTCGCGCCAGGGCGCGATCACCTTGATCTCCGGGTTCAGTGCGTAATAGCTGAGCTCGAAGCGGACCTGGTCGTTGCCCTTGCCGGTGGCGCCATGGGCGACCGCATCGGCGCCGGTCTCGGCCGCGATCTCGATCTGGCGCTTGGCGATCAGCGGCCGCGCGATCGAGGTGCCCAGCAGGTACAGCCCCTCGTACAGCGCATTGGCACGGAACATCGGGAAGACATAGTCGGCGACGAAGGTTTCGCGCAGGTCCTCGATGAAGATCTGCTTCACGCCGGCGCGCTCCGCCTTCTCGCGCGCCGGGCCCAGCTCCTCGCCCTGGCCCAGGTCGGCGGTGAAGGTCACGACCTCGCAGCCATATTCGGTCTGCAGCCATTTCAGGATCACGGAGGTGTCCAGGCCGCCGGAATAGGCCAGCACCACCTTCTTCACGTCGCGGCGCGGACGCGTCATCCCCTTCATCCCCCTCAGCTCGCAGTCGGAACGGTTCCGCGGCGGCTTCTAGCCTGCCGCGGGCCGCTCGCGCAACCGGATTGCGGTCAGGCGCTGGCGGCTGCCGCCTCCCGCTCCCGGCGCGACAGGCGCTGGCTGGCGGATTTCAGCTGGCCGCAGGCGGCCATGATGTCGCGGCCGCGCGGCGTGCGCACGGGCGAGGCATAGCCGGCGTCCAGCACCACGTTGGCGAAGCGGCGGATCGCCTCGTCCGTGGAGCATTCGTAGGGCGCGCCGGGCCAGGGATTGAACGGGATCAGGTTCACCTTGGCCGGGATCCCGCGGATCAGCCGCACAAGTTCCTTCGCGTCCGCGACGCTGTCGTTCACGTCGCGCAGCATCACGTATTCGAAGGTGATGCGCCGCGCATTGTTGGCACCGGGATAGTCGCGGCAGGCCTGCAGCAGTTCGGCGATCGGATATTTCCGGTTGATCGGCACCAGTTCGTCGCGGATATCGTCGCGGACGGCATGCAGCGAGACGGCCAGGTTCACACCCAGCTCCCGCCCGCAGCGCTCCATCATCGGCACCACGCCGGCGGTCGACAGGGTGATCCGCCGCCGCGACAGCGAGATCCCCTCGCCGTCCATCACGATTTCCAGCGCGCGGGCGACATTGTCGTAGTTATACAGCGGCTCGCCCATGCCCATCATGACGATGTTGGAGATCATCCGCCCCTCGCGCGGGCTGGGCCATTCGTCCAGGGTGTCGCGCGCCAGCAGCATCTGGCCGACGATCTCCCCCGCCGTCAGGTTGCGCACCAGCTTCTGCGTGCCGGTATGGCAGAACCGGCAGGTCAGGATGCAGCCGACCTGGGAGGAGATGCAGAGCGCGCCGCGACCCTCCTCCGGGATGTGGACGCATTCCGCCTCCTGCCCGTCGGCGAAGCGCAGCAGCCATTTCCGCGTGCCGTCGCTGGACAGCAATGTCTGGCTCGCGCCGGGCCGGCCGATGGTGAAATGCTCCATCAGGCGGGACCGCATCTCCTTGGAGATCGAGGTCATCTCGTCGAAGCTGGTGGCGCCGCGGAAATACAGCCAGTGCCACAGCTGGTTGGCGCGCATGCGCAGCCACTTGTCCGGCTGGCCGGCGCCCACAGTGGCGGCCAGTGCCTGCATCAGCTCGGGCCGGGTCAGGCCGACCAGATCGGTCAGGCCCTGCCCTGCGGGCGCCGGTGGCAGGTCCGCACGGACCTGGATGTCGGGAACGATTGTCATGGCGCAACCATCTGGGGCGGCCGCGTCCGGCCGCAAGCCCCCCGGTCCCTTTCTCGTCAGGATGCCGGGGGCAGGGCTGCGGCGTCCCGCAGCGGGGTTCGGTATCGGGCGACGCCTAGCGGCAGGCGTCCGTGATCGCCTTGCGGGCGGCGGTGACGCCCATCAGCGAATAGGTATCGTCGATCTGCGTGCCCTTCGAGGTCACCGCGCTGATCTGCATGTCGGCGCCGCGGACCATGGCATCGACCGCCACCTTGTCCTGGCCGGGATTGGTGGTCCAGGCGGTGTCGCGATCGGTGACCATCGGCACCTTGGTGCCACCGATCTGCATCTGTGCCTGGCTCTTCTCCTTCAGGGTGGCGCCGAAATTCACCGAGACCTCGTCGCGCACCTTGTCCGCCGTGCGGTAGGTCACCATCACATAGGCGTCGCCCCGGCTGCGTTCCGCGCCGTTCTTCCGGGTCGGCCGCGACAGGATGAAACAGACCTTCTCGCCCGCCTCCTGGTACTCGTAGGCGGTCCAGTCCTGGAAGCTGCCGAGCCGCTTCGGCGCCGGCTGCTGGGCCAGGACGGGTCCGGCCAGAATCATGCCGGCGAGCAGCAGGCCGGCCGCCAGGCCCGCGGCAGCGCGTGCGACAGGGGGAGCAGGCCGTTTCGTCTCGACACCAAGCGTCATCGTTCCACCCATGATGCCTCTCCGAGAGCATCGTCTTGAACCACTGGCGGGCCCGGCTGGCCGCCGATTGCCGCCATCCCTGCCGGCACGTTCCGACAACACCTGCATCGGACAGGGTACGGGCGTGCCGGGACAAGGGATTGCCGGAAGATATCGGGCGCGCGGCCGGATTACCACCCTGCAGGCGGTCGCCCGTTGCGACCGGCCGGGCGAACAGGCGCCCGCCAATGTCATGGCATCCGCGCCATGGCATCTGGCAAGGGCCGGCCGCATCGCCTAGAACATCCGCATGAGCGAGACACGGGCTGCGTCCGACGAACTGGACCGCCAGGCACAGGCCGAAATGTTGCGCGCCGTGGCCGAACGGCAGGACCGTGCGGCCTTTGGGCGCCTGTTCGCCCATTTCGCGCCGCGGCTGAAGGGCTATCTGATGCGCCTGGGCGCAAGCGACGCGGCGGCGGAGGAACTTGTGCAGGACGTGATGCTGACGGTCTGGCGCCGGGCCGGCAGCTTCGATCCGGCGAAGAGTTCGCCGTCGACCTGGCTGTTCACGATCGCGCGAAACCGCCGAATCGACCTGCACCGTCGGGAATACCGCCCGGAATTCGACCCGGAGGACCCGCTGCTGGTGCCTGACCCGCCGAAGCGCCAGGACGAGGCGCTGGGCGATGCGCAGGAAGGGGTCCGCCTGAAGGCGGCCATCGCCGGCCTGCCTCAGGAGCAGCAGGACCTTGTCATGCTGGCCTTCTACGAGGATCTCTCGCATCGCGAGATCGCCGATCGCCGCGACCTGCCGTTGGGCACGGTGAAGTCGCGGCTGCGGCTGGCCCTCGCACGCCTCAGGCGTGAGGCGGTGGATTTCGCAGGCCCGGCCGGGCCGGAACCGGATGGCGGCGGCGGCACCGGGGCAGAGCCGTGAGGCCGGGCGGCGGGATCTTTCGGGGCCGCTCAGGGCAGCCGGCGGCGGACCCGCGGGCCGCCATGCACGTGCGGCGCACGTTCGCCCGGCGCGGCGATGCTGGAAATCGGCCGCTCCGCGAAGCGGCCGTGGGTCAGCATCCGGTCGTACATCACGATCGCCCCGGCGGTGCCCAGGTTGACGCAGAACCGGGTCGGGATCCGCACCACATGGCGGCAGCGCGCCAGCATGGCGGGCGACAGGCTGCCGCGCTCCGGGCCCAGGACATAGGCCGCCTGCTGCGGGTGGTGGAAGGTCGGCAGCTCCGCCGCCTCCTCCAGGAACTCGATGCCGACAAGCTCGCAGCCCTCGGGCAGGGCCAGCGCCTCCGGGCTGTCATAGGAATGCCAGGGCACGTGCAGCGGCGTGCGGCTGGTGTCGCTCTTGCCGCTGGTGACCGAATAGCGGGCATTGACCGTGAAGACGAAGCTGGCGCCGAAGGCATGGGCGGTGCGGAACAGGTTGCCCGCGTTCATCGCCTTGCTCAGCCCTTCGACGCCGATACCGAAATAGCCGCGCACCTGTCCTCCTGGATCCCTTGTCCCTGTCCGCCGCGCGTCGGGGGCCCGGCGGGGGCGATGGCGGGATATCGCCTAAGCCGGGGAGAAGCGCAATCCGCAACGGATCGCTGCAAATGACGGAAGATCCGGGCGCGGCGCGGCGCGATGCCGCGGTGCGGGCGCAGTACGAGGCCTATCCCTATCCGCCGCGCGACCCGCAGGACGAGCGCCGGCGCCTGATCACCGGCTCGCCCAGCAACCTGCCGGAGGTCGACCACTATCTGTTCGGCGGCGCGCGGGACTGGCGACAGCCGTTCCGGGCGCTGTTCGCCGGCGGCGGCACCGGCGACGGCTGCATCATGCTGGCGCAGCAGCTCGCCGACCGGGGCGTGCCGGCGGAGGTGGTGCATCTGGACATCTCCGCCGCCAGCCAGGCGGTCGCGCGCGCCCGTTCCGAGGTTCGCGGCCTGGCCAATCTGCGATTCGTCCAGGGCCCGCTGCACGACGTGGCCGACCTGGCGCCCGGCCCTTACGATTATGTCGACTGCTGCGGCGTGCTGCATCACCTGGAGGATCCGCCGGCGGGGCTGGCGGCGCTGCGGGCGCAGCTCGCGCCCGATGGCGGCATGGGCCTGATGGTCTATGGCGTGCTGGGCCGGACCGGCGTCTATCCCGTGCAGGCGGCGCTGCGGTCACTGGCGGGCGACGACGACCTGCCGGCCCGGGTCGCCCTGGCCCGCCGCCTGCTGGGCGACCTGCCGGACAGCAACTGGCTGCGGCGCAACCCGTTCCTGAACGACCATCTGCCCGAGGCGCAGGGAGAGGAGGTGCCGGCCGGCAAGCTGTTCGACCTGCTGCTGCATCCGCGGGACCGCGCCTATGACGTGCCGCAGCTGCTGGAGCTGCTGTCCGGGGCCGGCCTGGCGCCGGTGGAGTTCATCGTGCCGATGCAGTACCGGCCGGAGGCCTATCTGCAGGACGGGGGGCTGATCGGGCGCGCCGCGGCGCTGTCGCAGGCGGAACGCTGGGCGCTGGCGGAGAACCTGGCCGGCAATATCCGCGTGCATGTGGTCTATGCCGCCCCGGCGGAGCGGGCGGCGGAAGCGGCCGCGCGGCCCGGGCGGCCCACGGTGCGGCCGCTGCCGAACGGCATCGACATGGCGGCCCTGGCGCGGGCGGTCGCGCGGGGCAAGGGGATGTTCAAGGCCGACCTGTCGGGGCTGCCGCTGTCGCTGCCGCTGCCGGCGGGGGCGGAGCGGCTGCTGCCGCTGATCGACGGCCGGCGCGACCTGAACCAGCTGGCAGCGGCGATGGGGATGGACTGGTTCACCTTCAAGGCGCTGTTCGACAAGGTCTACCGGGTGCTGAACGGCCTGAACCTGCTGCTGCTGCGCGGCTGAGCGACCGGCGCGACCGCGGGCCGCCGCAGCTTCGAGCATGCCGGTGCGGCCGCGGGCCGCCCCAGCTCAACTATGGTCGGTGCGGCCGCGGGCCGTCCCGTGGGACGGGGGAGGTGGTCGGGACGACCCGCGGACCGGCAGCCGATGCCGCTCAGTTGTCCTGCGGCTGCGGCGGCTGCGCCGGGGCGTCGCCGTCGGGCATCGGACGGCCGTCCTGCATGCCCGGGCCACGCTTCATCTCGCCCTTCATTCCGTGATGACCGTCGCCGTGGCGCTTGCCTCCCTTGAAGCCGCGATGCTTCGGCGGGATCTTGCTGAAGCCGGTGACTTCCAGGCTCGCCGGGTTCAGCCAGAGCTTCATCGGCCGCGCCTCGTCCTTGCGGGCGACCACCTGGTAGCAGCCGTCCTTGCGGACGATCCGCAGGAAGTCGGTATAGCCCTCGCTCTCCAGCTTCTGCGAGACGGCGGTGATCGGCTGCCAGCTGGTGTCGGCGGTGCTGCCGCACTTCTCGCCGAAATCGTCGCCGCCTTTCGCCATGGCAGGCGCCGCGGCGGCCAGCAGGACGGCAGTGCCGAAGCCGGCGGCGGTGAGGACGGCGCCGCGCGCCAGGCTGCTCTTGCGGGTGGGGGTCATGGAAACGCTCCGATGCGGTCGTTGTTGAAATGGCTCTGCCGGGCAGTCCGGCAGTCGGTGCCGCGAGTTCGAAAGCCTTGGGGGAAGGCCTGCAGCATCGGGGTGCAGGATGGCGTCGGGGCACTGAACCGAAGCTGAGAGCGATGTTCATCTGCCGTTCAGCGGCATGAACGACTATCCTGGGACCATGTCAGGCTGGAAACATCTCTGCGCGTCCCTGTGCCGCCGGGCGGTGCCGGGCACCGCGCTCGGGGTCTGGGCGCTGGCCGGCCTGCTCTGGACCGTCGGGCCCGCGGCCGCCGGTCCGGCCGACCATGACCAGGCGCGGGCGGCGCTGGAGGCGGGCGAGATCCTGCCCCTGCCGGCGATCCTCGATCGGGTGCAGTACGAATTCATCGGCCAGGTGCTGGAGGTGGAGCTGGAGCGCAAGGACGGGCGCTGGCTGTACGAGATCAACCTGCTCGCCCCCGACGGCCAGGTGCTGCGCTTGCACTATGACGCCCGCACCACGGCCCTCGTCGGCGCACATGGCCGCAACCTGGACGCGGCGATTCGCCATGGCCAGCCGCCCTATCGGCCGCCGCCGCCGGCGCGGTAGCAGCGGGGACTCGTCGGGACCGGCGGGCAGAAGGAACAGGAGCCACGGGGCGATGCGGGTACTGATCGCGGAGGACGACCGGGAACTGGGGCGCCAGCTGCTGAAGGCGCTCGACGGGGCCGGCTATGTCGCGGACTGCGTCGCCAATGGCGAGGACGCGCAGCATCTGGGAGAGACCGAACCCTATGACGCGGTGGTGCTGGACCTCGGTCTGCCGCTGCGCGACGGCCTGTCGGTGCTGCGGGCCTGGCGTGCCGCCGGCCGCGACATGCCGGTGCTGATCCTGACCGCCCGCGACCGCTGGCACGAGAAGGTCGAGGGCATCGACGCCGGGGCCGACGACTATCTGGCCAAGCCGTTCCAGATGGCGGAGCTGATGGCCCGGCTGCGGGCCCTGATCCGGCGGGCCAAGGGCCTGTCGCAACCGGAGCTGATCTGCGGCGACCTGCGGCTGGACACCCGCCAGGGCAGCGTCACCCTGCAGGGCATGCCGGTCAGCCTGACCGCGCAGGAATACCGGGTCCTGTCCTACCTGATGCACCATCCCGGCCAGGTGATCAGCCGCGCCGAGCTGACGGAGCATATCTATGCCCAGGACTTCGACCGCGACAGCAACACCATCGAGGTCTTCATCGGCCGGCTGCGCAAGAAGCTGGGCCAGGACCTGATCGAGACCCGGCGTGGCCTGGGCTACCGCCTGGCCGCACCTGAGGGCGGCCAGGCATGAAGCTGCTGGAGCGGCTGCGCCTGCGCTCGCTCAGCCTGCGGCTGACGGTTTCGGCGCTGGCCTGGGTCGCGATCGTCCTGGTCGTCGCCTGGTTCGGCCTGGTCGCGCTGTTCCGCAACCATCTGGAGGCGGACCTGGACGCCCGCGCCCGGTTCGACCTGAACCGCCTGATCGCGGCGCTGAGCGTCGACGATGGGGGGAACCTGGTGGTCGAGGGCCGGGTGACCGGGCGCATCTTCGCGAAGCCCTATTCCGGCCGCTACTGGCAGGTCGCCTTCGCCGAAGCGGGCCCCGATGCAGCAGAGGAGCTGCTGCCCGGACAGCCGGTGCGCTCGCGCTCGCTCTGGGACCAGAGCCTGCCGCTGGACCTGCCGCCAGCAGACGAAGACGGAATCGCCCGATGGCGGGTGGAAGGGCCGGCCGGGCAGAGCCTGCTGCTGCTCGGGCGGCGGGTTGCCCTGCCCGACGTGGAGGAAGAGGTGCTCGCCGTGATCGGCGTCGACCGCGCGGCGATCCCGGAGGCGGTGGACGCCTTCGCCTGGCAGCTGGGCACCGCCCTGATCGGCCTGGCCCTGGGACTGGCGGCCGCGATCGGCCTGCAGGTCTGGTTCGGCCTGGCGCCGCTGCGCCGCCTGCGCGCCGCGCTCGGCCGCCTGCGCCGCGGCGCCGCGCCGCGGGTGGAAGGACGCTGGCCCGGGGAGGTGGCGCCCCTGGTGGACGACCTGAATGCCGTGCTGGGCCACAACGAGGCCGTGGTCGGGCGCGCCCGCACCCAGGCCGGCGATCTGGCGCACGCCCTGAAGACGCCGATCGCCATCCTGGCCAATGCCGCAACGGGGCTGGAGGCCAGGCCGGGCGATGGCGGCGCGGCGGAACTGGGTGCCCTGGTAGAGCAGCAATGCCTCGCCATGCGCCGCCAGATCGACCGCCATCTGGCCCGCGCCCGTGCCGCCGGCAGCGCGGAACGTCCGGGCGCGCGGGCCGATCTCGGCCAGGTGGCGGCGGCACTGGTGCGGACCATGGGCCAGCTGCATGCGCGGCCCGGCCTGCAGGTCGACCTGCAGGCGCCGCCCGGCCTCTGGCTGTTCCATGGCGATGCCGAGGATGCGACGGAGACCCTCGGCTGCGTCCTGGACAATGCCTGTACCTGGGCGCGGGGACGGGTGACCGTTGTCCTGCAGGTCCAGGCACCGGGGGATGGTGCGGCGGCGGCGGAGCGGCCGCGGCTGATGGTGACGGTCGACGATGACGGGCCCGGCCTGTCGCTTGAGCAGCGGCACGCAGTGCTGGACCGGGGCGTCCGGCTGGACGAAAGCGTGCCGGGCAGCGGCCTCGGCCTGGCGATCGTCCGCGACCTTGTGGGCATCTACGATGGCGGCCTGCACCTGGAAGACTCGCCGCTCGGCGGCCTGCGGGTCCGCCTCTCCCTGCCCGGCCATGCCGAGCCGGAGGCGCCAGCCGCCCAGAAGGTGCGCGGGACGGCGGAGCGTGCCGCCTGACGGCGATGCCCGTTTCGCTTGCGGCAGCCGAAGCTGTGCTAGGATCGCGCCATGAGCACCCGCCCGCCGGCCCTGGTTCGCAGGCCCACCCGCACCACCCCGATCCGCTCCTATGCCAGCCGCGCGCGGCTGAAGGGGCCGCGGGTGATGCTCGTGCGCCCGACCCGGGAGGATGCCGGGCCGCTGCTGGCGCTGACCCTCAGCAACAAGGATTTCTACCGCCCATGGGTGGTGCCGCCCTACAACGCCCGCTCCTTCCAGCAATACCTGGAACGGGTCGAGGCGGGGCGCGACATGGGCTTCCTGGTGGTCGACCGGGAGCATCGCCAGCTGCAGGGCGTGGTGAACCTGAACGAGATCACCCGCCGCGGCATGGACACCGCCAGCCTCGGCTATTACGGCCGGGTCGAGGCCCGCGGCAGCGGCTATATCCGGGAGGCGGTGGCCTGCGTCCTGGCCTATGCCTTCGGCGACCTGGACCTGCACCGGGTGGAGGCGAACATCCAGCCCGACAACGAGCGCTCGCTGGCCCTGGTCGCGGCCTTGGGCTTCCGGCGGGAGGGCTTCTCGCCGCGCTTCATGCGCATCGATGGCGCCTGGCGCGACCATGAGCGCTGGGCCCTGCTGGCCGAGGACTGGCAGGGCCACGGGCTTTGATGGGCGCCATTGCCCAACCTCCCCGTCATCCTCGGGCTTGACCCGAGGATCCCAGCGCCGGCGTTGACGTAGCGCCGCCCTGCAGCGTCACGGGCCCGTCACGATCCCCGGGTCAAGCCCGGGGATGACGGCAAAGGTGGAGATCGCCGCCGTACGCCGCTCCCTACGCCGCCTTGTCCAGCGCGACCTGGAAGCTCGCCTCGGTGCGTTCGCGCACCTCGTCGGCGGTGACGCCGGGGGCCAGTTCGCGCAAGGCCGCCGGGGTGGCGCCGCGGTTGATGTCGAACACGCCCAGGTCGGTGATCAGCATGTCGACCACCCCGGTGCCGGTCAGCGGCAGGGTGCAGGACTTCAGGAACTTCTTGCTGCCGTCCTTGGCGTTGTGGTCCATCACCACCACCACCCGCTGCACGCCGGCGACCAGGTCCATGGCGCCGCCCATGCCCTTCACCAGCTTGCCGGGCACCATCCAGTTCGCCAGGTCGCCCTTCTCCGACACCTCCATCGCGCCCAGGATGGCCAGGTTGATATGGCCGCCGCGGATCATCGCGAAGGAGGTGGCGCTGTCGAAATAGGAACTCTTGTCCAGCGCGGTGACGGTCTGCTTGCCGGCGTTGATCAGGTCGGGATCCTCCTCCCCCTCATAGGGGTAGGGGCCGATGCCCAGCATGCCGTTCTCGCTGTGCAGGGTGACCTCCATCCCGGCGGGGATGTGGTTTGCCACCAGGGTCGGGATGCCGATCCCGAGATTCACGTAGAAGCCGTCTCCGAGCTCCTGCGCGGCGCGGGCGGCCATCTCGTCGCGGGTCCAGGGCATGGCGCTCTCCTGTGCCTGTCTGCCGGGCGGTGCCTGTCGGGGCGCCCGGCGCATTCGGGAAAATCCTAGCATGGCCGCCGGAGCGGCCCCAATCGCCCCGCCGGGCTATGCAGCCTTGGGGCGGGTCGTGCGCTGCTCGATCTGTTTCTTGTAGCCGTCGCAGGCGATGATCCGCTGCACGAAGATGCCGGGGGTGTGGATCTGGTCGGGGTCCAGGCTGCCGGTGGGCACCAGTTCCTCGACCTCCGCCACCGTCACCTTGCCGGCCATCGCCATCGGCGCGTTGAAGTTCCGCGCGGTCATCCGGTAGATCAGGTTGCCTTCCGCATCGCCCTTCCAGGCCTTCACGATCGACAGGTCAGCCTGCAGGGCGCGCTCCATGACGAACTTCTCGCCGTCGAACTCGCGCACCTCCTTGCCCTCCGCCACCATGGTGCCGACGCCGGTGCGGGTGAAGAAGGCGGGAATGCCCGCGCCGCCGGCGCGGATCCGCTCCGCCAGGGTGCCCTGCGGGCAGAATTCCAGCTCCAGGTCGCCGTCCAGGTACTGCCGCTCGAAGGTCTTGTTCTCCCCCACATAGGAGGCGACCATCTTGGCGATCTGCCGGGTCTGCAGCAGCAGGCCGAGGCCCGCGCCGTCGATGCCGGCATTGTTGGAGATGCAGGTCAGGCCGGTCACGCCGGACGCCTTCAGCGCGTCGATCAGGAATTCCGGGATGCCGCAGAGGCCGAAGCCGCCGGCCATCACCGTGATGTCGTTGCGCAGCAGGCCGTCCAGCGCCGCCGTCGCGTCGGGATAGACCTTGTTCACCACGGTTCAGCTCCTTCTCAACGGATGGGCCGGCGGAGCCGGCGATCGACCGGATTCAGTAGCCAAGCCGGGCGCCGATGGCAATCCGTTGCGCCGCACAAAAAGCGGCCGGCGCCTATGCGGTGACGTGAAACCCGCCATCAGCATAGACGACGGAGCCGGTCAGCGGCGTGCCGGCATCCGAGGCCAGGAAGGCGGCGATGCGGCCGATCTCGCCGATTTCCACCAGGCGGTGCGCCGGGGTGCGTTTCCGCACCCGGTCCAGCAGCGCGTCGAACCGGTCGATGCCGGAGGCGGCACGGGTCTTCACCGGACCGGCGGAGATCGCATGCACCCGGATGCGATCGTCGGCCAGGCTGGCAGCGAGGTAGCGGGTGCTGCATTCCAGCGCCGCCTTCACCGGCCCCATCAGGTTGTAGTTCTCCACCACCTTGTCGGCGCCGTAGAAGCTGACCGTCATCAGGCAGCCGCCATCGGCCATCAGCGGCCGCGCCAGCCGTGCCATGCGGATGAAGGAATGGCAGGAGACGTCCATCGCCATGGCGAAGCCCTCCGCGGAGCAGTCGACCAGTGGGGCATGCAGATCCTCCCGCGGCGCGAAGGCGACGGAATGGAGCAGGAAGTCGAGCCCGCCCCAATGCTCCGCGATCGCTGCGAATACCGCCTCCAGTTGGCCGGCCTCGCGCAGGTCGCAGGGCAGGCGCAGCTCGGCCTCGACCGCGTCGGCGACCGGCGCGACGAAGGGTGCCGCCTTCCCGTTCAGGTAGGTGACGGCCAGGCGCGCGCCTGCGTCATGGAAAGCTGTCGCGCAGCCGGCGGCGATGCTGCTCTCGTTGGCGATGCCGACCACCAGGCCGCGCTTGCCGTCCAGATCCACGATGCCGGTCATGCCGTCGTTCCATCCTTGTCCTGCTGTCGCGGGGCGCACTGAAACGGTGCGCCCCGCGACAGGCAAGGGACGCTTTCGTGACAGGGGGCCCGTGCGGCGTTCCGCCGCTCAGCAGGACATGGTACGGCGTTCGGCCGCTCAGGCGCCGGCCAGCCGGCGCAGCTTCTGCAGCATCACCGCCGGGTCCTCGCCATAGGCCAGGGTGCCGGTGAAGCGGCCCTCCGCATCCATCAGGAAGACGGAGGCGGTATGGTCGATGGTGTAACCGCCATTGTCGGTCGGAACCCGCTCGTAAAAGACCCGGTAGGCCTTCGCGACCTGCGCGATCTCGGTCTGCGTGCCGGTCAACCCCCGGATCCGCGGGTCGAAGGCGGACAGGTAGGACGCCATCGTTGCCGGCCGGTCGCGTTCCCAGTCGACGGAAACGAAGACGAAGTTCAGCCGGTCGGCGGTATCGCCGAGCGCCTCGATCAGCCCGCTCAGCTCCGCCAGGGTGGTCGGGCAGACATCGGGGCAGAAGGTGAAGCCGAAGAAGATGACCGTCGGCTTGCCACGCAGGTCCGCCTCGGTGACGGTGCGGCCGTCGGTTCCGGTCAGGGTGAAGGGGCCGCCGATAGCGGCGATGCCGGTCGCCGACGCCGCCGGACTGTTCCGGCCTGACCCGGTGGCGATCAGGACATAGGCGCCGAGGGCGGCGGCGATCGCCAGGATCGCCGCCGCCAGCAGGGCTGTCCGTCGGGACGGCATCACTGCTTCTTCATGCCGTCATGGTTCATGTCGCCATGATCCTTGCTCCCCATGCCCTTGGGGGCACGGGCGCCGATCGGGGCGACGAACATCTCCACCGACACCTCTCCCGCCTTCTCGAACTGCAGGGTGACCGGGACCGGCGGGCCCTCGATCACCGGCGCGGCGAGGTCGAGGAACATCAGGTGGTCGCTGCCGGGCTTCAGCTCGACCGTGCCGCCGGCGGGAATTGCCAGCCCGTCCGGCAGATGGCGCATCTTCATGATGCCGTCATTCATCTCCATGGTGTGGATTTCCACCGTGCCGATCGGCGAGCTGGCGCCGATCAGCCGGTCGTCCTCCGGGCCCGCGTTGCGAATGGTGGCGAAGCCGCCGGCGGCACGGGCGGCCGGCGGCGTGGCCCGGGTCCAGGCCTCTTCGACCTTGACCGTCGGATGACCGTCGTCTTTGGCGAGGGCGGGCAGGCTGCCGGCGATCATGCCGGCGGCGATCAGGCAGGCAAGAAGGCGCATATCTCGTCTCCGAATTGGGGCGTGCCGCATGCGAGGGTCCCGTCTTTTCGGTCCCGTCGCTTCGGTCTTCGGCACGCAGAGCCTGCGCGGCAGGGGCCGCGCCAGGCGTAATGTGGGAAAATCTGCGGGCGGATCAGGCCGCGGCGGGCGGTGCCCTGGCCTCCGGCAGCCGGAACGCCGGTCCGGCCGGCCGTTCCAGCCCGGAAGCGGTCGCGAAGGCGCCGGGTCCGGCCGGCGCGGGCAGGACATGCAGGGTCGCGGAGGCCGGCAGGGCGGGGGGCAGCCCGCCCAGCGCCTGGCAGAGCGCGAGGCAGCAGGAATGGGCCGGGGCCGCCGGGCCGCCGGGGATGTCCGTGCCGGCGCCGGCAGCCAAGAGGCCGGACGGCGAGCAGATCACGGCGAACCCGCCGCCGGCGCTGCCGGCATGGGCGATGCCCGCCCCGATCCCGCCGATCAGGGTCTGCAGCACCAGGAACCAGGCAATCAGCAGGGCAAGCGCGCCGCCGCTTAGCCGGTCCCGCAGGATGTCGCGCATGAACCGCATCGCCGCTTGATGCCAGAAAGCGCCCGCCCCGTCACGGGGACAGATGCGCGCAGCGGCGACCGCGTCGCGGCGGCTCAGTCCGCGCCGCGCAGCCAGAGGCGCAGCGCCTCGGCATTGTTGCGCTGCTCGTCCCTGGCGGCATAGAGCAGGGTGACCGGGCCGGCGGCGGCGAGACGGCGCAGTCCGGCGACCGCTTCGGCGGCTTCCGGCGCGGCGAGTTCGGCCGCATAGGCGGCACGGAAGTTCTCCCAGCCGTCGGGATTGTCGTGAAAGGCCCGCCGCAAGGCATCGCTGGGCGCCAGGGCCTTCAGCCAATGATCGATCCCGGCCTTCTCCTTCGAGATGCCGCGTGGCCAGAGCCGGTCGACCAGGACCCGGCTGCCGTCGCCGTCGCTGCCCGGTTCGTAGACCCGCCTGGTCCGGAACGCGGCGCTCATGGCGCGGCCATCACGAACAGGGTGGAGGTGCCGTGCGCCAGCAGCCTGCCGTCGGGACCGGTCACCCGCGCCTCGCAGGAGATGATCTGGCGGCCCTGCGACACCACTTTGGACTCGCAGCGGACCCGGCCGGTCTGCGGCCGGATCGGCCGCGACAGGTTGCCCTTCGTCTCCACCGTCGTGTAGCCGCTGCCGGCCGGCAGCAGCGACATCCCGGCGCAGCCTGCGGCGCTGTCGATCATGGTCAGGGCCCAGCCGCCATGCACCGTGCCGAGCGGGTTGTACAGATGCACGCCGGTATCGCCCTCGAAGGCGGCGAAGCCCTCGCCGACCGCCACCAGGCGGAAGGTCAGCACCTGGCAGATCGGCGGATGCGGCAGATGCCCGTCGATGATCCGCTGCAGGATCTCGCGGCCGGAGAGGCCGGCGATATCCTCATGCGCCGCCACGCCGTAGCGGAACGCGCTCCAATCCTCGGCCTGCGGCGGGGCGGCCGCCGGGATCTCCAGGGTTTCGGCTGTACGGCTGGTCATGGTACTTTCCATGTAGATACATTGAATGTAGATGCATATAACTATGACAAGCGGACTGCAAGCCCGCCGGGTGGCACCCACCCTGACCGACGACGCCCGCAAGGTGATTGCGGGGGATGCCGGCTGGCAGATGCGGGTCGCGGCCCGCCGGCTGGCGGTGCATCTGGACGATGCGATCTCGGCACACGGCTTGAGCAGTGCCCAGTTCACGCTGATGTGCCTGATCGCCTCCGCGCCCGACGACACGATCGGCGGGCTGGCTGCGCGGGCCGGCCTCGACCAGTCCACCCTGTCGCGGACCGTCGAAGGGCTGGTGCGCGCCGGCTTGGCGGAGGTGGTGACGGCGGAAAAGGACCGTCGCCGCCGTGCCGTCTGGCTGACGGAGGCGGGGGCACGGCGCCTTGCCGCGGCGATGCCGGACTGGCGCGCCGCCCATGCCGCGCTCGGACCTGCGGCGGAAGGCTGCACCCGCCTGCTGCAGGCGATGCCCGATCCGCCGGCGGGCGATTGAGGGCAGCGCGGCGATGACCGGACCGCAAAGAGCCGACGATGGCGTGCAATTCCGCCTGTCCTGCGCCGCCGATCGGGATGCCCTCCATGGCATCTGGGACCGCGCGGTGCGCGCCACCCACGGTTTCCTTTCGCCTGCGCATCATGCAGAGATCTCCCGCATGCTCCACCGGGACTATCTCGGCCGTGCCGAGCTACTGGTCGCCGTCCGGGCGATTGCGGCGCGTGAGGTCCTGCTGGGCTTCATGGGCATGACCGGACGGCATATCGATGCCCTGTTCATCGACCCTGCGGCGTCCGGCTGCGGGCTTGGCCGGCGCTTTGTTGCGCAGGCCCGGCGGCGCGGTGTGCCGCTGACGGTCGACGTGAACGAGCAGAACACGGGCGCCCTCGGCTTCTACCTGCATCTGGGCTTCGTCCGGGTGGGGCGCAGTCCCTGCGATGGCGACGGCCGCCCCTATCCGATCCTGCACCTGCGCGAGCCGCCGGGGTCGCGCTGACGCAGCCTGCCTGCCTCCGATGCATTGCAGCAGGGACGAATGCGCAGGCCTGCCTGTCTGGCCGGCCGCGGCCGCCCTCGGCTATTGTCGCGACGCGGGAATGCCCCGCGCGAATCCCATCCGGTCATGGCCGATATATCCCTCACCCGCCTCAGCCGTTCCGCCAGCGATGCCGCCCGTCCCTCGGTGCAGGCCTGGCTGCGTCTGTCGGCGAACACCCGCGGCATCGTCTGGATGCTGCTCTCCGGCGTGCTGTTCTCCTGCATGGCGGCGCTGATCAAGTTCGTCGGCTCGGAGATCAATTCCTTCCAGATGGCGTTCTTCCGGACCGGCTTCGGCCTGCTGGCGATCCTGCCCTTCGTCTTCCTGTCGGGCGGCCTGCGGGTGATCCGCACCCGGCGGCTCGGCGGCCATTTCATGCGCGGGCTGTGCGGCGCGGTCGCGATGTGCGCGATGTTCTACGCGATCAGCGAGCTGCCGCTCGCCGACGCCACCGCCTATACCTTCACCAAGCCGCTGTTCCTGGTGCTGCTGGCCGCCCTGTTCCTGGGCGAGCCGGTGCGGCTGCGCCGCGCCACCGCCACCGCGATCGGCTTCGGCGGCATCCTGCTGATGATGCAGGGCCAGGGCTTCCAGGGGGAACTGGAATGGGCCGCCCTGGTGGCGCTGGGCGGCGCCGCGATGGTCGCCATCGTGGTGGTGCAGGTGAAGCGCCTGATGCGCACCGAATCCCCGCTGACCGTGCTGTTCTGGTTCGGCGTGATCTCCACCCTGCTGACCCTGGCGCCGGCGCTTTATGTCTGGGTCCATCCGACCTGGGAGGAACTGGGCCTGCTGGTCGCCATCGGCATCACCGGCGCCAGCGCCCAGAGCTGCATCATCCGCGGCTACCGGGTGGCGGAAGCGACGGTGATCGCGCCGTTCGACTATGTCCGCCTGCTCTATGCCGCGGCCTTCGGCTTCTTCCTGTTCGGCGAGGTGCCGGGCTGGTGGACCATCGCCGGCGCGGCCGTGGTGGTGGCCGCGACCCTGTACATCGCCTTCCGCGAGGCGCAGCTCGGCAAGCAGCGCCAGGCGCCGTTGGTCGACCAGCTGCCGCTGAAGCCCGGCCACATGGTCAGCCACGACGGCGCCGCGCCGTCGCCGACCGCCGGTGCGCCGGCAGGAGAGATCACCATCGGCGCGCCCGCCGCAGGCGGGACGGGCCGTGCCGGCCGGGACAAGGATCCCGGCTGAACCGCCGCAAGAAAGGGGAGACCGGAATGGACAAGGAACTGCACGACAAGGGCCTGTCGGTGCGCCGCGCGGTGCTGGGCGACAGCTATGTCGATCGGGCGATGGGCAATGCGGACAGCTTCAGCCAGCCGCTGCAGGACATCCTGAACGAGTATTGCTGGGGCGCGGTCTGGGGCGATGCCGGGTTGAGCCGCAAGCAGCGCAGCCTGAACAATCTGTGCATGCTCTCCGCCCTGAACCGGACGGAGGAGTTCAAGACCCATTTCCGCGGCGCGTTGCGCAACGGCGTGACCCTGACGGAACTGCAGCAGACCCTGCTGCAGGTCGGCATCTATTGCGGCATCCCCGCCGCGGTGGAGGCGTTCCGCAACGCCCGCGAGGTGCTGAAAGCGGAGGGCATCGACCCCGACAAAGTCCCGCACGACAAGCCCGTGGACATGGGCTGAACCCATGGCGGGCTCGGGCGAGGGTCAGGTCACGGCCTACGGCTTCATCGGCCTGGGCGACATGGGCGGGCCGATGGCGGCCAACCTGACGAAGGCGATGTCGGAAGCCGGGGCGACGGTCTGGGTCTACGACAAGGCGGGGACCGCGGAGCGCGCGCCGGAAGGCGCACAGGCCGCCGACGGCATCGCCGCGATGGCGGCGCAGGCGGAGACGGTTTTCCTCAGCGTGCCCGACGGGCGGATCTCGGCGGCGCTGCTGGCGGAGATCGTCGCCGCCCCGGATCGGCGCACGACCACAATCATCGACCTTTCCACCGTCGGCGTCGACGATGCCATCGCGATGGCGGAGACGGCCGCGGCATCGGGCATCGCCTTTGCCGACTGCCCGGTCTCCGGCGGCCGGGCGAAGGCGATCGCCGGCACCATCACGATGATCTTCGGCGGCCCGGCGGCGGTTCTGGAACGGCACCGCGCGGCCCTGGACGCGATGGGTGGCAATGTCTTCCATGTCGGCGAGAAGGCGGGGCAGGGCAGCGCCATGAAGCTGCTGAACAACTACCTCTCCGCCTGCAACATGGCCGCGGCGAGCGAGGCGGTGACCTTCGGCCTGCGCCAGGGCCTGCAGATGCAGACGATCCTGGACGTGGTCAACGTCTCCACCGGCATGAATACCGCCACCGCGGACAAGTTTCCGCGCTGCATCGTCTCCGGCACCAACCATACCGGCTTCCGCGCCGCCCTGCTGGCGAAGGACGTAAACCTGTACCTGGCGCAGGCCCGGCGGAACGGCACGCCGGTCACCCTGTCGTCGAAGGTGGCGGAGATCTGCGATGCCGTGGTGGCGGAGAAGCCCGACGGCGACATGATCGACCACTGGTTCCACGTGCAGGCGCAGGCGTCCAACGACCGGTAGGAAGCGAACCCGTCGCCGGCCCTCAGGGGGCCACGGCTCCCGCCGGAAGCCGGTCAGGCCCGGCTGGCACCGTCCTGGGCAGCCTGGGCGCGGGACAGGCGGGTGATCAGCCAGTCGACATCGTCGGTCTCGGCCATGTCCTCGAAGCGGGTCAGGACCCGCTCGATCACCACCTCGACGAAGCGCGGGCGGTCGCCGGGCAGGCCGTCATATTCCAGTTCGTTGGCGACATCGACGGCGGCACGCACCATCGGCAGCATCTCTTTCGGCTGGCCGCCGCGAATGTAGAGCGCCTCCAGCCCGCGCCCGCCGGCGTCGGAGATCAGCTGATGGGCGTTCTGCACCGGAACCCCCGCCAGACGTGCCAGGGCGCATTCGAAGAAGTCGACATCGCCGGTGCAGAGCGCGCGCAGGATCAGGGTCGGCGTCAGCCGGCCATTGGCATGCAGTTCCGCGATCAGGCTGCGCACGTCCTGGCTGGACTGGCCTTCCGCCAGCATGCCGATCAGCGCCCGTTCGCGGGTCTGCAGCAGCAGGTCGGCCGCGGTGTCCGGCGGCAGTTCGTGATGGGTCACCAGATGCTCGCGCAGGGTCTCCGACACCAGGGCGACCAGCCGTTCGGAAATCGCGATCGGCAGCTTCGGCCGGTGCACCATCGCCGTGCTGACCGTCTCGCTGTCGCCGAACCGGTCGATGGCGCGCGCCATGGCGGGCTCCGGGATCGCCGCGCCGGCATTGCCCATCAGGGTGCCGACGACCGTCTCGTCGCCCTTCTCCACCAGGGCGGAGGACACAGCTTCGGAGACCTGCGCCCGCTGTGCCACCGCCGCCTGGTGTTCCTGGCCCGCGCTCTCCACGATCGCCAGCAGATCCTCGTCCGACAGGGCGGCGGAGAACTGCAGGATCGGGGTCGCCACCTGGGCCACGTCCTTCGCCAGGCGGACCGCAAGGTCGTGCGGGACGTCCGGATTTTCCTTCAGGTTCTGCGACAGGGCGCTGCGGACACGGACCTCGGCATCGCGCGCCATCAGGGAGATGACCTGTTCGGCCAGGGCCCGTTCGGCATCCGTCAGGGTGCGCTCGCCGAAGGTGCGGGCGACCTTCGCCGCGGTATCGGCGCGGGTGTCCGGCGAGGGGTCGGCGATCAACCGTTCGATATCGGCCTTGGACAGGGTCCCCATGCCGTCGAAAAAGCCGCTCATGGTCCGGAATCCTCGGAAAGGGGTTCAGCGCGCCAGTCTAGCGCGAAAAGCGTTGGCGCCCAATGAATGGAGGGTTAACGCCGCCCAGGGAGGAATGCCTGCCGCGGCTCACCCCTCCGCCGGCGCCGTGCTGTGTCGCTGGATCAGCGGCACCTGGGCCAGCGAGAAGATGATCGTCAGCGGCATGATCCCGAAGACCTTGAAATCGACCCAGGTATCGGTGTCGAAGTTGCGCCAGACGACCTCGTTGGCGACGGCCAGGAACAGGAAGAAGGCCGCCCAGCGCCAGGTCAGGATCCGCCATCCGGCAGTGTCCAGCTGCATCATGCTGTCCAGCAGCGACCGCAGCAGCGGCCGGCCGGCCAGCATGCCGCCGGCCAGGATCGCCGCGAACAGGGCGTTCACGATGGTCGGCTTCAGCTTGATGAAGGTATCGTCGTTGAGCCAGAGGGTCAGGCCGCCGAACACCAGCACGAAGACGCCGGTGGCCAGCGGCAGGGTCGGGACATGGCGTACCAGGGCGAAGGTCACGGCGATCGAGATGCTCATCGCCACCATGAAGGCGGCGGTGGCGACGAAGATGCCGCCCTGGGCATTGGCGAAGAAGAACACCGCCAGCGGGCCGATCTCCAGCGCCAGCTTCAGCAGTGGCGGCAGCTGCTTCTTCTGCGGCCGTTGCGGGCCGGTATCGGGGCCGGGTTCCGTCACGCTTCCTCCGTGCCGACCAGGGCGCGGGCGAAATCCTCCGCCGCGAAGGGCTGCAGGTCGTCCGCGCCCTCGCCCACGCCGATGAAATGCACCGGCAGGCCGAATTTCTCCGCCACCGCCACCAGCACGCCGCCGCGCGCGGTGCCGTCCAGCTTCGTCATCACCAGGCCGGAGACATCGGCCATCTCGCGGAACACCTCGACCTGGCGCAGGGCGTTCTGGCCGGTGGTGGCGTCCAGGGTCAGCAGCACCGTATGGGGGGCCTCCGGCACCAGCTTCTTCAGCACCCGGTTGATCTTCTGCAGCTCCGCCATCAGGTCGGCCTTGTTCTGCAGCCGCCCGGCCGTGTCGATCAGCAGCACGTCCGCACCCTCGGCCTTCGCCTTCTGCAGCGCGTCGAAGGCCAGGCCGGCGGCATCGGCGCCGACCTTGGAGGACACCACCGCCGCGCCGGTGCGTTCGCCCCAGATCTGCAGCTGCTCGATCGCGGCGGCGCGGAAGGTGTCGCCGGCCGCCAGCACAACCTTGTTGTCGGCATGGCGGAACTTCTCCGCCAGCTTGCCGATAGTGGTGGTCTTGCCGGTGCCGTTCACGCCGACCACCAGGACCACGTGCGGCCGCGCATCGCCGATCTCCAGCGGGCGCGCCAGCGGGCTCAGGATCTCCGTCACCTCCTCCGCCAGGGCGGCGCGGATCTCCGCGTCGGTGACATCCTTGTCGAACTTCTCCTTCGCCAGGCGCTGGGTGACCCGGCCGGCGACCGCGACCCCCAGATCCGCCTGGATCAGCAGCTCCTCCAGCTCCTCCAGCGCCTCGTCGTCCAGGCGCCGCTTCTTGAAGACGGCGGTGATATTGCCGCCGAGCTGCCCGGCCGAACGGGACAGGCCGGCCTTCAGGCGGCTGAACCAGCCCTTCTTCTCCGGCGCAGGCGCCTCGACGGGCGCAGGCGGCTCAGCTGCCCGGGTGTCGACTGGCGGGGCTTCGGCGTCCTGTGGCGCCGGCGCCTGCCGGATGTCCGGTGCCGGGGCTTCCGCTGCCGGCGCTTCCGGGCCGTCCTCCTCTGCAGGTTCCTCCGCCTTGGGGTCTTCTTCCTTCCGGCGCCTGAAGATGTTGCGGATCATGCGGCCACCCGGCCCTGCAGGCCCTGGCCGTCGGCGCCGGTGATCCGGGCCTGAAGGAAGGCGCCCGGCGCCGCTTCGCTGTCCAGCGCCACCGCGGCGAACCAGCGGTCGCGGCCGCGGTTCGGTTCCTCGACCAGCACCTCGGTGGCACTGCCGATGCGGCCGGCCAGCCAGCGCGCCTGGGCGGCGGCGCCGGCGGCGCGCAGCCGGGCGGCGCGGTCCCTGCGCACCGCTTTCGGCAGCTGCGGCATCCGCGCGGCCGGCGTGCCGGCGCGGGCGCTGTAGGGAAAGACGTGCAGGAAGGTCAGGCCGCAATCCTCGACCAGGCCCAGGGTATTGGCGAACATCGCCTCGCTCTCTGTCGGGAAGCCCGCGATCAGGTCGGCGCCGAACACGATGTCGGGCCGCAGGGCGCGGGCGCGGCGGCAGGCATCGACGGCCTGCGCGCGGCTGTGGCGGCGCTTCATCCGCTTCAGGATCATGTCGTCGCCGGCCTGCAGGCTCAGATGCAGGTGCGGCATCAGGCGCGGCTCTTCCGCGATCAGTTGCCACAGGTCGGGGTCGATCTCCGCCGGGTCGACGGAGGACAACCGCAGCCGGCGCAGCTCCGGCACCAGGTTCAGCAGCCGGCGCACCGCCTGGCCCAGCCGCGGCTTGCCGGGCAGGTCGGCGCCATAGCCGGTGATGTCCACCCCGGTCAGCACGATCTCGCCATAGCCCTGGCCGACCAGCTGCCGGGCGGCGGCGACCAGGTCGCCCAGCGGCACCGAGCGGTTGTTGCCGCGGCCGAAGGGGATCACGCAGAAGGTGCAGCGATGGTCGCAGCCCTGCTGGATCTGCAGGAAGGCCCGGCTGCGCGACTGCGCGCCGTCCACCAGGTGCGCCGCCGTCTCCCGCACCGCCATGATATCGCCGACGGCGATCCGGGGTGCGCCTTCCGCGCCGGCCAGGCGGGCCCAGGCGGCGGCTTCCAGCTTCTCGGTATTGCCCAGGACATGGTCGACCTCGGGCAGGCCGGCATAGGCCTCCGGCGCGATCTGCGCGGCACAGCCGGTCACGACGATGCGGGCGCCGGGACGCTCCCGCCGCAGCCTGCGGATTGCCTGCCGGGCCTGCCGTTCCGCTTCCGCCGTTACGGCGCAGGTGTTCACCACCACAAGGTCGGCCAGGCCGGCATCGCCGGCCCGCTCCCGGATCAGGTCGGATTCCAGCGCGTTGAGCCGGCAGCCGAAGGTCACCACCTCCGGCCCGCCTGCATCGCGCGCCTGCCTGTCGGCGGTCCGGTCGCTCTCGCTCATGCCGCGCGGCTGCCCCCGGCCCGGTCTTGCGGCGATATCCCGTCGCCGGCCAGCAGGTCATCGGCAAAAGTACCCCGGAAGCTCTCGGTGGCGGGCCCGGTCATCAGGACATGGCCCTGCTGCGGACCCGCCTCCGGCCAGGCGATCTGCAGCGCGCCGCCGTCCAGCCGCACCTCGACCGCGCGCCCGGTCAGGCCGCGGCGCATCGCCGCGACGGCGGTGGCGCAGGCGCCGGTGCCGCAGGCGCGGGTGATGCCGACGCCGCGCTCCCAGACCCGCAGGCGGATGCGGTCGCGGTCCAGCACCTGGGCGATGTTGACGTTCACCCGGGCGGGAAACAGCGGGTCATGCTCGATCGCCGGGCCGCAGCGCTCCAGGTCGACCGCGGCGGCATCGTCGACGAAGAAAATCACGTGCGGATTGCCGACATTCACCGCCACCGGATCGGCCAGGCCGGGTGCCGGGGCGAAGTCCAGATGCAGGCTGTCCATCGCGCAGTGAAGCGGGATCTGCTGCCAGTCCAGGCGGGGCACGCCCATATCGATACGCACGCCGCCGCCGGCCACCGCCTCGGCCTGCAGCAGGCCGCCGAGGGAATCCACCTTGGCGCTGCCGGTGCCCTTCTCCGCCATCACCAGGGCGGCGATGCAGCGGGCGGCATTGCCGCAGGCCTCCACCTCGCCGCCATCGGCGTTGCGGATCCGCATGAAGACATCGGCACGGTCCGACGGCTCTATGACGATCAGCTGGTCGCAGCCGATGCCGGTCTTGCGGTCGGTGATGCGGCGGGCCGTCGCCTCGTCAAGCGGCAGCGCGCCTTCGCGCGCGTCCAGCACGACGAAGTCGTTGCCCAGGCCATGCATCTTGACGAACGCCGGCATCCTGCCGCCCACCAGTCCGATCCGCTGTGACAATGCCGCGGGCTCTTGCCTCGGCATGCGCGGGTTATATGGTCACGCCTTCCTGGCTGTCCAACGCTTTCCCCGCCAGCCGCCGATCGGGAGAGGCCGCCGGGACCGAAGACGATGGCGGGCAGGAATCGGCAGGGGAGGACCGCAATGACCGATCTTCAGACGAACCGGCAATGGCGCCTGATGCGCCGGCCGAAGGGGGAACTCAGCCCGGACGATTTCGCCTGGGCGGAGGCGGCGGTGCCGCAGGCGGGCCCCGGCGAGGTGCTGGTGCGCCACGAGCTGCTGTCGATCGACGCCGCCAACCGGGCCTGGATGAGCCCGGTCCCGACCTACCTGCCGCCGGTCGAGCTGGAAGGCGTGATGCGCGGCTTCGGCATCGGCACGGTCGTCGCCAGCAACGACCAGTCCCTGCAGCCGGGCGACCGGGTGGAGGGCCTGCTGGGATGGCAGGACCTGGCTGCCGTCCCGGGCCGGGAGCTGCGCAAACTGCCCGCCGAGCAGGCGGCCGGCGACCAGCTGAACCTGCTGGGCATCACCGGCAAGACGGCATGGTTCGGCCTGTTCGAGATCGGCCGCCCGCGGCCGGGAGAGACCGTCGTTGTCTCCGCCGGCGCCGGTGCCGTCGGTTCCATCGTCGGGCAGCTGGCGAAGGTCGCCGGCGCCCGGGTGGTGGGCATCGTCGGGTCGCAGGAAAAATGCGACTGGCTGACCGGCAGCCTCGGCTTCGACGCCGCGGTGAACCACCGCGACCCTGACATGGCGAAGGCGCTGAAGGCGGCCTGTCCGCGCGGCATCGACATCTATTTCGACAATGTCGGCGGCGAGATCCTGGAGAAGGTGCTGTTCCTGATGCGCAGCGGCGGCCGGGTCGTCTGCTGCGGCTCCGTCTCCACCTACGACACCGGCACGCCGCCGCCCGGCCCGCGCGGCATCCCCGGCCTGCTGGTGGTCAAGCGCCTGCGGCTGGAGGGCTTCATCGTCACCGACTACGAGGCCCGCTATGCGGAGGCGGAGAAGGCGCTCGCCGGGCTCGCCGCTGCCGGCAGGCTGACGGCGGAAGCGGACCTGCGGGACGGGCTGGAACATGCGCCGCAGGCACTGATCGACCTGCTGGCCGGTCAGAACCGCGGCAAGGTGATGGTGCGCATCGCCGGCTGAGGGCCGGGCGGCCGGGGACGGGTCAGTTCCGGTCCCCGCCGCCGCCCATGCCTCCCGAGGCACCGCCATTGCCGGGCGGGAAGGGTTCGCCGTTCACGGTGACCTGGCCGTCTGGCCGGGTCTGCACCACGAAGCGCAGCGCCGGCCGGCCCTCCGGATCGGTCGCAGGCAGGCCCAGCTCGGCCAGGTAGGCGGTCATGCCGGCGGCCATCGCGCGCTCGCCCTTCTCCGGAATGCTCTTCACGATCAGGTCGCTCAGCCGCTCGAAGCGGGTCACGAGCAGGGAGACCTGCCCGGCCAGCATGGTCGCGGACTGGGGGTCGACGGCGAAGCCGCCATCGCCGTGCAGCGAGCCGCCCGCCGACCGCAGCAGCAGGCGCGGGATCTGCAGGTTCGGCTGCGCCTGCGCCAGCAGCATCGGCAGCATCTCGCCCTGATCGGCCAGCAGGGCAGTCGCCATGTCCTGCACCGGCAGCGGTCCGAGCTTCAGGGTCACCGCCAAGGTCTGCGGCACCAGTTCCGCCTCCACCGGCATGCCGGGCTGCGCACCGGGATGCAGCTCGTCCCCATCCAGGCGCAGTTCGAGCTCGGCACCGTTGGCGGCAACGCCGACGGCGGACAGCGCCAGCTCGATCCGACCGACCCGGCTCTCACCCGCGCCTCCGCCTGCATCGAACATGATCTCCCGGCCCGACAGCTCCAGGCCCAGCCCGTCCAGCGCCGTCAGGACGCCGCGGGCCGCGGCCGGCGCCTCATCGGCATCGGCCGCGTCATAGGCATCCACCGCCGCCTGCAGGCCGGCCAGGTTCCAGCCGCTGCCCGACAGCCGCAGGCGCCCCTCGCCCAGGGCGGCGGCCGGGGTCCCGTCGCGGTCGACCCGCAGGCCGGCAAGGGCATAGTCGATGCCCAGGTCCACCGGTGCGGCCGGCGCCGGCCGCTCCATCATCACGTCGATGCCGAAGCGGTCCAGGGCGATGCGCAGGAGGCCGGCTTCTTCCCCCTCCTCATCCGGTCCCTCGGCACTGATGCCGTCGACCCCGAAACTGCCGCCGATCCGCAGGGCGGTGTCGAGAACCTGGGCGCGGGCCTTCGGATCCTCAGACCGCAGGGCCTCGCCATAGGCGGCCAGGTCCACCCCGCGCAGCTCGGTCTGCAAGGTCGCGCCGTCCACGGCCAGGCGGAAGGGCGGTTCCGACGGTACGGAATCTGCCTGTTTGCCGGACAGCTTCCCCAGCCGGTAGCTGCTGATGCTGTCGAAACGGCCGTCGGGCATGATTCCCGCCCGGGACTCCCCGGCCAGCGTGTCGAGGACGAGCCGCAGGCCGTCCGGCGTTGCGACCTCGATGCCGCCAAGCGACATGCTGTGCCGGTCCACCAGCAGCAGTCCCGGCCGATAGCTCCAGTCGATCCGTTGCGTCCCGGCCGTGGCGGTCGCTATGCCCTCCTCGTCCGCAACCTGCAGGATGGGGTTCGCCCAGGTGGAAACAGCCTGCACCGCATCGCTGCCGGCCTCCGGCAGCAGCCGGCTACGACTGGTGTTCAGCAGGATCGGTCCGGCCAGGAACGGCGCGGTCGCCATCACCAGATGGTCGCCGTCGCGGCGGAAGGCCGGCGGGCCGAGCGGCCCGACATAGGGGGTGGAGGTATCGGCCAGGTCCGGCGTGCCCGGGACACCCTGCCCCACCGCGATCCGAAGCTCTTCCGCCAGCGCCGCCATCGCCGGATCGTCGATCGGCCCGGCCATCGGCACCAGCGCGCCATCCACGGAGAGGGCGACGATCCAGGCATCCCAGTTGTCCACCTCCTCCTCCCAGCCGGAGGCGGTGCCGGCGCTGGCCGCCCGGGGCGGCGGCACGAAGAACTCGCCGGCGGCGACAAGGCCGCCGTCCGGTCGCTGCCCCACCGCATAGAAGTGGGTGTCCCGTGGGCCGCGGAACCGCCGTGCCCAGAGCCAGTCGCCGTCCAGGCCCAGCAGGCCGGCAAAGGCATCCAGGTCGCCGTCCGGCCCGGTCACGCTGCCGACTGTCGCGATGGCCGTGCTGCCGTCGGCCAGCCGGACCGGCCGCGCATCCTCCAGCGTCCCCGGCCCGGTCGCGATCGAGCGGATCCAGCGGATCCCACCGTCCGGCGTCGCCAACATGACGGCAGCGGGGGCATCGTCGGCATTGCTCAGCGACAGGGCCATGACGGTGCCGCCACCGGGCATGGCGGCGGCACGGATCAGGCTCATCCGGCCGTCGGTGGGCAGGGCGGTCTCCGGCTCGCTGCTGCCGTCCTGTGCCAGCGCCACCAGGCGGATCTCGTTGCCGCTGTCCGTCGCCCTGTTGCCGGCGACCAGCAGGCTGCCATCCGCGCGCAGTATCATGCCTGCCACATCGTCCAGCTCCGGGATCGGGCGGCGCCACAGTTCGTCGCCGCCCGCGCTGGCGCGTACGGCGATGGCGAACGGCGCATCGTCCGGATCGCTGCCGCTCAGGCCCACGACGAGATCGCCGCCGGGCAATTCGGCCGCGGCAACCGCGGAGGACTGGCCGGGCACCTCGACCGCGTCGGCGGACCAGAGGATCCCGCCATCGGGCGAAAGTCGCCAGACGGCGGCATGGTAGCCGCCGTCGATCTCCGCATCGCCCAGCGCCAGGGTGTCGCCGTTCGCCAGGGGCGAAAGCCAGTAGATCGCGCCTGCATTGCCGGAGGGCAGCAGGCTGGACCGTTCCGGCAGGCCGCCGCCGTCGAAGCGCATCCACCAGGCCGGCGAGGTGTCCGGGCCGGTCGACAGGAAGCCCCCGATGGCGATGCCGCCATCCGTCCCGACCCGCAGGCCGAAGGCGACATCCTCGCCCTCCGCGCCATAGCGCAGGCCGCCATCGGGCGGCAGGTCGACCGCCTCGGGCGGCGGGGCGAGGAACGCATCCGGTGGTCCGCTGTCCTGTCCCAGGGCCGGCGCTGCCAGCAACAGTGCGGCGCCGGCGGCGCCAGCCAGCGACAGCCGGCGCCTGGCCGGCTGTCGTGGGTTGCGGCGGTTGGGCATGGCTTCCTCCTGTCCGTTCCTCGCGAGCGTCAAAGGAATAGCACGAGCGCGTGCCGCTTTGGGGCCGGCCGCAGGATTACCTTGCGTCCATCCCCGCCGCGGCACCCGCATCCGATGTGCCGTGCGGCATGAACGGACACCTGCCGGTCAGGATGTCGCCGGGATTCCGGGCCAAGGACGGCCGGCCGCAGCACGGCGCGTCCGCTGATCCCCAGGTTCAGGGCTTTGGCTGTGTTGGCGGATGACGTAGGATTCGCTTCCGGCACAGCCCTTTGTCGCTGCCTCCGCAGCTGAGAATCGGCAGCACGGTTGGCAAATGACTTGGAGGTTGCGATGCATCCACGCGTTCTCGGTACCAAGGGTGCCTCCTGCCGCCGGGTCGCAAGGGTGCTGGTGTTCAGCGGCCTGGCCCTGACAGGGCTCGCCGCCGTGACGCCGGCGCAGGCGGACACGGTCACCTGCACTGGCGAACTGCCGAAGCAGGACCTGACAATCGCCATCGGCGGCGGCACGTCGCCCCAGCCGGACGTGCTGGTCAGCGGCGCCTGTACGATCTCCGAGATCGGCGACTACTTCTACGGCAATATCAACATCGTCTCCGGCGGCAGCCTGACCTTCGTGGAGCCGGCGGAGCAGGACCCCGGCAAGCCGAACCGGACCAGCCTCTGGGCCGCCTCCATCGTCGTCGAGAATGGCGGCTCGTTGGCGGCGGGCGTCGGCAGCGGCGTCTCGCCCTACGGCAGCAACGGCAATATCCTGGACATTATCCTCTACGGCGCGAAGACGGACGCGGCCGCGACCTGCGCCACCCCGCAGGACGCCAATACCGGCCCTTGCGGCGTGCCGACGGCGATCTGGAATTCGTCGACGCCACAGAGCCTGCCGGGCGGCGTGACGGACTATTTCTACGCCTATCACGACATGTCGATGCATACCGGCGGCGCGGCATCGCCCAGCGACAAGGGCTATTTCGGCAACAAGGTGCTGGCCGTTTCCTATGGCGGCAGCCTGGCCCTGCATGGCTACAAGGGCACCACCGGCGCCGCAGCCGCCGATGCCGATCCGACCGCGACCGGCACCAGCTGGACCCGGCTCGCCGCCGACCTGGCGCCCGGCGCCACAAGCCTGACGGTGGCCGAGGCGGTGACCGGCGACTGGGCGCCGGGCGACCAGATCGCCGTGTCGACTACCGACTACCTGGCCAATCATACCGAGGCCTTCCTGGTGAACTCGGTCAGCGGCACCACGATCGGGTTCGACAATCTCGATCCTGCCGCCTCCGGCGGCGGCGCACTCTACCAGCACAGCGGCACCGCCTTCGACACCGCCACCGCCCTGGCCGATGCGCCTTCGGGCTTCACCACTGCCAATGCCGGCTCGCCGCTGCTGACCGCAGGCGAGACCCGTGCCGCAGTCGGCCTGCTCAGCCGCTCGATCCGCATCGTCTCCGGCGGCGACACCGCGGGCGAGCTGTTCGATTGGGAGCCCGGCCAGCAGGCCACCTATCCGGCGGGCACGAAGACCGCCACCGACAAGAACTCCAGCTACGCCTATGGCGGCCATGTGATGTTCCGGCAGGGTATCCAGTCCGTGCAGCTGCAGGGGGTGGAGTTCCGCTGGCTCGGCCAGGGCGGCCGCATCGGCCACTATCCGGTGCATTTCCACATGGCGCGCAAGGTCCCGGCCGGGACCCATGTCAAGGATTCCGCGGTCAACGAATCGATGACCCGCTGGATGGTGATCCACCGCACACAGGGCGTCACCCTGCAGCGCAATGTCGGCTTCAAGTCGATCGGCCATGGCTTCTACCTGGAAGACGCCACCGAGACCGACAACAAGCTGTATGCCAATCTGGGCCTGTTCGCCCGCGCCGCTGTCGACAACAAGGACAATCCGCGCAAGGTCCCGGGGATCCTGGCACCGGCTGCCGGCAACTGGTCGGCGAGCTACAACAGTGGCGGCAACCAGGGCCTGCAGTTCGCCTCGGACGCCGTCTACCCGACGGCGTTCTGGATCACCAACGGCTGGAACGACTTCGTCGGCAACATGGCCGCAGGCGCCGGCATGTGCGGCGCCTGCTACTGGCTGCTGCCGGCCTCCCCCAACCAGCTGCCGCCGACCAACATGTCCTGGTCCGGCTATGCGCAGATGGATGTCACCATCGCCGGCGGCTCGCCGCTGAAGCAGTTCTACAAGAACTACTGCTCGACGGCGATGCACTCGTTCATGGCGATCGGCGACGGCTCGCCGTGCTTCGGCGTACAAGGCTCGTCGGGCGGCAATGCCAACTATGTCAACGCGATCGCCAACCCCGACGCGCCCGCCGCGCCGGACACCAGCTACTATCCGAACCTGGCGGAGCTGCGCACCACCACCGTCTGCCCGTACGACAGCGCGACCGGCACCGCCGACTGTTCCAACACCCAGCCCTGCAACCACCTGACGCCCGATACCTGTGCGGTGACCTACCTGGATACCTACACCTCGTCGTTCAACTGGGCGGAAACGAATCTCGGCGCGATCTGGCTGCGTGGCGGCTGGAACATGGTTGACCGGCTGTTCATGAGCGACGTGCAGAACGGCGGGGTCGGCCTGATTTCCTCCGGCGACTATTCGCGCTCCTCGGCGCCGCTGGGCTACTGGTCGCTGATCGCCCATTCGGTGATGGTCGGCCAGACCCAGCCGGACAACAGCTATGCCAAGGAGTCCGGCCCGAAGGATGCCAGCGGCAAGAACATCTGCACCTTCACCGGGCCGGCCTGTACGGCTAAGGACGACGCGCTGTCGTTCCAGCTGTCGAACTGGTCCACCAACCGCATGCTCAATGTCTATGACGGTCCGTTCTACCAGGACGCCAACGCGTTCCTGGACATCACGACGTCGGACTGCACCAGCCTGGACAATTGCATGAACTACACGGTGCCGGGCCCGCGGCGGACGCCGGGCACCACGATCGGTGAGCAGAAAGGCTATCTGCCCAACGCCGCGATCGGCTGGAAGCAGCCGAACGGCTTCTACTATCCGCCGGCCTTCCACTCGCGGAACCTGTTCTTCGACAATGTCGACATCCGGCACTTCCTGACCCTGCCGCTGTTCGACACGGGGACCTACAACGGCAATGCCGCGGATGTGACCGCGCAGCTGATCAACCAGACCAGCGGCGCCATCTTCGCGGGCTTCACCGATGTGGACCGGCAGACGGTGCTGAACGACATCGACGGCACCCTGACCGGCTTCGAGGGCACGATCTCGGTCAACGAGGACCCCTATTTCACCGCGCCGGTGCAGGTCGCGGAATGTCTCTCGGAGAAGGAGATCCTGCCGGCCAATGCCTGCACCCCAAAGAAGTACGAATACGTTCCCGCGGCCCGGACCAGCCCGTACGACCACCTGACCCTGGCAATCGCGCCGCAGGCGACGGATGCCAACTGGGCGACGGATTGCACCAACCAGAACTGCTCCGGCGTGCGGCTCTACCGTCAGCTGCTGACCGGCGATTCCACGTCGCGGGAATACCAGAAGTGGAAGCAGGGCAATTGCGACGCCACGACCCCCGCGACCGATTGCGACTGGCCGTTCATCCGCATGGCCGGCGCGGCCATCGGCCAGCGCAGCGTGCTGACCGCCAACAACGGCACCTACTACATCGATACCTCCCGCAGCTCGTCGAGCCAGTCCGGCGAAGGCTTCAGCAATCTCAGCGTGTTCGAGGCGGGCAAGACCTATTACGCCTATTTCCTCTTCGCCAAGGAAGACACCAAGCAGACCTACCAGCTCTATGTCGGGGAAGGGTTCGACCTGACGAACGACCTGAAGTTCGTGATGATCTCCATCGACCAGGTGCCGTTCCAGCCGAACGCCTCGGCGACCCAGGCGATCCCGGCCGGCTGGAACGCCCAGCTGATCAAGGGCCCGGGCAGCGCCAACCCCGACGTGCTGGAAATCACGGTCGACTTCTCGCAACTGCCGCAGGTCGGCGGCCAGGACATCGTGCTCGATCCCGGTCAGGCGCCGACCGGCAGCCAGTCCGCCAGCACCTGGGGCTCCTGCCAGCCCAGCAGCTTCTGTGCCTGGAATGGCAGTACCTGCGGCTGTGCGCTGGATGCCAAGAGCCCCTTCGTCGGCCAGTCGCCCAGCATGCTCGCGACCTGCGAGACCGTCTGCAACGACTGGGCGGTGAAGGTGCTCGACTGCCCGACCGGCGGCTGTGTCGGCTTCAGCTTCACCCTGCCGTCCGGCTTCACCGCCAGCGACCAGCAGCGCCGGCCGCAGCCGCAGCCCTATCCGTCGACCGGCCCCTGGGCGACGACGGCGTTCCAGGCCGCGTCGCAGAGCGATGCCGGCGCCTGCTACTACAGTGCCGCCAACACGCCGACCCTGGGCAGCAGCAGCTGCGCGCCGACGGATTGACGGCCTCGTCCGCCGTGCCGCCGACAGTATAGCGGGCGAGGGAGGCCGCCGGTCGGCCGTCCTGGCGGCGGTACTGCCGCTTATCGCCGGCGGCCAGTCACGGAATTGCCCAATTCGCTTCGGTATTCCGCTGCAATTCCATGAAAGGTTGTTCCTTACATTGGATCAACTGGCGCCGCTTCGCTTGCTCAGCTAGGGTTCGTGGCGGGCGGCGGCAAATACAGAGCGGGGATTATCATGGGCAGCATTCCTGGATCATTTCGCGCGGCCGGCCTTCTGGCGGGCGCGCTTGCCGTTCTGGCCGCCGGGCCGGCATTCGCGAAAAAGGTCCCGCCGGACATCGTGACCTGCAACGGCGAACTGCCGCAGCAGTCCCAGGCCATCAGCATCGGCGAGAGCGAGAGCAGCCAGCCCGACCTTCTGGTCAGCGGCAGCTGCACCGTCTCCAAGATCGGCGACTACCATTTCGGCGACGTCAACGTGGTCGCCGGCGGCAGCCTGATCTTCGTGGAGCCGCCGCAGCAGGATCCGGGCAAGCCGAACCGGACCAACTTCTGGGCGGAATCGATCATCGTCGAGAATGGCGGCGCGGTGCTTGCCGGCGTGGCCGCGCCGATCGGCGGCCAGACCGTCGACCAGAAGCCCTATGGCAGCAATGGCAACACGCTGAACCTGATCCTGTACGGCGCCGACGGCAGCCAGGGCGATCCCTGGCAGAAGCCGACGGCCGGCGTGCCCTGCAAGCAGGAACGCTGCGGCATCCCGCAGGACGTGATCACCAATAGCGGGCAGAAGCTGGAACCGTTGCCGCCGCAGGCGGAAAGCTACGAAGACTATTTCTACACCTACCATCCGCTGAAATTCGAGGATGCCGACCACGACCGCTATTTCGGCAACAAGACCCTGGGCCTGTCCTATGGCGGCACCTTGCAGCTGCGCGGGCTGAAAGGTGCCACAGGCGCCGCGGCGGCCGACGGCGACCCGACCGCCACAGGCAGCGCCTGGATGCGTCTGGGCGACCATCTGGAGGCCGGCCAGACCTCCCTGAAGCTGGAAAGCGCCGTGCCCCCCGGCTGGCAGCCCGGCGACCGGATCGTGGTGACCGCGACCGACTTCGTGCCCAACCACCACGAGGAATTCGTCATCGACCGGGTGGAGGGCGATACCATCCACTTCCGCCAGATCGACACCGCGGCAGCCAAGGGCACCGCCGACGAAACCGCAAAGTCGGCCGCCGGCTGGCGCCACAACGGCAGGGTCTTTCCGCTGAAGGACCGGCTGGCAAAGGCCGGCGGCGCCTACAAGGAGGCGCACAAGGATATCGGCCTGATGGAGCATGGCGAGACCCGTGCGGCCGTCGGCCTGCTGAGCCGCAGCATCCGCATCGTCTCCGGCGGCGACAAGGTGGGCGAGCCGTTCTTCTGGGAAACTGCGGCCGAGCGCGCGGCCGCCGGCGCGAATGCGAAAAGCGCCACCGACCGCGACCCCAGCTACCAGTTCGGCGCCCAGACTGTGTTCCGCCAGGGCTTCGAGAAGTTGCAGCTGGAGGGCGTCGAATTCCGCTGGATGGGCCAGGGCGGCCGGATCGGCCACTACCCGGTGCATTTCCACATGGCGCGCCGGGTGCCGGCCGACACCTGGATCAAGGATTCCGTGGTCAACGAGTCGATGACCCGCTGGATGGTGCTGCACGCCACGCAAGGTGTCACCCTGCAGCGCAACATCGGCTTCAAGTCGATCGGCCACGGCTTCTACCTGGAAGACGCGACGGAGACCGACAACAAGCTTTTTGCGAATCTCGGTGTGTTCGCCCGCGGCGGGGTCCAGGGCCCCGACAATCCGCGCAACGTGCCGGGCATCTTCTCGATGCGGAACGCGCCGAACGACAAGGACCATCCCGACCGCCAGGCCAATACCAACCCGCAATTCTATACCCGCGGCGGTGACGACACGAGCCGGGTGCGGTCGGACGTGCTGTACCCGACCGCGTTCTGGATCACCAACGGCTGGAACGACTTCGTCGGCAACATGGCCGCCGGCGCGAATATGTGCGGGGTCTGCTACTGGATGGTCCCGGCCGGCAACAACGCCAACATGTCGGACTGGAAATGGTCGGGCTATGCCGCCCTGCAGCAGGCGATGCCGGGCACCGCGGCGCTGAAGCAGTTCTACGGCAATCACTGCGCCTCGGCGATGCACGCCATCAACGTCGTGGCCTCGCTCTCGCAATGCGAAGGCATCGACACCTTCGGCGGCGGCGCGGTCCCCCGCATCGAGCAGGTGGAAGCCAGCTATGCGCCGGAGCCGAAGCCGTTCGGCCAGGGCCTGGAGGACGACTACTATCCCCACATGACGGGGTACCGCATTCCCACGGCCTGCACGCCATCGGCGAACATGAACGATCCCGGCGACACCTGCGTCCAGATGGCGCAGGCGAAGCAGCAGTGCGAGAACGAGGATCCCGATCATTGCGCGCCGACGGTGATCGACAGCTTCACCACCCAGTTCAACTGGGCGGAGACGAATTTCGGCGCGATCTGGCTGCGCAGCGGCTGGAACCTGGCCGACCGGCTGTTCATGAGCGACGTGATGAACGGTGGCATCGGCCTGATTTCCGGCGGCGACTATACCCGGTCTTCGGTCCCGCTCGGCTACTGGGCGGTGCTGTCGCATTCCGTGTTCGTCGGCCAGACGCAGAAGGGCAACGGCTTCGCCGCCCCGGGCGGCCCCGTGGGAACCGACGGGATCTCGATCTGCGACGGCCGCAAGGAGGGCTTCAGCCACGGCAATGCCTGCCTGTCCAAGGCGGCATCGGTGTCCTACCCGCTGTCGAACTGGTCGACCAACCGGATGATCAACATCTATGACGGCCCGTTCTACCAGTTCGCCAACGCCTATCTGGACATCGAGCGGTCGGACTGCTCCGACATGAAGAGCTGCATGTTCATGGGACCGCCCGGCGTGCGGCGCGACCGCGACGCGTCCGGCAAGCCGGCCCAGAAGGGCTATCTGCCCAATGCGGCGATCGGCTGGAAGCAGCCCAACGGCTTCTACTATCCGCCGGCCTTCCATTCCGCGGCGCTCTATTTCGACGATGTCGACATCCGGCACTACCTGACGGTGCCGCTGTTCCACTACGGCACCTACAAGACCGACATCGACAAGATGAACCAGGAGTTCGCGCAGAACGGCTTCGCCCCCTATGTCGGCGAGTGGTTCAACAATTTCACCGACGTGGACCGGCAGACCGTGCTGAACGACATCGACGGCACCCTGACCGGCTTCCGCAAGACGATCTCGCTGAACCAGGACCCGTTCTTTTCCGCCCCCGTGCAGGTGCCGGAATGCCTGTCCCTGAACGACGTCCTGCCGGGCAATTCGGCCTGCGCGCAGCCGAAGAGCCAGATGACGCCCTACACCCCGACGGCGCGGACCAGCCCCTATGAGCATGTCACCCTGGCGATCCAGCCCAGCTGTGCGCTGAAGGGCAGCCTCTGCGACCAGCAGGTCTGGTCCGCACCCTGCGCGACCCCGAACTGCTTCGGCGTGCGGCTGTTCCGGCAATACCTGACCGACGGCACGAACGGCGGGGTCGAGCGGGAATGGCAGGCCTGGGAGAAGGAGTGCAAGGCCAGTCCGTCGGACCAGAAATGCCTGCGGCCGTTCGTCCGGATGGCCGGCGCGAACCTGCACCAGCGCAGTGCCCTGACGGCCAATCACGGCAAGTACTACATCGACACCACGCTTTCGGCGAAGCAGCAGCGAGATTCCGACGCCCTGCTGGTCGACGGTCCGGCGCGGACGGTCAACGAGTTCAAGGGCGGCCAGACGTATAACGTGTTCGTGCTGTTCGCCAAGGACCAGCCGGAGAACTTCACCCGGCAGACCTACCAGATCTATGTGGGCAAGAACTGGACCCAGGCGGAAGTCGACGCCAACGTGAAGGGTATCAGGGTCCGCGTGCCGACCACCGAGTTCGTCACCGACCCGATGGACTGGCCGCAGGGCTGGGAGCGGAAGATGGTGAACGGCCCCGACGGCCAGCCCAACGTGCTGGAGGTGACGGTCGACTTCTCCAAGCTGCCGAACATCAACCTGAACCCGAAGACCTCCGCCGACACCTGCAAGCCGGTGACCTTCTGCCAGCGTCAGGGCGGCAACCCGGACACCGCAGGCATGACGCCGGCGCAGGTCGAGAAGATGGTGGTCGACAAGCCCTGCGGCTGCGGCCTGCAGAGCGACAGCCCGCTGCTGAGCCAGAGCAAGTCGCTGAAGTACAGCTGCGAGGCCGTGTGCAAGAGCTGGGCGGTGATCGACGTCGACTATCCGGCCGCCGGTGCTGTCGGCTTCAGCTTCACCCTGCCGTCGGAGTTCAAGGCCGACGGCAGCTACCACCGGCCCAGCCCGGAGCCGTTCCCGACCGACAGGGCCGGCTCGGCCTGGAAGAGCGTGGGCTTCGACCCCGTCACCGACGCGGCGGAGGCCGGCGCCTGCCTCTACAAGCAGGCGCAGATCCCGACCCTTACCGGCGGTACATGCCGGGCCTATGACTGAACAGGGGCCCGCACCGGTCCCGACCCGGTCACGGGCCGGGACCGGTGCTGCTTTGTCTTTGACCGCGCAAGCCCCCCTGGGTCATCCTCTAGGTGCTGCGCCACGCAGCGGGGCGCCGCGCGGGGAGCCGGATGGACGGTCCGAAACGTAGCCTGAACGGTGGCGCCGACATCGAATCGGTGCTCGCGAACCGCGGCCTGCTGAACGAGGCGGCGCTCGACCGGCTGCGCCGTCTCGAGGCGGAGAGCGGCGAACGGTTGGACCGGATCGCCGCCAAGCTCGGCATGGTGTCCGACTCCGACCTGGCCGGGGCTTATGCGGACGCCCTGGGCAGGCCGCTGGTCCGGGTCGAGGATTTCCCGACCGAAGCGGTGCTGCCGGAACGGCTGCGCGCCGCCTTCGTGAAGCGGTCCAAGGCGATCCCGCTGGCGGAGACCGAGGACAGCCTGGTCGTGGCGATGGCCGACCCGCTGGACGAGACCGCGGTGCGGGCGATGCAGTTCGCCACCGGCAAGCGGATCGACTGCCGCGCCGCCCTGCCCGCCGATATCGACACCGTCTACGAACGGCTGTACGGCGAGGGACGCGGCGCCAATGACGACCTCTATGCCGCGGCGGGCGAGGGCGACGACGCCTTTCACGATTCCGACCTGGAGCGGCTGAAGGACCTGGCGAGCGAGGCGCCGGTAATCCGCCTGGTCAATTCCCTGGTCGGCCGCGCGGTGGAGATGCACGCCTCCGACATCCATATCGAATCGATGGAGGCGGGACTGCGGGTGCGCTACCGCATCGACGGCGTGCTGCGCGAGATGGACCCGCCGCCGGCGCGCCTGCGCAGCGCGATCATCTCGCGCATCAAGATCATGTCGAAGCTGGACATTGCCGAGCGCCGCCTGGCTCAGGACGGCCGGATCCGGCTGGCGGTGCGCGGCAAGGAGATCGACTTCCGCGTCTCCACCACCCCGGCGATCCACGGCGAAAGCGTCGTGCTGCGCATCCTGGACCGCGACAACCTGAAGCTGGAGTTCGCCGCGCTGGGCTTCGACGACACCCAGCTGCCCGCCTTCCTGGAGGCGCTGCACCGGCCCTATGGCATCGTCCTGGTCACCGGCCCGACCGGCAGCGGCAAGACCACCACGCTCTATGCCGCGCTGACGGAGCTGAACCGGACCGACACCAAGATCCTCACCGCCGAGGACCCGGTGGAATACATGCTGGAGGGCATCAACCAGGTCCAGGTCAAGGCCGATATCGGGCTGACCTTCGCCAGCGCCCTGCGCAGCTTCCTGCGGCAGGATCCCGACATCCTGATGATCGGCGAGATCCGCGACCTGGAGACGGCGCAGATCGCGGTGCAGGCCGCCCTGACCGGGCATCTGGTGCTCTCCACGGTGCATACCAACGATGCCGCCAGCGCGGTGACCCGCCTGCTGGACATGGGGATCGAGAACTATCTGCTGACCTCCACCGTCAACGCCGTGCTCGGCCAGCGGCTGGTGCGCCGGCTCTGCCCGTCCTGCCGGGAGGCCTATGTGCCGGCGCCGGAACTGGTGGCGCAGATCGACCTGAAGCCCGGCATCATCGGGCCGCATGCCCACCTGTACCGGCCGAAGGGCTGCGGCGAATGCACCAACGGCTTCGCCGGCCGCACCACCGTCCTGGAGCTGATGGTGCTGGACGACGCGATCCGCGCGCTGGTGATGCGCCGGGCGGAGGCGCGGGAGATCCAGCTGGAGGCAGTGCGCAACGGCATGCAGACGATGTATGCGGACGGCCTGCGCAAGGCGCTCGCCGGCATCACCACCATCGAGGAGGTGCTGCGCGTGTCGCGCAGCACCTGACCTCGATGGCGCGGTTCGAATACCGGGCGCTGGCGGCCAATGGCGAGATCGTCACCGGCGAGATCGAGGGCCCGGACCGCAAGACCGTACTGGACCGCCTGCACGATCAGGCCCTGCTGCCGATCCAGGCGATGGAACGGGACGCCGGCTCCGGCAAGGGGTTGGGACTGCAGCTCTCGCTCGGCGACGACAAGGCGTTTCCCCCGGGCGAGCTGGCGCTGTTCGCGCAGCAGCTGACCCGGCTGCTGAACGCCAGGCTGCCGCTCGACCGCGCGCTGGAGATCCTCGTCGACCTGATGGAGAAGAAGAAGTCCAAGAAGATCGTTGCCAAGCTGCTGGATCGGGTGCGCGACGGCGCCGGCCTGGCCGACGCCATGGCGGCCGAGCCGGGCGTGTTCCCCGGCCTGTGCATCAGCATGGTGCGGGCGGGCGAGGAAAGCGGCGCGCTGCCGGTGGTGCTGGCGCGGGTGGCGGATTTCTTGGGCAAGAGCGAGGCGATCCGCCAGCGCATCACCTCGGCGATGATCTATCCGACGATCCTGACCGTCGCGGCCACCGCGGCGGTCGTGCTGATCCTGACCCTGGTGATGCCGCAGTTCGAAAGCCTGTTCGCCAATGCCGGCGCCGACCTGCCGACGGCCACGGTGATCGTGATGGCGGCCAGCGACGGGCTGCGCGGTTATTGGTGGGCGATCCTGGCGGGCATCGGCGGCCTGGCGGCGGTCCTGCAGCTGCTGTCGCGGCAGGACTGGTTCGTCGTGTTCCGCGACCGCAGCGTGCTGCGGCTGCCGCTGCTGGGCCCGCTGATCACCCGGATCGAGGTCGCCCGCTTCAGCCGCAGCCTGGGCACCCTGCTGGGCAACGGCGTGCCGGCCGCCCGGGCCCTGGCCCTGGCCGGGGCGACGGTCACCAATCGCACCCTGGTCGATGCGATCGAGGCACTGGCGATCCGCTTCAAGAGCGGCGAGGGGCTGGCGCGATCGCTTGAGCAGACCGGGCATTTCCCGGACCTGGCGATCCGGCTGATCCAGATCGGCGAGGAAACCGCGCGCCTGCAGGAGATGCTGCAGGAACTGGCCGGCATGTACGAGCACGATGTCGAGCGGATCCTGGAACGGCTGCTGGCCCTGCTGGTGCCGGCGATCACCCTGGCGATGGGCGCGCTCGTCGCCATGATCATGGGCGCGGTGATGACCGCTCTGGTCAGCATCAACCAGCTGGGGACATGACGGTGGCGGGGCCGGCTGAACGGCTGCGGACCCGCAGGTCCGACAGCGCGGCTGCGGGCCGCCGCGGCGATGGCGGCTTCACGATCCTGGAGGTGCTGGTCGTCCTCACCATCATCGCGATCGCGATGGCGGTGATGCCCTCGCTGCTGACCGGGATCAACAGTGCCCGCCTGCGCGCCGCGGCCCTGGACTTCGTTGCCGCCCTGCGCGAGGTGCGCGGCCATGCCAGCACTTCGCAGGCGCAGGTCGACGTGCTGCTGGACCTGCAGCGGCTGCGCTACAGCCTGTCCACGGCACCGGAGACGTTCCGCCCGCTGCCCGCCGTCGTCGACAGCATCGCCGTGGCGCCGGAGCGGCTGGTGACCGGCGGCAGCCGTGTCGCGCGGCTGCGCTTCCTGCCCGACGGCTCCGCGACAGGCGCGCGGATCTCGCTGCACAACGGCAACCTGTCCTACACCGTGGAGATCAACGGCCTGACCGGGGCGGTGTGGCGCGATGGCTAGGGGCGTGCCACAGCGCAGCGGGACGTGTCCAGCCACGGGCGCCGGGACCTGCCCCGGGACGTCTACCGGGCCGCGGCGGCCGGGGAACGAGGGCTTTCTGATGCTGGAGGTCATCGTCGCCCTGGCGATCGCGGCGCTGGCGTTCGGCTACGCCTATCCCGCGATCTCCGAAAGCCTCAACCGGCTGCGCTTCGACCGCGACGGGGCGGCGGCGGTGGCGGTGGCGGAGACGCTCCTGGACCGGGTCGGCTACGACCTGCCGCTGCAGCCCGGCAGCCAGGCCGGCACGGCGGACAACGGCATGGCGTGGCAGCTCGCCATCGCCCCCTACGAGGCCCAGCGCCCGCTGCCGCAGTCCGGCGTCACCGGGCTTCAGGTCGCGGTCACGGTGCGCTGGCGCGACGGCACCCTGTCCCGCGAGGTGCAGCTGCAGACGGTCCGGGTCGCCCGCGACACGGGGGGACGGTGACCCCGCCCCGGCAGGTCCTGCGCCGCCTGCGGGCCCGCGCCCGCGCCCGCGCCGTGCGCGGCCCGGCGGGCGGCCGGAGCGGCGAGTCCGGCATGCTGCTTCTGGAAGCACTGATCTGGGTGGCGCTGCTGTCGATGCTCGCCGTGATGATCGGCGAAGGCGCCAGCCTGACGACGCGGGCATGGAGCAGCGCGGAACGCCAGACCAACCAGGTGGACGACCTGGAGACCGTGCGCACCTTCCTGCGCCGGATGATCGTGCATGCGCAGCCGGCGCTGGCTTCGCCGGACCCCGCCGACCTTCGCATCGCGTTCGACGGCGGTCCGGACCGCCTGACCCTGGTGGCGCCGCGATCCGGCCAGGTCGAGGCCGGGCAGTGGCTGCTGCAATCGCTATCGGTGGCGCCCAAGGACGGCGGCAGCGCCCTGTTCCTGACCTGGCAGGGATCCGCCGGCGGCATCGGCCCGGGCGCCCCGAAGGCACCGGTGCTGGACGGCGTGACCCAGGTGCGGTTCCGCTATTTCGGCCCGCCGGAGGGCGGCGGCGCCGCCGCCTGGCAGGACGACTGGCGCAATCGTACGCAACTGCCGTACATGGTGCGGATGACGATGGAACGCAGCGGACAATCGGCCGCCGCCTGGCCGGACTTCGTGGTCGCGACCAAGGTGCGGGCCAATGCCGCCTGCCGCTTTCGGCCCGGTGCCGGCGGCTGCCAGCGGGGACAGTGATGGCAGGTGCGGTTGACAGCCTGCGGCAGGACCTGGACGACCGGGCGCGGGCGGCGCTCGCCTGGTGGCTGGGTGAACTGCGGGACCTGCTGCCGCGCCGCGGCGGACAGGCGGCCCGGCAGGCGCCGGTGGCGCTGGAGTTCGCCGGCGACGCGGTGCGGCTGCGGGTACACCCCTCGGGCGGCGGCCGGCCGGTGGTGGCGGCGATCGACCCTTCCGCGCCGGATGCCGCCGCGGCGCAGGTTCAGGCGGCGCTGCGGCAGTGCCGGCGGGCCAGCGGGGTGACGATCGAGCTGCAGCCCGACACGGTGCTGGAAACCGAGCTCAACCTGCCCCGCGCCGCCGAACGGGCGCTGCGCCAGATCCTCGCGAACCAGATGGAGCGCATCGTCCCGCTGCCGCCGGACGAGGTCGAGTTCGCCCATGCCGTCCTGCCGCGCAGGGGTGGGGGGGAGCATCTGCGGGTCCGCCTGACAGTCGCCACCAAGGCGACGATCGCGCAGGCCCTGGACCTGGCCCGCCGCCTGCGGTTGCGGCCGGAGCGGGTGGTGGCGGGCGCCGGCGGCGGCCAGCCGCCCGCGGTGCTGTGGCGCAGCGACCGGGACGAGGCCGGACGGCCGCTGCAGCGCCGCCTGCGGGACATGCTGGAACTCGGTGCCGTCGGCCTGCTGGTGGCGGCCTTCGCGTTCTACGTCATCCGGCTGGACCAGCAGGCGGAAAGCCTGCAGCAGCTGGCGGCGGACAAGGGCCGGCTGGCCCAGGCGGCGATGAAGCTGGCGCGCCAGCGCGAGACCACGGAGGCGGCGCTGGCCATGCTGCAGAAGCGCCGCGCCGAGCCGGCGCCGCTGCAGATCCTGAACGAACTGACGATCCTGGTGCCGGAGAACAGCTGGGTCAGCCGGGTGCAGGTGCAGGGGCAGAAGGTGGAGATCGTCGGCGTGTCGCCGAACGTCTCGAAGCTGGTGGACAGCCTGAACCGGGACCAGCTGTTCGCGAACCCGAAGTTCCTGTCGCCGATCACCGGCACCGAGGACGGCAAGGCGCAGCGCTTCGACATCTCGATGGACATCGTTACCGGCGTGGCGGCGGACGAGCACATCCACGACCAGCGTGCGAACCCGTGATGGACGGCCTGTCGAAACCGGTGCGGCGCGCCCTGGCCCTGGCGATCCTGGTTGCCATCCCGCTGCTGGCCTGGCTGCTGGTGATCTCTCCCCTGGCGGGTATGGTCGCTTCGCGCCAGGCGGCGATCGCTGCGGAGATCGACCGGCTCAACCGCCTCGACGAGGTGGCCAGCCGGATTCCGGGGCTGCAGCGGCTCGACAAGGCGCTCGCCGACCGGCTGAAATCCGGCGGCGAGGTCTGGGAAGAGCGCAGCGACACGGTGGTGTCGGCGAACATGGAGACCCTGGTGCGCGGCATCGTCGAGAAGAACGGCGGCAGCCTCGCCAGTTCCTCGCCGCTGCCGACGCGCAGCGAGCAGGAGTTCAAGCTGGTGCGGGTCCGCTTCAAGATGAGTGGGCCGCTGGACATGGTCGAAAAGACCCTGGAGGCCGTCGCGCAGGCCAGGCCCGCGCTGTTCGTGGAAGGCTTCCAGATCGAGGTGCCGGCCAACGCCTCGCCGCCGGACAAGCCGCCGGTCCTGAACCTCGACCTCGATGTCATGGGCTACCTGCAGGAGGTGGCGGGCTGATGCCGGCCTTTGCCAGCAGCCCGGGCGTCGCACTGGCCTGGCGGGCCGGCCTGTTCGGCGCGGCCGCGGCCGCGTTCTGGTGGGCGATCAGCCTGCCGCCGGTCTATCCCTATCAATCGACCGCGGCGGCGCCGCCGGCCGAGGCGGCGCCCGCCGCGGCCGATCCGGCCGGGTCGCAGGGCGCCGGATCGGACAGCTATCCCGACATCGCTGCGCACCCGCTGTTCTATCCGTCGCGCAAGCCCTGGACCCCGCCGCCCCCGCCGCCGCCGCCCAAGGCGGACGAGACGCCTGCGGCGCCCCCCCTGAACGGCTATACCCTGGTCGGGGTCGTCATCAGCGGCGACCGGCGCAGCGCACTGATCAAGGAGCCCAGCGGCAGCAAGACCCTGGTGCTGGAAACGGGACACACGCTGGACGGCTGGAGGCTGCAGGACGTGATGACAGACAAGGTCAAGTTCGAATCCGGGAAGCAGACCTTTGAGCTCGCCTTCCCGCGCCCGGCGGAGCGCAAGGGGTGAGGCCGCAGCGCCCCTTCCCGGTGCGGGGCTGGCCGCTGCGGGGCTGGCCCGCCCTCGCGTCCGGCGCCCTGGCCCTGGCGCTGCTGTCGCTCGCCGGCTGTTCCGATTTCGAGGAGCGCTTTCCCAAGATGGGGCCGATCGGTTCCGCGCCCGGGCCGAAGACCCTGGTGCGGGACGCCTCCCCCACCGCCCGGACCACAGACACGGCGTCGGAGGGGCTGTCGATCGACGGCGGGCCGCGGCCGCCGGCGCAGGTGGTGATGGGCACCGGTGCCTTCGCCAACCTGCCGGCGCTGAAAAGCAGCGCGGGGATAGAGATCCCGCCCGGCGACCCGGTCACCCTGGATTTCGACGGGGTGGACGTGCGCGACGTGCTGCGCAGCGTGCTGGGCAACCTGCTTGGCCTGTCCTATTCCGTCGATTCCGCGGTGCAGGGCACCGTGACCCTGAAGACCGGGAGCCCGATTCCACGCGACCAGGTGCTGTCGGTGCTGACCGATGCGCTGCAGCTGGCCAATGTCGTGCTGGTGGAGCGCGACGGCGTGTTCCTGGCGCTGCCGGCGGACAAGGCGGCGCAACAGGCGGCGCTGGGCGGCGGCGCAGGGCTGGTCACCCGGATCGTGCCGGTGCGCTATGTCAGCGTCGCCGACCTGCAGAAGGCGCTGCAACCGCTGACCCCGGCCGGCACCACCGTGCAGGCGGATCAGGCGCGCGGCCTGCTCACCATCACCGGCCCGGCGCAGGACGTGGCGCAGGTGGAGGAGAATGTCGAGGTCTTCGACGCGGACTTCATGCGGGGCATGTCGTTCGCGGTGATCCCGCTGCGCTATGGCCGCGCCAAGGAGATTGCGGACGAGGCCAACGCGATGCTGGCCACCGCCAGCCCGTCGGCGAAGGACGTGGTGCGGGTGTTCGCGGTCGGCCGCCTGAACGCGGTGCTGGTGACCTCGCGGCAGCCCGGCTATATCGCGCGGATGCGCGACTGGCTGGACCGGCTGGACCGCGGCGACGAAAGCTCGCAGCCGCGGATCTACGTCTACCGGGTGCGCAACGGCAGGGCGACCGACCTGGGCCGTGTGCTGAGCGAGGCGCTGGGCATCCAGCAGGCCGGCGGCGGGGGCGGCCCGGGCGGCGGCCCGGGCGACGGCAACGGCCTCGGCAGCGACGGGCTGGACGGCTCCGGCTCGGGCAGCGGATTTGGCAGCGGGCAAGGCGGCGGCCTGAGTGGCGACGGGCTCGATCCCGCCACCCCGGCGACCTCGCCGGTGGCATCCAACGACCCGGCGCCGCCGCCGAGGGCAGGTGCCGGCCCGCTGGGCAGCGTCGGCGACGTGGCCCAGCTGGCCGCGGGTGCGACCGACCGCGCCGGCGTCCCGCCGGTGCGGGTCAGTGTCGACCGAGCCAACAATGCCCTTGTGATCGTGGCGCCGCCGCGGCTCTATCGCGATATCGAGGCGGCGCTGGAGAAGCTGGACGTGCCGCCGCTTCAGGTTCTGATCGAGGCCACGGTCGCCGAGGTCACCCTGGGCGACAATCTGTCGCTCGGGCTGCAATACGCCTTCCAGAGCGGCAATTTCGCCGGTGTATTCGCGCCGAACGTGGCGGCGACCACCGCGGCCACAACCACGACGGCCGGCGCTGGCGCCGGCACGCTGGCCAACTTCCCGGGCTTTTCCTTCGTGCCCGGCGCCAACCTGCTGTACACCACCGCCTCCGCCTCGGTGATGCTGCAGGCACTGTCGCAGCTGACGACGGTGCGCGTGCTCGCCGCGCCGAACCTGATGGTGCTGAACAACGGCACCGCGCGGCTGCAGGTCGGCGACCAGGTGCCGACCCAGACGCAGACCTCGACCAGCACGATCACGCCGAACGCGCCGACGGTCAGCAGCATCCAGTACCGCGACACCGGCATCATCCTGCATATCCGGCCACGGGTGAACGACAGCGGCCTGGTGGTGCTCGACATCTTCGAGGAGATCAGCCAGCCGGTGGCGACCCAGTCGTCGGAGATCAAGTCGCCGACCATCCAGCAGCGCCAGGTCACCAGTTCGGTGGCGGTGCATGACGGCGAGACGATCGCCCTTGCCGGCCTGATCGACGATCGCGAGACCCGCGGCAATTCCGGCGTCCCCTGGCTGCAGGAGATCCCGGTGCTGGGCTATCTGTTCGGTACCCGCAACGACACCAGGCGGCGCACCGAACTGCTGGTGATGATCACCCCCCGCGTGGTCCGCGGGCGTTTCGATGGGGAGGCGGTCACCGACGAGCTGCGTGAGCGGATGCTCCAGGTCGCGCCGCTGGCACGGCGGAGCTGACGATGTCCGTATGGTGCGCAGGACGGGGCCGGCGCGCGGGAGACGAAGGTGTCGCGATCATCGCCGCCCTGTGGGCGGCCTCGCTGGCGGCGGTGATCGTGATCAGCGTCTCGCAGCTGACCCGCGCAGATGCCGGCACCGTGCGCGACCGCGGCGCGCTGGCGCAGCTGCATGCCGCCACCGATGCGGCGATCAACGTCGCGATCCTCGCCATGCTCGGGCCACAGCAGACCCAGCCCCCGGTGACCGGCCGGCCATTCAAGATCGATGTCGCGGGGCACAGCTCCACCGTCACCGTGCTGGACGAGGCCGGTCGGATCGACCTCAATCGCGCGAACGCCGCCACCCTGAAACTGGTGCTGGCCAGTGCCGGCAGCGACGGCGCGGAGGCCGACGACCTCGTGCGGAGGATCATGCAGCACCGCACGCCGCCGCAGGACTCGCTCGGCGGCGGCGGCGACTCCGGCGGTGCGACGATCGGCTACAGCCCGGCATCGATCCCGTTCCAGACGGTCGGCGACCTGCGCTGGGTGCCGGGGATGAATGCCGCGCTCTACGACCGGGTGGCGCCGCTGCTGACGGTCTATTCCCAGGCGGCGGATGTCGACCCGACCTTTGCGACAGACCGGGTGCTGGCGCTGTTCGCCGGCGTCAGCCCGGTGGCGAAGCAGGCGCTCGATGAACGCCGCGCCGCCGCGCGCGACGGCCGCCCACCGCCGGAAAGTCCCGGCGTGGCGCTGGGCCATGCCTATACCATCGCCGCGGAGGCGAAGGATCCGTCCAGCGGCGCGGTGGCGCGCCGCACCGCGGTGGTGCGCCTGACCGGGCAGCAGGATGCGCCGCTGCTGGTCTATCGATGGGATTGATCGTGTTCGAACGGCGGCGGCGGCGGCGGCGCGGACCTCTCGGCGGCACCGAACAGCCGTTCCGCCGCGGCCAGAACGCGGCCGCGATAGGCCTCGTGCAGGGCGGGGGTGCGGGAATGGTAGTTGCCGACCGCCCGCAGCAGGTCGCCGTCGCTGGCGTCCAGCTCGATCCGCAGGATCGCGCCGGCGGCGGCAATGTTGAAGCAGGGCTCGTCGATCAGGCGCGCGCGGACCTCGGCTTCCGGCCGCCCGGTGTCGCGCGCCAGCGGCGCGATCCACAAGGTGTTGACCTGCATCACGCCCAGATCTTCCGAGCCGTTGCTGTTGGCGGAGACCAGTCCCGGCCGGCCGCCCTCGACCGCCTGAATCGAGGGCAGGACCCGCGGCGGAAGCTGGTAGAATGCGGAAACGACGGCCATGCAGGCCAGGAAGGCAGCGGGCATGCAGGTTCGCTGAGCCGATGGAAACCCAGATCATGAAACCGCAGAACGGAGTCGATGCCAATGGCGTTCTGGCCTGAAACGATCGCGACCGCCGCAGCCGCGCGGCGCCGGCGGGCCCCGGCGGATGGGGAGGCCGGCTATACGATCCTGGAGGTGCTGGTGGTGATCACCATCATCGGCCTGCTGATCGGGCTGGTTGCCCCGCTCGTCCTGCAGCAGCTGGGCGGGGCGCGCGACTCGATCGCCAAGGAATCGATCCAGCGGATGGGCACGGTCCTGGACCTGTACAACCTCGACGTCGGCTCCTATCCCTCCACCGAGCAGGGCCTGCAGGCGCTGCTGACCAAGCCGCAGGGCGTGCAAAACTGGAACGGGCCCTACCTGAAGGGCGACGGCGTGCCCAAGGATCCCTGGGGGCACGAGTTCGTCTATACCAGCCCCACCCAGCGGCCGGGCAAGCCCTACGACCTCTGCTCGTACGGCTCCGACGGGCCGGGCGCGCCGGCCAGCGACCAGATCTGCAACTGAGCCCGCGGCCCGTGGCGCCGTCCGCCGGCATGCGGCCGTTTCGGCTGCCGCAGGCGGCGACCCTGGCGGCCGCGGCGGCGGCGATCGCCCTGCCGCCCGCCTGGGCCGCGTTGGCCGCCGAACCGCCGGAGCGGCTGGCGGCATCCTGCGTCCTGGGCTGGGGCCTGCTGGCGCTGGCCTGGATCGACTGGCGGACCATGCGCCTGCCGAACTGGCTCACCCTGCCGCTGCTCGGGGCCGGGCTGGCGGCGACCTGGCTCCTGGCGCCGGCGGCCCTGGCCGCCCACCTGGCCGGCGCGCTGGCCGGCTATGCGGCCCTGGCGCTGGTGTCGCACCTTTATCGCGCCTTTCGCGGGCGCGAGGGGTTGGGGCTGGGCGACGCCAAGCTGCTGGCCGCCGGCGGCGCCTGGCTTGGCTGGCAGGCGCTGCCGTCCACGGTGCTGGCTGCGGTGGCGATGACCCTTGTCCTGGTGCTGGCGATGCGGGTCGCGGGCCGGCGGCTCGCCGCCGACATCGCTCTGCCGTTCGGGCCGGCGCTGGCGCTGGCGATCTGGCTGGCCTGGCTCTACGGCCTTCCGTTCCCGGGCGCCTGACCGTCCGGGCGGCCCCCGCAGCTTGACAGTGCCGGGCGGCTGGCTCATAAGACCGCCCTTTCCGACAGGAATCCCGGCCCTGGCCGGACCTGCCGGTCGCCAAGCCGAAGCGGCGATCGCCGCCAGTCCGCGAGTATCGCGCACTGGCGCCCATTCGCTATGGCTTCGGCGGGCATGTGGAGCCGGCCCCTGCGGGCCGGCAGGTGCAAGGGATCGAGGCGGGACGGCCCGATGTTCGACAGTCTCTCGGAACGGCTGGGATCGGTCTTCGACCGGTTGAAGCGGCGCGGCGCCCTGACGGAAGCCGATGTCGGCGAGGCCCTGCGCGAAGTGCGGGTCGCGCTGCTGGAGGCCGATGTCGCGCTGCCGGTGGTGAAGTCCTTCATCGCCGAGGTCCGGCAGAAGGCGGTCGGCACCGGCGTGCTGCGCTCCGTCACCCCCGGCCAGATGGTCATCAAGATCGTCCACGACCATCTTGTCTCGACCCTGGGGGCGGAGGAAGCGCCGCTCGACCTGAACGCGCCGTCGCCGATCCCCTTCCTGATGATCGGCCTGCAGGGCTCCGGCAAGACCACGACGACGGCGAAGATCGCCCTGCGGCTGAAGCAGAAGGACCGCAAGAAGGTCCTGATGGCCTCGCTGGACGTCGCACGCCCCGCCGCGCAGGAGCAGCTGAAGATCCTGGGCGAGCAGGCGGAGGTCGCCACCCTGCCGATCGTGCCCGGCCAGATGCCGGTGGACATCGCGAAGCGGGCGATGCAGGCCGGCCGCCTGGGCGGCTACGACGTGGTGATGCTGGACACCGCCGGCCGCCTCTCGATCGACGAGGCGCTGATGGCGGAGGTCGCCGCCGTCCGCGACGCGACCCGCCCGCACGAGACCCTGCTGGTGGCGGATGCGCTGACCGGCCAGGACGCCGTCGCCACGGCGGAGGCCTTCCACAAGCGGGTCGGCCTGACCGGCATCGTGCTGACCCGGGTGGACGGCGACGGCCGCGGCGGCGCCGCGCTGTCGATGCGGGCGGTCACCGGCCGTCCGATCAAGCTGATCGGCACCGGCGAGAAGCTGGAGGCGCTGGAGGCCTTCCATCCGGAGCGCATCGCCAGCCGCATCCTGGGCATGGGCGATGTCGTCTCCCTGGTGGAGAAGGCGGCAGAGACCATCCAGCAGGAAGAGGCCGAGGCGCTCGCCCGCAAGATGGAGAAGGGGCAGTTCGACCTGGAGGACCTGCGCCAGCAGCTGCGGCAGCTGAAGAAGATGGGCGGGATGTCCGGGATCATGGGCCTGCTGCCCGGTGTGGGGAAGGTCAAGAAGCAGCTCTCGGACGCCAATCTCGACGAGGGGATGCTGGGCCGGCAGGAGGCGATCATCTCCTCCATGACCCCGCGCGAGCGGCGCAATCCGAAGATCATCCAGGCCAGCCGCAAGCGGCGCATCGCGACCGGGTCCGGCACCAGCGTGCAGGACGTGAACCGGCTGCTGAAGCAGCACCAGCAGATGGCCGGGATGATGAAGAAGGTCAGCAAGATGGGGAAGAAGGGCAAGCTGCCGCCCGGCCTCGCCGACATGGCGGGCGGGATGGGTGGCATGCCCGGGATGCCCGGACAGATGCCGGGCGGCTTCCCCGGGCAGATGCCGGGCGGCGGGCGGCTGCAGCTGCCGCCGGGCTTCCCGAAGAAGTAGGCAAGGGTTTTCGCGGGGCTGCCGCCATGGCGGGCCCCGCCGGAGAGTGACGAAGAGATCGGGCGCGCCCGGCGCGCCCATCAGGACGATCAAAGAGGAGAGAGTTCCGAATGTCCCTGCGTATCCGACTGTCGCGCGGCGGCGCCAAGAAGCGTCCGTTCTACCGCATCGTGGTGGCCGATTCCCGCAGCCCGCGGGATGGCCGCTTCATCGAGAAGATCGGCACCTACGACCCGATGCTGCCGAAGGACCGCACCCGCGTGCAGCTCGACACCGAGCGCGCCAAGTTCTGGCTGGATCGCGGCGCCCTGCCGACCGAGCGCTGCGCCCGCTTCCTCGCCCAGCATGAGATGGCGACCTGGACCAACCCGGACCGCCCGAACAAGGGCAAGCCGAAGGCGAAGGCCCAGGAGCGCCTGGAGGCCCAGCGCCAGGCCGAGGAAGAGAAGCAGAAGGCCGCGGCCGCGCCGGCTGAAGAGCCCGCGGCGGAACCGGCAGCCGAGGGCGGCGATGCCGGGGAAGCCCAGGCCGAGGCCTGATCGCGGCGGTGGCCGCCGGGACGGCGCCGGCCGCGCCGGCAGGGACGCAAGCGCGGCCCTGCCCGACGTGACGGAGCCGATGGTCCGGCTGGGCACCATCGTCGGCCCGCATGGCATCAGGGGTGCGGTCAGGGTGAAGACCTATACCGAGGATCCGATGAACATCGCCGCCTACGGCCCGGTCTATGACCGCGCCGGCCGGCGCCGGCTGGACCTGCGCGTCCTGGGGCCGGCGAAGGCGGGGGCGCTCGTCGCGATCGCCGGTGTCGCCGACCGCGACGCGGCGGAGGCCCTGCGGGGCCTGGACCTGCACGTGCCCCGCACGGCCCTGCCGGCGCTCGCCGATGCCGACGAGTTCTACAATGCGGACCTGATCGGCCTGCTGGCGGAGGATCCGGACGGCCAACCGCTCGGCCGGGTGACCGACGTGCAGGACTTCGGTGCCGGCCCGCTGCTGGAGATCCGCGGCGCGGCGGACCTGCTGCTGCCCTTCACGCGGGACACCGTGCCGGTGGTGGACCTGGCCGGGGGCCGCCTGCAGGTGGTGCCGCCGACGGAAGTGTCGCCGGAGCCGCACGAGGCCGATGGTGCCGGCGACAGGCCGGAGGCCGGGGAATGACGGGCGAAGGCGTGGACAGGGTGGCGCAGGACGCCCGCGGGGCGGGCCTCTCCGGCCGTGCCGCGCGCTGGACGGCGCGGGTGCTGACCATCTATCCGGAGATGTTCCCCGGGCCGCTGGGCCAGGGGGTGGTCGGCCGCGGCCTGCAAGCCGGGCTCTGGGACCTCCAGGTGATGGACATCCGCGGGTACGCGCGCGATAAACACGCCTCCGTCGACGATGTGCCCTATGGTGGCGGCCCGGGCATGGTGATGCGTGCGGACGTGGTCGCCGCCGCCGTGGATGCGGCGGGCGAAGCGGCGGCGCAGGCGGCCGGCGCGCCGGTGCCGCTTCTGGCACTGACCCCGCGCGGACGGCCGCTGTCGCAGGCACGGCTGCGGCGCCTGGCCGCCGGTCCCGGCGCGGTGCTGCTCTGCGGCCGTTTCGAGGGGATCGACGAGCGCCTGTTCCAGGCACGGGCCTGCGAGGAAGTGAGCCTGGGCGATTTCGTCCTCTCCGGCGGCGAGATCGCGGCGATGGCGGTGCTCGACGGCGTGGCGCGCCTGCTGCCGGGCGTGGTCGGCAGCGCGGCCTCGCTCGACGAGGAGAGCTTTTCCGGCGGGCTGCTGGAATATCCGCACTTCACGCGGCCGCGCGACTGGGAAGGGCGGGCGGTGCCGGAGGTGCTGCTGTCGGGCCATCACGGCCAGATCGCGGCCTGGCGCCGGGCGGAGGCGGAACGGGCGACCCGCCTGCGGCGCCCCGACCTCTGGTCCGCGCATCGCGGCGGCGCGCGCGGCCGGGCGGTCCGCAACTGAATTGGGTTTCGCCGCATCCGGCAAGGCCGGGGCGGCAGGTGGAATGACATGCAAACGGGAGCGTCACCGCTCCCCCGATAGAGGTGAGTGACATGAACATCGTGCAGCAGATCGAGGCCGAGGAGACCTCCCGGCTGACGGAGCAGCGGTCGGTGCCGGACTTCGCCCCGGGCGACACCCTGCGGGTCAATGTCCGCGTGGTCGAGGGCAATCGCGAGCGCGTGCAGGCCTTCGAGGGCGTGTGCATCGCCCGCGCCAACAAGGGCGTGAACTCCAACTTCACCGTGCGGAAGATCTCCTACGGCGAAGGCGTGGAGCGCATCTTCCCGCTGTACAGCCCGCGCATCGAGTCGATCGAGGTCGTGCGCCGCGGCGATGTCCGCCGCGCGAAGCTGTATTATCTGCGCGGCCGGACCGGCAAGGCGGCCCGCATCAAGGAGAAACGGGTCACCGCCGCCAGCCGCAGCAAGGCCGGGCAGAAGAACGCCGCCGCCGAGAAGGCCGGCGAGTAAGGCCGGGCCAGCCGGCACGCAGTCCGGGATCGCGCCGCCCCGGCCGCGTTGAGATGCGCGGCCGGCACGACAGGACAGGCGCGACAGGATAAGCGCGCCAGCATAAGCGCGACTGGGCCGGGCGCAGGCGCCCGGACCAGCGGCTCACCGGCAGGGGCGTCGCCCCCCGCCTGCCGAGCCCTGGACGATCGCGGGAGAGAGAAGAGGATCACATGGCCGCACCACGCACCCTGTACGACAAGATCTGGGACAGTCATCTCGTCCATGTCGACGACAACGGGGTGGCGATCCTCTATATCGACCGGCACCTGACCCACGAGGTCACCAGCCCGGTGGCCTTTGCCGGCCTCCGCGCGTCCGGCCGCAAGGTGCGCCGCCCGGAGGCGACGATCGCCGTGCCGGACCACAACGTGCCGACCGATCCCGGCCGCAGCCCGGAGACGGTGACCGACCCCGAGGCGCGGACCCAGCTGGAACTGCTGGAGCGCAATGCGACGGAGTTCGGCATCCCCTACATCCCGATGAACGATCCCCGGCAGGGCATCGTGCACATCATCGGGCCGGAGCAGGGGCTGACCCAGCCGGGCACGACGATCGTCTGCGGCGACAGCCATACCTCGACCCATGGCGCCTTCGGCGCGCTGGCCTTCGGCATCGGTACGTCGGAGGTGGAGCATGTGCTGGCCACCCAGACCCTGCAGACCCGCCGTTCGAAAAACATGCGGATCCGGGTCGACGGCAGCCTGGGCACCGGGGTCAGCGGCAAGGACATCGTGCTGGCGATCATCGGCCGGATCGGCACCGCGGGCGGCACCGGCTATGTCATCGAATATGCCGGCGACGCGATCCGCGACCTGTCGATGGAAGGCCGCATGACGGTCTGCAACATGACCATCGAGGCCGGCGCCCGCGCCGGGCTGATCGCCCCCGACGAGAAGACCTTCGACTACCTGAAGGGCCGGCCGCAGGCGCCGAAGGCCGGCAACTGGGAGCGCGCGGTCGAGTACTGGAAGTCGCTGCCGACCGACGAGGGTGCCAGCTTCGACAAGGAGATCGCGCTGGCCGCTGCCGATATCGCGCCGCACCTGACCTGGGGCACCAGCCCGCAGGACGTGGCGCCGATCACCGGCCGGGTGCCGGATCCGGCAAAGGAATCCGATCCCGACCGGCGCGCCTCGCTGGAGCGCGCGATTGCCTATATGGGCCTGGTGGCGAATGCACCGCTGACCGACTTCCAGGTCGACAGGGTCTTCATCGGCTCCTGCACCAACGGCCGGATCGAGGACCTGCGCGCCGCCGCCGAGGTGGCGAAGGGCCGCAAGGTCGCTGCCCATGTCGGCGCCATGGTGGTCCCGGGCTCCGGCCTGGTGAAGCACCAGGCCGAGGAGGAGGGTCTGGACCGGATCTTCACCGAGGCCGGCTTCGAATGGCGCGAGCCCGGCTGCTCGATGTGCCTGGCGATGAACCCGGACCGGCTGGAGCCGGGGCAGCGCTGCGCTTCGACCTCGAACCGCAATTTCGAGGGCCGGCAGGGCCGTGGCGGGCGCACTCACCTGATGAGCCCGGCCATGGCCGCGGCGGCCGCGGTCACCGGCCGCCTGGCCGACGTCCGCGACCTCTAGGGCCGAAGGAGGCACGAGATGGAGAAGTTCACCAAGGTCGACGGCATTGCCGCGCCGCTGCCGATGATGAATGTCGACACCGACCAGATCATCCCGAAGCAGTTCCTGAAGACGGTGGAGCGGACCGGCCTGGCGAAGGGCCTGTTCTACGACTTCCGCTGGGCGCAGGACGGTACCAAGACCGACTTCATCCTGGACCAGGAGCCCTACAACAAGGCGAAGATCCTGGTCGCCGGCGACAATTTCGGCTGCGGTTCCAGCCGCGAGCATGCCCCCTGGGCGCTGATGGATTTCGGCATCAAGGTCGTGATCTCCACCTCCTTCGCCGACATCTTCTTCAACAACTGCTTCAAGAACGGCATCCTGCCGATCGTCCTGCCCAAGGCGCAGCGCGACGCCCTCATGGAAGATGCGCAGATGGGCGGCAATGCCGTGATCTCCGTCGACCTGGAGAAGCAGGTCATCACCCGCCCGAACGGCGAGACGATCCCCTTCGACGTGGAGCCGTTCCGCCGCCACTGCCTGCTGAACGGCCTGGACGATATCGGCCTGACCCTGGAGAAGGCCTCGGAGATCGACGCCTACGAGGCGCGCCGCCGCAGCCAGACCCCCTGGCTCTACCAGGATCCCGCGGCCTGAGCCTTCCCGGCCCTGTCCTTCCGGCCCACGAACGATCGACAATGACAACCGTCAGGAAACCTGCATGTCCGCGAACCGCTCCCTTCTGATCCTCCCCGGCGACGGCATCGGCCCGGAAGTCATGGCCCAGGTCGGCCGCGTGATCGACTGGATGGAACGGCGCCGCGGCGTGCGGTTCGAGGTGACGGAGGATCTGGTCGGCGGCGCGGCGATCGACAAGCACGGCACGCCGCTGCATGACGACACGATGGCGGCCGCGCAGGAGGTCGATGCCGTGCTGCTGGGTGCGGTCGGCGGCCCGAAGTGGGACGAACTGCCGTTCGAGCAGAAGCCGGAGCGCGGCCTGCTGCGCCTGCGTAAGGAAATGGACCTGTTCGCCAACCTGCGCCCGGCGCTCTGCTTCGACGCGCTGGTGGAGGCGTCGACCCTGAAGCCGGAGATCGTCTCCGGCCTGGACATCATGATCGTGCGCGAGCTGACCGGCGGCGTCTATTTCGGCGAGCCGCGCGGCGTGGAGACCCTGCCCGACGGGCAGGAGCGCGGCATCAACACCCAGGTCTACACCACCTCCGAGATCGAGCGGGTGGCCGCCGTCGCCTTCGAGCTGGCGCGCAAGCGGCAGAACCGGGTGACCTCCTGCGAGAAGGCGAACGTGATGGAATCCGGCGTGCTGTGGCGCCGGGTGGTGCAGAAGCTGCACGATGCCGACTTCGCCGATGTCGAGCTGAGCCACATGTACGCCGACAACGCGGCGATGCAGCTGGTACGCAACCCGAAGCAGTTCGACGTGATCGTCACCGACAACCTGTTCGGCGACATCCTGTCGGACGAGGCGGCGATGCTGACCGGCTCGCTGGGCATGCTGCCCTCGGCCTCCCTCGGCGCCGCCGATGCCACCGGCCGCCGCAAGGCGCTGTTCGAGCCGGTGCACGGCTCCGCCCCCGACATCGCCGGCAAGCGGGTCGCCAATCCGCTGGCCACCATCCTCTCCTTCGCGATGGCGCTGCGCTATTCCTTCGACCTGGGGGAAGAGGCGGACCTGATGGAGGCCGCAGTGCAGAAGGTGCTGGCCACCGGCATGCGCACCGCCGACATCATGCAGGCCGGGAAGGCGAAGGTCTCCACCGACGTGATGGGCGACAGCCTGCTGATGGAGATGGACAAGCTCGACGGCTGAGGCGGCCGCCACGCGGCGCTTTCCCGGCTTAAACCGGGGCGCGGCGCGGCAAGCGGAATGGATGGTCGGCTCAAGGCCGACCATGACCTCTTTTGCTTGCCACATGGCGTCGTGCCCGGCCTCGAGCCGGGCACCCATTCCGCAATCGATGCCGAACCTGGTGCCGGTTGCCCGCCCCTCACTCCAGCCCCGGCACCTTCTCCAGCAGCAGTTCCGCGATGCCCATGCCGTCGGTCTTGGTCACGGCATGCGGCATGTCCCTGTGGTAGATCAGCCAGAGCAGGGCGCGGTCGCTGTCCGACAGCGACGCCGGGCTGCCGGCGGCGAAGGCGGCGGTCGGCTGGCGCAGCAGGCTGTCGTCGGGCAGGCGCGACGTGCGGATGATCCCCAAGGCGCCCAGGATCTCGTGCGCCAGGCACTGGTTCGCCAGCGCCTCGTCGTCGCCGGTGCGGACGACGATCAGCGCGGCGCGGATCGCCCGTTCCTCGATCACCAGCTTGGCCAGGCAGGGCGGCGCGTCGGCCGCTTCGAGCGATGCCGCCGCCTGACGGAAGCGTGCCTCGTCCTCGAAGAAGGGGGCGGCATAGTCCGCCCACCTGCCGGTGAGGTCCGCCTCGGGGCGGTTGCTGAAGGCGATCAGGAAATTGACCTCCTGGCCGGTATAGCCCATGGCCAGGCCGGTCACCCGCTTGATCGCGCGGCTCAGTTCCTCGACCGTCAGGGTCATCGTCCGCGACGGGGTACCGAGCCCGGCGATGCGGACCTCGCCTTCCCATTTCAGCAGGCGTGCCTCCTGCGCATCCGGCAGGTAGGAAAAGGCCGCATCGGAAAAGGCGCGCAGCAGCGCCGCGCGGTCCACCGCCGCCTGCTCCGCCGCGATGGCCGGGGCGGGCGCCATGGCGAGGCACCCTGCCAACAGCAGCGCAGCCAGGATAGGCACCCGGGCGCCGCCTGCCGGGTGCCGGGAGTAGTGCGCCATGCCCGGCTCAGCCGTCCTCCGGCTCCTCCTGCATCCGCGCCATGATCGCCTGCTGCACCTCCTCCGGCTGGCTGGCGATCGCGGCGCAGAGCCGGCGCATGTCCTCGCGCATGCGGTACATGCGGTCCATCAGGCGCAGCACGGTGGGCAGCGCCTCCTCGTCCAGTCCCATGTCCAGGTGCAGGTCGCGCAGCAGCTGCGCGCGCGCCCGGTCGATCTCCGCGAACAGAAGGTGCGGCTCCGTCTGGCTGGGGATCAGCCAGCGCCGGCTGACGAACAGCTCGACATGACGGACGGTCAGCCGCTCGATGTCGCGGGTCAGGTCTTCCGCCGTCAGCATCTCAGGACCCTCCCTTGCCGGAGCGGGGGTCGTAGGGGTGCTTTTCCGCCCATTCGGTCATGAACGCCTCGAGTTCCGGGTCGACCTCCTTCGGCAGCACCACCTGCAGGCGCACCAGCTGATCGCCGGCGGGACGGCCGGACCCTGCCGGCACGCCCTTGCCCTTCAGGCGCAGAACGGTGCCGGAGCTGGCGCCCCTCGGCACCGTCAGCTGCACCTCGCCGGTCACGGTCGGCACCGGGACCTTGGCGCCCAGCACCGCCTCCGGCAGGCTCACCGCCAGGTCGGTCTCGATATCGGCACCCTTGCGCCGGAACCGCGAATGCGGCCGCACGCTGACCTCCACCAGCGCGTCGCCGGCGGGGGCGCCGCCATGGCCGGGCTGGCCCTTGCCCTTCAGCCGCAATGTCTGGCCGTCCCGCAGCCCGGCCGGGATCTTCACGTTCAGGGCGCTGCCGTCAGGCAGCTGGATCTGCTTCGTGGCGCCGTTGACCGCATCCAGGAAATCGACGGCCAGGGCATAGCGGGCGTCGGCGCCCGGGAAGGCGAAGCCCCCGGCGCCGGCGGCGCCGCGGGGTCCACCGCCGGCCCCGCCGCCATGCTGGCCGGCGCGCCCGCTGCCGAAGAACTGGTTGAGGATGTCGTCGAAGCCGCCGGCGGCGAAGCCCTCCGGACCGCCCTCGGTCCAGGTATAGGTATACTTGCGGCCGTCCGGCCCCTCGGCGAAGTCGCGCCAATAGGGCCCGCCGCCCGGCCCGGCCCCCATGCCCGCCCCGGGACCGGCGCCGGCATAGCGGGGCTCGCCGCGCTCGTCGATCTCGCCGCGGTCGTAGGCGGCGCGCTTGTCCGCGTCACCCAGGATCGAGAATGCGCCGGAGATCTCCTTGAAACGCTCCTCGGCGGCCTTGTCGTCCGGGTTGAGGTCGGGATGGTACTGCTTCGCCAGCCGCCGGTAGGCCTTGCGGATGTCGGCGTCCGAGGCGTCCTTCTTCAGGTCCAGCAGGCCGTACAGGTCCTTCGCCATGATCGCCTATCCGGTCTTCTTGGGGCTCTTTCCTGCGCCTTTCGCCCGCGGCTTCGTGGCCATCGCCGCAGCTGTCTTCGTCCCCGTCGTCTTCGTCCCTCTCGCCTTTGGCGGAGCCGCCTTCTTGGACATGGCGGCCTTGGCGGCAGCCGCCTTCGGGGCGGCGGTTCTGCCGCCTGCGGTCTTGCCGGCCTTCGACGCCCTGGCACCGGCGGCCTTCGTCTTCGTCCTGGCGGCCAGCTTCGACGCGGCAGCCGTCTCGCCGGCGGCGCGCCGGATCGAGGACTCGATCAGGGCGACCGCGCCGTCGGCGCCGACCCAGCCGCTGGAGCGCACATACTTCCCCGACTCCAGGTCCTTGTAGTGGCTGAAGAAATGCTCGATCTGCCGACGCGCCATCTCCGGCACGTCCCCCACGCTGTGGATGGCGCTGTAGAACGGGTCCAGCGCCTCGACCGGCACGGCGAGGATCTTCTCGTCGCCGCCGGCCTCGTCCTCCATGATCAGGGCGCCGATCGGCCGGCAGCGCACGACCGCGCCGGGCACCACCGGCACCGGGCCGTAGATCAGTACGTCCATCGGGTCGCCGTCGGCGGCCATGGTGTGCGGGATGAAGCCGTAATTGCCGGGATAGTGCATCGAGGTGTGCAGGAAGCGGTCGACCACCATGAAGCCGCTGGACTTGTCGAACTCGTACTTCACCGGCACGCCGCCGACCGGCACCTCGATCAGGGCATTGAAGTCCCAGGGCGGGTTTCTGCCCATCGACAGTTTCGTCAGGTCCATGAAGCCGCGGCTCCTTCGCTGGTCAGGTTCGGGCGGCTGGATGGCGGACCGCTCGGTCCGCCTGCCGCCGGGTTGCAGGTCTGGTCAGGCCGCGGTGACGGTGAAGCCGGTCCGCGGGAAATGCTGGTGGATTGTACCGATCTGGGGATCCTCCCGGCGGATCGCCACACCTTCGGCGTCCAGGCGCAGCAGGGTGCCGGAAACCGGATCGCGGCCGGAATCGTCGGCCGCCACCACCACCGCCATGCCCGTCGTGCGGCCTTGCGGGTCGCCGGCCTCCACCAGGCCGTTCATCGGCGCCGGCTGGGCGTCCCGCGCGATCGCCAGGGCATCCTTGCCCTCGATGTCGGTGCGGCTGCCATGGCCGAAGGCGGCCATCCGCTCCGCCCAGGCGGCGATTTTCGGAAAGCCGGCAAAGGCATGGCTGTCGGCGCCCAGCCCGTTGCGCACGAACCAGACGGAATTGTAGGCGGCGCAGTCGGCGGCGGATGGGGCGGCGCCCAGCAGATATGGCCCGGCCTCCAGCATGCTTTCCAGGAAGGCCATGTGGCCGCGGAACTGGTCCAGCATCACCGGCTGCGCCGCCTTCAGCTTGGCCGGGTCGAGATCGCGGCCGGAGAACTTCTTGCGGTCCTCGACGAACGCCGCAGGCAGCTTGTCGCCCATCTCCGCGAAGACCAGCGGCACCGCGGTCCAGAACAGCGGCCGGTCGCACCAGAAGGACAGGCCCTTGGCGATGCCGCGGCTGCCGTGGGGGTAGAGCGAGGGGCCTTCGACCAGGGCGTCCAGCGCGTCGATGATGCAGGCAGTGTCGCAATAGACATCGGCGCCGACCTGCATGACCGGCGTCTTCCGATAGCCGCCGGTCAGCGGCATCAGGTCCGGCTTCGGCATCATCGAGGGGATCTCCACCGCCTTCCAGGCGGCGCCCTTGATGCCCAGCGCGATGCGCACCTTCTCCGAGAAGGGCGAGCGCGCGTACTGGTGCAGGATGATGTCGGCCATATCGTCTCCCCCCCCCAATGACAGATCCGGACTGGCAAAAAATCCGGACTGGCAGTTCCCGGCAGGCGCTGTCCGGCTGGCGATGCCCTGGCCGCACTGTAACCCGCAAGCCGCTGCCGTTGGAAACCCGGCCGGCGCCGCCGGTCCGCGGCCCAGTGTCGCTTTGGGCGGCTCCCGCCGCAGGCGGCCGGGCGGGTCGCTTGATTGTCCTCTTCCGGGCGCCTAAATAGCGCGGTTCACGCAGGGCCGAAGAGAGCCATGCCCCGCGTCCCCAGACGGAGAGAGAGCGAGAGATGTCCTACAAGGTCGCCGTGGTCGGCGCGACGGGTGTCGTCGGCCACGAGATGCTGAACATCCTCGCCGAACGGGAATTCCCGGTCAGCGAGGTGGTCCCCCTTGCGTCCCGCCGCTCGGTGGGCAGGGAGGTGTCGTTCGGCGACAGGACCTTGAAGGTGAAGGCGCTGGAGGATTTCGACTTCACCGGCACCGACATCGCGCTGTTTTCCGCCGGCAGCGGCGTGGCGAAGGACTGGGCCCCCCGCGCGGCGGCCAAGGGCGCGGTGGTGATCGACAATTCCTCCTGCTGGCGGATGGACCAGGACGTCCCCCTGGTGGTGCCGGAGGTGAATGCCGATGCCCTGGCCGGCTATACCAAGCGCAACATCATCGCGAACCCGAACTGCTCCACCGCCCAGCTGGTGGTGGCACTGAAGCCGCTGCACGACCGTTTCCGGATCAAGCGCTGCGTGGTGGCGACCTACCAGTCGACTTCCGGGGCCGGCAACGAGGCGATGGACGAGCTGTTCAACCAGACCAAGGCGGTTTTCGTCCACGACGAGATCGAGCCGAAGAAGTTCACCAAGCAGATCGCCTTCAACGTGATCCCCCACATCGACACCTTCATGGAGGACGGCTTCACGAAGGAAGAGTGGAAGATGGTGGTGGAGACCAAGAAGATCCTCGATCCGAAGATCCGGCTGGTCGCCACCTGCGTCCGCGTCCCGGTCTTCGTCGGCCATTCCGAGGCGGTGCATCTGGAGTTCGAGGAGCCGGTCACGGCGGAAGAGGCACGGGACATCCTGCGCGAGGCGCCGGGCTGCATGGTCGTCGACCGGCGGCAGGACGGCGGCTATATCACGCCGCTGGAATGCGTCGGCGACTACGCCACCTTCATCTCCCGCATCCGCGAGGACTTCACGGTGGATAACGGCCTTGCCATGTGGGTCGTCTCCGACAACCTGCGCAAGGGCGCGGCGCTGAACACGGTGCAGATCGCCGAAAGCCTGATCGCCCGCCACCTGAAGAAGGCGGCCTGACGGGCGTCCCTGACGGGCGGGTTCAACGTTCCAGCATCAGCTCGACGGCCTGCGGCGACCAGCCGTGCACCTTGTCATGGGCATGCACGATGACCCGGTCGATATCGGCCGGGATCTCCACCCCGGCCAGCGAACGGGTGAAGGGCTGTTCGTCGACATGGGGATGCAGAAGGACCCGCCGGCCCAGCACGGTGCCGTCCGGAAGCCGTACCTCCCATTTGTCGGCGTAATGCTCCCAGCCCGTGTCGTCGTGGCGCAGGGTCACGTCGAAGCGCCATGCCGATCCGCTCTCGGGCGATGCCGTGACGCCGACGATCTCGACTTCGCCCGCCATGGCGGGCCCGGCCAGGCCGAAGGCCAGCAGCAGGCCGGCCAGGGGACGCTGGGCAGCTGGGCGCTGGGCGGTGCGCCGGGACGGTCGGATCATGGCATATCCTCGCTTGCCGCTGCGGGGGGCCTCAGCGCGGACAAGGCCTGGCCGTAGTTCAGGTTCGCCAGCCGGTCCAGCCGCAGCCGGGCCAGCACCGCCGTGGCCCGCCGCGCATCCGGATCGTCCACCGCGACACTCCAGCAGCGGCGGCCGGGAACCGCGATCCGGGAAATCTCGACCCGGGATCCGGCACGGCTGAACATCTGCCGCTGCTTCGTCACCGTTACCAGCCGCGCCGGACCTCCTTCAAGCGCGGCGCAAAGCGCCGCTGCGCTCTCGCCTGTCGGGGACGAGCGGCCGCGCGCACTGCGCGTGGTAAGTCCCAGGGCAGTTCCCAGGGCGCGGTCCAGGGCATCGCGCGCCCGTGCCGGCAGGGGGAACTCCGCCCGCATGCCGGGCTGCCAGTATTGCAGGCGGCCGACACTGCCCCGCCACAGCTTGATTTCCAGCACCTCGCCGTCGCGCAGCTTGGCCAGGCTGACGATGGGCCCGCTCCCCGGCGGGGGCAGCAGGTAGATATCGCTGCGTGGCGCCTCCGTTCGCCGCTTCCAGCCGCGGGCCAGGCGCAGGCGCAGGCCGGCTGCCCGCCCCGCCGACGGCCAGCAGCGATATTCGTAGGCACCGGCGCGGCCGCCGCGGCCGGTCCTGGCCGTGCCATGCTCAGCCGACCCGCTGGATCCAGGGGTCGTGGCTGGGCCGGACGATTTCGGATTGGGCGGCGACAAGCTTCAGCTCCTTCGGCAGCGGCCCGGTCCCGCTGGCGCTGGCGCGCAACACCCCGTAAGTCACCGCCACCGCATAGGCCAGGGCCTTCTTCACCGAGCGCATGCGCAGGTAGCGCGCCAGGAAGACAGAGGCGAACAGGTCGCCGGCACCGTTCGGCACATCGTTCAGGCTGGGTGTCTGTGCCAGCCAGGCACCGTCGGATGACACGGCCAGGGATTCGATGACCCCGGGGCGTCCGTCCCGTCTGAGCAGCGAGGTGCAGACCACGCAGCCGGTCCCGCGGGAGATCACGACGCGGGCCGCCTTCAGGGCATCGTTCAGGGTCTGAATGGAGCTGTCGGCCAGAAGTTCCAGCTCGAAGCAGTTCGGCGTGGCGAAGTCGGCCTGCGGCAGCAGCCGGTCGCGGAAGGCGGCGACCAGCGCCTGGTCCACATAGACCCCCTTCGGCCGGTCGCCGATCACCGGATCGCAGAGCCAGACGGCGGCAGGATTGTCCGCCCGCAGCCTTGCCCGCAGCGCCAGCACCTGTTCGGCGGTCTCCGTCGTGCCCAGCCAGCCGGTGAGCAGCGCGCTGCAGGCGCGCAGCAGGCCGCGATCGGCGAGCGACGCCGCCAGGGCGGCGATCTCCGCCGGCGGCAGCGGCCGGCCCGCCGGCGGCCCATGCCCGGGATGATGGGACAGGATCGCCGTGGGCAGGGCCCAGACCTCGCAGCCCAGGCGCTGCAGCGCCGGCCCGGCGGCGGCATTGCCGACATGGCCGTAGACGACCTGGCTCTGGATCGAAAGGATGTTGACGCCGTCGCGCATCGGGACCTGTCCGCTCCGCTCCGAATGCGAGCGTGGAAGGTTGCCACGGCCGCCGCTTCATTTGTACTCTCCGCCGCCGCCGCGCCCCAGCGGTGATACTGGGGTTTCATCGGTCAGTGCTGGAGATTTCGGGCCATGACAAACGTTCGCCCCCGCCGATCCGTCCTCTACATGCCGGGCTCCAATGCCCGTGCGATCGAGAAGGCGAAGAGCCTGGCCGCCGACGGCGTGATTTTCGACCTGGAGGATGCGGTCGCGCCCGATGCGAAGGAGAGCGCCCGCGAACAGGTCTGCGCGGCGGTTTCCGCCGGCGGCTATGGCGACCGCGAGCTGGTGATCCGGATCAACGGCATGGACACCGAATGGTGGCGTCGCGACCTGGAGCATGCCGCGGATGCGCGGCCGAACGCGATCCTGCTGCCGAAGGTGGAGAGCGTGAAGCAGCTGCGCGACGCGGACCGCATCGTGCGCCATCACGATTCCAGCGGCGAGATCGCGCTCTGGGCGATGATGGAGACGCCGCTTGGGATCCTGCACGCCGATGACATCGCAGGCTATTCCGGCCGCCTGCAATGCCTGGTCCTGGGCACCTCCGACCTGACCAAGGACCTGCACGCCCAGCACACCGCGGACCGCATGCCGCTGCTCTACGGCCTGTCGAAATGCCTGATGGCGGCCCGCGCCTTCGGCCTTTCCGTGCTGGACGGGGTGCATCTGGACCTGGAGGACATGAACGGCTTCGTGGCCGCCTGCCAGCAGGGCCGCGCGATGGGCTTCGACGGCAAGACCCTGATCCACCCGAAGCAGATCGATCCCTGCAACGATGTCTTCGCGCCGACGGAGACGCAGGTCGCCCATGCCCACAAGGTGATCGCCGCCTACCAGCAGGCGGTGCGCGAGGGCAAGGGCGTGGTCGTCGTCGATGGCGAGCTGATCGAGAACCTGCATGTCGAGAATGCAGAGCGGATGGCCGCCCTGCATGCCGCCATCGAGCGTCTCGGCCGTGGCTGATCCGGTGTCCGGGAACGGCGCCGTCGGAAAGACCGGGCGCGGTCGCTTCCTGGAGGACTTCGCCGTCGGCGAGCGCATCGCCCATGCGACGCCGCGGACGGTCACCACCGGCGATACCGCCATCTACATGGCGCTGTACGGCCCGCGCTTCGCCCTGCAGTCGGCCGACAGCTTCGCGGGCGCCTGCGGCCTGAAGCGCAGCCCGGTGGACGACTGGCTGGCCTTCCACGTGGTGTTCGGCAAGTCGGTGCCCGACATTTCCCTGAACGCCGTGGCGAACCTGGGCTATGCCGACGGGCGCTGGCTTGCGCCCGTCTATCCCGGCGACAGCCTGACGGCCGACAGCGAAGTGATCGGCCTGCGGCAGAACTCCAACGGCACGACCGGCACGGTCTATGTCCGCACCACCGGGCGCAACCAGCACGGCGCGGCGGTGATCGACTATGTCCGCTGGGTGATGGTGCGGAAGCGCGACCCGGACTCGCCCGCGCCGGAGACGGTGATCCCGGACCTGCCGGAGGCGGTGACGCCTGACCGACTGGCGGTGCCGGAGGGGCTGGACTTCTCCGGCTACGATCCGGTGCGGGCGGGCAGCGGCCATTTCTGGGACGATTACGCCCCGGGCGAGAAGATCGACCATGTCGACGGCATGACGATCGAGGAGGCGGAGCACCAGCTCGCCACCCGGCTCTACCAGAACACCGCCCGGGTGCATTTCGACCAGCACCGCCAGGGACAGGAGCGGCTGGGGCGGCGGCTGATCTATGGCGGCCATGTGATCAGCCTGGCCCGGGCGCTGAGCTTCAACGGCCTGGGCAATGCCTGCGTGGTGGCGGCGCTGAACGGCGGCCGGCATGTGAACCCGACTCTCGCCGGGCACACCGTCTATGCCTGGTCGCAGGTGCTCGACCGGGCGGAACTGCCCGGCCGGCGCGATGCCGGTGCCCTGCGGGTGCGCACCGTGGCGACCCGCGACCTGCCCTGCGACGGCTTTCCCGACAAGGATGACGGAGGCCGCTATCCGGACGGCGTGGTCCTGGACCTCGACACCTGGCTGCTGCTGCCGCGGCGAGGCTGAGATCAGGACCCGCGCTGGACCGATCTCCGCTGCCGGCAAGGTCCGTTCGCCCGAAAAAACTTAATGTGAAGACGGCATCCGTCGCAGGGATCGGGGCGTATCCCCCTCAGCTTCGCAAGGACGAAGCGAGACACGAGGGAGAGTCCCATGTTCAAGACCTGTCTGCGTACCGCTGCCGCCGCAGCCATCGCCGTGACCGCCTTCGCGACCGCCCCGGCCATCGCCGCCGAGAATCCGATGGTCGGCGGGGCGGCGATGTACCCGTCGAAGAACATCGTCGAGAACGCCGTCAACTCGAAGGATCACGAGACCCTGGTCGCTGCGGTGAAGGCCGCCGGCCTGGTCGACACCCTGTCCGGCGAGGGGCCGTTCACGGTCTTCGCGCCGACCGACGAGGCTTTCGCCATGCTGCCCGACGGCACGGTGGAGACCCTGCTGAAGCCCGAGAACAAGGACATGCTGGTGAAGGTTCTGACCTACCACGTCGTGTCCACCAAGGCGCTGTCGGATGCCATCGCCACGATGATCGCCAATGACGGCGGCAATCATCCGATCACCACGGTCAGCGGCGACATGCTGATGGCGAAGCAGGAGGGCGGCAAGATCACCCTGACCGACGAGAAGGGCGGCACCGCCACCGTCACCATCGCCGACGTGCAGCAGTCCAATGGCGTGATCCATGTGATCGACCGGGTGCTGTTGCCGAACTGATCGCCGCCGTTCGATCCGCCCGGGCTGCTGTCCGCGGCCGCCCGGACCTTGTCGCGATACCCCGCAGCACAGCCGCGCTGCGGGGTATCGTCGGTTGCGGACCCACGCTCCGGTTGTGGGTTTGTTAACGCGCCGCGGGCAGTATGAGGATACCATTGAGCATCGCCAGCACCGCCAGACCCATTGCACCCGATGACCCAGATTGGATCCTTTGCCGCGACAGGCGCGGATACCGGCAGAGCCCTCGATGACCTCGAGGCGCAGGTCGCCGCCGCCGGCCTGTCGCCAGGCTTCGTGGCCCTGTTCTACGGCTGCTGCCACGACGACCGGCGGATCGCCGACCGCATCGCCCGCTCCTGGCCGCAGGCCGCCCTGATCGGCGGCACCTCCTGCACCGGGGTGATGACCCAGGACGGGGTCTTCGGCGCCGATGCGATCGGCATGCTGGTGGTCGACGATCCGGCTGGCGACTATGGAACCGCGGCCGGCGATCTGGGCGCGGAGCCGCAGGAGGCCGCGGCCGCGATCCTCAAGCAGGCCCTGGACGATGCCGGTTGCCCCGACGAACTGCCGGAACTGGTCTGGATCTACCAGGCGCCCGGACAGGAGGAGGCGGTGATCGCCGGCCTGCGCAGCGTCGTCGGCGACCGCTGCCCGATCCTGGGCGGCAGCTCTGCCGACGATGCGGTGGCCGGGCAGTGGCGCCAGATGTCGCATGGACAGGTGCTCCGCAACGGCCTGGCGGTTGCGGTCCTGTTCCCCTCCGCCGGTACCAGCCATGCCTTCCAGGGCGGCTACCAGCCCACCGGCGCGCACGGCACCGTGACCGCGGTGGGCGATCCGGAACCGGGTTGCCGTCAACCGGGCAGCCGGCGCATCCTCACCATCGACGACCAGCCGGCGGCGGAGATCTACAATGTCTGGACCGGCAACCGCATCGCCGGCCGGCTCCGCACCGGCGGCAATATCCTGGCGGAGACCACGAACTGTCCGCTGGGGATCGAGGCGGGGCGGATCGATGGCATGTCGCAATACCTGCTGGTGCATCCCGACAGCGTCGCTCCGGATGGCTCCATCACCACCTTCGCGCGGATCGAGGCGGGGGCGCGGATCCATGCCATGACCGGAGACAGGCGACGTCTGGTCGAGCGCGCCGGCCGGGTCGCGGTGGCCGCGGCGGCCGGGCTGAGCGGCAACGGCAAGGGACTGGCGGGCAGCCTGCTGGTCTATTGCGCGGGCTGCAAGATCGCGGTCGGCGACCGCATGGACGATGTCGTGGCGGAAATCCGCGCCGGGGTCGGCGACAGGCCCTTCATCGGCTGCTTCACGTTCGGCGAGCAGGGCAGCCTGTTCGACAGGAACGTGCATGCCAACCTGATGATCTCCGCCGTGGCGTTCGGCCGCTGACCGCCATGGAGACCGCGGAGGAACTGCGCGAGGCCCTTGTGGAGTGCCGCCGGGAGCTCGATGCCCTGCGCCTCGAGGGGCGGCATTCCCGGATGCTGCTGGACGCCATCGGCTCGCTGCTGACATCCACCCTGGACGACGACCCGTTCGAGGTGCTGTTCCGCGCGCTGGAGATCGTCTTCACCTTCTCCCGGCTGCTGGTGCTGGCGGAGCAGGAGGGGGAGGCAGGCGAGCTGCACTGCATCGCCGCCCATCCGGGGGGCCTGCGCGGCTCCACCTGGCCGGTGGGGCGGCTGTTCGGCAAGGTGCTGAACGGCCGCGTCAGCACCACCCTGGACAATGCCGCCCTGCCGGAATGGCAGGGCGACCTGCCCGCCGGGCTGTCGCCGGCGCAGCCGGCGCTCTACCTGCCGATGCGGGTGCGGGAACGTCGCGGCATGCTGGTACTGCTGCGCGAGGAGGGGGGGCCGGGTTTCGACCGCGGCGATGTGGCGCTGGCGCGCAACTTCTCGCTCCTGGCCTCGGCGGCCTTCGCCGCCCTCTATACCCGCCAGCGGGAACTGGAGAGCCGCCGCCTGCGGCAACTGACCGAACGGCTGCAGCGCAGCGAGAAGGCACTGGCCCACCGGGCCTATTTCGACCAGCTCACCGGCCTGCCGAACCGGCAGACGATCGAGGAGCGGGTGCAGGAGGCAATCGCCGGCCTGCCCGAGGGCGAGAGCCTGGCGCTGGCCTTCATCGACATCGACGATTTCAAGAAGGTCAACGACTTCCACAACCACTCTGTCGGCGATGCGCTGCTGATCGCGGTGGCGGAGCGCATCCGCCGCGCCGTCCGCGGGCGTGACGTGCTGGGCCGGATCAGCGGCGACGAATTCGTCCTGATGCTGGTGGCGCCGGGAGACCGGCAGCAGACGGCGGTGATCGTCGACCGGATCGTCGAACAGCTGCGCCAGCCGTTCCGGGTGGAGGGGCGGGAATTGTTCACCTCCGCCTCGATCGGCGTCAGCACCTATCCGGAGCATGGCAGCGACTACGAGGCCCTGCGGCGCAATGCCGACCTGGCGATGTATCGGGCAAAGAAATTCGCCAAGGGCAGCGCCTGCTTCTTCGACACCTGGCTAGGCGACGCCACCAGTGCCCGTATGCAGCTGGAGCAGGACCTGAGGGTCGCAGTGCGCGAACGCCGCTTCCGCTGCGCCTTCCAGCCGAAGCTGGCGCTGGCCACCGGCGCGGTGGCGGGGTTCGAGGCGCTGGTCCGCTGGCAGGACAACGCTGGAAGCATGCGTGCGCCGGGCGCCTTTCTGCCGGTTGCGACCGAGATGGGCCTGCTCAACGAGATCTCGGAGATCGTCCTGGAAGAGATCCAGGACAGCCTGGAGGCGCTGGACCGGCGCTTCGGCGGAGGGACCCGGATCAGCGTGAACGTCGCGGCAAGCCAGGTGTCCGACGCCATTTTCATGGACCGGCTGATCGGACGGATCATCGACAGCGGGCGCCGCGAACGGTTCGTCTTGGAGATCACCGAAGAGGCGGTGGTCCAGCCGGAGCCGTTCGTGACCAGCATCCTGCCGATCCTGCGACGCGAGGGCATCGGCCTGTCGATCGACGATTTCGGCACCGGCTATTCCTCCTTCTCCGTGCTGGCCGACATCACCGCCGACGAACTGAAGGTCGACCGCTCCTACATCACCGCGATCCAGGACCGGCCGCGCAGCCAGGGCATCCTGCGGGCGGTCGATTCCCTGGGTGCGGCGCTCGGCATGGCCGTCGTCGCGGAAGGGGTGGAGACGGCGGAGGAACTCGACTACCTGCAGCGCCATACCGGCATCGGCTTCGTCCAGGGCTACCATTTCTGCCGGCCGATGCTGCTGCCGGACCTCGTCGCCGCCGAACTGCCGGAGGTGGCGGTCCCGGCCGCCGCCCGGCGCATGGCAACCTGAGCGCCGCGGGCCTGCCGAAGAAAGCCCTTCACGCGCCTCCCCGCTGCGGACATGATCCCGGCCCACCAGATGCCAGGAAGCCAATCACCAGGAGAATGGGGAGGACCATGAGCGACGAGCTGCTGACCGAGGTGCGCGACGGGATCGCGCGGATGACCTTCAACCGCCCGCATGAGCGCAACGCCCTGGGGCCCACCACGATCGAGGACATGAACGCCTTCGTCCGGGAGGTGGAGCATCGCGACGACGTGCGGGTGATCCTGCTGTCGGGCACCGGCGAGCATTTCATGGCGGGCGGCAACGTGAAGAGCTTCGCCCAGATGGTGAAGGAGATGGACGCGGCCGAGCGCAGGCGCATGTTCGAGGAACGCATCCACAAGATGCACATCATGTTCTACACCATGGCGCGCATGCGGCAGCCGATCGTGGCGGCGGTGCGCGGCGGCTGCGCCGGAGTCGGGCTCAGCTTCGTCCTGGCCTGCGACATGGCGGTCGCTTCCGACACCGCCTTCTTCACCATGGGCTATATCCATATCGGCACCAGCCCGGACGGCTCTTCCACCTACTACCTGCCCCGGACGGTGGGGCGGAAGAAGGCGATGGAGCTGGCGCTGCTGGGCGACCGTTTCCCGGCCGCGGATGCGGAGCGCTACGGCATCATCAACAAGGTGGTGCCGGATGCCGAACTCGACGCGCAGGCGGAAGAGATCGCGCAGCGCCTGGCCCGTGGCCCCGCCGTCGCCATCGGCAATACCAAGCGGCTGCTGAATGCCAGCCTGCAGAACGGCATCGAGGCGCAGCTGCAGATGGAGGGCGAGATGTTCGGCATCTGCGCCGGCAGCGAGGACTGGGCGGAAGGCGTGAGCGCCTTTGCCGAGAAGCGGAAGACCCGGTTCAAGGGCAGGTAGCGGGTCGCTACATGGCGCCATAGGCCTGCGGGAAGTCGGCGATCGACAGGGTCGCCGCTTTCCCCGGCCGCAGATAGGCGCAGTCATGGCTGCCGTCGGCGCCGAAGCGGTGCTCGACCCAGCCGACATCCCGCATGCCATACAGCGGCTGCACCCGCTCCGGCATCACGTAGCCGGTCGACGGCGCCCAGACATGCCGGCTGGCACCCACGACCAGGTCGCGGAACTGGTGCACATGGCCGGTGGCGATCACCGCCGGCCGCCGTGGGCCCAGTACCTCCAGCAGCCGGTGGCGGGCGGCGGGATGCAGGAAGCGGCCGCCCGCGACCGTCTCGTTCGTGTCGCGGTCGCAGAGCGGCTTGTGGCCGAACAGCGCCACCGCGCGGTCGCCGGCCGTCGCCATCGCCTCGGCCAGGAACGCTTCCTGTTCCGCCTCCTCCGGCATGTCGCTGCCCAGGATCTGGCTGTTGAAGCCGACCAGCCGCCAGCCCGGCAGGTCGTGGCGCCAGTGGCCCGGGCCGAAATGCCGGCGGAAACGCGCCAGCCTTGCCGTATCGACAGGCTGTGCATGATAGGGCGCGGTGGCGGCCACCGCGGCGGTATCGCCGATATCGTGGTTGCCCGGGACCGCCCGGAACGGCAGGCCGGCCGCGTCGTGCAGCCGCCGCGCCTCCGTCAGGTCGGACTCCTCGTCGGCGCCGTTCAGGGTGACGTCGCCGGTATTGATCATCAGCTCGGTGCCGCGTGCGGCGATGGCGGCGCAGGCGGCGCGGAAATTGTCGGCAAAGAACGGCTTGCCGGCACTCAGATGCGTGTCGGAGATCTGCGCGACCAGCGTCATCCCTGCGGTCCTCCAGCGACCCTTCCGCCGCCGTTCTTGCATGGCAGAATGACGAAGGTGTGACAGCATGCCGGCGACGCCGATGACCGGCGACGCGGCGCCGCCGATGCGGCATCATCCGCGGGCTGAAGCGGCAGCGGCGCGGAGCCGCGGAGGGAGGCGGCGATGATCCTGATCGGCATGTATGACAGCCCGTTCGTGCGGCGGGTGGCGATCGCCATGCGGCTCTACGGCATGGACTACGAACATCGGCCCTGGTCGACCTTCGGCGATGCCGACCGGATCGCGGACTATTCCCCGCTGCTGCGGGTGCCGGTGCTGGTGCTTGACGATGGCGAGGTGCTGATCGAGAGCGCGGCGATCCTGGACTGGCTGGATGAGCAGGCGGGGGACGAACGCGCGCTGATTGCCGCGAACGGGGCGGCGCGGCGGCGGGCCCTGAAGGTCTGCGCGCTGGCGACGGGGCTGGCCGACAAGGCCGTCAGCCTGATCTACGAGCGGGCGATCCACGGCCGGGATACGGAGGTCTGGCAGACGCGCTGCCGCAGGCAGATCCGCGGCGCGCTCGACAGCCTGGAGGCGGTGCGGGCGGCCACCCCCGGAACCTGGCTCTTCGGCGGCGATATCGGCCATGCCGACATTGCCATCGCCTGTGCGCTGCGGCTGCTGGGTGAGGCGCATCCCGGCGCCTTCGACATGGCGGCATGGCCGGCCCTTGCCCGGCACGCCGCCGCCTGCGAGGCGCTGCCGGTGTTCCAGGCCGTGGTACAGCCCTTCTTCAGCCCCGGTGACAGGTGATCGGGCGAAGGGTGATCCTGCGCAGGGTCGTTCAGCGAAGCGGCACCTGTCCCGCGGCGACGGTGGCGGCATCGCTGCGGTGGCGCCGGGGCCGCCGCCGCAGGTAGAGCCAGATCCCGGTGCCGATGAAGGCGGCCGGCAGCAGCGACATGAAGATCCAGATCACGCGCAGCCAGGTGCCCGCGAAGTCGCCATAGTGGATGTGGTAGCGGAAGTGCCAGAGCCATTCGGCCGTCGTCACATCGCGCCGGTCGTCGACGAACAGGACCCGCGGCGGCTCGTCGCCGACCCAGACCCGGCTCGGCACCTCCAGATCGTCGTGCCGCAGGCCCATGGCGATCGCGTCGCCGGGCCTCTGCGGCAGCCGGACGTGCAGCAGGTCCGCCTCCGGCATGACGGCGCGACCTGTCCGGACCGCCGCATCCAGGTCCGCGATCGTCGCCAGGCCGTCGAAGGCCGGCGGCTGGACTTCACGGATCGGCCCGCCGAAGAACTCGACCACCTCCTTCATTTCCGCGTTCCAGTGGATCGCCATGCCGGTGAAGGCGATCACCATCAGCACCAGTCCGGTCAGCAGTCCGGTCAGCTGGTGGATCCGCAGCACCGCCATGCGGCCGCGCTTGATCGCCAGCCGCTTCAGCCGCTTCGGCGGCCAGAGATAGAGCCACAGGCCGACCAGCACCTGGACCAGCAGCAGCAGCGCGGCTGCAGAGATCAGGTGGCGGACCCAGGCCCGCGCCGGGCCCTTCACCAGCCACCAGCGATGGATCGCGGTGACCGTGCCGTAAAACGATTCCTTGGCGCCCTGATGATCCAGGACTATGGCCCGGTAGGGGTCGATCAGCAGATAGCCCGCGCCCTTGGCGAGCCAGACCGACCAGGCCTCCTCCGGGTCCTGCCGCAGGCCCAGCGACCAGGGCTGCAGGTCCGGCTTCTGCGCGGCGATCGCCGCGACCAGCTCGGAATAGGGTCGGGGTTCCGCCGCCCTGCCGGCGGCCGATGGCGGTGTCACCGTCCGCACATCGGCCTCCAGCAGCAGGTCGGTTTCCGGCCCGAAGACCAGCAGCGCGCCCGTCAGGCTGAGCACCAGGAGCGGCAGGCCGGCCGCGAAGGTCAGCCAGAGATGCAGGGTCCTGAGATGTCGATAGCGCATGGCGGGCCGCCGCTTCGTCCGGAGGGTCGGGAGGCTAGAACGTGAAGTCGGTGCCGATCCAGAACACCCGGCCCAGATTGCCGGCGGTGTTCGCGGCGGTGCCGCTGACCGTCGTCCCGAAATCCTTCTCGTTCGTCAGGTTCTCCACCCGGGCCCGCAGCACCACCTTGTCGGTGATCGCCCAGTCGCCGCCGAGGTCGATCCGCTCGAAGCCGTCGCGCTTGGTGACGTTGCCGTTCAGGTCCACCGCCTCGTAGCCGGTGGAATAGTAGCCGGCGGTCCACAGCCCGATGTCGGAGGTCACCGCGTAGGTGATGCGCGCATTGGCCTGGTTGCGGGGCACGGAGACGCCGTTGGCACCGAAGAAGATGTTGCCGTTGGCATCGGTGCCGTCGTCCAGGGTCGACTTGATCTTGAACAGGTGCGCATAGCCGGCGGAGATGAAGAGCTTCGGGGTGATCTGCGCGCCCGCCTCCAGTTCGACGCCGGTCTGGTCGACCTTCACGTTCTGGATCGCGCCGCCGTTCCGGCGCGGCACGTTGTTCTGCACGATGTTGTAGACCGCGGCGTCGAAATAGCCGCCGGCCCAGCCCTGCCGGGCGCCGACCTCCAGGGTGCGGGAATCGACGATGCTGTCCTCGGCGCCGGCCGGGTTCAGCGCGTCGGCACCGAAATTGCCGTACTTCTCGTAGAAGCGGTTGTAGCCGGTCGCCGCCGAGGCGCGCAGCCGGGTGTCCGGCAGCACCGAGTAGGACGCGCCGACATCGTAGGACAGCAGGCTGTCGGTCTGCAGGTTGTCCGGCTGGTCCGCGCCCAGATACTTGATGTCGTTGTGGAACCAGGTGTTCCGCAGGCCCAGGTTCAGGACCAGGTTGTCGTCGAAGGTCAACGCGTGGCGGGTCAGGACCGCCGGGTCGTTGAACTTGTTGTCCCACTGGTTGTCGCGCTTGTAGTTGGTGTGCCGGAATTCGCCGCCGACGGAGCCGTTATAGGTGATGCTGTCGGTCAGGGCGTATTCCATGTAGTAGCCGCCGAAGACCATGCGGGTGTTGATCGCGCGGTCGCGGCTGCGGGCCGCCCAGACGGTGTGGCTGTTGTTCGCCAGGGCGCCGACCCGCAGGCTGGTCGCCTCGTTGATCCGGTGATCCAGGGTCAGGCCGCCGAAATACTGGTCGTGGGTGATCGTCTCCTTGTTGCCGTTGCGGTAGATCACCGGCTTGCTCTTGTCGCCGATCACCAGCAGTTCGGCGCGGGTGTCGTCGTTCAGGTTCCAGCCGAAATTGCCGATCCCGCCGAACACAGACTGGTTGTCCAGGTCCGCCGGCTCGTCCTTGTAATCACCGTAGAAGCCGCTGCCGGCGACGTAATAGTCCCAGTTGTCGGTATGGTCGCCGGCTTCCCCCTGCACCAGGCCCTCGCGGGCACTGCTGCCGTCCAGGGTGATCGCCTGGTGGTTGTCGTAGTCGCGCCCCGACTTGATGAGGGTTTCCAGCACGCCGCCGTCGGAACCGTTGCCGAATTCCACCGCACGGCCGCCCTTCAGCACGTTGATCCGGTCCACCGCGATGGAGGGGATGAAGGTATTGCCGTAGCCGCCGCCTTCCTCGCCCGCGGACTTGAAGGCGGGCAGGCCGTTGATCGACTCCGACGCCCCCCAGTCGCCGAAGGTGCGGATCTTCATGCTGCCGCCGAACCGGTTGCCGGTGCCCGGCTGGTTGACGATGCCGACCGTGTTGTAGCGGACCGCGTCCAGCTTGTTCACCGGGCTGACATTCTGGATCACGGAGCCGCTGACGGTGGAATCGGTGCGGCTCTTCTCCATCGCCTCGTCCAGGTCATCACGGACCTGTTGGGAGCGATGGACCTCCGGTGCCGCGACCACCAGGTCGTCGATGCGAAACACGTCTGCGGCGGCCGGCACCGCCACGAGGCTGGCGGCGGCACAGGTGGCCGCGAGCCGGAGGCGCGTTTGATCGGACCGGGCCCGCCGCGCGCGGCGGCGGCTGGACTGAAGCTTCGGCATTGGATCCCCCATCCGTATGACTGCGTATGCGCGCACCGTAGAGAGGGGTCATGCAAATGAAAATGACTCGCAATCAAGAAACGTATTGAGGCGCATTCTTATTAACAGATTGTTGCATGAACGACACAATTGGGGGCAGGCCGCGACAGGCCCGATCCCGGCCAGATCCGACTGCCGTCAGACTCGGCTATCGCCGGCCTCTGTCAGCCTCCGGCCGTTGGCTTGTCCGACAGATCCAGTTCCCAGTACTGACCCACCAGGTCCTGGCCGAAGGAATGATGCGGCTCTTCCCGCACCAGACGGAAGCCGGCGGCCAGGTAGATCTTCCGGGCCGATACCAGGATGTCGTTGGTCCAGAGGGTCAGCCGGTCATAGCCGGCCTCGCGCGCGCGGGCGATGCAGGCATCGACCAGCCGGCCGCCGATCCCCAGGCCGCGGGCGGCGCGCTCGACATAGAGCATCCGCAGCTGGCCGGTATCGGCCGCGGCGCGGACCAGGAACACGGCGCCGAGCGGTTCGCCCTCGCGCTCCGCCACCCAGCAGCCCTCGGCGGCGGGATCGAAATTGCGCAGGAAGGCGGCACCGATCTCCGCGACCAGGGCCTCGAAGCTGCCATCCCAGCCGAACTCGGTGCTGTAGAGCAGGGCCTGGCGCTGCACGATCCAGCCGATATCGCCGACCCGGTGAGGGCGCAGGATCACCCCCGCGTCGGGCGGCACGGTGTCGGGGGTGGCCGGCGCCAGCAGCGCTTCGATGCGGGCCATGGCGCGACACAGATCGGCGCGGTCCGCCGCCGAGAGGCCGCGCAGCAGCAGGGCGGCCTGGTCCTGGGAGGCCCGGTCCAGCGGCGCGAACGCGTCCCACCCGGACGCGGTCAGCGACAGCAGGGCCTGCCGCCGGTCGGCCTCTGCGGTGCGGCGGGCCAGCAGGCCCCGCTTCTGGAAGCGGGTCAGGATGCGGCTCAGATAGCCCTGGTCCAGGCCCAGGTCGCGGCAGAGCTGGCTGGCGGTCAGCCCGTCGTGATGGGCCAGTTCGAACAGCACCCGCGCTTCCGCAAGGGTGAAGCCGCTCTGCAGCAGTCCTTCGTCCAGCACGCCGATGCGCTGTGTATGGAAGCGGTTGAAACGGCGCAAAGCGGCAATCGCCGGCGCCGCGTCTGCGGCGTCTTGAGCGGCGCGGTCTTGACCGGCTCCGTTGGGGGTCTGTCGATGCGATGCGGCCATGCTGGCGCCCTCCCTGACCGGTATCGGTCAGGGAGGGTCGGCCAGAAACATGACTGAGTCAAGCAAAGTCCTGCCGGACGGACTCAGAAGTAGACCTTCCAGCCCTTGTCGGTGTCGCAGAACGGCAGCTTGTAGGGAATGCGGTCTTCGTCGTTGAAGGCGTGCGACAGCAGGACACAGGACAGGCCGTTCTTCTGGAACAGCTTTTCGACGGTCACGGTGCCGCCCGATCCGTCGGCGGACCAGGTCTCGGTCACGCCGGGCTTGTCGGCCGCCAGCGCCGCCTCGATCGCCTTGCCCATGGCCTTGCTCTGCGCCTCCGTCATGCCGCCGGGGCTGGTGCCGAAGGGGTTCACCTGGGCCTGCAGGGCCGGGGCCAGCAAGCCCAGGGCCAGGAGGCCGGCCGCTGCCGACAGCAAGAGGCTGCGCGGGCCGGAGCGCCGCCGCGTCCCTGTTCCTGTACCGGTGCCGGGTCTCGCTGCGATCATCTGCCTGTCTCCATGGGTTCGTGATGCGGCGCACTCTAGGACATCGCGGCGGAAGCCTACAATCCATCAGGCGCGGCGGCCCGGGCGGCCGGCGATAGGGGGCGTCCTGTCGCATGCCGCTGGGCTTTCCGGACCGGCGCTTTGCGCTAACTCGTTGACGGAGCAGGTCTGAGGACTACACTCGCAGGCGCGATCTTAGGACCAATAGCCAGGGCCATGCCGCTGCGGTTGCGGAGGGGCAGACGGCCGGCATGTCCGGATCCGCGCGCTTTCGAGGTGGCAGGGTCCGGGACGGCCCGCCACGGACTCCGACACCCTGGGGGAGGGCTGGCATGGCACAGGTCGAACGGCCGATTTCGCCGCACCTGCAGATCTACAAGCCGCAGATCACCTCGGTGATGTCGGCGCTGCATCGCCTAACCGGCATCGCGCTGGGGGTCGGCACACTGCTGCTGACCTGGTGGCTGATCGCGCTGGCCGCCGGGCCCGATTCGTTCGAGGTGGTGCAGGATTTCATCGGCTCGGTGCTGGGAATCATCATCCTGATCGGCTTTTCCTGGGCCCTGTTCTACCACCTGTGCAACGGCATCCGGCATCTGTTCTGGGACATGGGCCGGGGCTTCGAACTGTCGCAGGTCACCACCAGCGGCTGGACGGTGGTGATCGGCTCCGTCGTCCTGACCGTCCTGGCCTGGATCCTGGCCCTGTCCTGGTAAGCCGGCCGGGCCTGCCGGTTCCGACCGGGCGGCCCGCCGACGGGAGTGAATTCCGATGTCCGATACCGCCAACAACCAGTTCATCAACGCCATCAAGCCGGTTCGCGGGCTGGGCTCCGCGAAGGATGGCACCGGCCATTTCTGGGTGCAGCGGGTGACCGCCGTGGCGCTGGTGCCGTTGGTCGTCGTGTTCGCCCTCTGCGTCATCAGCATCACCGGCGCCGACTACGAGGAGGCGCGCGACTTCCTGGGCAGCCCGGTGGTCGCGGCGATCGGCGCCCTGCTGATGATCGCCGGCTTCTGGCACCTGAAGCTCGGCATGCAGGTGGTGATCGAAGACTACATCCATGGCTGGCTGAAGCTGCCGGCCCTGCTGCTCAACACCTTCGGCTGCATTGCGCTGGGGCTGGCCTGCCTGATCGCCCTGGCGGCCATCGCCTTCGGGGGCTGAGCCGCCGGACACGGACAATGCCCCGCAGGCAGGCCGTCCCCGTCAGGGGATGGCGCGCAAGCCGGGGCCGCAAGGATCTTTGGAGAGACGCGACATGACCGCTTATCCGATCATCGACCATGACTACGATGTCGTCGTCATCGGCGCCGGCGGGGCCGGCCTGCGCGCCACCATGGGCATGTCGCAGAAGGGCTTCCGCACCGCCAACCTGACCAAGGTCTTCCCCACCCGCAGCCATACGGTGGCGGCGCAGGGCGGCATCTCCGCCTCGCTCGGCAATATGGGCGAGGACCACTGGTCCTGGCACATGTACGACACGGTGAAGGGGTCCGACTGGCTCGGCGACCAGGATGCCATCGAATACATGGTGCGCGAGGCGGTGCCGGCGGTGATTGAGCTGGAGCATTTCGGCGTGCCCTTCAGCCGCACCGAGGAAGGCAAGATCTACCAGCGCGCCTTCGGCGGCATGACCCGCAATTTCGGCGAGGGGCCGGTGCAGCGCACCTGCGCCGCCGCCGACCGCACCGGCCATGCGATGCTGCACGCGCTGTACCAGCAGAGCCTGAAGTACCAGACCGAGTTCTTCATCGAATACTACGCCATCGACCTGATCATGGAGGATGGCGCCTGTCGCGGCTGCATCGCCATCGACCTGGCGACCGGCGAGATCCACCGCTTCCGCTCCCACATGGTGGTGCTGGCCACCGGCGGCTATGGCCGCGCCTATTTCTCCTGCACCTCCGCCCATACCTGCACCGGCGATGGCGGCGGCATGGTGCTGCGCGCCGGCCTGCCGCTGCAGGACATGGAGTTCGTGCAGTTCCACCCCACGGGGGTCTATGGCGCCGGCGTGCTGATCACGGAGGGCGCCCGCGGCGAGGGCGGCTATCTGGTGAATTCCGAGGGCGAGCGCTTCATGGAGCGCTATGCCCCGTCGGCGAAGGACCTGGCCAGCCGCGACGTGGTCAGCCGGGCGATGACGATGGAGATCCGCGACGGCCGCGGGGTGGGCGACCAGAAGGACCATATCTTCCTGCACCTGGACCATCTGGATGCGGCGGTGCTGGCGGAGCGGCTGCCCGGCATTTCCGAATCCGCGCGCATCTTCTCCGGCGTCGACGTCACCCGGCAGCCGATCCCGGTGCTGCCGACCGTCCACTACAATATGGGCGGCATCCCGACGAACTATCATGGTGAGGTCACGATCCTGAAGGATGGCGAGCCCGACCATGTGGTGCCGGGCCTGATGGCGGTGGGCGAGGCGGCCTGCGTCTCCGTCCATGGCGCCAACCGGCTGGGCTCCAACTCGCTGATCGACCTGGTCGTGTTCGGCCGCGCCGCGGCGATCCGCGCGGCGGAGGTGATGAAGCCCGGCGCGCCGCACAAGCCGCTGCCGCGCGGCAGCGAGGACCAGGCCCTGGGCCGGCTGGACAAGTTCCGCAACGCCAAGGGCGATACGCCCACGGCGGCCATCCGCGACAAGATGCAGCGCACCATGCAGAACAACGCCGCGGTGTTCCGCACCGGCGAGGTCCTGGACGAGGGCAAGAAGCTGATCGGCGAGGTCCATGGGATGCTGCCTGACATCTCCGTCTCCGACCGGTCGCTGGTCTGGAATTCCGACCTGATCGAGACCCTGGAGCTCGACAACCTGCTGCCGCAGGCGATGGTGACCATGCATTCCGCGGCGAACCGGACGGAAAGCCGCGGCGCCCATGCGCGTGAGGATTATCCGGACCGCGACGACGACAACTGGATGAAGCACACGCTGTCCTGGTGCGACGCGCAGGGCAAGGTGACGATCGACTACCGCCCGGTGCACAGCTACACGCTGACCGAGGAAATCCAGTACATCCCGCCGAAGGCCCGGGTGTACTGAGCCGCCGCCGAAGAGTGCCAGCTTCGATGAATTGCCTGCCCGGTCGCGCCGCCATGTCCGCTGCGGCGCCGGGCGCAGGATCCGCAAGGGAGTGACCCGATGGCCGAGTTCAGCCTGCCCCGTAATTCGAAGGTGAAGAAGGGAAAGCACTGGCCGGCGCCGCAGGGCGCGACCCGGGTGCGCCGCTTCCAGGTCTATCGCTGGAATCCGGACGACGGCCAGAACCCGCAGGTGGATACCTACGAGGTCGACCTCGACAAGTGCGGCCCGATGGTCCTGGACGCGCTGATCAAGATCAAGAACGAGATCGACCCGACCCTGACCTTCCGCCGCTCCTGCCGGGAAGGCGTCTGCGGCTCCTGCGCGATGAACATCGACGGCACCAACACCCTGGCCTGCACCCGCGGCATGGACGAACTGCCGGGCGGCGACATCAAGGTCTATCCGCTGCCGCACATGCCGGTGGTGAAGGACCTCGTCCCCGACCTGACGCATTTCTACGCGCAGTACGCCTCGATCCAGCCCTGGATGCAGACCCAGTCCCCGGCCCCCGACCGGGAGCGGCTGCAGAGCCACGAAGACCGGGTGAAGCTGGACGGCCTCTACGAGTGCATCCTCTGCGCCTGCTGCTCCACCGCCTGCCCCAGCTACTGGTGGAACGGCGACCGCTATCTGGGCCCGGCTGTCCTGCTGCAGGCCTATCGCTGGATCGCTGACAGCCGCGACGAGATGACGGGGGAGCGGCTCGACAACCTGGAAGATCCGTTCCGGCTGTACCGCTGCCACACGATCATGAACTGCGCCAAGACCTGCCCGAAGGGGCTGAATCCCGGCAAGGCGATCGGCGAGATCAAGAAGCTGATGGTGGAACGCCGGACCTGATCCGGCGCGGGCGCCCACCTTTCCGTCGTTCCAGGGCTTGACCCTGGAACCCATTCCGCAAGCCCTGCGGCGCACAGAGGCTGGCGGAATGGGTCCTCGGGTCGAGCCCTACGCGATTCACATATCTCTTCTCTTCGACGCGCCTCCCTGCTGCCGTCGCCCTCGGGCTTGACCCGAGGGGCATGACGGGACAGGGACGCTGCGCAACTTCGCCGTCTTGCCACGATCCTCGGCTCGGGGGCCGAGGATGACGGCAAAAAGGTAGGCCCGCAGGGCTGATCTGGCCCCGCCGGCGAAATGTGTGAATCCCGTAGGGTCGAGCCCGAGGACGACTTGCCTGTGGTTTCAGGACCTCATCCCGTGCCGCGCCGCCGCTCCAGCGCGATCAGCAGCGGCGCCGCCACGGCGCAGGCCAGGCCGACCAGGAACAGGCCGCCCAACGGTTCGTCCAGCAGGAGCCAGCCGAAGAAGGCAGAGGCGATCGGCGCGATCGGCACGTAGATCGCTGCCCGGTTGGGGGAAGTGCGCCGCAGCCCCCAGTTGAACATCAGGAAGCCGAGCAGGCCGCCGGGCAGGACCAGGTAGGCGAAGATCCACCAGTCGGCCGTGTCGTAGCCGGGGCCGCTCTCGAACAGCCCCTCGCCGATCGCCACCGGGAACAGGATCGTCACGCCGGCAATCATCGTCAGCGCCGTCACCGGCATCACCGCCTGGACCCGCAGGAGCCGCGCGGAAATCGCGTTGTAGATGGCGCCGCAGCACACGGCCAGGAAGAACAGCGCCTCCCCCAGCCAGCCGGCTTCCGCCGCCGCGGTGCCGGGCGCGACCGGCGCCAGCGCCTTCTGCCCCATCGCCAGGGCGACGCCGAGGAAGGCGAGCAGCGCGGCCCCCAGCTGCACCGCCGACAGCCGGTCGCGGCCGAACAGGGCGGCGGCAAACATGGTCATCACCGGGATCAGCGCGAAGATCACCGCGCCGCGGCTGGCCGGGATGAACTGCAGGGCGGAGTTCACGAACAGGTGGAAGAGGCCGAACTGCAGGATCCCCAGGACCAGGATCAGCCCCCATTCCCGGCGGCTGAAGCGCGGCAGGCGCCGCCCGCGCGGGCCGACCGCCATCGCGAAGGCCAGCAGCAGCAGCCCGGCGGCGCCATAGCGCAGGAAGCCCAGCAGGGCCGGCGCGTCCTGGTCGGCCATGATGGCGCGCACCGCCACGAAGCTGGAGCCCAGGATGGCGGCAGCCATGAACAGTCCGAGATGGGGCAGCAGGCGTGCGACCGGGCCGGTGCTTGGCATGATGCCCCTGCGTAGGAGCCGCGACGGCACCGGTCAAGCGACCGCAGGGCGGGACATGGCCGCCATGCGCAGGGTGGCGGTCTGCCAGGGTGGCTGTCTGGATGGGCGCCGGGCTGTCGGCGCGCCGCCGCCGCCGTTATGCTCGGCCCAGGGGGCACAAGCCCGCCCCGATCGCGAGAAGGAGCGCAACGTGCCAGGACCATTGCACGGCTTCACCATCCTCGATCTCTCGGCCATGCTCTCCGGCCCCTGGTGCACGTCGATCCTGGGCGACCAGGGCGCCGACGTGATCAAGATCGAGGTGCCCGGCAAGGGCGACCATACCCGGGCCCTGCGCAACCAGCGCGGCGGGCTGCCGGCCAATTTCCTGCAGATCAACCGCAACAAGCGGTCGCTCACCCTGGACATGAAGAACCCGGCCGGACGGCAGGTCTTCCTGGACCTGGCGGCCCGCGCGGACGTGGTGGTGCAGAATTTCCGCCCCGGGGTCGTCGACCGGCTGGGCATCGGCTATGACGCTGTGCGCGGGATCAACCCGCGCATCGTCTACCTGTCGCTGTCCGGCTTCGGGGAGGCCGGGCCCTACAGCCACAAGCCGGTCTACGATCCGGTGATCCAGGCGCTGTCCGGCCTGACGACGATCCAGGCCGGCGCCGACGAGGCGCGGCCGAAGCTGGTCCGTACGGTGCTGCCCGACAAGCTGTCCGCGGTCACCGCCTCGCAGGCCATCACCGCCGCCCTGCTGTCGCGGGAGCGTACGGGCGAAGGCCAGCATATCCGGCTGTCGATGCTGGACGCCGTCATGGCCTTCCTCTGGGCGTCCGACTACAACGCGCAGACCTTCCCCGACCGGCCGACGACGAACCAGCGGGCCGCCAGCTTCATCGACCTGATCTACGAGACGGCGGACGGCTACATGACCGTCGCGGTGATGAGCAACAAGGAGTGGGAGGCACTGACCCGCGCCTTCGACAAGCCTGAATGGCTCACCGATCCGCGCTTCGCGACCCCGTCGGCGCGCGACAACCATATCAACGAGCGGCTGGAGATGACGCAGGACGTGCTGCGGACCCGGACGACGGCGGAATGGCTGGAGGTGCTGGAACGCGAAGGCGTGCCCTGCGCCCCGGCCCTGACCCGCAACGCCGCGGTGGAGCATGAGCAGGTGCAGGCCAGCGGCATCCTGGTGGAGGTCGAGCATCCCACGGCCGGCCGCCTGCGGCATGCGCGTCCCGCGGCACGCTTCGAGAGCACGCCCGCCGACCTGCGGCGCGGCGCGCCGGAGCTGGGCCAGCATAACGAGGAGATCCTGCGGGAACTCGGCCGCAGCGAGGCGGAGATCGAGGCGCTGCGCGCCTCCGGCGCGATCGGCTCGGAGGCGCTCCAGGCCTCCGCCGCGGAATAGCCGCGGGCAGAGGGATCGGCATGCTGCCCCGGATCGCGGTGCTCGGCACCGGCGGCACCATCGCGCAGGCACCCGATGCCGGCGGCGCGGTGCTGCCCAGCCTCGATGCCCAGGCTCTGCTGTCCAGTGTGCCGGGTCTGGACCGGATCGCGCGGCTGAAGGTGCGGCAGATCGTCAATATCGACAGCCGCGACATGCAGCCGGAGATCTGGCTGGACCTGGCAACCGCGGTGACGGTGGAGCAGGACGATCCGGACGTGACCGGCATCGTTGTCCTGCACGGCACCGACACGATGGAGGAAACCGCCTGGTTCCTGGACCGGGTGGCCGGCGACGGCAAGCCTGTCGTGCTGACCGGGGCGATGGAGCTGGCCAGTTCCCCCTTTGCCGACGGGCCGCGCAACATCCTGAACGCGGTGCGGCAGGCAGCCGACCCGCAGGCGAAGGGCCATGGCGCCACCGTCAGTTTCGCCGGCCGGATCTATGCCGCGGACCGGGTGCGCAAGGTGGAGACCAGCGGCCAGACCGCCTTTGCCGGCGGCCGGCTGGCGGTGATCGACGGGCTGGGCATCGACTGGGAGGGCCATCGTGCCCGCGCACCGTCGCTGGGCCTGCCGCGCGACGCCCTGCCGCGGGTCGACCTGGTCTGCGACTATCCGGGCGCCGACGGCGCCCTGATCGACGCCGCCATTGCCGCCGGCGCCGCCGGCCTGGTGGTCGAGGGCTACGGCATCGGCAACCTGTCCCGACCGAGCTTTGACGCGGTGCTGCGCGCGCGGGAGGCCGGGCTGCCAGTGGTCCTCACCTCCCGGGTCGCCGAGGGGCGGATCTATCCCGTCTATGGCGGGCCGGGCGGCGGCGAGGCGCTGGTCGCCGCCGGCGTCGTGCTCGGCGCACCGCTCACCGCCGGCAAGAACCGCATCCTGCTGATGCTGGCGCTCGCCATGGGCATGGCGGGAGAGGAACTGCGGCGCCTGTTCGCGGTGCACTGAATTGACGATCCCGGCCGGGTCGCGTCGGTCGGGCGCGCGGCAGCGACCTTAATCTCTGGTCAGGTAGTTGGTGATCCAATGCGCCAGCGGGGCGAGATCCAGCTGGTAGGTGTTGCCGGCATCCGCTTGCAGCTCCTGCATGACGACCGGCTCACGGGCCCAGTGACCGGTGCCGGGGCCGAGCCTGAAGCTGTACTGGACCTCCACGGTCAGTCGTCCGGCAGTCGGTGCGCGGATATCCAGATCCAGTCGTGCGGGGCTCTGGCCGACCGGAGGCGGCGGTTCGATGGGTACCTCGACCGACAGATGGCAGGGCGACAGAACCGAGCCCCCGTCGGCCGGTGCGATGGTGAAGGTCGCGCTTTCCCCCGGCAGCAGCATGGTCGCCGGGCCGCCCCAGGTGCAGTTGCCCTGAGCTTCGGCATCTGCCGGCATCTGCAGGGTGAGATCGGTGGCATTGTCGATGCGGAGGCTGGCCGCCTCCGCCATCGCCTCGCTGTCGAGGCAGAGCAGCGCCAGAGCCGCTGCCAGCCCGCCCAGGCCTGTCCGGCCAGTGCTCGATCCATGTCCCACGGAGCCGTCTCCTTTCCTGTTCGTGTCCCCGATCGCCGGCGGGAACCGGATGCGACGGGCGGCAGGATGCCGTCAGCTTTGTTCCATTGACCGGCGGGAGCAAGTGTCGGCTTGTAACGGCCCCGGTCCGCCGCAACCCCTTGTCGGGCGGTTGCCGAGTGGAACGACCCACCCCTATATCCGGGTCTGAAGGTGGATCCATGCGGGGCGCGGGGCAGGCAGGTGCAGGCAGAACGGCAGGACGAGACGGGGCGGGTCGCCCTGGTGACCGGCGCGGCGCGCCGGCTGGGCGCGGCGATGGCCATGCGACTGGCCGCAGACGGCTTCCGGGTCGCGGTGCATCACCGGGGCTCGCCGGAAGCGGTGGCGGAAACCGTGGCGAAGATTCAGGGCGCCGGCGGCACGGCGATGGCGGTCCGTGCCGATCTGGAGGACATCGCGGCGATGGACGCGATGCTGGCCTCGATCCGCCATGCCTTCGGCGCCGCCCCGGAGGTGCTGGTCAACAATGCCTCCGTCTTCGAATGGGACGATCTGGCCAGCGTGACCTCGGAGGCGCTTCTGCGGCACTACCGGACGAACACGGTGGCGGCGGTCCTGCTGACCCGCCGCGTGACGGCAGCGCCGCCCGCCTCGGGCGCTGGCGTGATCGTCAACCTGCTGGACCAGAAGCTGCTGGCGCCGAATCCGGACCACCTGTCCTACACCCTGTCGAAATATGCGCTGCTGGGCTTCACGGAACTGATGGCCCGCGCCCTGGCGCCCCACTGGCGGGTCTGCGGCATCGCGCCCGGCTATACCCTGCCGGCGCCGGAGGCGCCTCCGGGCCATTTCGAGCGTACCCGCGACGACACGCCGCTGCGCCGCGGCCCGACGCCGGAGGATGTGGCCGACACCCTGTCCTACATCGTGTCGAACCGGGCGGTCACCGGCCAGGTCTTCGCCGTCGATGGCGGCGCGTTCATGGCGCCGGCCAGCCGCGACTATTCCTTCCGCTGAACCTCGACTGTGGCGCGGCCCGGGTCTTGCGTCGCCGGGGGCGTGGGGGAGGCTGCTGTCCCGAAAGGCGACAGGGTTCCCGTTGTCGGGCAGGGACACCACTTCCGGCTGTGCCGAAGGGGAACAGGCGAAAAGAAATGGTTGTTTACGCCCTGTCAATTTTGTTAAAAAGCGGCCGGCTGCGCATTGCGCCAGGGAACTACTATGCAGTTACAAGCAAACGTTGACTATAAATACCGTCGAATCGGACTCAGTAAATGGGCCAGCGATTCGTGGTCGGGGACGGTACGACAGAAAACAGAGGCGGCTGTTGTTCAGGAACTCCTGAAAAAGCACCGCAATTCCGAGGTCGAAATTCTCGACCTGCGCTGGGATTAACTCTTCGGTTAACAGGGTCGCGGGTCGGGCATTGCCCTGATCCGACCCCTGCGCCGACTGTGCCCGCACCGCGATCTTCTTGCCGACCTGTCCCGGAAGCGCCGCGCCTTGCCAGAAGGCCGCGTGCCCCGGGACCCGGTCGGGCATGGTCGCCTGCTAGAGGCGGTCGAAATCCGTCTGGCAGGCCCGCGGCGGCATGGACTGGGTGGTGCCGCGCAGGGTGAAGGTGCCGGCAAGGCCATTCGGGTAGCGCACCGTCATGCGGGAACTCTCCCGCAGCGCCGCCCAGAACAGTTCGAACGCCTTGTCGGCCTTCTCGCTGGCGGTACCGATGCGGCCGCTCTCGTCGACATCGAGCCGGAAGATCGACGCCCCGACATCGATCTGTATCGTCTGCCGGCGCGGCAGTCTCTCGCCGAACAGGGTCATGTCGATCCATGTGCCCGCCGACACCGAGGCCGGGTTCGGGCAGTGGATCACGAAGCTGTTGCGGATCGCATTGCCGATCCGGTACTGCACACCGGTCTGCGTCTGCTCTGCCTTCCACGGCGCCGCCTGAGCGGCGCCCGCGGCCAGGAACATCAGGCCGGCGGCAAGGGCGGCCGCGCCGCGCATCGCTTTGCCGCGGATCGCTTGGTTGGGGTTCATCGTCTCTCCTTGGTTGCCCTCGCGGGCGTCTCGTCGTCCCGGCAGCGGGACCGTCCCTGGACCTGTGCGATGATCATGCGTGCCGTCATGCCGCGTCGCGGCTGCCCCTCAGACCGCCCGCATGTGCCTCCCCTAGATAATCCGCGCTGCGCATCTCCTCCAGTCGGGAGACCGTGCGCTGGAACTCGAAACTGCCGTCGCCGCTCGGATACAGCGCGGCCGGCTCCGCCGCAGCGCTCGCGACCAGGCGCACCTTGGCCTCGTACAAGGTGTCGACCAGGGTGACGAAGCGCTTCGCCTCGTTGCGCTTCTGCGGTCCCATCAGCGGCACGTCGTCCAGCACCAGGGTGTGGAAGGCGTGCGACAGGGCCAGATAGTCGGCCGCCCCCAGCGGCCGCTCGCACAGGTCGGCAAAGCGCATTCGCGCGACATGGCGCGCCGCCCGCGGCACTTCCAGCTTGCGCCCCTGCACCTCCAGCACTTCCGCCTGCGGCTCCGCCCCCTCGGTCAGCACGGCAAAGGCGCGGTCCAGCGCGGCGCTGGCCTCCGGTCCCAGCGGCGCATGCCAGACCCGGCGTCCTTCCAGCCGGTTCAGGCGATGGTCCGTCGGGCTGGACAGCTCCAGCACCTCCAGCTTCCGCTTGAACATGTCTATGAACGGCAGGAAGAGCTGCCGGTTCAATCCGTCCTTGTACAGGTCGTCCGGCGGGCGGTTCGAGGTCGCCACCACCACCACGCCGCGCTCGAACAGCTTCTCGAAGAACTTGCCCAGGATCATCGCGTCGGCGATGTCCCCCACCTGGAACTCGTCGAAGCAGAGCAGGGTGACCTCGTTGGCGACCGTCTTGGCGACCGCCTTGACCGGGTCGTCGCCCAGCCGTTTCCGCTCGGGCGCGCCGTCGGGCAGGTTGCGGTGCTTCGCCACCGCCGCATGCACGCGCTGCATGAAGTCGTGGAAATGCACCCGCCGCTTGTCGGCGACCGGCGCATCCTCGAAGAACAGGTCCATAAGCATGGACTTGCCGCGGCCGACATCGCCCCAGAGATACAGGCCGCGCGGCGGTTCCGGGTCCCGCTTGCGGGAGAACAGCGACCAGCGCTTCTTGGCCGAGGGCGGGACATAGCCCTGCAGCGCCTGATGCAGGCGCTCCAGCGCGTCAACGGCCGGCAGCTGCGCGTCGTCGCCGACGATCTCGCCGGCGGTCACCTTGCGTTCATAGGCCTCCCTGGGTCCGTCCCAGTCGGTCGCAGCCTCTCTGACAGTCATTCACGCACTCGTTGATCGACGTCCCGTGCCGGCCGTATCGCGGCTTCGGCCGGGAGGCACCGTCCGGCGGGCACCTTCCGGGGGGCAATGGCACGCGCGATGCGCCGATGCCCGCCCGGGCGTCCGCTCAGGACACGGTGGGTATGGAGAAATCCGCGCCGGCGCGCACGCCGGTCGGCCAGCGGCCGGTCACGGTCTTGATGTGGGTATAGAAGCGCACCCCTTCCGGGCCGTGCTGGTTGGTGTCGCCGAAGGCGGATTTCTTCCAGCCGCCGAAGGTGTGGAAGCTGAGCGGCACCGGGATCGGCACGTTCACGCCGACCATGCCGACATTCACCTTGTTTGCGAATTCCCGGGCGGCGTCTCCGTCACGGGTGAAGATCGCCACGCCGTTGCCGAACTCGTGGTCCGACGGCAGGGCGCAGGCCTGGTCGAAATCGGCGGCGCGCACCACCGACAGCACCGGGCCGAAGATCTCTTCCTTGTAGATCCGCATGTCCGGGGTCACCCGGTCGAACAGGCTGCCGCCCATGAAATAGCCGTTCTCGTAGCCCTGCAGCGTCAGGTCGCGGCCGTCGACGACCAGCTCGGCGCCTTCCGTCACGCCGAGGTCGATATAGCCGCGCACCTTGTCGTAGTGCTGCTTCGTGACCAGGGGGCCCAGATCCGCATCATGCGAATGCGACGGGCCGACATTCAGGCTGCGCACCCGCGGCGCCAGCTTCTCGATCAGGGCGTCGGCGGTCTGCTCGCCGACCGGCACGGCGACGGAGATCGCCATGCAGCGCTCGCCGGCGGAACCGTAGGCGGCGCCGATCAGGGCGTCGGTGACCTGCTCCATGTCGGCATCGGGCATCACGATCATGTGGTTCTTGGCGCCGCCCATGGCCTGGCAGCGCTTGCCGTGCGCCGCGGCGGTCGAATAGACGTACTGCGCGATCGGGGTGGAGCCGACGAAGCTGATCGCCTGCACCCGCGGGTCGGTCAGCACGGCGTCGACGGCGGTCTTGTCGCCCTGCAGCACGTTCAGAACGCCGGGGGGCGCGCCGGCCTCCATCATCAGCTCCGCCAGGCGGACCGGGACCGAGGGGTCCTTCTCCGACGGCTTCAGGACGAAGGTGTTGCCGCAGGCGATCGCCACCGCGAACATCCACATCGGCACCATGGCCGGAAAGTTGAACGGCGTGATGCCGGCGCAGACACCCAGCGGCTGGCGCATGGAGTAGACGTCCAGCCCCTTGGAGACGCTGTCGGAATATTCCCCCTTCAGCAGGTGCGGGATGCCGCAGGCGAACTCCACCACCTCCAGGCCGCGCTGCACGTCGCCGGCGGCGTCCGGCAGCACCTTGCCATGCTCGGAGGACAGGAGCGCGGCAAGCTCGTCCTTGTGCTTCTCCACCAGGTCGCGGAACCGGAACATCACCCGGGCGCGGGCGATCGGCGAGGTCGCGGCCCAGCCGGGAAAGGCCTCCGCCGCATTGGCGATGATCTGCTCCGCCTCGGCCCGGGTGGCGAAGGCGACCCTGGCCTGTACCTCGCCGGTGGTCGGGTTGTAGACGTCGCCGAAGGTGCCGCTGCCGCCCTTCAGTTCCTTGCCGCCGCAGAAATGGTGGATGTCCCGCATGTCGTTCCCTCTCGCACGCTGATGGCCCGGCGCCGCGGGTCTCGCGGCGGCGCCGGTCGTTGCCGCCCAGGGCGCGCCGGCGCTCCGGGGCCGGATCGTGATGCGCCGGAGTTAGCGCCAAGCCTACCCCGATTGCAAGCTGCCGGCCCCGCCGCCACGGCAGCGCCCGCTCAGCCCCGGAAGCTGTCCTTCAGCTCACGGGTGCGGGCGAAAACCTCGACCAGGCCGGCGCCGGCCAGGCCGATGGTCGATTGCAGGTCGGGGCTGTCGGGGCGCAGGAAGGGGTTCGTGGCCTTTTCCTGCCCCAGGGTGGAGGGCACGGTCGGCCGGTCCGCGGCGCGCAGCCGCTCCACCTCCTTCATGCGGGCCTGCAGGGCGGCGTTCTGCGGCTCGACGCTCAGCGCGAAACGGCCATTGGCCATGGTGTATTCGTGGGCGCAGAAGATGCGGGTCGCATCGGGCAGGGCGGCCAGTTTCGACAGCGACGACCACATCTGCGCCGGCGAGCCCTCGAACAGCCGGCCGCATCCCATCGCGAACATGGTGTCGCCGCAGAACAGGGCGTCCGCCTTCGGGAACCAGTAGGCGATATGGCCCCGGGTATGGCCGGGCACGTCGAACACCTGGGCCTCCGCCCCGCCCAGCGCATAGCGGTCGCCATCGCCCACCGCCACGTCCAGGCCGGGGATGCGGGCCTCGTCCGCCCTTGGCCCGACGATGATGCAGCCGGTCTTCTCCTTCAGTTCCAGATTGCCGCCGACATGGTCGGGATGGTGATGGGTGTTCAGGATATGGGTCAGGTGCCAGCCGCGGGCGTCCAGGGCTTCCAGCACCGGCGCGGCGACCGCCGGGTCGACCACCGCGGTGGCCGCCGATCCGGGCTCGCGCGCCAGGTAGACATAATTGTCGTTCAGCACCGGGATCTGCACGATCTCCAGCGCACCAGCTGCGTCTGATGCCATTTCTCTCTCCGCCTCCTCGGTGCGCGGCTGGCGGTTCGCACCGCCCGGTCTCCGCCGAAGATTTTGCGCGGGCGCCGCCACTGTCAAACCCATGCATCCGATGCAGTGCAGCATGGCTGCCCGAATGCAGCCTTGCGGCAACGGCAGAAACCTCTAAATTCCGGTCGCGATTCGAGAGCCTGGAGCCGGAGGGGAGCGTATGGCACGCAACAAGATCGCGCTGATCGGCGGCGGCAATATCGGCGGGACGCTGGCCCATCTGGCCGGCCTGAAGGAGCTCGGCGATGTGGTGCTGTTCGACATCGTCGAGGGTCTGCCGCAGGGCAAGTCGCTGGACATCGCGCAGTCGGCGCCGATCGAAGGGTTCGACGCGGACCTGAAGGGCGCCAACGACTATGCCGACATTGCCGGCGCCGATGTGGTGATCGTCACCGCCGGCGTGCCGCGCAAGCCGGGCATGAGCCGCGACGACCTGCTGGGCATCAACTGCAAGGTCATGAAGGCGGTGGGCGAAGGCATTGCGGCCCATGCGCCCGATGCGATGGTGATCTGCATCACCAATCCGCTGGACGCCATGGTCTGGGCGCTGCGCCAGTATTCCGGCCTGCCCCACAACAAGGTGGTCGGCATGGCCGGCGTGCTGGATTCCGCGCGCTTCCGGCTGTTCCTGGCGCAGGAATTCGGCGTCTCGGTGGAGGATGTGACCGCCTTCGTCCTGGGCGGCCATGGCGACACGATGGTGCCGCTGATCCGCTATTCCACCGTCGCCGGCATTCCGGTGCCCGACCTGATCAAGATGGGCTGGTCCAGCCAGGAGAAGATCGACGCCATCGTCCAGCGCACCCGCGACGGCGGGGCGGAGATCGTCGGCCTGCTGAAGACCGGCTCCGCCTTCTACGCGCCGGCCACCGCCGGCATCGAGATGGCGGAGGCCTACCTGAAGGACAAGAAGCGTGTGCTGCCGATGGCCGCCCACCTGTCCGGCCAGTACGGCGTCAACGACCTCTATGTCGGCGTGCCTGTGGTGATCGGCGCCGGCGGCGCGGAGCGGATCGTCGAGATCTCGCTCAACGACGACGAGATGGCCGGCTTCACCAAGTCCTGCGACGCGGTGCGCGGGCTGATCGACGCCTGCAAGAACATCGACCCGTCCCTGGCGGGCTGATATCCGGCGACGGGCCGCCGCCCGGCATTGCCCC
>NZ_JBHRTR010000028.1:186403-205181 GCF_042646425.1 Marinibaculum pumilum
GGCGGGCACCCGCCTCCAGGGGTCGCCGGCACGCCCGGCAGGCATCCGGCGGCGGGCATCCGGCCGGGGCGGCAACAGATTGGGAGCCATGACGGCATGAACATCCACGAATACCAGGCCAAGGAGCTGTTCCGGAAGTACGGCGTCAACGTGCCCCGGGGGCAGGTGGCATTCACCGCCGACGAGGCGGTCAAGGCGGCCGAGGGGCTGGGCGGCCCGGTCTGGGTCGTGAAGGCGCAGATCCATGCCGGCGGCCGCGGCAAGGGCGGCGGCGTGAAGGTGGTGAAGTCGGTCGACGAGGTCCGCGAGAAGGCCGCGGCGATGCTGGGGATGACCCTGGTCACCCACCAGACCGGTCCGGCCGGCAAGGAGGTGAAGCGCCTCTATGTCGAGGATGGCTGCGACATCGCCCGCGAACTCTATCTCGGCATGCTGGTCGACCGCGCGACCAGCCGGATCACCGTGATGGCTTCCACCGAGGGCGGCGTGGAGATCGAGGAGGTCGCCGCCAAGACGCCGGAGAAGATCATCCGCGTGGCGATCGACCCGGTCACCGGGCTGATGCCCTACCATGCCCGCGAGGTGGCCTTCGGCCTGGGCCTGGAGGGCAAGCAGGTCGGCGCGGCGGTGAAGTTCCTGACCGCCATGTACGAATGCTTTACGAAGCTCGACGCCTCGATCGTGGAGATCAACCCCCTGGTGGTCACCGGCGGCGGCGAGCTGATCGCCCTCGATGCCAAGATGAACTTCGACGACAACGCGCTGTACCGCCATCCGGACGTGGCGGAGATGCGCGACCCCGACGAGGAAGACCCGGCGGAGCTGGAGGCCGGCAAGTACGACCTGAACTACGTCAAGCTGGACGGCGAGATCGGCTGCATGGTCAACGGCGCCGGCCTGGCGATGGCGACCATGGACATCATCAAGCTGTACGGCTCGGAGCCGGCCAACTTCCTGGATGTCGGCGGCGGCGCGACCAAGGAGAAGGTCACCGCGGCGTTCAAGATCATCCTCTCCGACAAGGCGGTGAAGGGGATCCTGGTCAACATCTTCGGCGGCATCATGCGCTGCGACATCATCGCCGAAGGCGTCATCGCCGCGGCGAAGGAGGTCGACCTGAGCGTGCCGCTGGTGGTGCGGCTGGAGGGCACCAATGTCGACCTGGGCAAGAAGATCCTGGCCGAGAGCGGCCTGCCGATCCTGTCCGCCGACAATCTGGCCGACGCGGCCGAGAAGGTGGTGAAGGCGGTGAAGGAAGCCGCCTGAACCGGCCACCGCAGCACCCGACGAACGAGATACAAGGAGTACCGCGCGATGGCCGTGCTGGTCAGCAAGGACACCAAAGTCATCTGCCAGGGCATCACCGGCAGCCAGGGCACCTTCCACACCGAACAGGCGATCAAGTACGGCACGAAGATGGTCGGCGGCGTGACCCCCGGCAAGGGCGGGCAGACCCATCTGGACCTGCCCGTCTTCGACACCGTCGCCGGTGCAGTGGAGAAGACCGGTGCCAATGCCTCCGTGATCTACGTGCCGCCGCCGTTCGCGGCGGATTCCATCCTGGAGGCGATCGATGCCGAGATTCCGCTGATCGTCTGCATCACCGAGGGCATCCCGGTGGTCGACATGATCAAGGTGAAGCGCAAGCTGGCCGGCTCCGGCTCCCGCCTGATCGGGCCGAACTGCCCCGGCGTGATCACCCCGGACGAGTGCAAGATCGGCATCATGCCGGGCCATATCCACAAGCGCGGCAAGGTCGGCATCGTCTCCCGCTCCGGTACCCTGACCTATGAGGCGGTGGCGCAGACCACGGCCGCCGGCCTGGGCCAGACCACCTGCATCGGCATCGGCGGCGACCCGGTCAACGGCACCGACTTCATCGACTGCCTGGACATGTTCCTGGGCGATCCGGAGACCGAGGCGATCATCATGATCGGCGAGATCGGCGGCACCGCGGAAGAGGATGCGGCCGAATTCGTCAGGTCCTCCAAGGTGAAGAAGCCGATGGTCGGCTTCATTGCCGGGCGCACCGCGCCGCCGGGCCGCCGCATGGGCCATGCCGGCGCCATCATCTCCGGCGGCAAGGGCGGCGCGGAAAGCAAGATCGAGGCGATGAAGGCCGCCGGCATGGCCGTGGCCGACAGCCCGGCGGCCCTGGGCACCACCCTGGTGGAGCGGATGAAGGGCTGAGCCGCAGGGGCGATCCGCCGCTGTCGCCGTTCCTGTAGCGGCAGGAGGGGCACATACGGCCGGAAACCGGTTCCATTGCGCGGAAGAACGGTTGCCCCGCGTCATGGTCCTTGTCATGGTCTGTCCCGCGGTAGGGGTCCGTTTACGAGTGCGGCATAAGTGTGGGTGCAAGGACGCCGGGCGGCCGAGCCGCCGCCCGGTCGACGAACCATGACCGCCCGTCGACGGACCGGCCTGCCGCAGCCGCGGCTGCGCCTTGCCCCCGCGGGCCCTGTGCAAGGGGCCCGTTCCCGGGTGCGGCCCGGCGGGAGACTGCCCGCCACGGTAATGCCGGACGGGGTGCCGCCTGCGGCGGCCCCGTGCATCGGTGTCGCGGCTGGCGGCAGCCTGTGACCGCCCTGTGATCGGAACACCAAATGAGCGCGCAACTCCTCTCCACCGAATTCCTCTACGGCCAGAACAGCGGCTTCATCGAAGAGATCTACGGGCGCTATCTCAGCAACCCGAACTCGGTCGATGCCTCCTGGGCGGAGTTCTTCAACGCCCTGGGCGACGACCTGCAGACCCTGGACCAGGAGAAGCGCGGCCCGTCGTGGAAGCCGAAGAACGGCCTGGGCATCCTGGAGGAGGAGGGACTGCTGGGCGCGGAGGGCAGCGCCAGCCGGTCCGCCCAGCGTGCGGAGGCCGCCGGCACCGCCGATGTGCGGGGCGCGGTGCTGGACACGATCCGCGCGGCGATGCTGATCCGGGCCTACCGCATCCGCGGCCATCTGCGCGCCAACCTGGACCCGCTCGGCATCGAGACCAGCCGCGACGTGCCTTCTGAGCTCGACCCGGCGACCTATGGCTTCGGTCCGGAGGACATGGACCGGCCGATCTTCATCGACTACATGCTCGGCCTGGAACAGGCCACGATGAGCGAGATCCTGGCGATCCTGCAGCGCACCTATTGCGGGACGATGGGCATCGAGTTCATGCACATCGCCGACCCGGCGCAGAAGCAGTGGATCCAGGAACGCATCGAGGGCCGCGACAAGGAGGTGCATTTCACCCCCGAGGGCAAGCGTGCGATCCTGAACAAGCTCTCCGAGGCGGAGGGCTTCGAACGCTTCCTGCAGCTGAAATATACCGGCACCAAGCGCTTCGGGGTGGAAGGCGGCGAGGCCCTGGTGCCGGCGATGGAGGCCGTGGTGAAGACCGGCGGCCAGCTGGGTATCCGCGAGGTCGTGCTGGGCATGCCGCATCGCGGCCGGCTGAACATCCTCGCCACCTTCATGCACAAGCCCTTCCGCGCGATCTTCTCGGAATTCCAGGGGAATTCGGCGCATCCGGAGGATGTGCAGGGCTCCGGCGACGTGAAGTACCATCTGGGCACCTCGTCGGACCGGTCCTTCGACGGCAACAATGTCCACCTGTCGCTGACTGCCAACCCGTCGCACCTGGAGGCGGTCGACCCCGTCGTGCTGGGTAAGGCGCGGGCGAAGCAGGCGCAGCTGCAGGATACCGAGCGCGACATGGTGCTGCCGGTGCTGATGCACGGCGACGCAGCCTTTGCCGGCCAGGGGCTGGTGGCGGAATGCTTCGCCCTGTCGGAGCTGCGCGGCTACCGGGTCGGCGGCTGCCTGCATTTCATCGTCAACAACCAGATCGGCTTCACCACCAGCCCGCGCTTCGCGCGCTCCTCGCCCTATCCGTCGGACGTGGCGAAGGTGGTGCAGGCGCCGATCTTCCACGTCAATGGCGACGACCCGGAGGCGGTGGTCTATGTCACCAAGATCGCCACGGAGTTCCGCCAGCAGTTCAAGAAGGACGTGGTGGTGGACATGTTCTGCTACCGCCGCCACGGTCATAACGAGGCCGACGAGCCGGCCTTCACCCAGCCGATCATGTACCGGCGCATCGCCCAGCATCCCACCACCCGGCAGATCTATGCCCAGCGCCTGATCGGCGAAGGCGTGGTGACGGAGAACGATGCGGAGACGATGCTGTCGGACTTCCACGGCCTGCTGGACCAGGAGTTCGAGGCCGCGTCCAGCTACAAGCCGAACAAGGCCGACTGGCTGGAGGGCCGCTGGTCGGGCCTGGCCCAGGCATCGGGCGAGGACCGCCGCGGCGAGACCTGCGTGGACATCGACCTGCTGGAGGAGGTCGGGCGCAAGCTGGTCACCGTGCCCGACGATTTCAGCCTGCACCGCACCCTGAAGCGGATTCTCGACAACAAGCGCAAGGCGCTGGAGTCCGGCGAAGGGCTGGACTGGGCGACGGCGGAGGCGCTGGCCTTCGGCACCCTGTGCATCGACGGCTTCCCGGTGCGCCTGTCGGGCCAGGATTCCGGCCGCGGCACGTTCAGCCAGCGCCATGCCGTGCTGCGCGACCAGAACACCGAGGAGCGCTACGTGCCGCTGGACAATCTGCGGCCCGACCAGGCGCGGTTCGAGGTGCACGATTCGCTGCTCTCGGAAGCGGCGGTGCTGGGCTATGAGTACGGCTACACGATGGCGGAGCCGCGTGCCCTGGTCCTGTGGGAGGCGCAGTTCGGCGACTTCGCCAACGGCGCGCAGGTGATCATCGACCAGTTCATCGCCTCGGGCGAACACAAGTGGCAGCGCATGTCGGGCTTGGTGATGCTGCTGCCACACGGCTACGAGGGCAACGGTCCGGAACATTCCTCCGCCCGGCTGGAGCGCTACCTGCAGCTGTCGGCGGAGGACAACTGGCAGGTGGTGAACATCACCACCCCGGCGAACTATTTCCACGCCCTGCGGCGGCAGATGCACCGCAACTTCCGCAAGCCGCTGGTGGTGATGACGCCGAAGTCGCTGCTGCGCCACCGGCTGGCGACCTCCACCCTTGCGGATATGGGGCCGGGCACCAACTTCCACCGGGTGCTGCTGGACACCGACCAGGACGAGCTGGACCTGAAGAAGATCGACCGGGTGATCCTCTGCTCGGGCAAGGTCTACTACGACCTGCTGGAGGAGCGCCGCGCCCGCAAGCTGAAGAACGTCTATCTGATGCGGGTCGAGCAGCTCTATCCCTTCCCGCATAAGACCCTGGTGGCCGAGCTCGACCGCTTCAAGAAGGCGAAGCAGGTGATCTGGTGCCAGGAGGAGCCGAAGAACATGGGGTCCTGGCACTACATCAACGAGCGGCTGGAGGCGGTGCTGGTCGAGGCCGGCTTCAAGGCCAGCCGGCCGCTTTATGCCGGCCGGCCGGAAGCGGCGTCCACCGCGACCGGCCTGCTCAAGCGTCACCAGGCGGAGCAGGCGACCCTGGTGGAGCAGGCGCTGGAAGGTTGAGGTCCGCGACTCAGGCGCGGGCCGCCGCGGCATGCCCCGCGGCGGTTGAGAATTCACCTCGTCAACGAAAAGGATGACGTCATGGCGGTAGAGGTTCGCGTTCCCGGCCTCGGCGATTCGGTGACAGAGGCGACCGTCGGCAAATGGTTCAAGGCCGAGGGCGATGCCGTGGAGATGGACGAGGCGATCCTCGAACTGGAGACTGACAAGGTCACCATGGAGGTGAACGCCCCCGCCGCCGGCCGCCTGGGCGCGTTGCAGGCGCAGGAAGGGGATACCGTCGGCGTCGGCGACCTGCTGACCAGCATCGAGGAAGGTGCCGCCGGCAAGGCGCCCGAGAAGAAAGACGGGAAGAAGGACGAGAAGAAGGCGGAGAAGCCGGCCGAAAAGCCTGCCGAGAAGAAGGCGGAGGCGCCTAAGGAATCGCAGTCCGCGGCCCCTGCTCCGTCGGGCAGCTCCGGCCAGGCCCTGCCTGCGGCCGCCAAGCTCGCCGCCGAGAAGGGCGTCGATACCGGACAGGTCGCCGGCTCCGGCAAGGGCGGCCGCGTCACCAAGGGCGACGTGATGGCTTTCCTGGAGGGTGGCGGCAGCGCACAGGGCGGTTCGTCCCAGCCGGCGCCGAAGCCCGCCCCCTCCGGCCCGCGACCGGAAGCGGAGCGCGAGGAGCGGGTGCGGATGACGAAGCTGCGCCGGGTGATCGCCGGCCGGCTGAAGGAGGCGCAGAACACCGCCGCCATGCTGACCACCTTCAACGAGGTGGACATGACCAACCTGCTGGCGGCGCGCAAGGCCTACCAGGACCGCTTCGAGAAGAAGCACGGCGTGCGGCTGGGCTTCATGTCGTTCTTCGTGAAGGCCTGCATCGCCGGTCTGCGCGAGCTGCCCTCGGTGAATGCGGAGATCGAGGGCGACGAGATCGTCTACAAGAACTACTACCACATGGGTGTCGCGGTCTCGACGCAGCAGGGCCTGGTGGTGCCGGTGCTGCGCGACGCCGACCGGCTGGGCTTCGCGGATATCGAGCGCGCGATCGGCGATTTCGGCGTCCGCGCCCGCGACGGCAAGCTGAAGCTGGAGGAGCTGCAGGGCGGCACCTTCACGATCTCCAACGGCGGCGTGTTCGGCTCCCTGATGTCGACGCCGATCCTGAACCCGCCGCAGTCCGGCGTGCTGGGCATGCACAAGATCCAGGAGCGGCCGATGGTCGTGAATGGCGAGATCAAGGTGCGGCCGATGATGTACCTGGCGCTGAGCTACGACCACCGCATCATCGACGGGCGCGAGGCGGTGACCTTCCTGGTCCGCGTGAAGGAGTGCGTGGAGAACCCGGAACGGATCCTGTTCGACGTCTGACCCCCTGGTTCGCGGCACGATACATGCGGGCCATGCCGGCGGGGGGCCGGCGCGGCCGAAGAAGGGAATAGGACAGATGGCCGAAGACAGCTACGACCTGATCGTCATCGGCGGCGGGCCCGGCGGCTATACCGCCGCGATCCGCGCCGCGCAGCTGGGCATGAAGACGGCCTGCGTGGAATCCCGTGCCACCCTGGGCGGGACCTGCCTGAACGTGGGCTGCATCCCGTCCAAGGCGCTGCTGGAGAGCTCGGAGATCTTCCACGAGGCGGCGGGCGGCCTGTCCGACCATGGCGTGAAGACCGGCAAGGTCTCGCTCGACCTGGGCGCCATGATGGGCCGCAAGGACAAGGTCGTCGGCGACCTGACCAAGGGCATCGAGTTCCTGTTCAAGAAGCACAAGATCACCTGGCTGAAGGGCCATGGCGCCCTGAAGGGCGGCGGCAAGGTGGAGGTCACCAAGGGCGACGGCGCCGGCACCTATTCGGCGAAGCAGATCATCCTGGTGCCCGGCTCCGAGGTGACGCCGCTGCCCGGGGTGGAGATCGACGAGGACCGCATCGTCTCCTCCACCGGCGCGCTGGCCCTGCCGAAGGTGCCGAAGCACCTGGTGGTGGTCGGCGGCGGCTATATCGGCCTGGAGATGGGCACGGTCTGGAAGCGGCTGGGCGCCGAGGTCACCGTGGTGGAGTTCCTGGATCGCATCCTGCCGGGCATGGACGGCGAGGTCTCCAAGCAGATGCAGCGCCTGCTGTCCCGCCAGGGGATGAACTTCAAGCTGTCCACCAAGGTGACGGGCGCCAAGGTGAAGAAGACCGGCGTCACCCTGACGGTGGAACCCTCGAAAGGCGGCGAGGCGGAGAGCATCGACGCCGACTATGTCCTGGTGGCGATCGGCCGGCGGCCCTACACCAAGGGGTTGGGCCTGGAGGAGGCCGGGGTAGAACTGGACGACCGCGGGCGGATCAAGACCGACGCCCAATTCGCCACCACCGCGGACGGCATCTATGCCATCGGCGACGCCATCGTCGGGCCGATGCTTGCCCACAAGGCGGAGGAGGAAGGCGTGGCCTGCACAGAGATGCTGGCCGGCCAGAAGCCGCATATCAACTACGACGCCATCCCCGGCGTGGTCTACACCTGGCCGGAGGTCGCCACGGTGGGCCGCACCGAGGAGCAGCTGAAGGCGGACGGGGTGGAATACCGCTCCGGCAAGTTTCCGTTCTCCGCCAATGCCCGCGCCAAGGCGGTGGCGACGACCGACGGCTTCGTGAAGATGCTGGCGGATGCGAAGACCGATGCGGTGCTGGGCTGCCATATCATCGGCCCCGATGCTGGCACCTTGATCGCCGAGGTCGCGCTGGCCATCGAGTTCGGCGCCAGCGCCGAGGACATCGCACGGACCTGCCACGCCCATCCGACCCTGAACGAGGCGGTGAAGGAGGCGGCGCTCGCCGTCGACGGCCGGACCTTGAACATCTGAGGGCAGCCGCCGCCGGGCCGCGCAGCGTCAACGTCCCGCCGCGATCCCAGGCTCAGGGCCTGGGATGACGGCGACAGGGGAGCGGGCGTCGCGCTGCCGCCACACCGGGCTCTGCGGCCTGCACCCCCCGTTCCGTCATCCTCGGCCCCCGAGCCTACGGCATTCACACATCTCGTCAGGGAGCCAAATCAGCCCTGCGGTCCTCCCTTTTTGCCGTCATCCTCGGCCCCCGAGCCGAGGATCGTGGCAGGCCGGTGCGGCGGTTGGGCCGCGCAGCGTCAACGTCCCGTCGCGATTCCAGGCTCAGGGCCTGGGAAGACGGCGAGGATGGGGCGGGCGGCGCGGTGCCGCCGCAGCTGGCCCTGCGGCCAGCACCCCCCTTTCCGTCGTCCTCGGCCCCCGAGCCTACGGCATTCACACATCTCGTCAGGGAGCCAAATCAGCCCTGCGGTCCTCCCTTTTTGCCGTCATCCTCGGCCCCCGAGCCGAGGATCGTGGCAAGGCGGCGAAGCTGCGCGGCCTCCCTGTCCCGTCAGGCCCCTCGGGTCAAGCCCGAGGGCGACGGCAGCAGGGAGGCGTGTCGAAGAGAAGAGATATGTGAATCCCGTAGGCCCCCGACCCGAGGATCGTGGCAAGCCGGTGCGACGGTTGGGCCTCGCGGCGTCAACATGCCGTCGCGATCCCAGGCTCAGGGCCTGGGATGACAGCGGCGCGGGAGGCGGCGGCGCGGTACAGGTGCCGCCGCCTCAATCCCGGAAATTGCCGTAGTCGAGCGGCTGCTCGATATCCATCGCCTTCACCGCGGAAATCGCGGCCTGCAGGTCGTCGCGCTTCTTGCCGGTGACCCGCAGCTCGTCGCCCTGCACCGAAGTCTGCACCTTCAGCTTCTCGTCCTTCAGGTGCTTGATGATCTTCTTCGCCAGGTCGCGGTCGATGCCCTGCTTGATGAGCACGGTCTGGCGCACGGTGTTGCCGCCGGCCCGTTCCGGGTCCTGCCAGTCCAGCGCGCCGGGGTCGAGCTTGCGCCGGACGAAATAGCCCTTCACCAGTTCCTCGACCTGCTTGAGTTTCAGGTTGTCGTCGGCGTGGATCTCCAGGCTGTTCTCCTTGCGCTCGACCTTGGCGATCGAGCCCTTGAAGTCGTAGCGGGTGCCGATCTCGCGCATCACGCCGTCCACGGCATTGTCGACCTCGGCGAGATCGGTCTTGGAGGTGATGTCGAAGCTGGGCATGGCCGCTCTCTCCCGGATGAATAGGCTGTCCGGGTGTATCGCCTGCGGCGGCCGGCGCCAAGGGGCGCCGGCCGGGCCCAGGTCAGTCCTTGGGTGCAAAGAACTTGCGGGCGATGAAATAGTCCAGGGAGAGCGCGCCCGGTCCGTAGCACAGGATGTAGATCAGCGGGCCCGCCCAGAGCAGGTGGGAGAGATAGTCGAGCGGAAAGACGAAGATCTCGATCACCAGGGTCATGCCCAGCAGCATGGCGGCGGCGAAGCGCGAGCCCAGGCCGAACAGCAGCAGGACCGGCATCAGCAGCTCGATATAGCTGGCCATGTGGGCGGCAAAGGCGGGCGCCAGCAGCGGTACCGCATAGACATTCTCGAACAGGCTGACCGTGGAGCCGCCCAGGGTCGGCGGCAGGATCGGCCAGGAGCCGCTCTCTGTCGTCACGACCTTGGTCAGGCCGGATTTCCAGAACACGCCGCCGACGCCGATCCGGAAGACCAGCGCCAGAAGCCAGTGCGGAAAGCGATGCAGCAGATTGAAGATCGCGGCGACCAGCCCGACCAGTCCGCCGCGTTCCTCGGGATAGGGCTTCTCTTCCGTCATGGCTTCTTCACCCCCGTCATGACTGTTTCCCCCATTGTCCGGGCAGCGCCGCCGGTTCTTCCGGCTGCCGTGCCGCGCCGTCATGCGTCGGCGGCATTCTCCGCCAGGTGGAAGCCGCGGAACAGGCCTGCCCCGATGGCCCATCCAAGAAAGCCGCCCAGGTCGAAGGCCGGATCACCTTCGGCCCCGGCGGCGGCCGCGCCCAATGTCCGCCCCGCCTGCAGCGCCTGCAGGAAATCGTGCTCCGCCAACGACAGCTGGCGCCAGACCACGTCCCAGTCGTTGCGATGGACCAGCAGCCGGTCGGCGCCGGCATCCAGGTCGACCCGGACATCGGCCGGTGAATCGGGCTGGGTCACCTGCCAGATGGCCGCCAGCGGCCAGTCCGACGACAGCAGCGCCATCGCCGGGACGGTCGCGAGGACCAGGCGGCCGTAATCCTCCGCCGCGACGGCGCCCAGGCTGGCGGGGTCGAAGGGCGGCGGGTCTTCGGCGTGGAAGCAGGCGTTGAAGGCCCAGTCCAGGCCGGCGATGTCGGCCAGGTAGGGCAGGTCACCGGCCATCCCGCTGTCGCGGATGAACGCGGCGAAGTCGTGCCCGTACTCGAACAGGCAGGGCCCCCGAGGCGGGTGGGCAATGACGAACCGCGTGGCCAGCGCATCGAAGAAATCGGCGCCGACAAGGGCTTTCACCGTCGGGAAGGTGCCGCCCAGCGCTTCGCGCAGGGTGACGTACAGATGGTTGCGGTGGATGCCGAGTCGCCGTTCCGGCGCGATTCCGTCGCCGCGCACATCGCCGCACAGCGGCGACCCGGACAGGGGCGCGGGGCTTCCCTGCAGCATCGCCTGCCGCCAGCCGCGCTGCAGGTCATGCAGCGCGGTCATCGCCACGCGGCTCCAACGCTACCGGGCCCGCGGCCGGATCGCCGGCCAGCGCGGCCTGTCGCCGCCGGTCGGCGGCGGCGGCCTCCTCCGCTAGCCGGGCCAGCGGCGGGATCCGGGTGTCCCATTCGATCAGGGTCGGCGCCTGCGGGAACAGCCGCACCGCCGCGTCGTAGAGCGTCCAGACATCCCCGGCCACGGCTGAGCCGTGATCGTCGATCCGCACCACCCGTTCACTGCCGTCCTCGGCCGTGACCCGGTTCTCGTGATAGCCGGCAAGGTGGATCTCCCCCACAGCCCCCGGCGGCAGGGCGGCCAGGAAGGCGCGCGGATCCTCGCCATGATTGTGGGCGTTGACCATGACGTTGTTCACGTCGCACAGCAGCCCGCAGCCGGTGCGCCGGGCCAGCGCGGCAAGGAACTCGCCCTCCGGCACGGTGGAGGCGGCGAAGCGCAGGTAGGTGGAGGGGTTTTCCAGCAGGATCGGGCGTTGCAGGCGCTCCTGCACCCGCTCGATATTGGCCGCCACGATGGCCAGGCTCTCTTCGGTATAGGGCAGCGGCAGCAGGTCGTTGAGGTAGCTGCCCTCGGCCAGGCTCCAGGCCAGATGCTCGGAGACCAGGGCCGGCTCGACCTCCGCCACCAGGCGGGCCAGGCGGTCGAGATGAAGCGGGTCGGGGGCCAATGCGCCGCCGAGGGAGAGGCCGACGCCATGCACGGAGAGCGGCCAGTCGCGGCGGGCGTTTTCCAGATGCCGCCGCGCGGGGCCGCCGCACATGTAGTTCTCGGCATGCACCTCCAGCCAGCCGACCGGCGGGCGCTCCGCGACGATCTCCGCATGATGCGGCGCACGCAACCCGATCCCGCAGCGATCGGCGGGAAGGGCGCGCGCGTCGTTCTGTTGCGAAGCCGTCACGGAACGCCTGCCGGTCGTCAGGCCGTGCCTGTCAGCAGAAGCCGGTCAGGACTTCATCGGCGTGGTGGAGCCGCCGACCAGCTTCTCGCACATGCCGGCCGGGACATAGATCCAGGCGTCCTTCTGGCCGTCGGTCTTGGAGGTGCCGGCGCAGGACGAGGTATTGGTCTGGCAGTCGTTCTTGCCGGCCTTGGCCACGCCGTAGCACTTCTCATTGTCGGCGGCGTTGGCGGACGGTGCGGCGACGGCGCCGAGGGCGAAGGCGGTGCCGACGGCAGCGGCGAACGCGAGCGTCGAAGTCTTCATTTTGTGGTCCCTTCCGTTGTGGCGACCCCGGCGCATCTGCGTCGGGACACTCCCAGTAACTGCCAGTCTGCCGGGTTTCCCGGCTTCCCGGGTCCCCCCGGACGCCTGGCGGGTGCCTGCGGGGCGGCATTCCCGCCCGCAGGGCCGGCACTTCGATGGTCCCCGCCGCCGCGTCGCGACGGCGCCGGAGCCGCCCGGTGCCTGACCAAGACGATCAGGGCTGTGCCCCGCGAGGTCTACTCACAGCGCTGTGTGCCCGTATCACAAACGGTTGTTTGCGCTGTCGAACCCGACCGAAGATTGCGCCTGCGCGGCGGCGCTGTCACCTTCCTAGCGCCGCGCGCCTCGGCAGGAGCGGGCCGGCAGGAACACAGTCAGGGGAGGATGGACGTGCGCAAAGGTCGTGTGGTGCTGGTGACGCAGGTGCAGCATTTCGTCGGCGAACCGGCGGTGAAGGCGCTGCTGGAGGCCGGGGCGAAAGTGGTCGCGCAGGACGATGCCTTCGGCGATGCCGCGACCCGCAAGGCCTGGGAAGAGACCCATCCGGGTGCTATCGCCGTCGGCGACCTGGAGCCCGGCGCCATCGTGGCGGCGGCGGTCGCGGCCGCCGGCAGGCTGGACGCGGTCGTGAGCAACGATGCCTATCCGGCGGTGAAGGGCGCGGTGGACGAGGCCGACCCGGAGGAATTTCGCCGCGGCATCGAGGCGATGATGGTGCGGCCCTTCATGCTGGCCGGGGCCGCGGTGCGCCAGATGAAGGCGCAGGCGGCAGAGGGGGCCCAGGAAACAGAGGGTTCGCAGGGCGGTGGCTCGATCCTGTTCGTCACCTCCGCCTCCACGGTGCACGGCATCCCGAACTACAGCATGTACGTCGCCGCGCGCGCCGGCACGAACGGCCTGGCGGTCACCCTGTCGAAGGAACTGGCCCGCCACGGCATCTCGGTGAACGCCCTGGCGCCGAACTTCGTGGAGAGCCCGACCTATTTTCCGCCTTCGCTGATGGCGGACCCGAAGACCCGCGACAAGATCCTCTCCAACATCCCGCTGCGCCGCCTCGGCCGGCCGGAGGAGGTCGCGGCCGCGATCACCTTCCTGGTCTCCGGCGACAGCGACTTCCTGACCGGTCAGGTGATCCCGATCGCCGGCGGCTGGGCCTGACCGTGCCGGCCGCCCCGGACAGGGTGACGATCGCCGGCGAACCGCCGGACCAGCCCGACATCGTCGCGCTGCTGCAGGCCGCGGACCGGTATTTCGCGGCGCTCTACGCGGTGGAGTCGAACCACCTGCTGGATGTCGAGCGGCTGCGCGCGCCGGACGTGACCTTCATGGTCGCCCGGCGGGACGGCGTCGCGCTCGCCACCGGTGCGCTGGTGGATTGCGGCGGCTGGGGCGAGATCAAGCGCATGTTTGTCGACCCCGCGGCGCGGGGCCTGGGGCTCGGCCGGCGGATGCTGCAGGCACTGGAAAGGGTCGCGGCGGAGCGGGGGCTCGATCCGCTGCGGCTCGAAACCGGCATCCGGCAGCCCGAGGCGCTGGCCCTCTACCGGGCCGCCGGCTATGCCGAGCGCAGCCCGTTCGGGGCCTATCGCCCCGACCGGCAAAGCGTCTTCATGGAGCGGGCCTTGGCGACCGGCTGAGCGGTCTGGTCACTGTCCCGCCCGGCGGGCGCGCGGATGCGCCGCTTCATGCACGGCCAGGATCCGTGCGATGTCCACATCGGTGTAGCGCTGGGTGGTCGACAGCGCGGCATGACCAAGCAACTCCTGGATCGTGCGCAGGTCGCCGCCGGCGGCCAGCAGGTGGGTGGCGAAGCTGTGGCGCAGGGCATGCGGGGTTGCCGACGCCGCCAGCCCCAGTTCGGCCCGGATCTCCGCCATCCGCTTCTGCACCAGGCGGGCATGCAGGCGGCCGCCCCGCAGGCCACGGAACAGTGGTTCCTCGCCCGTCGTCGGCCAGGGACATGCCGCCCGGTAGCGGTCCAGCGCCCTGGCCACGGCGGGCAGGACCGGCACCAGGCGCTGCTTGCCGCCCTTGCCCAGTACGCGGATCACGGTTGCGCCCGCCCGCCAGTCGCGGCCCGCCAGGCCGACCGCCTCGCCGATGCGCAGGCCGCCGCCATAGAGCAGGGTCAGCAGGGCGGCATCGCGCAGGGCGATCCAGTCCTGGCCCTCCGCGGTGGTGGCGGGATCCTCCGCGCAGGCCAGGGCGTCCTGTGCCTGGCCGGGGGTCAGGGGCCGCGGCACACCGCGCGGCAGCCGGGGCGGCTTCAGGGCCCGGCCTGCGGCATTGTCGACAAGGTCTTCCCGCTCCAGCCAGCGAAACAGGCTGCGCACCGCGCTGACGCTGCGGGCAATGCTGGTCGCCGCCGCGCCGTCGCGGCGGCGCTGCGCCAGCCAGGCGCGGAAATCCACCTTGTCGAGGTCGGCGATCGTTGCCAGGTCGGGCGGGCCGCCGCGATAGGCGCCGAGGAAGTCCAGGAAGCCTTTCAGGTCCCGCTGGTAGCCGTCCAGGGTGTGGGCGGCGAGGCGCCGCTCATGCGCGAGCCAGCCGGCCCAGCGGGCCAGGACCGCGCGCAGATCCTCGGCCGCCGGCCAGTGGGCCTGCGTGAGGTCATTGGACGGGGCGGTGTCCCCGGAAGGGATGTCCATGGGCTGCGCCGCCGCAGGCCGGTGCTAGAGCCGCGGCAGGTCCAGCCAGGCCTGCACGCAGCGTTCCATCACGCCGCCGAGGAAGCTGAGCAGCTCCGTGCCCTGGCCGGCGTCGAAGCGACCGGGCTCGCGTGCGCCGAAGGCGAACAGGCCTGGCGGCGCGCCGCCGCCGAATGTCAGCCGCACCAGCGCGTCGGAGCGCACCAGCCGGGCCCCTGGCCCGAACATCACCGCCTGCTGTGCCGCCTGGGCGCGCAGCAGGATGCGCCGCTCCGGCCCCAGCAATGTATCGATGCTGCCGGGCGGCAGGGTGACGACACCGGGTGTCTCCACCTGCAGCTGCGACAGGTCGCTTTCAAGGCAGATGGTGACGAGGTCGACATCCAGGATCGACGCGAGGTCGGCGGTCGCGATGTGGATCAGATGCTCGAAGCTGGCAGCCGACAGCAGTGCCAGCACCGCGTCGTGCACCTGCCGCTGGGTGCTCGCGTTCTGGCGCGACGCGGCGATCACCTGATCCTTGGTGCGGGTCAGGCGGCCGATATCGGTCTGCAGCCGGTCGATCATGAAGCTCTGGAAATCGACGACGTTGCCGCCCTCATGGCCGGCCGGCGGGCGGATCTGGCGCAGCAGTTCCGGCTGCGCCGCCAGGAACTCCGCCAGGAAGTCCGGATTTCCGGCCAGCCAGTCGGCGACTGCCTGCGGCTCCAGCCTGCCGGCTGCATCGCCGGCCGACGCGACCAGAACGGCGGGCTCGCCCTCCGGCGGGATCGGCAGCTGCGGCCGGGCGGGCGCCCCTTCCGGATCGGCACCGTTGCTTGCGGCCCCCGAGGCCGGGTCCGCCTTCTGCCCCTCCGCGGCCCCGGTCTGCGCGGCCCCGGCTTTCGCGGAGGCGGGTGCGGCCTTGCTGTCCTGCGGTTCCGACATTCTGTCCCGTTCTTGATCCGTTCGAATCAGCCCAGTATCTTCTGTCCGGTCTTTTCCCAGTCGGCCAGGAAGGCCGCCAGTCCCTTGTCGGTCAGCGGATGCTGCAGCAGCGCATGAATCACCGCCGGCGGCACCGTGGCGATGTCCGCCCCCAGCTTTGCCGCGGCGATGACATGCGCCGGGCCGCGGACGCTCGCCACCAGCACCTCGGTCGCGAACTCGTCATACTGGTCGTAGATCTGGAGGATGTCGGCGATCAGCTGCATGCCGTCCTGGCCGATATCGTCCAGCCGTCCGACGAAGGGCGAAATGAACGCGGCGCCCGCCTTCGCGGCCATCAGCGCCTGGCCGGGGGAGAAGCAGAGGGTCACGTTCACCGCGATGCCCTGCTCCGCCAGCCGGCGGCAGGTCAGCAGGCCGTCCGCGGTCAGCGGCACCTTCACCGCGACATTGTCGGCCAGCTCCGCCAGGCGGAAGCCCTCCTTCAGCATGGTCTCGTGATCGGTGGCGGTCACCTCGGCAGAGACCGGGCCCTCCACCGCGGCGCAGATCTCGCGCACCACCTCCAGCATGTCGCGGCCGGTCTTGGCGATCAGGGAGGGGTTGGTGGTGACACCGTCCACGAAGCCGGTCTCGGCCAGGCGGGTGATCTCGGCGATGTCGGCGGTGTCGACGAAGAACTTCATGATGTCCTGCACGTGGCGGCGGCGCCCCGATCCTGCCGGTGGCCGCCTGGATGGCGAATCACCACAGAGTCTAGCGATGGATTCGGGCGGTGTCATGACAGCTGAGCGTGCCGGCGGCGGCGGATCGGCGGCGGAATCCGGCGATGCGCCGGCGAATGCGCAGGTGGGGGATGCGCAGGTGGGCGATGCGCAACTGGCCGGGCAGGTCGGCGTCCTGCTGCCGCTGCCGTTCGACGAGCCGCTGACCTATGCCCTGCCCGGCGGCGGTCCGGCCGCCGACGGCTGGGATGACGCAGGCGCCGCCGCGCCGCCGCCGGGCAGCTTCGTCCGGGTGCCGCTGGGCCCGCGGGAGGTGGTCGGCGTGGTCTGGGACCGCGCGATGCCGGCCGTGGACCCGGCCCGGCTGCGCCCGGTGAGCGACGTCTTCCCGACCCCGCCGATGCCCGAAGGCCTGCGCCGGCTGGTCGATTTCACCGCCGACTACACCCTCTGTTCGCGCGGCGCCGCGCTGCGGCTCGCGCTGCGGGACGGCCGCGCGCTGGTGCCGCCGCCTGCGCGGCGCGGCGTGCGGCTGGCAGGACCGCCGCCGGAGCGCATGACCCCTGCGCGGCAGGCGGTGCTGGACCATCTGCTGGCGATCGGCGGCGATGGCGAGGCGGCGGCGGAGCCGCCGGCCATTGCGCTGTCCGACCTGACGGCGGCCAGCGGTGCCAGCGCCGCCGTGATCGGTGGCCTGGTCCGTTCCGGCACCCTGGAGGAGGTGCCGCTCAGCGGCGAACCGGGCTATCCGCGCCCCGACGTCGACGCGCCGCCGGCGGTGCTGTCGCCGGAACAGGCGGAAGCGGCGGCCCGGCTGGCGGCTGCGGTCGGTGGCGGCTTCTCGGTCAGCCTGCTGGACGGGGTCACCGGCTCCGGCAAGACGGAGGTCTATTTCGCCGCGGTGCGGGCGGCGCTGCGCGCAGGCCGGCAGGTTCTCGTGCTGGTGCCCGAGATCGCGCTGAGCACCGCCTGGCTGGAACGGTTCACCGAACGCTTCGGCACAGCGCCGGCGGTCTGGCATTCCGATATCGGCCAGACCGAGCGGCGGCGCCTTTGGCGGGCTGCCGCGCTCGGTCGGGTGCAGGTGGTGGTGGGGGCCCGCTCCGCGCTGTTCCTGCCGCTGTCGCGGCTCGGCCTGATCGTCGTCGACGAGGAGCATGACGCCTCCTACAAGCAGGACGACGGGGTCGCCTACAACGCCCGCGACCTGGCGGTGGTGCGGGGCAAGCTGGAGGGCGCGCCGGTGATCCTGTCCAGCGCCACGCCGTCGCTGGAGACCCTGGCCAATGTGGAGCGCGGCCGCTACGCCCGGGTGGTGCTGCCGGCGCGGCACGGCAGTGCCGCGCTGCCGACGGTCGAGGCCATCGACCTTCGGCAACACCGCCTGCCGGCCAGCCGCTTCCTGGCGCCGCCGCTGGTGGCCGCGGTGCAGGAGGCGCTGGAGGCGGGCGAGCAGGCGCTGCTGTTCCTGAACCGCCGCGGCTTCGCGCCGCTGACCCTGTGCGACGCCTGCGGGCATCGGCTGCAATGCCCGCATTGCAGCGCCTGGCTTGTCGAGCATCGCCTGCTCGGCCGCCTGCAATGCCATCATTGCGGCCATGCGATGCGGCTGCCGCCATCCTGCCCCGCCTGTAGCGCTGAGGGCAGCTTCAAGCCCTGCGGTCCAGGGGTCGAGCGGCTGATGGACGAGGCCGCGATGCTGTTCCCGGAGGCACGGATCGCGCTGGCCTCCTCCGACAGCATGCACGGGCCGAAGCAGGCGGCGGCGCTGTTCCGCGCGATCCACGACCGGCAGGTCGACCTGATCGTCGGCACCCAGGTGCTGGCCAAGGGCCATCATTTCCCCTGGCTGACCTGCGTCGGCGTGGTCGATGCCGATCTGGGGCTGGAGGGCGGCGACCTGCGCGCCGGCGAGCGCAGCTTCCAGATGCTGACCCAGGTCGCCGGCCGGGCCGGCCGCGCGGAACGGCCGGGTCGGGTCTTCCTGCAGACCCACCAGCCGGACCATCCGGTGATGGCGGCGCTGATCGCGCATGACCGCGACGGCTTCGTGGCGGCGGAAGGCGCGGCCCGGCGCAGTGCCGCCATGCCGCCCTACGGCCGGCTGGCCTCCGTCCTGCTGTCGGGGCCGGACGAGGCGCAGGTCGCGCAGGCGGCGCGCCAGCTGTTCGCCGCCGCGCCGCAGGCCGCCGGCGTCCGGGTCCTGGGGCCGGCGCCGGCGCC
>NZ_JBHRTR010000028.1:205257-217574 GCF_042646425.1 Marinibaculum pumilum
CCGCTATCGCTGGCGCCTGCTGCTGCATGCCGCCCGCCGGCTGGCGGTGCAGCCGATCCTGCGCGACTGGCTGGGCGCGGTGCGGCTGCCGGCGGCGGTGCGCCTTTCCGTGGATGTCGATCCCTACAGCTTCCTCTGATTCCGGCGGCCGCGCGGAACCGCGCCGCGCCGATCCCGGCCGAAGTCGCGAAAACCTGCGCCGGCGCATGTTGCAGGGGCGAAATCGCTGTGCTACGAACCTGCCGCCTTCGTCGGCACGGCCCTGCGCGGCCGGGCTTGCGCGGTGCCGCCCGTGCGGGTTCTGCGAGCTGCGGTCCCGGTCTTCCAGCGGCGGTCCGGATCCCCGCCCGAAACCGGGTGGTGGTGGCCCGGCCGCCGGTCTCGGATCGGCGTCCGCGGGCCAGCCGCCGCAGGTTGGCTGTCGCCGCAGGTTGGCTGTCGGGGGACCGACCCGTCCCGGTTGCCGCCACGCCTTCGTCAGATGGCGCGGCGGCCGGGAACGAACGAGGGGCCGGATCCAGCACTTCCCGGATCCACAGACATTCTATTGGGGGAGCACACTTGGCTGCCGTCTCGACATCAGCGACCGGAGGATCGGCCGTTTCCGGCATTTCCGGGCGCTATGCGACCGCGCTGTTCGAGCTGGCCGTGGACAACGGCCAGCTGGACGCCGTCGCGGCCGACCTTGCCGGCATCGAGCAGATGCTGGCGGAGTCCGACGACCTGGTGCGGCTGATCCGCTCCCCGCTCCTGGGGCGCGACGACCAGGCCCGCGGCATCGGCGCGGTGCTCGAGCGCGCCGGCTGCGGCGATCTTGTGCGCCGCTTTGCCGGCGTGCTGGCGCAGAACCGGCGGCTGTTCGTGCTGCCGAAGGCGATCCAGGACTTCCGCACCCTGCTGGCGCGCCACCGGGGCGAGACGATCGCCGAGGTCGTTTCCGCTTCGCCGTTGGCCGATGCCCAGCTGGAGCAGATCCGCAAGGCCCTGTCGCAGGCCGCCGGCCGCGACGTGGTGATGAATACGAAGGTGGACGAGGCGCTGATCGGCGGCCTGGTTGTGAAACTGGGGTCGCGGATGATCGACGGTTCCGTCCGCAGCAAGCTGAAAAACCTGCAATTGGCGATGAAAGGGGTGGGCTGATGGACATCCGCGCCGCTGAGATTTCCGACATCCTGAAAGAGCAGATCAAGAGCTTCGGCACCGAGGCCGAAGTCAGCGAGGTCGGTCAGGTTCTCTCCGTCGGTGACGGCATCGCCCGCATCTACGGCCTCGACCAGGTCGAAGCCGGCGAGATGGTCGAGTTCGACGGCGGCATCAAGGGGATGGCGCTGAACCTGGAGACCGACAATGTCGGCGTCGTGATCTTCGGCGACGACCGCGGCATCAAGGAAGGCGACACCGTCAAGCGGACCGGCGCCATCGTGGACGTGCCGGTCGGCAAGGGCCTGCTGGGCCGGGTGGTGGATCCGCTGGGCAACCCGATCGACGGCAAGGGCCCGATCGAGGCCGCGGAGCGCCGTCGCGCCGACGTCAAGGCGCCGGGCATCATCCCGCGCAAGTCGGTGCACGAGCCGATGCAGTCCGGCCTGAAGGCGCTCGACGCCCTGGTGCCGGTCGGCCGCGGCCAGCGCGAGCTGGTGATCGGCGACCGCCAGACCGGCAAGACCGCGGTCTGCATCGACACCATCCTGAACCAGAAGCAGGCCAATTCCGGCGACGACGAGAGCAAGAAGCTCTATTGCATCTATGTCTGCGTCGGCCAGAAGCGTTCCACCGTGGCGCAGGTCGTGAAGACCCTGGAGGATTACGGCGCGATGGAATACACCATCGTCGTCGCCGCCACCGCGTCGGAGCCGGCGCCGCTGCAGTTCCTGGCGCCGTTCGGCGGCTGCGCGATGGGCGAGTATTTCCGCGACAACGGCATGCACGCCCTGATGATCTACGACGACCTGTCGAAGCAGGCCGTCGCCTACCGCCAGATGTCGCTGCTGCTGCGCCGCCCGCCGGGGCGCGAGGCCTATCCGGGCGACGTCTTCTACCTGCATTCGCGGCTGCTGGAGCGCGCCGCGAAGCTGGGCGATGCGCATGGCAACGGCTCGCTGACCGCGCTGCCGATCATCGAGACGCAGGCCGGCGACGTGTCCGCCTACATCCCGACCAACGTGATCTCGATCACCGACGGCCAGATCTTCCTGGAGACCTCGCTGTTCTTCCGCGGCATCCGCCCGGCGATCAACGTCGGCATCTCGGTCAGCCGCGTCGGTTCCGCCGCGCAGATCAAGGCGATGAAGCAGGTCGCCGGCTCGATCAAGCTGGAGCTGGCGCAGTACCGCGAGATGGCGGCCTTCGCGCAGTTCGGCTCCGACCTGGACGCCTCCACGCAGCGGCTGCTGAACCGCGGTGCCCGGCTGACGGAACTCCTGAAGCAGCCGCAGTTCTCGCCGATGCCGGTGGAGGAGCAGGTGGTGTCGATCTATGCCGGCACCAACGGCTATCTCGACAAGCTCGCGACCGGCGACGTCACCCGATACGAGGCGGCGATGCTGGAGGAGGCGCGGGCCAACCAGAAGGACCTGCTGACGGCGATCCGCACCGAGCAGCAGCTGACGGACGAGATCAAGAGCAAGCTGAACAGCTTCCTCGACGGTTTCGCCAAGACCTTCGCCTGAGCCGGCACCGGGAAAGTCGACAGTGACCGACCGCACTAGCCGTGCGCCGGGGCCCGCCGGGCCGAGGCGCGACAAGCTGAAGCCCTCGGGGGGCCAGGGAGCGACCGCATGTCGAGCCTGAAGGAACTCCGCAACCGCATCACCAGCGTCAAGTCCACGCAGAAGATCACGCAGGCCATGAAGATGGTGGCCGCGTCGAAGCTGCGGCGGGCGCAGGAGATGGCAGAGGCCGCCCGGCCCTATGCGGAGCGGATGGAGAAGATGCTGGCCAACCTGGCGGCCGGGCAGAAGGGGATGGAGAATGCGCCCCGCCTGCTGATCGGCACCGGGGAGGACCAGGTACACCTGCTGGTGGTCGCGACCGCGGAGCGCGGCCTGTGCGGCGCCTTCAATTCCTCCATCGCCCGCAAAGCGCGCGAGGATGCGCTGCGCCTGATCCAGCAGGGCAAGACGGTCAAGATCCTCTGCGTGGGCCGCAAGGGGCGCGACATCCTGAAGCGCACGCTGGGCGACAAGATCGTCGACCTGGTGGATCTGAGCCACGTGAAGCGGCTGCAATTCTCCGATGCCGAGCCGATCGCCAAGGATCTGGTGGCGCGGTTCGAGGCGGGCGAGTTCGACGTCGCGACCCTGTACTACGCGACCTTCAAGTCGGTGATCTCGCAGATCCCGACGGCGCAGCAGCTGATCCCCGCGCTGGTGCCGGAAGAGGACGAGGTCGAGACCGACGAGACCGGCGCCGTCTACGAGTACGAGCCCGAGGAAGGCGAGATCCTGGACCGGCTGCTGCCGCGCAACCTGGCGATCCAGGTCTACCGCGCGCTGCTGGAGAACGCCGCCTCCGAGCAGGGCGCGCGGATGTCGGCCATGGACAATGCGACCCGCAATGCGGGCGACATGATCGACCGCCTGACCCTGAGCTACAACCGGACCCGTCAGGCGGTCATCACCAAGGAACTGATCGAGATCATCTCCGGCGCCGAGGCGCTGTAGCGGCGGCCCAGGCGCGCCGGACTTTATTGGATTGGGAGCAGGGAAGATGGCGAGCAACGTAGTCGGACGCATCACCCAGGTCGTCGGCGCCGTCGTTGACGTGCAGTTCGAGGATCATCTGCCGGCGATCATGAACGCGCTGGAATGCGACAACCAGGGCACCCGGCTGGTGCTGGAGGTTGCGCAGCATCTGGGCGAGCACACCGTGCGCACCATCGCCATGGATTCCACCGAGGGCCTGGTGCGGGGCAAGCAGGTCACCGATACCGGCGCGCCGATCTCGGTGCCGGTCGGGCCGGAGACCCTGGGCCGGATCATCAACGTGATCGGCGAGCCGATCGACGAGCGCGGTCCGGTCAACACCAAGCAGAAAGCCCCGATCCACCGCGAGGCGCCGCTGTTCATCGACCAGTCGACGGAGACCGAGGTTCTGGTCACCGGCATCAAGGTCGTGGACCTGCTGGCGCCCTATGCCAAGGGCGGCAAGATCGGCCTGTTCGGCGGCGCCGGCGTCGGCAAGACCGTGCTGATCATGGAGCTGATCAACAACATCGCGAAGGGCCATGGCGGCTATTCGGTGTTCGCCGGCGTGGGCGAGCGCACCCGCGAGGGCAACGATCTCTATCACGAGATGATGGAATCGGGCGTCATCAACCATGACGGCGATTCGAAGGCCGCCCTGGTGTACGGCCAGATGAACGAGCCCCCGGGCGCCCGCGCCCGCGTCGGCCTGACCGGCCTGACCCTGGCGGAGTATTTCCGCGACCAGGAAGGCCAGGACGTGCTGTTCTTCGTGGACAACATCTTCCGCTTCACCCAGGCGGGCTCCGAGGTGTCGGCGCTGCTGGGCCGCATTCCCTCCGCGGTGGGCTACCAGCCGACCCTGTCGACCGACATGGGCGCCCTGCAGGAGCGGATCACCTCCACCACCAAGGGGTCGATCACCTCGGTGCAGGCGATCTACGTGCCGGCGGACGACCTGACCGACCCGGCGCCGGCCACCTCCTTCGCCCATCTGGACGCCACCACCGTGCTCTCGCGCCAGATCGCGGAGCTGGGCATCTACCCGGCGGTGGACCCGCTGGACTCCACCTCCCGCATCATGGATCCGCGGGTCCTGGGCGACGAGCATTACCAGTGCGCGCGCGAGGTGCAGCAGGTGCTGCAGACCTACAAGTCGCTGCAGGACATCATCGCCATCCTGGGCATGGACGAGCTGTCGGAAGAGGACAAGCTGACGGTCGCCCGGGCCCGCAAGATCCAGCGCTTCCTGAGCCAGCCGTTCCACGTCGCCGAGGTGTTCACCAACACCCCCGGCGTGCTGGTCTCGCTCGAGGACACGATCCGCGGCTTCCGCGAGATCGTCGACGGCAAGCACGACCATCTGCCGGAGGCGGCGTTCTACATGGTCGGCACCATCGACGAGGCGATCGAGAAGGCGAAGAAGCTGGCGGCAGAGGCGGCCTGAAGGCGGCCGGCTGCCCGGCGGAGGGCGAGCGATGCGCGAGCAGGATTCGGACGGGCCGTTTTACGTCGTCGGCGGGATCTACAAGAACACCAAGTTCACCAAGCTCGCCCCCGGCGAGGAACTGCAGGTGTTCGGTCCCTTCGACACCCACGGGAAGGCGGACGATGTCTGGCGCGACAAGTCCTTCGCCATGGTCGACAACGCCATGGCGCGCTTCACCGTCCGCTCGCAGCATGAGCTCGAGGAGATCGAGCACAAGATCCTGAAGCAGAAGAAGAAGGACCAGAAGAAGGCGCAGGGCAAGGATTGACCGCGCCGCTGGCTGCCGGGCCCGTCGCCCGGTCTCCTGCGCTAGGGATATTTGGGGAACCGACCGAGCATGGCTGAGAAATTCGCATACGAGATCGTCGCGCCGGACCGCCTGCTGAAGGAGGACCAGGCCGAAACGGTCCTGCTGCCCGGCGACGAGGGCGATTTCGCCGTGATGGCGGAACACGCCCCCTTCATGACCACGCTCCGCCCCGGCACCATCGAGATCTATGACGGCGACAAGGTCGTCGAGAGCTTCGAGGTCGGCGGCGGCTTCGCCGAGGTCGCCAACAACCGCCTGATCGTGCTCACCGAGGAGCGCGGCGAGGCAGAGGCCGAATAGGCCCGCCTCCCTCCGGCGACATCTTCCACCAGCGTCCGCCCGCCGCCCCTGCTGATCGCGGGACGGCGGACGAGGCCTACCTTTGCGCCGCTCCCGGCGTCGACGACACGGATTGCGGGGCGGACGGGGATTCTTTGGGATCGTTGGTTGACGGTTCCGGTCGACTGCCCCATCTGCTTCGGCTGTCAAAAATTGTGAACAGTTCGTATATTTTGGGGAGCGGTTCGCCAGGGGGGTGGGCCGCCTGCGCGACGATGCCGGCACCGGCATCCGCGTTCCCTGGAATCTGACCGAGGTTTGGATGGCACGCCATGGCGCGACATTGGACGCTCGATGACATTCCCTGGGACCGCTTCGAACCTGCGAAGGTGGATCCCGAAGTCCTGAGGGCGGTCAAGGCCGCCTGTCTGGTGGAATACAACGCCGCCGACTATGTGCGGTACCTGCATAACGTGTTCGCCGACGATGCCGAGTTCCGGGAGGCCGCGTCCTCCTGGGGCGTGGAAGAGGTGCAGCACGGCAAGGCCCTGGCCAGATGGGTCGGCCTGGCGGATCCGGAATTCGATTTCGACGATGCGCTGAAACGATTCCGCGAGGGCTACAGCCTGCCGATGGATGCCAGCGAATCGGTCCGCGGCAGCCGCGCGGGCGAGCTGATCGCCCGCTGTGTCGTGGAGGTCGGCACGTCCAGCTTCTACAGCGCGATCCGCGACGCCGCCGATGAGCCGGTGCTGAAGGTGATCTGCGCCAAGATCGCCGGCGACGAGTTCCGTCATTTCAAGCTGTTCCTCGACCATTTCCGCCGCTACCAGCCGATGGAGCGCCTGCCGCTGGTGCGCCGCCTCTATGTCGCGATGACCCGCATCAACGAGGCGAGCGACGACGAACTGGCGATGGCCTATTACTGCGGCAACGGCCTGACCGAGCCCTACGACCGCAAGCGGCATGCCGCCGCCTATGGCGCCCGGGCCAGCCGGCTCTACCGGTTCGGCCATATCCAGCGCGCCACCGGCATGGTGCTGAAGGCCTGCGACCTGAAGGCGCAGGGCCGGCTCAGCAAATATGCCGCCCGGGCCACCTGGCGCCTGATCCAGTGGCGCGGCCGCCAGATGGCCAAGCTGGCCGGCGCGCCGGCCGAGGATCCGCAGGACCTGGCGCGCGCGGCATAACCCATCGCCGGGCCGTCCCGGAGAACTCGCCCTCAAACAACGCCGAGGCTCGATCCGCCGGAACGGATCCCGGGGCTTCGCCCGGGATCCCGATGTCCGACCGAGACCGCCAGACCGCGAACTTTGCCCGGTGGCCGGGCCCCGGATTGCGCCTGCCGGCGGTGCCGCGGCACCTGAGCCGCAGCCAGGGCGCCCTGTTCACCGCCGTCGGTGTGCTGGTCCTCAGCGTCGACGCGCTTCTGGTGCGGCTGGTCGACGCGCCGGCCCTGACCGTCACCGTCTGGCGCGGCCTGCTGATGGCCCTGCCCTACTGGGCGATCCTGGCGGTCCAGCGGCGGTCGCTGCTGCCGCGCGACCTGCTGCGCCCGGACGGGCCCACGATCCTTGCCGCCCTGCTGTTCGCGGCCAGCACCCTGTGCTTCGTCGGTGCGGTGAAGCACGCGCCGGTCGCCAATGTGCTGCTGATCCTGGCGATCATCCCGCTGACCAGCGCCATCCTCTCCTGGCTGTTCCTGGGGGAGCGGGTCTCGCCTGTGACCTGGGTGTCGATGGCGCTGGCGATCCTGGGCCTGGGCCTGGTGGCCGCCGACGGCATCGCGCTGGACGGCGGCGCCGACCCGTTCAGCACCGAAATCGCTGCCCAGAGCGGTCTCCTGGGGCATCTGCTGGCGCTTGGCGTGACCGTGGTGATCGGCGGCTACCTGACCGTGCTGCGGTCGGGCAGGGTCAGCAACCCGCTGCCGGTGCTCAGCCTGGCGGGCCTGGCCAGCGCCGCGGCGGCGGCGCCTTTCGCGGGTGCGCTGGTCCTGCCGTCCGCCAGCCTGCCCTATATCCTGCTGCTGGGGCTGGTCGTCCTGCCGCTCGCCTTCGGCCTGATCTCCCTCGGTCCGCGGGGCCTGCCGGCGGCGGAGGTCGGGCTGATCATGCTGCTGGAGGCGGTGTTCGGCGGCGCCTGGGCTTGGCTGGCGCTGGACGAGGTGCCGGGACCGGGCGCCCTGGCCGGCGGCGCCATCGTGATCGCCACCCTGGTCGGCCGCGCGCTGCTGATGCGCCACCAGGAACGGCGCGCAGCCCGGACCCGTTGAACCGGACCTGCTGAACCTCGCCGGATCGCGATCAGTCGGCCGTGGTCAGGCCGCCGTCCGGTCTGCCAGGGCGGCGGCCGCCGCCAGTTCGTTCTCGCGGTACAGGCGTTCCGCCGTCTCGCCCTCCATCTCCAGGTCGGGGTCGAGGCCATCGCCCATGCGCAGCAGCTGCAGCGCGAACCAGGGCATGCCGGCGCGCTTCGGCTGGATGGCGTTCTCATAAAGCGGCACGCCGTCCGCCTGGCAGGACAACAACCGCTTCGCCAGGTCGGGCTCCGCGCAGAGCGGCCGGCCCAGGCCGATCACGTCGGCCGCGCCGCTGGCCAGCGCCGCTGCCATGCCGGCGGCGGTGCGGAAGCCGCCGGTGACCATCAGGGGCGTTGTCGCGACCGGTGCGATGGAGGCGGCATAGTCCAGGAAATAGGCCTCCCGTGCCGCCGTGGAGGCGGCGACCGACGCGACGGCGTTCTCCGCCTGTCCTTCCGCGTCCAGCACCCGCACGCCCATCATCGACGGCTGCTCGTAATTGCCGCCGGAAATCTCCAGCAGGTCGACGCCGGCACTGTTCAGCCAGCCCACCACCTGCAGGCATTCCGCATGGCTGAAGCCGCCCTTCTGGAAATCGGCGGAATTCAGCTTCACCGAGACCGGGAAGTCGGCCCCGACCCTGCGCCGCACCGCGGCGACGGTCTCCAGCAGCAGCCGTGCCCGGTTCTCCAGCGGCCCGCCCCATTCGTCCTCTCGCCGGTTGGCCAGCGGCGACAGGAACTCGCTGAGCAGATAGCCATGGGCGGCGTGGATCTGCACCCCGGTGAAGCCGGTCTCCCGCGCGATGCCGGCCATGAAGGCGAAGCGGTCGACGATATCGGCGATCTCCGCCGCCTCCAGCGCCCGCGGTGCGCCATAGCCGCCCTTCAGCTTCAGCGGCACGGCCGACGGACCGACCGGGGTGGGGTTCAGATGTTCCGGCGTCTGCCGGCCGGCATGGTTGATCTGCATCCAAAGATGGTTGCCGGCAGAGGTCCCTGCCCGTGCATATGCCTCCAGGCCAGCCGACGGGACCGCGCCGTCCTCGATCACCACATTGCCCGGCCGCTCCAGGTAGCGGCGGTCGACCAGGACATTGCCGGTGACCAGCAGGGCGCAGCCGCCGGCGGACCAGCGGCGGTAGAGCCGTTCGTGCCGCACCGTCGGTGCATTGCGCGAATCGGCCAGCCCCTCGGTCAGCGGCGCCTTGGCGAGGCGGTTCGCCAGGCGCACCCCGCAGGGCAGGTCGAGCGGCGCGGCAAGGTCTGTGGTCGCGCCCCGGTCGTCAGGTCCGGTCATGGCGTTCGGCTCCCCTCTCTCATCGTTGCGGCAGCGGAGCATGCGGCCGCGCCCGGGTCCAGCGCTGGATCAGGCAGTGACCCGCAGGTCCAGGGCATCCAGCCAGTCCAGGCAGTCGCGGAACACGGCGTCCTGCGCCGGCTCGCCGAAGATGAAATGACCCAGCCCGTCATATTCCCGGCACAGGGCCAGGTCGCCATAGCGGGCGGCGCTGGCCCGCACAGTGGCGGCGGAGATCACCCGGTCCTCGGCCCCGGCGACGAACATAAGCGGGCAATCGACCCGGTGATGGGCGACCGCGCTGGCCATCGTCGGATCCCAGCCCCAGCAGTTGATCTCGAACAGCACCCGGCCCGATTCCGGTGTCAGCCGCGCCAGCGCGTCCGCCCGCTGCGCGCGCTCCATGAACTGCATCGAATAGTCGCGGGCGATCCGCCGCTCCGGCCGCAGGATCCGGTCCCAGAACGGGCCGAGGCGGGCCAGGGCCATCAGGTTCACATTCTCCTGCACCGAGGCATAGAACTGGCCCCAGGCCGGGGCCGGTGCCAGCAGGATCGCCGCGCGGGCCGCCCCGGCGGCGGCCACCTGCTGCGCCAGCAGCCCGCCCATGGAATGGCCGACCACCACCGGCGGCCCGTCGAGCCTGCCGATCGCGGCCAGGCAGTCCGCCAGATAGTCCCGCAGGCCGGCAGGCCGGCCGTCCGGCAGCGCCGGATGCAGGTCGATGGCATGCAGGTCCCAGCCGCGGCGCGTGGCGGCAAGCTGCAGGGGCTCGAAGCACCAGGCACCGGAGAAGGCGCCGTGGATGGCGAACAGGGTATGGCTCATGCGGGGGACAGACTTGGACAGTGGCAGCGGGGCGGTGAAGGGGGCGCGGGAGGGGAGGGTGGTGCCGGCGGGCGGTCAGCCGCGGGCGGCGGTGAGAAGGGGACGGAACTCGGCGACGATCTGGCGGTAGATGTCGCGCTTGAAGGGGACGATCAGGTCGGGCAGCGCGTCCATCGGGACCCATTTCCAGGCCTCGAATTCCGGATCCGCCGTCTGCAGGTTGATCTCGCTGTCCTGGCCTTCGAAGCGCGCCGCGAACCAGAGCTGGCGCTGGCCGCGATAGCGGCCCTTCCAGACCTTGCCGACCAGATGCGCCGGCAGGTCGTAGGTCAGCCATTCCTGGGTGCGGGCCATGATCCGGCAGTTGCGGGTGCCGACCTCTTCCTCCAGCTCCCGCAGGGCCGCGTCCTCCGGCGCCTCGCCGGGGTCGATGCCGCCCTGCGGCATCTGCCAGGCCTCCACCATGGTGTCGATGCGGCGCCCGACGAACACCTTGTCGTCGGCGGAAAGCAGGCAGATCCCGACACAGGGCCGGTAGGGCAGGGTGGCGGGGTCGGGCGAAGACGAGGCGGGCATCGGGCACTCTGTGACGGATGGAACATTGGCCGGCCGGCAGGCCATGAAGACGGTCTGCTGATCATGCCGGCCGCGCAATGGCGGACAGGTGGATCGCGGGCCGGTCGGTCACCGGCTGGGGCGACCCTAGCCGGACTCCGGCGTGGCGATAAGGGCTGTCAGCGGGGCCAGCGAGATTCCCTTCTCCTCCAGCGACAGCGCCCAGCCGGCCACCCGGTCGAGGCTGATCGGATAGGCCCGCGCGAAGCCGATCGCCTGCCCGTTCTGGCGGGCCAGGCTCTCCAGCCTGGCCAGGGCGTCGTCGATCCCGGCCGGCGTCAGGTCGGCATCGATCACCAGGTCCGCAGCGGCAAAGGGCACGGCGTCCCTGCGCGCGATCTCCGCCGCCGTCACGGTCGATGCCGCGCTGCCGTCGAAGAACAGCAGGCCGCGCTCCTTCACCGCCGCCAGCAGCGGCTCGGCGGTCCGGGCGTCGGTGATGACCGGCGATTCGATGCCCGCCGACAGGCCGACATAGCCGCCCGCCCGTGCCAGGCTCCAGCGCAGGCGCGAGACCATCTCCGACGCGTTCTGCGTGGCCAGCAGGGCATGCGGGCCGGGGTCGCTGGCGGGATAGCCGAGCGGCTGCACCGGCACGGACAGCAGCACCTCATGCCCCTTGCTGCGGGCCTGCGTGATCCAGTCCTGCAGGCTGGAGGCATAGGGCGACAGCGACAGGCTGACCTGCCCCGGCAGATCCTCGATCGCCCGGACGGTGCCGGAGGAGTCCAGCCCCAGGGCGCCGAAGACGATGGCGATCCGCGGCCGGCCCTCCTCGCCCGCGAAGGGGCGCGCATAGACCTGCCAGGGCTGTCGCCCCTCGGGACCGATGCGCGGCAGGATGCCGTCGACGCTGTCCTCCTGCAGGTCCGGGTCCGGGACGGCCGGCAGCGGCGCCTGGCTCTGCGCCAGCCGCAGCGGATCGACCGCCATCGGCGGTGCCGCAGCCCCCGGGACTGGCGGCGCCCCCGGGACTGGCGGTGCATCGTCCGGCAGCGTGCCGACGCCGGTGCCTGCCGTCATCTCCCCGCTGCCGGCACTTCCCTTCGGCATCGGCGCCTCGGCGGGCGAATCGCCCGCCTCCGCCTGTTGGGGCTCCGCCGCGTCGGGCCCGGCATCGTCGCCCGGCATGGCCGTCGCGGTTTCGTCGGGAAGGGAGGAGGGCGGGGGCGGCACCTGAGCATCGCCGTCGCCGGCTGCCGCCATGTCGGCGCTTTCGCTCTCTCCGGCAGGTCCCTCGCCAGCTTCGGCGGTGTCGGCATGTTCGCTGCCCTGACCATCGCTGCCCTGGCCATTCCCGCCGATGGGTCCGGCCATGTACAGCCAGCCGGCGCCGCCGGCAAGGATCAGGATATAGGCCGCCCAGGCGAGGATCAGCAGCCAGGGGCGCCGCCGGCGGTCGCCGTCCTCGCCGCCGCCGCGTGTGCCGCCGCCCCGGGGCGCGCGGCCCCGACGTTCGCCGCGCAGGCGCAGCCGACGGCGTCCGCCGCCGGTCTCATCCTCGGCGGCGCC
>NZ_JBHRTR010000028.1:217658-226851 GCF_042646425.1 Marinibaculum pumilum
GTCCTGCTCGAATAAAGTGGCCAGCGCGCCCTGCCTGTCTCACCCGCTTCCGCCTGCTTCCGGAACTGCCGCCCGGCCGCATCGGGCGCGGCGGACGGCAGTTCCGGCAGGTCAGTCAGTTTAGCGGGAGGCGGCGTTCGCGTGAAACAGCGACAGGCCCCGCAGCAGATCCAGCGCGCGGAGAAGCTGGAAGTCCTCGTCGCTGCCGGCCGGGGTGGCGGCCTCCGGCGCGGCTTCCTTCGCCGAATCGCCCTCGGCCTTGGCCGCTTCCTCCTCCGCCTCCGGCGCCAGCCGGTTGCGCAGGTCGGCCTCGGAGGTGCGGGGGCGCTGCTCCAGCAGCTCGATCTTCGCCTGCGGCACCTCGATGTCCGGCACGATGCCCTTCGCCTGGATCGAATGGCCCGACGGCGTGTAGTAGCGCGCCGTGGTCATCCGCAGGGCGCCCTGGCCCTGGATCGGGATGATGGTCTGCACCGATCCCTTGCCGAAGGACTTGGTGCCCAGGACGATCGCCCGGTGATGGTCCTGCAGCGCGCCGGCGACGATCTCGGAGGCGCTGGCGGACCCGCCATTGACCAGCACGACGACGGGCTTGCCGTCGGTCAGGTCGCCCTCGCGCGCGTTGTAGCGCTGCTGGTTGGCCTCGTCCCGGCCGCGGGTGGAGACGATCTCGCCCTGGTCCATGAAGGCGTCGGCGACCGCGATCGCCTGGTCCAGCAGGCCGCCCGGATTGTTGCGCAGGTCCAGGACATAGCCCTTGATCCGGTCGCCGCCGATCTCGCTCTTCAGGCTCGACAGCGCCTTCTTCAGGCCTTCCTCGGTCTGCTCGTTGAAGGTGGTGATGCGGACATAGCCGATATCGTCCTCCGCATGGGAGCGGACCGACTGCACCTTGATCACGTCGCGGGTGATCTCGAAGTCCAGCGGCCCGTCCTCGCCCTCGCGCTGGACGGAAATCTTGATCTTGGAACTGACCGGGCCGCGCATCTGCTCGACCGCCTCCGACAGGGTCATGCCCAGGACCGGGGTGCCGTCCAGGTGGGTGATCAGGTCGCCCGCCTTCAGGCCCGCGCGGGCCGCCGGCGTGTCGTCTATCGGGGTCACCACCTTGACCAGGCCGTTGTCCATCGTGACCTCGATGCCCAGCCCGCCGAACTCGCCGCGGGTCTGCACCTGCATCTCGCGGAACTTCTTCGGGTTCAGGTAGGTGGAATGCGGATCCAGGGAGGCCAGCATGCCGTTGATCGCGGCCTCCACCAGTTCGGCATCGTCGGACGGCTCGACATAGTCGTTGCGGACCCGCTCGAAGATGTCGCCGAACAGGTTCAGCTGCCGGTATGTCTCGGAGCTTGCCGCCTGGCTGCCCCCGCCTTGCGGCAGGGCCAGGGTGCCCACGGCGATCAGCAGCAGGAAGGAGAAAGCGCTTCCCAGCAGGAAATTACGCATCTAGCCACTCGCTTTTCGGTTTGCTTTGGCGATCCAGCGTTCGGGATCGATGGGTTTGCCCTCATGGCGCAATTCTAGGTACAGCGACGGACGCGCCCCCCCCGCCGTGCCGGCGTTCATCACGCCGACAGGCTCCCCCGACAGAACATGGTCGCCAACCTCACGGTCGATCCGGCCAAACCCTGCCAAAAGGGTATGGTAGTTTTCGCCGTGGGCCAGGATCAATATCCGACCATATCCCTTGAACGGCCCGGCGAACATCACACGTGCGTCAGCCGGCGCGGTGACCTGGGCATTGTCGCGCACCGACACGGTCAGGCCGGGCCGCCGCTCGCTGCTGCCCTGGATCGGCCCCTGGTAGCGGCCGATCACCCGGCCGGCGACCGGCATCGTCATGCTGCCCGGCTTCAGCCCGTCCAGGCGCGGCGGGGTCAGCGCCGCCGGGCGCACGCCGGCGGGCCGGCCCTGCGCCGCCTGCGCCGCCGCGCGGGCGGCGAACTGGCGTTCGCGGGCGAGGCGCTCCGCCTCCTCCAGGTCGCCCAGAAGATTGCGGACATTGGCCGCATCCTGGGTCAGGCTGGCGACCTGGCGCGACAGGGCCGCCGCCTCGTCGCGGGTGTCGGCGCGCGCGGCGTCCAGCTCGCGCTCCATCGACGACAGCCGCGCGCGCTCGTCCGCCATCGACCGGACCACCTGGTTCAGCTCCATGCGGCGGGCATGCAGGTCGGCCTCGATCTTCGCCAGCTCGTCCAGGTCGTCGCGCAGGCCGGCGGCGCGGGCATTGATCAGCGGCCCGACATCGCCCAGCAGGACCGCCGCGCGCCAGGTGTCATAGGCCTCCCCCGGCGCGAACAGCATCGCCTCCGGCGGGCGGCGGCTCAGGCGGGTCAGGCCGTTGACCAGCCGGGTCAGCTCCGCCCGTTGCCGGTCCAGCTCCTGCAGCTTGTGGAAGCGCGCCTCGCGGATCGCCGCCAGGGTCAGTTCCAGCGCGCTGGCCTCCTCCTCCTGGCTCTGCAGGGCGGCGGCGGTGGCGATCGACTTGCGGCGCAGCTCTTCCAGCCGGTTGCGCAGCGCCTTTTCCCGCTCGGTGAGGTCCTGGTGCTTCTCCTGGCGGCTTTCCAGGCTCTGCTGCATCTCCTGCAGCCGTTTCTGCGCCGCCTCCCGCTCCGCCGAGAGTTCGGCCGGCTGCGGCGGGTCCGCCTGCTGCGCAGGCACGGCCGCCGGGACCAGGGCGAGCGCCAGCGCAACCGCCAGGGCGACCGCCAGCGCCGGGGCGGGCAGCGGGCCGCGCCGGGCGCGGCGGGGATCTGTGCGCTCAGGCGATGGCACGGTCCGCCCGGCCGGCCTTGCCGGCCGCGCCGGCTTCCGCCGGCTGCAGCAGGGAATGGCCGGTCATCTCCGCCGGCTGCGCCAGGCCCAGCAGGTCCAGGATGGTCGGCGCGATATCCGCCAGGCCGCCATCGGCCAGGCGGCGGCCCTGCGCCGCCGGCCCGACCAGCAGCCCGGGCACCGGGTTGGTGGTGTGCTGGGTATGGGCGGCGCCGCTGTCGGGGTCGCGCATCTCCTCCAGATTGCCATGGTCGGCGGTGACCAGCATCACGCCGCCGGCGCGCTCGACCGCATCCGCCACCCGGCCCAGTGCCGCGTCCACCGCCTCCGCCGCCTTGATCGCGGCGGGCAGCTTGCCGGTATGGCCGACCATGTCGGGATTGGCGAAATTCACCACCACCAGGGCGAAGCGGCCGCCGTCGAGCGCCGCCACCACCTCGTCGGTGACCTGGGCGGCCGACATCTCCGGCTGCAGGTCGTAGGTGGCGACCTTGGGCGAGGGGACCAGTGCCCGCTCCTCGCCGTCGAAGACCTGCTCCTCGCCGCCGTTCAGGAAGAAGGTGACATGGGCATATTTCTCGGTCTCCGCGATGCGGATCTGCTGCAAGCCGGCCGCGGCCAGGCAGGCGCCCAGGGTGTTGGGGAAGGTCATGGCAGGGAACAGCACCGCCATCCGCTCGTCCAGCGCCGCGGAATAGGAGGCCATGCCGGCAACGGCGGAAAAGGCCGGCATCCGGCGGGCGAAGCCGTCGAACTGCGGGTCGGTCAGCGCGGTCATGATCTGGCGCGCCCGGTCGGCGCGGAAATTCGCCATCACCAGGGCATCGCCGTCGGCCATGCCGGCATAATCGCCGATCACGGCGGGCTGCACGAACTCGTCCGTCTCCTCGGCGTCATAGGCGGCCTGCAGCGCCGCCGCCGCGCTATCCGCCCGGCGCACCCCTTCGCCGTCGACCAGGGCGGCATAGGCGAGCGCCGTGCGCTCCCAGCGCTTGTCGCGGTCCATGCCGTAGTAGCGGCCGCAGATCGTGGCGATGCGGGCATCGGCGCCCGTCTCCCGGATCTCCTGCAGACCGGCCTCCACCTGCGGCAGGAAGTCCCGCGCGCTCTGCGGCGGGGTGTCGCGGCCGTCCAGCAGGGCATGAAGACGCACCGCCAGGCCGGCCTTTGCCGCGACACCGGCCAGGGCCAGGATGTGGCGCTGGTGGCTGTGGACGCCGCCCGGCGACATCAGGCCCAGGATATGCACCGTGCCGCTGCCGGCCTTCGCCGCGTCCAGCACCTCCTGCAAGGCGGGGATCCTTGCGAAGCTGCCGTCGGCGATCGCGGCGTCGATCCGCGGCAGGTCCTGGACCGGGATCCGGCCGGAGCCGATGGTCATGTGGCCGACCTCGGAATTGCCCATCTGCCCGTCGGGCAGGCCCACCGCGGCGCCGGACGTAGCGATCCGCGCCGGCGCCTGCGCCGCGGTGAAGCGGGACCAGTTCGGCAGCTTCGCCTGCGCCAGGGCATTGTCCTCCGGCGCGTCGCGCAGGCCCCAGCCGTCCAGGATGCAGAGGACGACGGGGGCGGGGGACTTGGCGGCGGTCATGGAAGGCTCCTGTCGTGTCTTGCTGCCCCGCCGTTCCGGTATTCCGCGGCAGGGCCTGCCGGACGAACCGGCGGCGCCGGCGGTCGGTTCCGCAGCGCACCGGATCCGGCTCATGCGCGATGATATGGATGGTTTTCCAGGATCGTATAGGCGCGATAGAGCTGCTCCGCCAGCATCGCCCGGACCAGCATGTGCGGCCAGGTCTGCCGGCCGAAGGCCAGGCGCAGGTCGGCGCGGGCCGCCAGGCCCGGCTCCAGCCCGTCCGGCCCGCCGATCAGCACGGCGACCGCCGCACCGCCGTCCTGGCGCTGCCGGTCCAGCCAGGCGGCGATCGCGGCGCTGCCCAGATCCTCGCCGCGTTCGTCCAGCACGATGCGGCGGTGCCCTGCCGGCACCGCCCGTTGCAGGGCGGCGGCCTCCTCCGCCTTGCGCTGATCGGCGGTGGCGGCGCGCGATTGCGGCAGTTCCGTCAGGCTGACCTGCCAGGGCAGGCGCTTCAGGTACTCGGCCAGCAAACGGGCCTCCGGCCCGTCGCGGCTCTTGCCGCGGGCGCGGCCGATGGCGGCGATCAGCAGCCGCATGACAACCCTGCCGCCGGCTGCACGGCAGAAGGCCGCCGCGGGCCGGCCGCGCCGCCGGCGCGGCGCCGCGTCAGAGCGCCGCGGCCTGTTCCGGCCAGGTCACCGACCAGAGCTTCTCCAGGTTGTAGAAGCTGCGCACCTCGGGCTGGAAGACATGCACCAGCACGTCGCCCAGGTCGATGGCGACCCATTCCGCGGTACGCATCCCCTCGACTCCGAGGACCGGCTGGTCGGCCGCCTTCACGCGCTCGACCAGATGCTCCGCGATCGCGGCCACCTGTCGGCTGGAGCGCCCGCTGGCGATGACCATGTAGTCGGCCAGCGTGGTCTTCCCCGCCAGGTCGATGACGGAGATGTTCTCCGCCTTGTCGTCCTCCAGCGAGTCGCGAACGCGGTTCAGCAGGGCCTCGGCCGCTGCTGCCGCATCGATGCCGCTCCCGGCATTCTGCGCAATTGGCTGCATGAGTGAGATGAAGTCCCTCTCCCTTATGGCGTCTGGCCGGCCTGCTCTCCCGGAACCGGCCGCCGGCTCGGCCCGATGGTTCCGGAACGGGTGGCCGCCGCCCGGGCACCTGGAAAAGGGGCGCCGGCAGCGATGATCGGTACGAATGTCTGGACGGTCGGGGCGCCACGCGCGGCGCCTGCTTCTGGATTGCGGGCGGCGCCCGTCACGCGGCTCCCGCCTTCCGGCTGGTGGCCGGCCGGCGCGCCGTCACGCGGCCTCTCCTGCAACGGCAGGCTGCGCCGGCGGTTCCACGGCAGTCCCGGTCCCGATGCTGCGGGCACGAATGGCGGTGGCGGAGGCCGGGTGGGTGCGCACATGCAGGAAGCACCAGGCCGGTGCGTGCCGGCCCGGTAGCGAAGAAGCGGCCTCTGCCGGTTGGCGGCTGGCGGCGAAACGCATGGCTCCCGGGGCGCTGAGACTGCGATGAGCGTAAGTCGGCCTGTCGATCACCGCAATCGGGGTTTTCATGAAGATTTCGTGCCACCGCTTCCAGCGGTGGATCTGTGCCAGGTTGTCCGCCCCCATCAGCCAGACGAAATCCTGCCCCGGATAACGCCCGTGCAGGCGGCCCAGGGTGTCGGCGGTAAAGGTCGTGCCCAAGCGGCTTTCCAGATCCGTCACCCTGATGAAATGGGGCAGGCCCAGCGCCCGTGCAAGGCGGATCCGCTCCGCCAGCGGCTTCATCCCCGCCCGGGCCTTCAGCGGGTTCTGCGGGCTGACCAGCCACCAGACCTGGTCCAGCCGCAGCCGCGCCCGCGCCACCGCCGAGATGTAGACATGGCCGTCATGGGCGGGGTTGAACGACCCGCCCAGCAGGCCGATGCGCAGGCCCGGTGCCATGCCGCTGCGGCTGAGCGGCACCGGCGGCGGCGCGCCCCGTCCGCTCAAGACGCCTCCGACCGCTTCACGCCATCAGGGCCGGGTCTGGCCATCGCCTTCGACCTGGTACTTGAAGGTGGTCAGCTGCTCCACCCCCACCGGGCCGCGGGCATGCAGCCGCCCGGTGGCGATGCCGATCTCCGCCCCCATGCCGAACTGCCCGCCATCGGCGAACTGGGTGGAGGCGTTGTGCATCACGATCGCGCTGTCCACCGCGTTCAGGAACTTTGCCGCCGCCGCCGCATCGCCGGTGACGATGGCGTCGGTATGGTGGGAGCCATAGCGCGCGATATGCGCGATCGCGGCGTCCAGGTCGGGCACCACCTTGGCAGAGATGATCGCGTCCAGATATTCCGTCGACCAGTCCTCCTCGCTCGCCGGGGTGACCCGCGGATCGGCCTTCTGCACGGCGTCGTCGCCGCGCACCGCGCAGCCGGCGTCCAGCAGGGCGGCGACCAGCGGGCCGGCCATGCGGTCGGCAACCTTGGCGTCGATCAGCAGGCTTTCCGTCGCGCCGCAGATGCCGGTGCGACGCAGCTTCGCGTTCAGCAGGATCTGCTTCGCCATCTCCAGGTCGGCGGCCTCATGGACATAGACGTGGCAATTGCCGTCCAGATGGGCCAGCACCGGGATCCGGCTCTCCGCCTGCACCCGGGCGATCAGGCCCTTGCCGCCGCGCGGCACGATCAGGTCCACCCACTTGTCCAGCCGCAGCAGCGCGCCGACGGCGGCGCGATCGGCGGTCGGCACCCGCTGGACCGATTCCGCCGGCAGGCCGGCCTCGCGCAGGCCCGCCTGCAGGCAGTCCAGGATCGCGGCGGAGGAATGCAGGCTGTCGGAGCCGCCGCGCAGGATGCAGGCATTGCCCGACTTCAGGCACAGCCCGCCGGCATCGGCGGTCACGTTGGGGCGGCTCTCGTAGATGATGCCGATCACCCCCAGCGGCACGGCCACCCGGCGGATATGCAGGCCGTTGGGCCGGTCCCATTCCGCCAGCACCCGGCCGACCGGGTCGGGCAGCTCGGCGATCTGTTCCAGGCCGGCGGCCATCGCCTCGATCCGCTCCGGCGTCAGGGTCAGGCGGTCGACCAGGGCGGCGGCGGTGCCGCTCTCCTTCGCCGCGGCCACATCCTTCGCGTTCTCCGCCAGGATCGCGTCGGTGTTGCTGCGCAGCGCGGCGGCGGCGGCGCGCAGGGCGCGGTCCTTCCGGTCCGCCGGGGCGGCGGCCAGGACCGGCTGCGCGGCGGCGGCGCGGCGGCCGATCTCGTCCATCAGGCCTTCGACATCGCCGCCCGGAACGTCCTTCGCCGCATCGAGGGGCACAACCTTGCTCGCCTGGCTCATCGTTCGTCCTCCTGATCTTCCGTTCGTGCCGGACGCCGGCCCGAAGCGGCGGCGTCCGGCCGCATCACCCGGCCTCGGCCTCGGCCTCTTCCCGCTGGATCTCGCGCGCCTGGTCGGCGGTGCGCAGTTCGGGCGGCAGGCGCAGCCAGGGGCCGGTCGAATGCACCACCAGGTCGTCCCGGTGGATGATCTCGTCGCGCCCACGGTAGCCCAGCAGGCGCGTGATTTCACGGCTGCGATGGCCGGCGATGGTGCGGGCGTCGTCCGACGAATAGGCGCAGAGGCCGCGCCCCAGCTCCCAGCCCTCGGCATCGGCAACGATCACCGGGTCGCCGCGGTCGAACTCCCCGGTCACCGCGGTCACGCCGGCGGGCAGCAGGGAGCGGCCGCGGTCCAGCGCCCGTTTCGCGCCCTTGTCGACGATCAGCGCGCCCAGCGGCTGCAGGCTGGCGGCGATCCAGCTCTTGCGGGCGTTGAAGGCGGAATCCACCGCCGCGAACCAGGTGCAGGGGGCGCCGGCCAGCAGCCGGCGGATCGGGTGCGGCTCGATCCCGCGGGCGATCGCCATGGCACAGCCGGCATGGCTGGCGATGCGCGCCGCCAGCAGCTTGGTGCGCATGCCGCCGGAGCCGTATTCCGTCTTCTTCAGGCCGGCCATCGCCTCGATCTCCGGCGTGACCTCCTCCACCCAGGGCACCAGCTTCGCCGACTTCTTGCGCCGCGGGTCGGCGTCGTACAGCCCGTCCACGTCGGACAGCAGCACCAGGCAGTCGGCCATCATCATCTGCGCCACCCGGGCGGCCAGCCGGTCATTGTCGCCGAAGCGGATCTCGCTGGTGGCGACGGTGTCGTTCTCGTTCACCACCGGGATCGCGCCCAGCCGCCACAGCATCTCGATCGTCGCCCGCGCGTTCAGGAAGCGGCGCCGGTCCTCGGTATCGCCCAGGGTCAGCAGGATCTGCGCCACGTTGATCTGGTGCCGCGCCAGCGCCGACTGCCAGCGATGCGCCAGGCGGATCTGCCCGATCGAGGCGGCGGCCTGGCTCTCCTCCAGCCGCAGCCGGCCGGGCCTGAAGCCCAGCGCCTCGCGCCCCAGCCCGATCGCGCCCGACGACACCACCAGCACCCGCTTCCCCGCCCGGTGCAGGTCGGCCAGGTCGTCGGCCAGCGCGTCCAGCCAGTCCGCCCGCACATCGCCCTTGCCCGGATCGACCAGCAGGGAGGAGCCGACCTTCACCACCACCAGATCGCCTTCCGCGAGGGGGCTCGCCTCCGGCGGGGGCGGCGGCGGCATGGCGGGCAGCGGCGCCCGCGCGCGATGCCGGACCTGGCCGGATTCGTCGGCGGTATCGGCATCGCCGATATCGGGCTTTTCGGCGTCGGGGACCTCGGCCTCCTGGGCGTCGGACATGGTTACACTCGCGTTGCGGTTCGCATGCCGCGGCCCGCCTAGACCGGGGTCCAGGCGGTGTCGCGGCCGGCGGCCCGGTCGGCCGCCGCCTGTTCCGCCGCGGCCTC